>CBIFVZ010000054.1:0-26885 GCA_966185765.1 uncultured Enterobacteriaceae bacterium | reverse complement strand
GCGCCCAATGCTTACCCGCGTGCTGCTGCGCCGTTACCGGCCTTTTGCATCGCGCCGCCGTATGCTGGCGCTGGGTGCACAGGCGCTGGATGCAGGTGAGGAACTGCCACAGACGCTACGCCTGTTGCTGCGCCGTCTCAAGCAGGGCAAACTGCGTGCAACGCTTGAGATCAACAACATCAGTCACCTCAGTCGGGCGCTGGAGCGTTCGGCTGTGACGCTGGCGATAGCGGTGGTAACGGCGGCAATTGCGCTGGGGATCACACCCTGGCTTATGGCCAGCGGCTGGCGCATCTGGGGGATTCCGGTGTTTCCGGTACTGGGGTTGTTGTCGTGTGGGGTGGGGGTGTTTATGCTGGCATTACGGCTGCGACGCTAAGGCGGCAACCGCAAAGGAATCACGCTTTTTTGTCGGTGTTTTCCGCGATGATGCGCAGATATTCATTATTTTTGAACGCAATCATGATGAGTTCAAAAGAAACGCGGCACATGACCAGCGCGAATACCGTACCGAAGATACCGGCGAGAATATTGCCCTGAATAATGCCAACAATACCGCCCAGCAGAATGAGGGCCATAGCAATCCAGTAAAAGATCACCAGCAATTTAGGTGTAATCAGAGTGTTAAATCCCAGAAGTGATTTCATTATCAATCTCCATATTGGTTGAGTGCGTAGAGTGTAACAGAATGTTTCACCGCTGAGAATGCAATACGGGATTAACGAATGAGAATGTTGTTTAGCGTTTGTTGATATCTGTTGCGATAAAGTCAACAACGTAAATAACAATGTCCGTAACAGGGCGTAAAATAATCAATACCGCCTGTTTCTGGCAACTCAGGGGTGAGCTTAATCTTGTGTTGGGCCGCTATAACTGTCAGAAAATCAGGGCTATCCATGCAAGCAATTTAAACCGTCAGGCAGGCTGGCGGTTTTTTTTTGCCGCAATATCACCAGCATTTAAGCCGCGATAAATCCCGTAAATCCAGTTGTTCCGCGACCATCATAAATATAAACATCTCACTCATCATAAATTCACCTCCAGGATAACAGCAGCCGCTATTCGCGCAGAAATTAACCGCGAACACGGGAGATAAATAACGATAATAAACACGCTGGCAGGCGCGATGCTGTTGCCGCTGATTATCACGGCTGAATAGCGAGGTGTTTGGTCTCTCACCTTTGAAGTTATTCATCAACGTAAGCCGCAGTACAGGAAAAAGCGGCTTAAATCAGTGTCGGATTATATCAAGTTATCAGAATGTTAATGTGAAAATCTTTCAGCCGTTCGACTCAGCCGCTGGGGTGCAGATAAAAGGGCGTTTACAGGCAAAGAAAGAGAAAGCAGACCGACGAGCGAAGGCGTGTCTGTCTGCTGCCGCCATGTAGGTTAACGCAGCAGATAGTGCCGATTGGGCTGCATTTTATCGGGCACGTTGTCACTGCCTGTCATTTCTCGCAGATCGATTTCCAGGTTATTGCACAGCGCATCAAGCGGCAAGTCGTTATCCTCGGTGCCAAACGGATCTTCCAGTTCTTCAGCCAGAGTATCCAGCGAGATAAAAGTATAGGAGATAAATACCGACACAAACGGCGTCATATAATGCAAGTCGCCCACCAGCGCAAAGGGGAGCATAATGCAAAAGCAGTACACCGTGCGATGTAAAATCAGCGAATAGGCGAAGGGCAGCGGCGTGGTGGCAATGCGCTCACAGCCTGCGAGCAATGCGGATAACTCGTTAAGTTGGTTATTCATACTCGCCCACAGCAGGTCTGAAATTTCTCCCTGAGCGCGGCGTTGCGCCAGCCACTCGCCCATCAGCATCAGAATGGCATTACAGGGAGAATGTGTCCGGGCAACCTGCGCGGCTGTGTCTTTTGTCAGCCATGTCTCAAGCGCGTCCTGAACCGGGCGGTGGCGTAGCGTCAGGCGCAGACAGTGGCTAAAGGCTATCTGCAGGTTCACCAGCGCATTGCGTTCAGACAGTCGCAGGCTACTGGCTTCCCGCAGTAGCGCACGGTTGCTTACCATCAGTTGGCCCCACAGGATGCGGGCTTCATTAAAGCGCGCATAGCTGGCGCTGTTGCGAAACCCCAGAAAGATAGCAATGGCGACGCCAAGAATACTAAACGGTGCCACCGTGAGGCGAATACCCAACGTTTCATACCAGGGAAGGAAGAAAATCACAGCGATAGAAAGCAAAAAATTCAGTAGCAGGCGAGTATAGATTTTTTGCAGTACCGAACCGTGCCAGACAAACAGGCGGCGCAGCCAGTGCTCATGGGGACGTACAATCATGTCATCACAGTCTGTTAACGCAAACGCAACGCATTAAACGCCATTGGCCGCTGGCCCGCAACTACAGACTCAAACTTTTTTGAATATGAATGTCTTTCAGGGTTGATGAATTTTTCTCGTTTGCAGGTTTTGCAATCGCCATGCCATTCTCATGCTGCTCAGCCATCCAGATGGCTATTTAATTTATCATTCGCACTATCACCTGGCGAAATTGCCGGGCAGAAGCAGGAGAAAGAGAATGCAGCGACAGCAGGCACCGTTTCGCGCCGACGTAGTGGGCAGTTTTTTACGCCCGGACAGCATTAAACAGGCACGCGCGCAGTTTGCCGCCGGTGAGATTGACGCCGGGCAACTGCGTCAGGTTGAAAACGCGGCTATCCGCGAGGCGGTGGCGTTGCAGTGTGACTGTGGTCTGCACGTGGTGACCGACGGCGAATTTCGCCGTGCCTGGTGGCATTTCGACTTCTTTGACGGTTTGCAGGGCGTGGAGCGTTACGAAGCAGAACAGGGTATTCAATTTAATGGTGTACAGACCCGGGCGCACAGCGTTCGCGTTATCGGTAAACTGGGCTTTGGTAACCACCCTATGCTTGAGGATTTCCGCTACCTGAAAAGCATCAGCGGCAGCGCGGTGGCGAAAATGACCATCCCGAGTCCCAGCGTGCTGCATTTTCGCGGTGGGCGAAGTGCGATCGATAAGCGTGTGTATCCGGATTTGAATGACTACTTTAACGATCTGGCGCAGACCTGGCGTGACGCTATTGCCGCATTTTACGCCGCAGGCTGCCGTTATCTGCAACTTGATGACACGGTCTGGGCCTATCTATGTTCTGAGGAGCAGCGCAAACACATTCGCCAGCGCGGTGATGACCCGGATGAGCTGGCGCGCATCTACGCCCGCGTGCTCAACCAGGCGCTTGAAGGTAAGCCAGACGATCTGACCATTGGGCTGCACGTGTGTCGTGGCAACTTCCGCTCGACATGGATTTCTGAAGGAGGCTATGAGCCAGTCGCTGAAGTCCTGTTTGGCAGCGTCAACGTTGATGCTTTTTTTCTTGAGTACGACAACGATCGCTCCGGTGATTTTGCCCCGCTGCGCCACGTGCGCCCGGGCAAACAGCAGGTGGTGCTGGGGCTTATCACCACCAAAAATGGTGAGCTGGAAAATCCACAGGGCGTGAAGGCTCGTTTACAGGAGGCGGCGCAGTATGTGAGTCTGAACCAGATTTGCCTCAGCCCGCAGTGTGGGTTTGCCTCAACGGAAGAGGGTAACAGCCTGAGTGAAGCCCAACAGTGGGACAAGGTTCGCCTGGTCACGCAAATTGCCAGTGAAGTCTGGTAATTAATGCGCCTCAGATATGCGGGCCGAAGAAAATGGCCCGCAGCGCATGCCCATCAGCATGGTGCCATAGGCGCAGCCGGTCACCACAATCAGTGACGCAAACAGCGCCCACGGTGGCAACCAGGTCAGTATATAACCCGTGAACAAGGGGTTCAGCGCGCCGCCGAGTGTGCCCAGCGTCTGGGCTGAAAAGTAGCTCGCCTTAAGTCCTGGCGGTGCGATATGGTCAAGGAGCATATATTCTCCCGGCGCGTAAATCAGCTCACCGAGCGTAAATACCGCTGCCGCCACTCCCCACAGCCAGAGGTTGCTCCCGGCAATCATAAAGCCCAGCAGCCCGGTGGCAAAAAACAGCGAACCGTAGAGCATTAAACGTTGTAAATTATCCGGGCGTACGCGTTTGCCGACCTGGTACTGCAACAGCACGACCACCGCTGCGTTTACGGGTAGCACGACAGCCACAATCTGTTGTGCCAGTTCGGCATCGTCAGTCGCCAGTGCGTACTGCGACAGACAGGTGACAAACGCGCCAAATACCAGTTGCCCGAGGAAGGTGGACAGCGTAAACCATCGCAGCGCCTTGTCGCGTAACAATGAGGCAGGTGACAAGGTGAGGTGTGCGTTTTGCTTCATTGGTGCCAGCGGTTGCACATAACGCCCCACCAGCCACAGGGGCGGCACTGCACTAAGCGCTGCCAGCCAGAATGGCAGGTTAAGGCTATACATTAAAAACCAGGTGCCAAGCGGTGGGCCAAGCGTCCAGCCAATGTTGATAAAGGTGTAGTTAAGTGAGAAGACACGCGGCTTTTCATACACCGCCAGCGTCTCGGCGAAATAGCTTTTCAGTACGGTAGAAAACACCGAATACGCGCAGTTAATCACCGAGAAAAACACCACCACTGTCAGCGGATGGTTGAGCAGTGGAATAGCGATAAACCCCGAGAAGAACAGGGTGAGTGCAGCCAGCATATAGCGGCGTTTATCGAATTTATCTGCCAGTACGCCGAAAAACAGGCTGAACAGTACGCCTGCGGTGAGTGCCCCGGACATGGCAATACCCACCTGGTGCACGTCCATCGCAAACTGCCGCGTCAGGTAAATTGTCATGAACGGCAGCGTCATGCCGCGGCCCACGGTTAATAACAAGGAAGCCACCAGCAGTGCTGCGGTGGAGGCGTTTTTTATTTTTAACATTTTATTATCGCGCTACGTCATGTGGTGTCCTGCCTGTAAGTCTTCGACGTTACACCAAAATAATCGCTATCTCATCAGGGCTTATGAAAAATTTCTTCTGGTTGACAGCGGTCACAGAGCGTAAGTTGTGTGAACAAAATGAAAAAGGAGTTGGGTATGGCGCGCAAAGATGGACTACTGGCGATGCTCGTGGTTCTGGTATGGGGAGTGAATTTTGTTGTTATTAAAATGGGGCTGCATGCCATGCCGCCGCTGCTGCTGGCAGGACTGCGTTTTGTGCTGGTGGCATTTCCTGCGCTGTTCTTTGTTGCACGCCCGCGGGTGCCATTACGTCTGCTATTGGGCTATGGGCTGACTATCAGCTTTGGTCAGTTTGCGTTTTTATTCTGTGCTCTTAAGTTTGGTATGCCTGCTGGGCTTGCCTCGCTGGTGCTCCAGGCACAGGCTTTTTTCACTATTGTGTTGGGGGCAGTGGCGTTCGGCGAGCGTCTTACGCGCCAGCACGTGGTGGGCATTACGCTTGCCGTGCTGGGTGTTGTGTTGCTGGCGCAAAGTAGTATGCAGGGCCAGAGCGTGGCGCTGATGGGGTTCATGCTAACGCTGGCGGCGGCATTTTGCTGGGCCTGTGGCAATATCTTTAATAAAAAACTTATGCAGGTTCAGCCTCAGCCTGAGGTGATGTCGTTGGTAGTGTGGAGTGCGCTTATCCCTGTTGTGCCTTTTCTGCTGGCAAGCCTGTTGTTTGATGGCGCACAGGTGGTGGGGCAAAGCCTGGTTAATATTGATTTGACCACCATACTGTCACTGGTCTACCTCGCTTACGGGGCGACAATTGTGGGCTACGGTATCTGGGGGACGCTGCTTGGGCGCTATGAAACCTGGCGAGTGGCGCCGCTATCGCTGTTGGTGCCCGTGGTGGGGTTAATCAGCGCGGCGTTGTTACTTGATGAAGCACTTACGCCACTGCAATTGTGCGGTGCATTGCTGGTGATGGCGGGGCTGTGCGTGAATGTTCTGGGTGGCAGGATAGTGCGGTTGATTCGTGGTGCGCCACAGTAGTGAGTCTTCCGGGCAGGCTGACGTCTGCCCGCGGAAAAGGCCTAACGAACGTTGTAGTAGGGGGACGCTAACGTTTCTGATTTGTCACTGCCTGTACCCATATGGTTGAAATCCCATGCAGGCGCGTTGTCGGCAGGCTGGATGAGCGTGACTTCACTATTGCTGTCACCAGAGGGAGCGAGTTCAGTCGCAGCCTGAGCCGTAGCACAAAAGAGCGTCAGCAGTACCGCACTCACCGTTAAGCGTTTCATGTTTTCCTCGACAGATTCAGGAACGTACAGACTGGGCGGCTTACAAGCGTTTGCCGTCGGCATGGCGTCCACACTCAATCAGCTGTTGTAGTTACAACTGTTATAATTATTCAGCGGCATCAGATACTTCGTCTCGCCTGGCATATTGGTTACGCGATATTTGTGCGGCGGTACAGAGAAGTAGTTTTTGAACGTGCGCGTCAGCGTTTGTTGTGACTCAAAACCAAAGCGCTCAGCCAGGTAGAGAATAGGCTCGTTGCTATGTTTAAGTTGCTGTGCGATTTCAGTCAGCTTACGGTTGCGAATGTACTGACCCAGCGACAGACCGGTTTCTTTCTTGAACATCCGTTGTAAATGCCATTTCGAATAACCCGAGCGCTCAGACACTTTATCCAGCGACAGCGGGGATTCGAGATTTTCCTCAATCCAGTCCAAAATGCTGTGAATCGTTACTGAGTCATTATTACGTCTGGACATCGTCTCACCTCATTTCATTTTTTTTCTACTACGGCAGAATCTTCCTGAGCAGGTTTTCCAGGAGGTCTACTTCTTCAGCCGTCAGGTTTTTTGTTAATTCCTGATGCAGGTTGTGCCCTACAAGACAATGGCAACGCTCACACAATGCAGCCCCTTCAGCGGTGAGGCGGATATGTACGCCGCGCTTGTCATTGGGATTAGGTAGCCGGGCAATCCATCCTTTACACGCCAGACGGTCAAGCATGCGCGTAAGCGCGCCGAGATCGACCGACAGTATTTTTCTCAACTCCACCGGCGTAATACAGGTGGCGCAGTGTATGGAGCAAAGTACTTTAAACTGCTGCGCGGTCACGTCCAGTGGTGAAAGGTATTCATTGAGCAAGCGGTCTTTATGCTGATTGACCAGGTATATCAGCCGCCCCAGCGGGATTATCTGGTTAAACAGATCGCTCGTTTCAGTCAAAATGGTTGCCCAGGCAAGTAGATTAATTACGCGAGATATTATTTTGCATGAAAGCATCTGTCAATCAGAACCCTGATGCAGATCACACTATTTGCTAAATTGCTAATGAAATATTGCGGAATGTGTCTGATTGTGATGCGTATGACCGGATTGTTCCCTGCGTGTAACGCCCTGAAACTTCCTTACAGAGAGAAACTGTTACCTCAACGGGATTCTTTTTATACTCACGCCCGTTGTTGCCGGGTGGGCGCAGGTTAAAGGAGAGAGGATGCTGGATTTAGTTAAGGCTGTTAGTCTGGGGCTGGTAGTGTTGTTACCACTGGCAAATCCCTTGACGACAGTAGCGTTGTTCCTGGGACTCTCAGGGGATATGAATAACACCGAGCGCAACCGTCAGTCGCTGATGGCATCGGTGTGTGTTTTTGCCATTATGATGGTGGCCTGGTATGCCGGGCAACTGGTGATGAGCACTTTCGGTATTTCGATACCGGGGCTGCGTATTGCTGGTGGCTTGATTGTGGCATTTATTGGTTTTCGCATGCTATTTCCACAGCAAAAAGCGCATGAGTCACCGGAGGCGAGAAGTAAATCCGAAGAGCTGGGTAAGGAGCCGGGCGCGAATATTGCCTTTGTGCCGTTGGCGATGCCCAGCACTGCAGGACCAGGCACGATTGCGATGATAATCAGCTCGGCAGCGACAGTGAAAACCAGTGCGACATTTGCGCCGTGGGTCATCCTGCTGGCCCCGCCGCTGACGTTTTTTCTCGTCAGTGTGATCCTCTGGGTTTCTCTGCGTAGTTCTGGTGCCATTATGCGCCTTGTTGGCAAGAGTGGCATTGAGGCGATTTCACGATTGATGGGCTTTTTGCTGGTTTGTATGGGCGTGCAGTTCATCATTAATGGCGTGCTGGAAATTGTAGCGACATATCATTAACGCCTGTGTGCAGCCGCCCGGGGATGATATTGGGTAAACCTGACTGATCAGGTGGACAAACAGAAAGGGAGCCAGCGGCTCCCTTTCTGTCGCCAGCGTTTCACTTAGTGTTCAGGCTGCTCTTCCAGCGCCACCGGCCAGCGGCGGAAAACCACAACCGAGAACACCAGTGCCGCCAGCGCAGGAATGGCCCCCACATAGCCGATATCTGCCATTGACATATGCAGGCTGACTTTATTACCCAGCAGCGCGCCTGCGCCAATACCGATATTAAAGATACCGGAAAACAGGGCCATCGCCACGTCGGTGGCATCCGGGGCCAGCGCCAGCGTCTTCACCTGTAACCCCAGCGCAACCACCATCATCGCCAGGCCCCAGAACAGGCTCAACACCAGCAGCATGGAAGCGCTGTGTGAGGTGGGATAAAGCAGCAGCAGGCAGGCGAGAATTATCGCTATCGCGCTACTGACAAGCGTGGAGGCATACTGATTGCCGAGTTTACTGAACAGTACGCTACCAATAATACCGGCACCGCCGAGTACCAGTAGCATCAAGGTGGCGAACCCGGCGCTAAAGCCCGCCACCTGCATCACAAATGGCTCAACATAGCTGTACGCGGTGTAATGTCCGCTCACTATTACAGCCAACAGCACATAAATACTCAGCAACGCCGGGCGACGAGCCAGCTGTGGCAGGCTTTTCAGTGAGCCAGAATGTTCACTGGGCAGACGCGGCAGCAGCTTTATCAGGCACAGCATAGTGACAAAGGCCACGACACCAATGGCGAAAAACGTCGTGCGCCAGCCGAAGTACTGGCCAACAACGCGACCCAGCGGCAACCCCAGCACCATCGCCAGCGCCGTACCGGTGGCAATCAGGCTTAGCGCTTGCGCACGTTTGCCTGGCGGTGCCATGCGAATGGCAAGCGAGGCGGTAATCGACCAGAACACGGCGTGAGCGAATGCAATACCGATGCGGCTAATCACCAGCACTTCAAAGCTCCAGGCCAGAAAAGACAGAATGTGACTCACAATAAAGAGCGCAAACAGCCCAATGAGCAGTTTGCGCCGCTCAATCTTGCTGGTAAGCAGCATAAACGGTAGCGACAGCAGCGCCACAATCCAGGCGTAGATGGTCAGCATAATGCCGACCTGCGGCGTCTGCATATCAAAACTTTGCGCAATGTCGGAAAGCAGCCCGACTGGCACAAACTCGGTGGTGTTAAAGATAAATGCGGCGACAGCAAGCGTAACCACTCGCAGCCACGCGACTTTGCGTGAGACGGTATTTGTCGTCATAAATGTATCGCGCTGTGTTAGTGGATAAAGGAAGATGAGGAGACGATCTTAAAACCATCGGTGGCGCAATGACAATTAATTTGTGAGCAATATCTCATTTTTTGCGTCTATCGGTGCGTATTGCCGCAGGCGGTTTCTCCGCCTGCAACCTGTTATGACCCGCGTTCAGTCAGGTTCGCTTATCCGGTGCGGCCAACGGTCACATGCGGCCTTCATTCCTGTGAGTAATATATTATCGCATTTGGTTATTGGCTGGCGTGCAGCAGGCACGAAATAATTTCTTGCTGAATCATTTGATGTTTTAGCCAGGAATATGATGTTGACCATGATTATCACCGGCCTGTTCTGTGGCGCGTTGCTGGGTTTTGTCATGCAGCGCGGGCGTTTTTGCCTCACAGGCGGCTTTCGCGATATGTACATCGCCAGAAATAACCGCATTTTCTACGCACTGTTTATCGCCATCGCTATACAAAGCGTTGGCGTGTTTGCTCTTATTACCAGTGGTTATCTTCACTATGACGCCGGGGCATTCCCCTGGTTTGGCACTATCGTTGGTGGCTATGTTTTTGGTATTGGCATTGTCATGGCGGGCGGTTGTGCGACCGGTACCTGGTATCGTGCCGGGGAGGGGCTGATTGGCAGCTGGATTGCGCTTGCAACCTATATGGTAACCAGCGCGCTGATGCGTTCTGCGCACATGGATGGCTTTAACCAGCAGGTGAAGGCGCTCAGTACTGCGCATAACTCCATTCCTGACACTTTTGGCGCTCCTGTATGGCCGTTTATCGTGCTACTGGTTGTGGTCACGCTATGGTTTGTGGGCAAAGAACTGCGTAAGCCAAAGCTGAAGATGGCGTCACTGCCGCCCAAACGCAGCGGTCTGGCGCACCTGTTGTTTGAAAAGCGCTGGCATCCCTTCGTTACGGCGGTGCTGATTGGCCTGATAGCCACACTCGCCTGGCCGTCAAGTGCTGCCACAGGCCGTATGTTTGGTTTAGGTATCACGGCGCCGAGCGCGAATATTCTTCAGTATCTGGTTGTGGGCGACAGCCGCTTTCTCAACTGGGGCGTCTTTCTGGTGCTCGGTATTTTCCTCGGTTCGTTTATTGCGGCCAAAGCCAGCCGCGAGTTCCGATTGCGTGCTGCGGATGCGGCCACGTCGGTGCGCAGCGCAGGCGGCGGTATTTTGATGGGCTTTGGTGCCAGTATTGCCGGTGGCTGCTCTATCGGTAACGGTCTGGTGATGACAGCGATGCTCACCTGGCAGGGCTGGGTCGGGCTGGTGTTTATGATCCTCGGCGTCTGGAGTGCGTCCTGGTATCTGTTTATACGCCCGCAGCGTAAAACGTGTGCACGAACCGTTTCTGCCTGAATTCATTAAGGAGTCTGTATGACGATTAAAAAACTCGATGTAATAAGCCAGGTTTGCCCGTTTCCGCTGATTGAGGCGAAAGCGGCGCTGGCTGAAATGAACAGCGGCGATGAACTGGTGATTGATTTTGACTGCACCCAGGCAACGCAGGCGATTCCGCAATGGGCCGCCGAGGAGGGGCATGTGGTTTCTGACTATCAGCAGGTTGGTGATGCCAGCTGGAGTATCACCGTGAAAAAGGCGTGACAACGTCACTGCCTGTACAGGCCGGGCAGCGTGAACGCCCGGCTTTTTTATGGTTGTGTACAGTCGTGAGGCTGACCGGATGCGCAAAGCGGGCTGGTAAATCGTCGTAGATAGAATACTCATCGGTGACACTGTCACTTATTAAGTGCGTCGTACTCAGGCAAAAGCCCGGCAAAGGCGTCTAACTGTGGCGTTCTTGCGCCACGCCGCCAGATAAGCCAGGTGGTAAGCGTGCGCCAGTCGTCTGCCAGAGGCCAGACCGATACCTGATGGCTGCCGGGCATGCTTTCCAGCATGCTGCGCGGCATCAATGCTAGACCTGCACCGGCAATCACGCAGGCCAGCATACCGTGATAGGACTCCATTTCATGGATTTTGCCCGGCATGGCACCGTCGTTTTCAAACCAGCTTTCAAAATGGCGGCGATAGGAGCAGTTGGCGCGAAAGGCATAAATACTTCTGCCGTTAACATCCCGGGCTCGCTGAATGGGGGCATGTCCTGCCGGGGCTATCACCACCATTTCCTCATCAAACACACGTACACCTTCCAGTGCCGGGTGCAACACTGGCCCATCCACAAACGCTGCCGCCAGCGTGCCGTCGAGCACGCCGTCAAGCATATCTCCGGAGGGGCCGGTGCTGAGTGTGAGGTGAATACGCTCAAAGCGACGGTTAAATTCAGCCAGAATGGCGGGTATGCGCACGGCAGCGGTACTTTCCAGCGAGCCGAGCGCGAGCGTACCACGGGGCGTTTCTCCGCTGACCACGGTGCGGGCTTCGTCAACCAGCGCCAGAATACGGCGGCTGTAATCAAGAAAGCTATGTCCGGCAGGCGACAGACGTAGCCGCTGGTTTTCGCGGATAAATAACGCTACGCCGAGGCTGGCCTCAAGCTGGCGCACACGGGTGGTGAGGTTTGATGGCACGCGATGTACGCGTTTTGCCGCTGCCGTAATACTGCCTGTGTCGGCAATCGCGTTGAACATCTCCAGCTGTGTCAGATCCATAGCCATTCTCATTTTGTGAATACTGGTGTCAATATTATTCAGTTTTCAGGAAGACGCCAGCGCTTTACAGTGTTAACACTTTGTATCCCGCAATGGTGGAGAATCCCTATGACGATTAGCGCGGCAACCCACGCGATTTCCATTAATCCGGCAACCGGCGAGCAGGTGGGGGCGTGGCCCTGGGCAAACGAACATGATGTGGACCAGGCAGTCGCACGGGCAAGTGAGGGCTACCGACACTGGCGTACCCAGCCGGTGGCGGCGCGTGCGCAGAAGCTGCGCGCACTCGGTGCAGCGCTACGCAACCGTGCAGAAGAAATGGCGCAGCGAATTTGTCTGGAGATGGGCAAGCCCATTGTCCAGGCGCGTGCGGAGGTCAGTAAAACGGCAAATTTGTGTGACTGGTATGCCGAGCATGGGCCAGCGATGCTCATGAGTGAACCCACGCAGGTTGAATATCAACAGGCGACGATTGAATATCGCCCACTTGGTCCGGTGCTGGCGGTAATGCCGTGGAACTTCCCCCTGTGGCAGGTGCTGCGCGGTGCTGTGCCAATTTTGCTTGCCGGTAACAGTTATCTGCTCAAACACGCGCCATCAGTGATGGGCTGTGCGTGGCTGATTGATGAACTTTTTCGCGATGCGGGTTTTCCGCAAGGGGCTTTCACGGTGGTGAACGCTACGCCAGATGGCGTGAGCCAGATGATTCGTGATGTGCGCATTGCAGGCGTTACCGTTACCGGGAGCGTGCGTGCCGGTGCGGCAATCGGCGCCCAGGCCGGGGCGGCCCTGAAGAAGTGTGTGCTGGAGCTGGGGGGGAGCGATCCGTTTATTGTCCTTAATGACGCTAATCTGGACGAAGCAGTAAAAGCTGCCGTAGTGGGACGCTATCAGAATACCGGGCAGGTTTGTGCCGCGGCCAAGCGCTTTATTATTGAAGAAGGTATTGCAGACGCGTTTACGGAGAAATTTGTCGCGGCCGTGCAGGCGCTATCTGTGGGTTCACCCAGTGAGGAGCACAATTATATTGGGCCGATGGCGCGTTTTGATTTGCGTGATGAGCTACATCAGCAGGTACAGGACTCACTGGCGCAGGGGGCTAAGCTACTGTTAGGTGGCGAAAAACTCGCTGGCGTGGGTAACTACTATGCACCCACGGTGCTCGGTAACGTCAAGCGTGATATGACCGCGTTTCGTGAGGAGCTGTTTGGGCCAGTTGCCAGTATCACGATAGCGCAGGATGCTGAACACGCGTTGACCCTTGCCAATGACAGCGAGTTTGGTTTGTCCGCCACCGTCTTTAGCGCCAACAGCGCGCTTGCACATAATATGGCTGAACGCCTTGAGTGTGGCGGCGTGTTTATCAATGGTTATAGCGCCAGTGACCCGCGTGTGGCATTTGGCGGCGTGAAGAAAAGCGGCTTTGGTCGTGAACTGTCACATTTTGGTCTGCACGAATTCTGCAACGTGCAAACGGTATGGAAAGACAGGCGTTAAGGTTACCTGGCGATAGCGGGGCGCAGGGAGTATACTGCGCGCCCCGATTTTAGCTGTCCGGAGTTCCCGTGCCTGTGCCATTAAATAATCAATTACTGGAAGACATTCTGGCGCAGGTGCGCCCGCTAATTGGTCAGGGCAAGGTCGCCAGTTACATTCCAGCACTGGCAGATGTACCCGCCAGACGCCTGGGTATTGCGGTATGTACCGTCGAGGGCGAATGTTATTACGCTGGAGATGCCAGCGAGCGTTTCTCCATTCAGTCCATCTCAAAAGTGTTGAGCCTGGTGCTGGCGATGGGGCTTTATGATGAACAGGAAATCTGGCAGCGAGTGGGTAAAGATCCCTCCGGCCAGCCGTTTAACTCGCTGGTACAGCTGGAGCTTGAACGGGGTAAGCCACGTAACCCGTTTATTAACGCCGGTGCGCTGGTGGTATGCGATATGCTACAAAGTCGCCTGAGTGCGCCGCGTCAGCGTATGCTGGAAGTGGTGCGTACGCTCAGTGGCCGTTCGGATCTGGTTTATGATGCTGCCATTGCGCGCTCTGAATTTGACCACTCCGCCCGCAACGCGGCCATCGCCTGGCTGATGAAGTCATTTGGTAATTTCGAAAATGATGTCACAGCAGTGCTGCAAAACTATTTTCATTATTGTGCGCTTAAAATGAACTGTATTGAACTGGCGCAGACATTCTTATTTCTCGCCTGCCAGGGCAGCGCCCCGGGCGCTAATACATCCGTAATTACCCCGTTGCAGACGCGTCAGGTCAATGCACTGATGGCCACCAGCGGTATGTATGAAAGTTCCGGGGAGTTTGCATGGCGTGTGGGCATGCCGGGTAAGTCTGGTGTTGGTGGAGGCATTATTGCCATTGTGCCTCATGAGATGTCCATTGCAGTCTGGAGTCCGGAACTGGATGCGGCGGGGAACTCGCTTGCGGGTATTGCCGCACTTGAACGTCTGGCCGATAAAATAGGCCGTTCTATTTTCTGATTATGTGCCTGCACTAAGCGCCATAAAGAGTAACAGGCAGACGCTGCTAAATGCTGCGCTCACAACGCCCATAATCGTGCCAATAAGTATCAGTTCCTGAATCCGCTTTTGTCGCATGACTGCTCCGCCTCCTGTGATACTTCGCACTGTATGCTCGTGCGGTTAAACGACAGTTCAATCGCTTGTCAGGGTTATGTCCAACGGAGGAGAACATGTGTAACACAGACGCTGTTTTTGCTCGTCTTGAGCGTTCGGCATTTCGCCGCCGTTTCCATCTGGGCGACAAGGAGCGTCGGTACTGCCTCGAGAAAGGCGCTGACGTCATTGAACGTCATGCAATCGACTTTATTGCAAACAGGCTTGCGCCCGCACACCCACAAAACGATGGCAAACAAACGCCCATGCGCGGTCATCCCGTATTTATTGCCCAGCACGCGACGGCGACCTGCTGTCGCGGTTGCCTCGCAAAATGGCACGGTATTGCGCAGGGAACGGCACTGAGTGAGTCGCAGCAGCGCTATGTATTGACGGTTATCTGGCGTTGGTTACTGACCCAGATGAATCCGCTACCTCCCGGCGCGTAATACGTTATGCTTACAGCAGAACACGGCAACAGGTACGCGTATGAAAGCTCCAGAAATACCGGCTAACGAGCCGGCCCGCTTGCGCTCTCTCCATGCCAGCGGACTCGTTGGATCAGCACCCTCCGAACGTTTTGATCGCATCACCCGGTTGGCTCGCCACCTTTTTGGCACGCAATATGCCATATTGAGTCTGGTGGATGCGAATGACCTCTGGCTACAGTCTTGTGTAGGCTGGGAGCGGGGAAACATATCACGTGAAACCTCTTTTTGCGGTCATGCCATTCTCGAGCTTTCACCTATGGTGGTGGAAGATGCGCTCAAAGACGGGCGTTTTTTTGATAATCCCCTGGTGACTGGCCCGCCACATCTGCGTTTTTATGCGGGCTGTCCGGTACGCAGCCCGGATGGTTATGCGATAGGTTCACTCTGTCTGGTAGATGATAAACCGCATTCGCTCACACCTGCACAAATAAGTATTCTTCAGGACCTGGCAGCCATCGTCGAAGATGAGTTTTCGGTATTGAATAACACCATTCGCGATGAACTGACCGGCCTTTCTAATCGCCGTGGTTTCAGCATGTTAGGTAACTACGCGCTGCTCAGTGGTAAGCGGCGCGGCGAACCATTGAGCCTGTGCTATATCGATCTCGATTACTTCAAAGAAATTAACGACACCTGGGGACACCGTGCGGGGGACAGTGCGCTGGTGGCGATGGCGCAGTTAATGAGACAGAATTTTCGTGATGCGGATGTTATCTCACGTCAGGGCGGGGATGAGTTTAGCGTGCTGTTCATCGACAGTGACGCCGACGGTGCCTGTCTTGCGATGCACTCATTACAGGACAACGTGGAGAAGTATAATCGTACTGCGGGCAATTCATGGCAACTACAGTTCTCCTGGGGGCTGGAGGAGTATCACCCAGACCACCATGAAACACTGGATGCACTGATTGATGCTGCCGATCGCAGTATGTATCACATGAAAAAAGCACGCCATGTTGCGCGATCATAGTTTTTTCCTCTGACGGCACTCCACGTGCTTTAGCGTACTATCCTGGAATTAACGTCGTCATTTACCGGAAGAAATATGGCATTTACAGCAGAGGTTGTGGACCTGAGTGCATCTGATGTCGCTGAGCATAATGAGACGCTAAGCGCACTATTGACAGCCTGTGTGGATGACGGCGCATCAGTGGGTTTTATGCGGCCGCTCTCGCGCCAGAAGGCGAGCGCGTTCTGGCACAACGTTGCCAGCAGTATTGAGCGTAAAGAGCGTCAACTACTGGTGGCGCGGGATGAGCAGGGTAGATTAACTGGTGCGGTGCAACTCTTGTTGGACCTGCCGGAGAACCAGCCGCACCGGGCAGAGGTGCGGCTGGTTCAGCCAGCGGCACGTCGCCTGGGTATTGCGCGTCAGTTGATGGACGCACTCGAGCGTGCTGCATGTCAGGCAGGGCGGCATGTTCTGGTGCTTGATACTGCGAGTGGCAGCGGTGCCGAGCAGTTTTATCAACGAACCGGCTGGCAGAGTGTGGGGGAGGTCCCCGACTATGCGCTCATGCCGGATGGCACGCTGTGTGGGACTCGCTTTTATTACAAAATTATCATGCGCACCTGATCAGGGAACATCGGCATACGAGCCAATGCTCCCTGGTATTGAAAGGCATTACATTAGTTACAACATGCTAATGATTATCTGGCTGTGTGCAACGAATTAAGCGCCGTGCATCCAACGCTTATCAGCACTGGGCAAGGGTGTCAGAGATATTGCTCTTTAAAACGCATCTTTTCCAGTGGGCGGGAAAACAGCTATCCTGTCGCAATCGAAACCTGCTGCTGGCGCATAAACTCAACGCGCTCTGCGGTTTCAATACCCATGTTCAGACGGTATATTGTATTTGCTTTGTGTAGCGGGCCGAGCTTTTCATATGTAAAATTTTCGCAGCATATGGTAACCAGGGGGAGATATTTCACAGGTGTTTTCTTCAGCAGTAAGTAAAAGTGGGGGAACACACAGTGTGTGTAATGAATATCACGGGCTAAATTTCTGCACCAGGAAAGCGAAACTTATTCAGATTAAAGGCAGTTGTAAGTAAATAACCACCGTCAGCGGATGTTTTTTCGCGGATGCACCGCAGAATATAATTAATACGCTCTTCCATTATGTCCTGATTTCTGTCGGAGTGTCGGGGAAGGAAATTGCTGATACTACCACCAGGTGATAATAACATCAGTCCTTAATAATGTGTGGCAATTTCCTGCAAGAAAATGGTAAATCAGTGTTAAATGAATCGCGCAGCTTATTATTATCTGGTAACACCATTATCTGTCGTTCTGAAGCTCCTGAGCATCCATTATGTCAATGCTACAATGATTACCACAACAACACGCTGTTAGTTGCATTACCGCGCGTCAGGTCTGTCAGGCGGATCTTTACAATACCTCGTACAGTGAAGGATAATGAAAGGGTAGTATTAAGGATTTGCTTGCCATCATTCGTGTTATCAGGTGCTTTCTGGCACGGGTAATGGAGGCCTGTAAATGTTCGTTCAGGAGGAATACATTAATGGTAAATATCTATCTGGCCAGCCCATTCTTTAGTGAAGAGCAAATCGACCGTGTGCAGCGTGTAGAGCAGGCGCTGGACAGGAATAAAACGGTTGATACTTATTTTTCTCCGCGCAAGGCGGATCCGCAGGACCTGGAAGTGGGTAGTCTGCCGTGGCGTGATTTTATCTTTAAAAATGATATTAAGCACCTTAATGAAGCAACGATTGTTGTAGCTGTTGTTGATTACATTGACGATCATGTTGACAGTGGTACGGCTTATGAAATTGGTTATGCGCATGCACATAAAAAGCCATTGATTATTATTCAGGAGAAAGGGCCGAAACTGAATTTAATGATTTCTGAGAGTCTGACGTATTATATGAATAATATTGATGAACTGGCTGACTACGACTTTACCAACCTTAAAAACAATATCTTTATTGGCGATGTTTTCTGATTTTTTAATGGTCGCCCGGCGGCCATTAAATGTTTTTAATTCATTGCAGGAAGCCATTCAGGATGCTGTGAAGTGATCCGGCGTCAGCACCTTCTGTTTGATTACGCTGTTGCCTTATGGAGTTACCCATTCCAAAAAGAATGGAAAATGATATGATGGCACACTGTTTTAATAGTGTGGCGTTTGGTGTTTATTATTCTTCTTTTCGCCAAGACTATTGAATACATTTCGTATTATTTCTTATGCACAATCACCTGTGGGTGATAGGGTAGTAAAAACAGAGTGTCTCAGGATGATAAGGATGCAAATATGGCTGGCAGAGAAATGAATAAAGGGATTTCAGAAGAACAATTTATCCAGGTGCCGATTCCAATGGTGTCGCAAGATGGTGAGCGTTATTTTTCTTATGTCTCGCTGCCCAGGGATTACACCGCTGATGATCACCGCCGGATGGTGAGCATACTGTCGCTGTACGTAAAAGAAGAGAGAAAAAGCGCTGCAGCACCGCAGGTCAGACGTGTAAAAAGCGATGATTTTCTTGCTGATCTTAAAGAACTGCCAATGGTGAATACCGAAACCGGTGTTGATACCACGCTACAGGTTAATTCCGCGCTTGAGATAATGACGCCGACAAAATAACAGGCGACGCGCCGCGCCGTGCGCATGCTGTCAGCGCAGACGCTCTGCCTGATGTGCTCTCGGGTCAGGGGACGGTGGGCAAAATACTGCCGGGTGTTGTTATACTTAAACTGTTCACTGGTAGCAGCGTCCCGGTTCATCCTGTCCCCGGTTCTCTTTCCATCTCCAGCGTGAGACTTTTAGCCACGTGCTTATGTATTGCTTGCCTGGTTCAGGCAATCACAACACGATAAATAATATAAGTCTGGTTTGGGTAAATCCATCTGGACAAGTCATATGTTGTAAACTCAAGGAATCTGATAATGGGAAGGGAATACTGAAAATTGGGCGAGCTTTCAGGCAACATTTGCTCACTCAATCTGCTACCTGCTATATCGCTGTTGTAATATCCCTTCCAGCCATTGGGCAAAAACGCGCACTTTGCGTGAAAGGTGACGGTGCGGATACAACAATGACAATTTGCGCGTTGATGCTGGATAGTCAGGTAATATTTCCACCAGCTCACCCGTATCAATATACGGTTGTAGAAAGAGATTTGTTCCCTGCAGTATTCCCAGTCCCGCGAGGCCTGCGGCAATATAGGCTTCTGAGTTATCCAGTACCAGTTTGCCTGGCAGATGAACCTCCTGTGGCCCGGCCGGTGTGTGAAAAATCCACGGTATAATGCGGCGACTGCTGCTGTTAATCCAGTTCACGGCCTGATGGTGCTGCAAATCCTCCAGGGTTTTCGGTGTACCGTACTCTGCAAGGTAAACAGGACTGGCGCAGGTTGTCATTTTGGCATCGCCAAGCGGGCGAGCAATATAATTCCCGTCCTCAAGCTCGCCAATACGCAATACACAATGCAGCCCTTCCAGCAGCATATCCCGGCGACGATCGGAACTCTCCAGAATAATTTCAATATTGGGATAAGCGCGATAAAAATCGGCAAGGTTCGGCACTACCAGTAACGTGGCAAAGGCCACTGGCATGTCAATGCGCAGTTGTCCGGTTAACGCGCTGTCGGGAGCAAACGAATCCAGCAAATCATGCGCTTGTGCCAAAAGCGGTTTACTGCGGTGATAAAACATTTCTCCTTCAGGCGTCAGTTGAAGTCGCCGGGTCGTTCGCTGCATCAGACATGTACCGGTGTATTTCTCCAGCTGTTGCAGCATCCTGGTGACTGCCGGGCAGTGCATCTGCAGGTTCTCCGCCGCCTGGCGAAGACTGCCGGATTCAACGATTTCAATAAAAACCTTTATTGATTCAAGAAGATTAATTTGCATGTTATCTGTGAGAGTAAGCAGATGAAGGACTGTAACAGAATACAGCCACCCTGCGTTTCATTGTTATTTATTTCTTAACAGTAAGGTTGTCTTTTGACATCAGATGCTCCCTGACAAAAAACCTGTGTTCAATCACTCGTTGCATCTTGAGCATTAATTATCAATGGGCTGTGGGGTTTTATTTGTGTCGGATTTCTAAAGAGAAAGATGTATCACTATCGATTATTACGTATTTGGTAATTCTGGATTAAAAAACAAGCGGTTTTTCAGCGCAACAAGGAAACATAATATTCGATCCAAAGATTTCAAACATAAAAACAGCGGTAATCGTTGTTTGCATTGCCATTAACAGGGAGTTTTATTATGCAAAAGAACCGTATTAACCAGATTCTTGGCATCGAAAAACCGGTGATACAGGGGCCGTTATCGTGGCTCACCGATGCGCGACTGGTCGCGGCAGTCAGTAATGCCGGGGGGCTTGGTGTGCTGGGACCCAATGCAGGCTTAAGCGCGCAAACCGCCGTCTCTACGCCTGAGGAAACCGCTGCAAAAATGCGTGAAGAAATTCGTAAAACGCGTGCGCTAACCAATAAGCCCTTTGCCATTAACCTTATTCCTGCGCCAGAAAACGATGTCTGGACACCGCCAATGCTGCAAATGATTAAAGCGGAGAGGGTGCCAGCCGTGGTTTATACCGGCTATGGTGAAGGGGCAGTCATCCCCGTTTTATTTGATGAACTAAAGACCGCTGGCATCAAAATTATCTATCGCGATCTGAATCCAACACCTGAGAATACACGTCTTGCTGAGGACGCTGGTGCGGATATTATTGTTGCAACAGGTTTTGATGAAGGTGGGACGTTGCCGGGTACAGTTGTGGGCACCTTTTCTATCGTACCTTTGATTGCTGATGCGGTTTGTAATGTGCCGGTGATGGCAGCAGGGGGGATTACCGATAGCCGCACCGCCCGAGCAGCCCATGCTCTGGGTGCGGAAGGTGTTTTTGCCGGTTCGGTATTTATCAGCACCGTGGAAAGCCGCGTGCCACAGTCGGTGAAAGATAAAATTGTGGTGGCGAATGGTCTGGACCTGCTGCTTTTTCGCACGCTTCCTGCCTATTACCGCGCGCTACCCGGACGGCTTGCGGAAAAACTGGTGGCAATGGATAAAGCCGGAGCCAGCCATGAGGAGCTTGGCGCGACAATGGGTGGATTGCGAGGTTTACGTATTGGTATGCTGGAAGGCAATACGGATGAGGGCTACATCTCGCTGGGTACCGGCATTGGCAGTATTCGTACCGTTAAACGTGTTGCTGAGGTAGTGGATGAGTTGGCCGTATAACAACGCAGCGGCAGCCTGAGCTATGTCAGATGCTAATGGGAGCCAATATGATGGTAACGTTGCCCCGCTTTGTGACTGGACATTGTTCCGGGATATTTACTGCAGCCGGGTGAGGCTGTCTGGCATTGTCGATAGCGCTCCCCTTACTGCTTAAATAAATGAAGGCAGTGCAATGCCCAGGTGGATACATACTAATCTAACGCCAGGCCTGATAAGCAGGAAAACGGACCAGAATGTTTTACTAATCACCACCCCAAACTGGGCGGTGATCGCGTCAAATGTTGGTCTGACATCAGGCAATATCAAAACGATCGAGGTTCATCACTTTGACCCATGCTGCCACGAAGTCATGGACAAATTTATCTTGAGCATCATCACTGGCGTAAACCTCAGCGACCGCACGCAGTACGCTATGAGAGCCAAAAATCAGATCGGCACGTGTAGCAGTGTATTTCACGCCACCACTCTCACGATCCCGACCTTCAAACAACTCCTTGTTTTCATCGAGCGGTTTCCATTCGGTTCTCATATCCAGCAGGTTAATAAAAAAGTCGTTACTCAGAACACCTGTACGGTCAGTAAAGACGCCATGCTGGCTGCCGTCGAAGTTAGTACCCAGCACGCGTAAGCCACCTATTAAAACTGTCATCTCAGGTATGCTCAGAGTGAGTCGTTGTGCCTTATCAATGAGCAGCTCTTCCGTTGACGGCTCTTGTGATGACTTACGGTAATTACGAAATCCATCTGCCTGCGGTTCAAGGAGGTTGAATGACTCAATATCTGTTTGTTCCTGGAGAGCATCAACACGCCCGGGTGTAAAGGGAACGTCGATATGGATACCTGCGGCGCTGGCGGCTTGCTCAATACCGACTACGCCTGCCAGTACAATCACATCGGCTAATGATGCTTTGCCTGATGCCTGCTGAATTGATTTCAGAACCGGTAAGACGTGCACGGTTCCGGCATTGATTTCCCACTCACATTGAGGCAGAAGGGCCAGACGTGCGCCGTTGGCACCACCACGTTTATCACCACCACGGAAAGTGGAAGCGGATGCCCATGCAACGCTGACCAGGCTGCCGACAGGCAGTCCCGCACCAGCAATGGCGGCTTTTAGGGTGGTGATATCTTCATGGGAAGGGTGATGAACGGGAGCAGGCAAAGGGTCTTGCCACAGTAAATCTTCAGCAGGGACTTCTGGCCCAAGATAGCGAGATTTAGGCCCCATATCACGGTGCGTTAGTTTAAACCACGCACGCGCAAAGGCTTCATTGAACGCCTGAGGATCGTTCAGGAAGCGGCGGGATATTTTTTCATAATCCGGATCGACGCGTAACGTAATATCAGTAACTAACATGGTTGGTTTGCGTTTTTTATTCGGGTCGAAGGGATCCGGAATGATTTCAGGCCCGTCTTTCGCTTCAAACTGAATAGCACCGCCCGGACTGCGGGTTTGAACCCATTCATATTTGAACAAATTCTCAAAGAAGTTATTACTCCACTGTACAGGCGTTTGCGACCATATCACTTCCAGACCTGACGTGATGGCATCAGGACCGGAACCGCTGCCAAAGTTGTTTGCCCATCCCAGTCCTTGCAATTCTATTCCGGCAGCCGCTGGCTCTGGCCCAAGATGGGTACCGGAGGCGGCGCCATGCGTTTTACCTAAAGTATGCCCCCCGGCAATTAACGCCACCGTTTCTTCGTCATTCATGCCCATGTTCCCGAAGGTTGCACGAATGGCTGGCGCGGCTGATAACGGATCGCCACTCGCTTCAGGGCCTTCGGGGTTGACATAAATTAACCCCATTTCTGTCGCACCCAGCGGCTTATGCGCTAAGTCTTCAGGGTGGCGGTGCGCAAGCCAGGTTTTTTCATTTCCCCAGTCGACATCAAGGTCCGGCTCCCACACATCTTCACGCCCGGCACCATAACCGAACGTGCGAAAGCTTGAGTTTTCAAGCGCAACGTTCCCTGCCAGAATGAACAAATCTGCCCAGGATATCTTTTGGCCATACTTTTTTTTCACGGGCCATAATAAACGTCGAGCCTTGTCCAGGCTTACGTTGTCCGGCCAGGAGTTGACGGGAGAAAACCGTTGTTGACCTCGTCCCGAGCCGCCACGGCCGTCAACGGAACGGTAGGTACCTGCGCCATGCCAGGCCATGCGGATAAATAAACCAACATAGCTGCCCCAGTCGGCGGGCCACCAGGACTGGGATTCTGTCAACAACGCCCGAATATCACTCTTGAGCGCGTGGAAATCGAGTTTTTTAAACTCTTCACGGTAATTAAAATCTTCTCCCAGTGGATTTGACCGGTTGGAGTGTTGGTTTAATAAGTCGAGTCGTAGTTCATGTGGCCACCAGTCCCGGATAGTGGTGCCGCCGCCAGCATAGATCTCTTTTGGCTGGGCGTGAAAAGGGCACTTGGGGGGTGCGGTGACGGTGGGATCAGGCTGGTTACTCATACGGTATCCTTCTTATCATGACATTTTGCCTCTCAGCCTTACTCAAAATCAGATAAGCATATTCAGCCTATGCAAAATCATTTTTTTCAGGTAGATACATCTGTGTTATCTCAAACGTAGCGTGGAGCAAGCACTTCAAAATTTAGTAAAGCATGATTAAATTTTCCATGTTGAAAGGCGAAAATGAGGCTATGCTCGGATTTATTTTATAAACGTGGTGTAACTCACTTTTATCGAGTTTCCACGCGCTGCGTGCACTGATTACCGAGTCCTTACAAATATCAGCGGGAATTTGTAGAGCGCCGAATATTCTCTGTATTTTGTTACATCATTATTTTTTGCTAAGGTAGGCTGAGGTATTCAAATATCTGCTATTGATAGAGTGGACGTGAAAAAAATGAAATAGCAGATTGTAAGTGAATGGATTTTATACGCCTCTCTTTAGACATTTATTAAAAGCGACACAGGTTTAAAGAATATAGTGCTTTCATTAAATGCCAGGCGGAACGTTTCTGGCGCGGTGACCGCCTGAGCGATCACCTTCACTACGATGGTTATTGACTACAACCTGGTCGCACTGATCGGTAAAGTTGAACTGACTACTGCCGACCTACAGTAAATTGCAGATGTGCTGGCAAAAGTTTCCGTTCAGGGCGAGCGCTATAATTTCCACAGCCTGATCAGGCGTTCAATGACATCCTGAAGGATTTTGAGGCGTTTGATTTTATTTCACGATGAACATCCCGGCATCATGCGTATGACCACAGGAAAAACTTCTCATCAATAAAAGTGAGTCGTTGTCTAGAGAGTTATCTCGCCTCCTACTCCTCTACCATCCAATAGGGCTATTTGCGGACCGCCAGGGGAAAGTCTGCAATGGATGAGCTGTCATATGCGCATTGCAGGGTTATCCACCTCGTATACTATCGTGATGCGCTCATTTTCCCCCGGCCAATTCGATAAAACTCCCTGTTACATATGAAGCCTCATCGGATAATAACCATGCTATAGCTTGAGCTACTTCTTCCGGTTGACCACCGCGTTTCATCGGCAAGTCGTCTTTAACTCGATCGACTCGCGCGGCTTCGCCACCGTCAGCATGCATGTCGGTATAAATAAAACCGGGGCGAACGGCATTGACACGGATGCCCTGGCCAGCGACCTCCAAAGACAAACCGATGGTCAGGGTATCAATCGCGCCTTTTGAGGCGGCATAATCTACATACTCGTGCGGTGCGCCAAGGCGGGATGCTGCGGAAGAGACGTTCACGATGGCGCCGCCTCGGCCACCATGACGAAACGCCATGCGTTTAACTGCTTCGCGCGCGCAGATGAAACTGCCGCTGACGTTCGTAGCAAACAACGTAGCCAGACGCTGTGCGTTCAGTTGTTCGATTGAAGCTTGAGGCATCAGCATCCCGGCATTGTTTACCAACCCGGAAATGGGGCCAAGATCTTTATCTACCTGTTCAAATAACGCCACAATTTGCTCTTCCTGGGTGATGTCGGCTTGTATGGAGATGGCTTCCCCACCGGCATGGCGGATCCGTTCTACAACTTCGCGTGCATTGGCCTCACGTATTCGATACCCAACGCAAATTTTATGTCCCTTGCTTGCCAAATAGAGGGAGGTTGCCCGGCCGATCCCGCGATCGCCGCCAGTAATCAGGGTAATCTTATCGTTCATGTCCTATTCTCTCAGTCTGTGTTTTATTTTTTGTTTGTTTATCAGCATCAAAGCGGCAATGCACAGGCAAAATAGCGCCATCATGACGAACACACCCTTATCCGACCACTCTAATAATGCTCCGCCGACAAAAGGCCCCAAAGACAGGCCGAGCACAACCAACGTTGAGGCGCCTAAATAAGCTCCTCGATAGCGTTCCGGCGCAAGGCGATCGAGCAAAATGCTCAAATTGGGTAACAGAATGGCCTCCGCAATGCTGAATATTACCGTACATCCAGCCCACCAGTATGTGTTGGCCGTATCGTTGGCCCAAAACAACATTTGGGAAAGTGCGAAAATCAACGCACCAATCACAATGCGTTGTTCGACAGGCGTATTTGCCAGCAAAGGCACCAGATAGAATTGTGCGATCAATACGGTGATTGCGTTGGTCACCAGTATGGCCGTTACTAAATCGACCGCGCGCGTCGCATCTACTATCAATAAATATTGGGGCACGATAGATTCAATCTGCGCGTACACCAGATAGCAGAGAAAGCTGCTGATCAACGCGATGATATAAATATGGTCCCTGAAAATAAGGCGGGTAACCTGCCACGCGCCCATGACTTCATCATGCTGTTCTTTTGTGTTGCTGCGGCTGTGGAGCAACGTTTTGCCAGCGGGAATGCACCGTAGAGAAAAGAGCAAAAACGGTACGTAAGAGAGCGCAGTGAGCAAAAACGTGCCTTTTTGCGAATTTAGGCCAAAAGTGATGCCGATAAGTGGCCCGCTGACCGCCGCGATGTTCACCGCGAAGTAGCGAATTTGCAATGCCAGTTCCCGCCGTTTCTGATCCTGCAGCAAATCACTCATGAGGGCGCGGCTGGGGGCATCTATCCAGGAAAACGATATGCCGGTCAATAAAAGGCCGAAGGCGAAGATGAATATGCTGTCTGCCAGCGCAATGCTGGCATAACCGGCAATTGCCAACAGGCAACCCAACACCTGCAGCGTTTTTCTACCCACCCGATCGGACAATGAACCACCGTAAATTCCCAATATGACCGAAATTAGCGCGCAACCGGACATCAGGCTGCCTATCGTCAACGGAGTAAGTTGATAAGTGCGGGTTAGGATAATGGACAAGAATGGCCAGGCCATAAAATAGCTGAGACGGGTGAGAAAGATAAAAAACAGCAAGATGGAAACATTTTTGGGAAAGGTGGACAACGTTTGTCTCAGTGTCAGGTCATCACTGCATAACGTAGTGCGATCTTTCATAGTTTTCCTCATCTGAACTGTCATTGCTCAATAACGGCATACGTTTATTTGTTGAATTTATGTAATTGTTTAAGTGGGCTGAAACTTTAGACTTATAACACATTTTTTTTCAAGATAAATGCGCATGCAAGCAATGATATTTTAATATCATGTTGTTAAATAACATTTTTTATATCGTTAGTGAGCAGCATCAAAT
>CBIFVZ010000053.1:0-27114 GCA_966185765.1 uncultured Enterobacteriaceae bacterium | reverse complement strand
CTAACCACAAAGAAGGAAAAACCACGTTTTTTCCTTCTTTGTCAGCAATCTGAAAAGGGGCTTATGCCCCTTTCTCACTGTTGTCCTTCATTCACGCCCGGTTACAACCCCAGAGCATACTTCAGCGCCTGGCGCTTAAGCGCTCCGGCCCGCTGGGCGGCCATTAGCCCCAGATTGCGCAGCACCCTCACCGGGCCGAGGTCGTTACTAAAACCGCTACAAAACAGATCCATGCCGCTTTGCATCAGGTAGTTGTCCGGCATGCGACGGTTCTGGTAACGCTTTAGCACGGGCAGACTATGCCAGTCTTCGTCGCGTTCGCGAGCGTTGCCGAGGATCTCAAGCAGCGCCTCGGCGTCACGATAACCGAGATTCACGCCCTGCCCTGCCAGCGGGTGGATGGTATGTGCCGCATCGCCCACCAGCGCCAGTCCGGCTTGCACATAGCGCAGCGCATGGCGTCGGGTAAGCGCAAAAGCGCCACTGGCAACGAGCATGACCTCACCCAGACGCGCAGGGAAGGTTGAGGCAATGGCACTTTTAAGCTGAGCCATCGACATTGCCTGGAGCTGACGAATTCGCGCCGGTGTGTCGTACCACACCAGCGACGCCCAGTTATCAAATAAAGGAAGAAAGGCATGTGGCCCACTCGGGGTAAAGTGCTGCCAGGTGCTGTCGCCAGGGGGATTCTCACACTGTACGGTTATCAGCATGCACGCCTGACGGTACTGCCAGGCGTGGGTGCCAATACCGGCCCACTCGCGCACCCGTGAGCTGGCGCCATCTGCCCCAATGACCAGTTTTGCGTTTAACACGTCACCCTTGTCGAATACCAGCGCATGGCCGTCTTCATGGACCTGTATTGCGGCCAATCTTGCCGGGCAGCGCAGCTGCACCTGCGGGTGAGCCTCAAGCGCCTCCCACAATGCACGCTGCAATACGGCATTCTCGACCATAAAACCCAGTTCCGGCAGCTTTAGCTCGTGAGCATCAAACACCACATGAGCCTGTTCCCACTCCCAGGTTTCCAGCTGGCGATAAGGGTGACAACGCATGGCACGTACCGCAGACCACACGCCAAGCGATTTCAGTAAATCCACCGAAGCACGACTAATAGCAGAAATCCGCACGTCAGGCGGCGCGCTGGCATCAAACACCGGCGGCGCATCATGTTCCACCACCGCTACCTGAAATCCACGCTGTGCCAGTCCCAGCGCTACCGCCGCGCCAACCATCCCACCGCCAACTACGGCCACCTCAATGGATTGATTTGTCATCATCATTTTTCCTTAATCCGCAATATATTCAGTTTACCGGATTTTTTCGCACCATGCGGCAGGCGCGCTCTACTGGTCACGAACCCGCCAAAGCATTACAATACGCGCCCTGCATTCCTTGTAAGACGTAAGCCAGACCAATGACAAAGAAATTACACATCAAAACCTGGGGCTGTCAGATGAACGAATACGATTCATCAAAGATGGCAGACCTACTGGAAACCACCCACGGTTTCACGCTGACTGAGGTGGCAGAAGACGCGGATGTCCTGCTGCTTAATACCTGCTCTATCCGTGAGAAGGCCCAGGAAAAGGTGTTCCACCAGTTAGGTCGCTGGAAATTACTCAAGGAAAAGAATCCGGAGCTGATCATTGGCGTTGGCGGCTGCGTTGCCTCTCAGGAAGGCGAGCATATTCGCGAGCGCGCCCGCTATGTGGATATCATTTTTGGGCCACAAACGCTGCACCGTCTGCCGGAAATGATAAACCGCGTGAGCGGCGAGCGCAGCCCGGTCATTGATGTGAGCTTCCCGGAAATCGAGAAATTCGATCGCCTGCCGGAGCCACGTGCCGAAGGGCCAACCGCGTTCGTGTCTATCATGGAAGGCTGTAACAAATATTGCACGTACTGCGTGGTGCCCTACACCCGCGGTGAGGAAGTGAGCCGTCCATGCGACGATATCTTGCTGGAAATCGCCCAATTGGCCGCTCAGGGCGTACGTGAAGTCAACCTGCTCGGCCAGAACGTTAACGCATATCGTGGTGCAACCTTTGATGACGGTATCTGCACCTTTGCCGAACTCCTGCGCCTGGTCGCGGCCATTGACGGCATTGACCGCATCCGCTTTACCACCAGCCACCCGATTGAGTTTACGGACGATATCATCGAGGTCTACCGCGATACGCCGGAGCTGGTGAGCTTCCTGCATCTGCCGGTACAAAGCGGTTCTGACCGCGTGTTGAACATGATGGGGCGCACCCACACCGCGCTGGAATACAAAGCCATTATTCGCAAGCTGCTGGCCGCTCGCCCGGATCTGCAAATTAGCTCTGACTTTATCGTCGGCTTCCCCGGTGAAACCACCCAGGACTTCGAGCAAACCATGAAGCTTATTGCCGATGTGAACTTCGACATGAGTTTTAGCTTTATCTTCTCGGCACGCCCTGGCACACCGGCCGCCGATATGGTCGATGACGTTGCAGAAGACGAGAAAAAGCAGCGCCTGTACATTTTGCAGGAGCGTATTAACCAGCAGGCGATGGCCTGGAGTCGCCGCATGCTTGGCACCACTCAGCGCATTCTGGTGGAAGGTACGTCACGCAAGAGCATTATGGAGTTGTCCGGGCGCACCGAAAATAACCGCGTGGTTAACTTTGAAGGTACGCCGGATATGATTGGTAAATTTGTGGATGTCGAGATTGTCGATGTGTTCCCGAATTCCCTGCGCGGTAAAGTGGTACGTACCGAAGACGAAATGGGCCTGCGTGTCACCGAGTCTCCGCAGTCCGTTATTGCTCGCACCCGTAAAGAAAATGATATCGGCGTTGGAATCTATCAGCCCTGATGCCCTCTCCCGCCAGCGGAACGCGCCTCACACGCGCCGCTGGCGTTTGCAGTCGTAAGACTTGCATTCCTGGACCACCGCCCAGATATTGATCTTCTACCGTCAAATTCGTCGTAAGACCTGAGCGTCAGGCGCTATTATTCATCTGAACGCCCCTGCATGAGGTAAAGAGGACCCGTTTGAATATCGAAACCCGTGAAATCACCCTGGAGCCAGCAGACAACGCCCGTCTGTTGAGCCTGTGCGGACCGTTTGATGACAACATCAAACAGCTGGAGCGTCGACTGGGCATCGAAATCAGCCGCCGTGATAACCAATTTAAACTCACCGGACGGCAGCTAAGCGTCAGTGCCGCCACGGATATTTTGCGCCACCTGTACGTTGATACCGCACCAATGCGTGGGCAGACTCAGGATATTGCCCCTGAACAAATCCACCTCGCCATTAAAGAGTTTCGCGTGCTGGAACAAGCGGCGGATAGCATTCCGGATTACGGCAAAGCGGTCAACATCAAGACCAAACGTGGTGTGATCAAACCGCGCACGCCAAACCAGGCGCAGTACATCGCCCATATTCTCGACCACGACATCACCTTTGGGGTTGGCCCGGCGGGGACAGGTAAAACCTATCTTGCGGTCGCAGCGGCGGTAGATGCGCTGGAGCGCCAGGAAATTCGCCGTATTCTGCTGACTCGCCCGGCGGTTGAAGCCGGTGAAAAGCTTGGCTTTCTGCCAGGCGACCTGAGCCAGAAGGTGGACCCGTATCTGCGCCCGCTCTATGATGCCCTGTTTGAAATGCTGGGCTTTGAGCGCGTAGAAAAGCTCATTGAGCGCAACGTCATTGAAGTCGCACCGCTTGCATATATGCGCGGGCGCACGCTTAATGATGCGTTTATCATTCTCGATGAAAGTCAGAATACCACCATCGAGCAGATGAAAATGTTCCTGACCCGCATTGGCTTTAACTCCAAAGCGGTGATTACCGGCGACATTACCCAGATTGACCTGCCGCGCAACACCAAATCCGGCCTGCGCCATGCTATTGAGGTACTGGCAAACGTCGAGGAAATCAGCTTCAACTTCTTCCATAGCGAAGACGTGGTACGCCATCCGGTGGTTGCCCGTATCGTTAACGCCTATGAAGCATGGGAAGAGGCTGACCAGAAACGCAGGGCTGAAGCAGCCGCTGAACGCAAGCGCGACGCAATGGCCGACAGCGCCCAGGAGAGTAAATGAGCCAGGTGATTCTTGATTTACAACTGGCCTGTGAAAGCGAAACAGGGCTTCCGGATGAAGCCCTGTTTCAGCGCTGGCTGGATGCGGCGGTAATCCCGTTTCAGGAAGACGCTGAAGTCACCGTGCGCCTGGTCGATGAGCCTGAAAGTCATGAGCTGAATCTGACGTATCGCGGTAAAGATAAATCCACCAACGTGCTCTCTTTTCCGTTTGAAGCCCCACCGGGTATTGAGCTGCCGCTATTGGGCGATCTGGTGATTTGCCGCCAGGTGGTAGAGCAGGAAGCGCAGGAGCAAGGCAAGCCGCTCGAAGCACACTGGGCGCATATGGTGGTGCATGGTAGCCTGCACCTGCTTGGCTATGACCATATCGACGATGACGAAGCCGAAGAGATGGAAGCGCTGGAAACAGAGATAATGCTTGCTCTTGGTTACGCTGACCCGTACATTGCCGAGAAAGAGTAGCCTGTGCGGCGCAATCAGGCCGCACGGATACAATATACCGCCGCAGCGTGCGTTTACCCGCAGCGGCAGTACATAAACTAACAAGAGACCCAACCCCTTACGCCATGAGCGACGACAATTCTCACAGTAGCGACACCTCCACTAAAAAGGGCTTTTTCTCCCTTATTCTCAGCCAGCTTTTCCACGGTGAACCCAAAAACCGCGACGAACTGCTGGAGCTAATCCGTGATTCTGAACAAAACGAGCTTATCGACCAGGATACCCGCGATATGCTTGAAGGGGTAATGGATATCGCCGACCAACGCGTGCGCGATATCATGATCCCGCGTTCCCAGATGATCACGTTGAAGCGCAACCAGAGCCTGGACGAATGCCTTGATGTTATCATCGAGTCTGCCCACTCGCGCTTTCCGGTCATCAGCGAAGACAAAGATCACATTGAAGGGATTCTGATGGCGAAGGATCTGCTGCCGTTTATGCGTAGCGATGCCGAGCCGTTTAGCATGGACAAAGTATTGCGCCCGGCGGTGGTTGTGCCGGAGAGCAAACGCGTGGACCGCATGCTTAAAGAGTTCCGCTCCCAGCGCTATCACATGGCAATTGTCATCGACGAGTTCGGTGGCGTTTCCGGCCTGGTGACCATTGAAGATATTCTTGAACTTATCGTCGGTGAAATCGAAGATGAGTACGACGAAGAAGATGATATTGAATTTCGCCAGCTCAGCCGTCACACATGGACCGTGCGTGCGCTGGCGCCTATTGAAGATTTTAACGATACCTTTGGCACCCACTTCAGCGATGAAGAAGTAGATACCATCGGCGGTTTGGTGATGCAGGCCTTCGGCCACCTGCCAGCGCGCGGTGAGGCCATTGAGATAGACGGCTACCAGTTCAAGGTGGCGATGGCCGACAGCCGACGCATTATTCAGGTTCACGTCAAACTGCCGGATGATTCGCCGCCACCTAAACTGGAAGAATAACGCAATGGAGCTTCGCTCACTGCTTCAACGCCAGCGCGCGCGCCTGCCGCTGGCGCTTCTCTTCGGGGCCAGCGGAACGCTGGCCTTTTCGCCGTATGACTTCTGGCCCGCAGCGCTCATTGCGCTGGCAGGCCTGCAAGGGTTAACCCTTAACCGACGCCCGCTACAAAGCGCGTGGATTGGTTTTTTCTGGGGCTTAGGCTTGTTCGGCACCGGCATTAACTGGGTATACGTCAGCATTGCCCAGTTTGGCGGTATGCCTGGTGTTGTTAATGTCTTTCTGGTGGTGTTGCTTGCGGCATACCTCTCGCTTTACACCGGTCTGTTTGCGGGACTGTTAAGTCGCCTGTGGCCAAAGACCAGCCTCTGGCGCCTGGCGCTTGCCGCACCTGCTCTGTGGCAGGTTACTGAGTTCCTGCGCGGCTGGGTGCTGACCGGCTTCCCCTGGTTACAGTTTGGCTACAGCCAGATTGACGGCCCGCTCAAAGGTATTGCTCCCCTGTTGGGCGTGGAAGCCATTAACTTCCTGCTGATGATCATTGCCGGGCTTATCGTGCTGGCATGCGTGAAGCGCTGCTGGCGTGTTGGCCTGGTCGCCGTACTGTTGCTGGCGCTGCCCTGGCCGCTGCGCTACGTGCAGTGGTTCCAGCCACAAAGCGACCGAGCCATCAACGTCAGCCTGGTGCAGGGAAATATTGCTCAGTCAATGAAGTGGGAAGAAGACGAGCTGCTCAATACGCTGCGCATTTATGAAGATAAAACCCAGCCGGTGCTGGGTCGGTCGCAGCTGATTATCTGGCCTGAATCAGCTATCCCCGACCTTGAAAGCAACCAGCAGCACTTTCTGACCTCGCTGGATGCAATGCTGCGCGAGCGCCACAGCGCCATGATTACCGGCATTGTCGATGCGCGCCGTAATGATCAGAACCGTTACGACACCTACAACAGCATTATCACGCTGGGTGAAGGCAGTCCGTACAGTTATAGTTCGAAAGATCGTTACAACAAAAACCATCTGGTGCCGTTTGGCGAGTTTGTGCCACTGGAAGGTATTCTACGCCCGCTGGCACCGTTCTTTGACCTGCCCATGTCCTCTTTCAGCCGTGGCCCGCGCGTACAGCCGCAGCTGGAAACGCGCGGCATGAAACTCACCGCAGCGATTTGTTATGAAATCATTCTCGGCGAGCAGGTCAGGGATAACTTTCGACCTGACACAGACTTCCTGCTCACGATATCCAATGACGCCTGGTTTGGTCATTCCATCGGCCCGTGGCAGCACTTCCAGATGGCACGCATGCGTGCACTGGAACTGGCCCGTCCTCTGTTGCGCAGCACAAACAACGGTGTGACGGCAATTATTGCCCCTGACGGCAGCGTGCAGAAGATGCTGCCACAGTTCACCCGCGACGTGCTGAGCGCGCAGGTAACACCAACTCGCGGCCTTACGCCTTACGCTTACGTAGGTGGTTGGCCTGTATGGATACTCACGTTGCTGTTCGGTGCGACCGCGCTATTCCTGAGCCGTCGCACGCCCCGCTAAACCTCCCCACGCCCCTTTGGCTAAAGGGGCGTTTTCTTCTTCATCGCTGGCATAGCTTTTGCAATATACCGCATGATGATGCGGTAACCCTGCCGCAACTGAGCGAGTCGTGAACGCTGTGCGTCAGAATACGCCCCGTGGTGCACAATCATAGTGCAGCCATTGTCCGTTGCCTTATAACGGTGCGGCACTCCTCGCAAAACCAAACAAATAATTAGCAAAATACCAACAGTAAACCAGGCTAAATGATGACTGGCTGGCAGCGGTTTTAAACCCGCGCCAACACAACAACTACAAACAGCACACATGGGTATCAGCGCCCGCTGGCGCGAGGATAAGGAGTGGATATGCAATTACGTACACTGACCACAACACTACTGGCTCTTGGCGTTAGCGCAAGCGCCTTCGCAGCGGAGCAACCTGCTACGCCGGATAGCGGCACACTGGCAAAGATTGCTAAAAACGGCGTTATCGTGGTCGGCCATCGCGAGTCATCAGTGCCTTTCTCGTATTACGACAATCAGCAAAAAGTGGTGGGCTATTCTCAGGACTATTCCAACGCGATTGTTGAAGCCATCAAGAAAAAACTCAATAAACCCGATCTTCAGGTCAAACTGATCCCAATTACCTCACAAAACCGCATTCCGCTGCTGCAAAACGGCACCTACGATTTTGAATGCGGCTCCACGACCAATAACCTCGAGCGCCAGAAACAGGCCGCCTTCTCTGACACGATTTTCGTAGTCGGTACTCGTCTGCTGGTAAAAAAAGGCAGCGACGTGAAAGACTTTGGCGACCTGAAAGACAAAGCCGTGGTTGTCACCTCCGGTACCACCTCAGAAGTGCTGCTGCACAAGCTTAACGATGAGAAAAAGCTCGATATGCGCATTATCAGCGCTAAAGACCACGGCGACTCGTTTCGCACGCTGGAGAGCGGCCGGGCTTATGGCTTTATGATGGATGACGCCCTGCTGGCAGGCGAGCGCGCTAAAGCGAAAAAGCCCGATAACTGGGACATCGTTGGCACACCGCAATCAAAAGAGGCCTACGGCTGCATGTTGCGCAAAGATGACCCGGCATTCAAGAAAGTGGTGGATGATACCATCGCCCAGATTCAGACCTCTGGCGAAGCGGCGAAATGGTTTGATAAGTGGTTCAAGAACCCGATTCCGCCGAAAAACCTCAACCTCAATTTTGAACTGTCGGACGACATGAAAGCCCTGTTCAAACAACCTAATGATAAGGCGCTTAACTAAACGCCAGTGTTTTATTAATTGAGAGTTACGCCGAACAGACAGCACAGCAGGCGGCCGTTCCCCGCCTGCTGTGAACCACGGGCGACTCATCAATGTTCTGAGTGCCGCCGTTCGGCCTCAGTGCCTGGCCCTGCAAATAGCAATCACACCCGCGACTTTCTGCTTGCCCCCTCAGGTCATGCAGAATACGTGGCGGTTTGCGACATCCATCCGGGGCCGGGCCTTTATTTTCGGAGTGTTTTTTTATGTCTATAGACTGGAACTGGGGAATTTTTCTGCAACCCGCGCCGTTTGGTAACACCACCTATCTGGGTTGGTTGTGGAGCGGTTTTCAGGTCACCGTGGCGCTTTCTGTCGCGGCATGGGTTATCGCGTTTCTGGTGGGTTCGCTGTTCGGTATCCTGCGTACCGTACCAAACCGTTTTCTCGCCTCGCTGGGCACGCTATATGTCGAACTTTTTCGTAATGTGCCGCTGATTGTGCAATTTTTTACCTGGTATCTGGTTATCCCGGAACTGCTGCCGGAAAACCTGGGTATGTGGTTCAAGGCTGAACTGGACCCTGACGTGCAGTTTTTTGTCTCCTCCATGCTGTGTCTGGGGCTGTTTACCGCCGCCCGCGTATGCGAGCAGGTACGTGCCGCTATCCAGTCGCTGCCACGCGGGCAGAAAAATGCCGCCCTGGCGATGGGCCTGACGCTGACACAAGCCTACCGCTACGTGCTGCTACCTAACGCCTACCGCGTGATTGTGCCGCCAATGACCTCCGAGATGATGAATCTGGTGAAGAACTCCGCTATCGCCTCCACCATTGGTCTGGTCGATATGGCAGCCCAGGCGGGTAAGTTGCTGGACTATTCAGCCCATGCCTGGGAATCTTTCACCGCCATTACGCTCGCTTATGTGCTAATTAACGCCTTCATCATGCTGATGATGCACCTGGTTGAGCGCAAAGTACGCCTGCCTGGCAACATGGGGGGCAAATAATGTACGAATTTGACTGGAGTTCTGTTGTCCCTTCACTGCCGTATCTGATGAACGGCATGATAATTACGCTGAAAATCACCGTCATTGCCATTGTTATCGGCATTATCTGGGGCACGCTGCTGGCGGTAATGCGCCTGTCGAGTTTTAAGCCGTTAAGCTGGTTTGCCAGTGCCTACGTTAACGTCTTTCGTTCGGTGCCGCTGGTGATGGTGCTGCTGTGGTTTTATCTCATCGTTCCCGGCCTGCTACAGCAAGTACTGGGGCTGTCACCAAAGACCGATATCCGCCTCATTTCAGCGATGGTGGCGTTCTCGATGTTTGAAGCTGCCTATTACTCAGAAATTATCCGCGCGGGTATCCAGAGTATCTCACGTGGGCAGTCCAGCGCCGCGCTGGCGCTCGGCATGACCCACTGGCAGTCCATGAAGCTCATCATTCTGCCACAGGCTTTTCGCGCCATGATCCCGCTGCTGCTGACCCAGGGCATTGTGCTGTTTCAGGATACGTCGCTGGTGTATGTATTAAGTCTCGCGGATTTTTTCCGCACCGCCTCCACCATTGGCGAGCGCGACGGTACACAGGTTGAAATGATCCTGTTTGCCGGTGCGGTGTATTTCATTATTAGCCTTAGCGCCTCGCTGCTGGTCAGCTGGCTGAAGAAAAGGACCGTTTCATGATTTCGCTTAAGAACGTTTCAAAATGGTATGGCCACTTTCAGGTGCTGACAGACTGCACGACGGCAGTCAAAAAAGGCGAGGTGGTCGTGGTATGCGGTCCTTCCGGCTCCGGCAAATCGACACTGATTAAAACCGTCAACGGCCTGGAGCCAGTACAGCAGGGTGAGATTATCGTCAACGGCACCCCGGTGACCGACAAACGTACCAACCTTGCGCGTCTGCGCTCGCAGGTTGGCATGGTGTTTCAGCACTTTGAGCTGTTCCCACACCTGTCGATTATCGAAAACCTGACGCTCGCCCAGGTGAAAGTGCTCAAGCGCGCTAAAGCCGAATCGCGCCAGAAGGGCCTGAAGCTGCTCGAGCGCGTGGGGCTATCCGCGCATGCCAATAAATACCCGGCGCAACTCTCCGGCGGCCAGCAGCAGCGCGTTGCCATCGCCCGCGCGCTGTGTATGGACCCGGTAGCCATGCTGTTTGATGAACCGACCTCGGCGCTTGACCCTGAGATGATAAACGAAGTGCTCGACGTCATGGTGGAACTTGCCAATGAAGGCATGACCATGATGGTGGTCACCCACGAAATGGGGTTTGCCCGCAAAGTGGCGAATCGGGTTATCTTCATGGATGAAGGCAAAATTGTTGAGGACTCTGACAAAGACGCGTTCTTTGATAACCCTCAGTCGCCGCGCGCAAAAGAGTTCCTTGCCAAAATACTGCATTAATGGTTTGCGGGCCATTAAGGCCCGCACGTTAATCACGGTTCGAAAGGACGACGATGAAACTGGGTATGATTACATTTTGGGCATGGCGGCAACACTTCCGGAGTGTAGAAAGCCTGATGGTAGTGACAGTTCTCGCACACCAGATTACCAAGTCCCACGACCTCACCACTGTGATAAACGCCGTGGTGGTTTAAGTCCTGAAATACCTCGCGCCATTCCAGCTGGGTTTTATCGGTAATATCTGCCAGCTCCTGCCACAGGCTTTCTTTAATCACCCGCAAAAATACGCTGTCGCTTGCGTCTTCATGGCTTTCACCATAGCTACGCGCAAACTCCTCCAGATCGCGGCGCACCGCGCGGGTCGTCTCCTCGACTTCTGTACGGGTCAACTCCCCTGCTTCTGATAACCGTTTTCGCGCGCTGGCTACCAGTGTATCAATGTCGCGCTCACCGTTTTGCAGGCGTTCCGTGAGCGAGGCCAGTAGTTCGCGATAAAATTGAGCAACCTTGTTCATCGTACTCCCTCCAGAATGTGCTAAAAGCGCCGTAACCACTTCTAATAGTAGCCGTTAATCCTGTCGCACTCTGCTAACTGCGCCGCAGAGCGCACAAATTCTCGTACGCAGCAGGCACAAGGGATTTACGGCTGTCGGGGTTGAAGTGCTGTTGTGCTGCGCACGAATCGGCTATGCTATTGCGATCTATACGTATAAGACGTCATTATTGGTATTTTTCACAGGACCACAGGCTGCCATGCAAGAGCAATATCGCCCGGAAGAGATAGAATCCAACGTACAGCTTCACTGGCAAGAGAAGCGCACATTTGAAGTTAAAGAAGACGCAAGTAAAGAGAAGTATTACTGCCTGTCGATGCTTCCCTATCCTTCCGGCCGACTACACATGGGCCACGTTCGTAATTACACCATCGGCGACGTTATCGCTCGCTATCAGCGCCTGCTGGGTAAAAATGTGTTGCAGCCTATTGGCTGGGACGCCTTTGGTCTGCCCGCAGAAGGTGCCGCAGTTAAAAACAACACCGCGCCTGCGCCGTGGACGTACGACAACATCAATTACATGAAAAACCAGCTCAAGATGCTGGGCTTTGGCTATGACTGGAGCCGCGAGCTGACCACCTGCCGCCCGGAATACTACCGCTGGGAACAGAAGTTCTTCACCGAGCTTTATAAAAAAGGTCTGGTGTACAAGAAAACCTCAGCCGTGAACTGGTGTCCGAATGACCAGACCGTGCTGGCTAACGAACAGGTTATCGACGGCTGCTGCTGGCGCTGTGATACCAAAGTTGAGCGTAAAGAAATCCCACAGTGGTTCATTAAAATCACCGACTATGCAGATGAGCTGTTAAATGACCTTGATACGCTGGACCAGTGGCCGGACACGGTTAAAACCATGCAGCGTAACTGGATTGGCCGCTCTGAAGGCGTGGAAATCACCTTCAAGGTAGCAAACAGTGCAGAAACCCTGACGGTGTACACCACTCGCCCGGATACCTTTATGGGCGTGACCTACCTCGCCGTTGCCGCTGGTCACCCGCTGGCGCAACAGGCCGCAGCCAGTAACCCGGCGCTTAAAGACTTCATCGACGAATGCCGTAATACCAAAGTAGCCGAAGCCGAAATGGCAACTATGGAGAAAAAAGGTGTTGCGACAGGGTTTAACGCCATTCATCCGCTTACTGGTGAAACCATTCCGGTATGGGTCGCGAACTTTGTGCTGATGGAATACGGGACCGGTGCCGTGATGGCCGTTCCAGGCCACGACCAGCGTGACTGGGAATTTGCCACCAAATACCACCTTGCCATTAAACCCGTCATTCTCAATCAGGATGGCAGCGAGCCGGATCTGAGCGAGTCGGCGCTGACTGAAAAAGGCGTGCTGTTCAACTCTGGCGAGTTCGACGGTCTGGATTATTCAGCAGGTTTTAACGCAATTGCTGATAAGCTGGCCGACCTCGGTGTGGGCGAGCGTAAAGTCAACTATCGCCTGCGCGACTGGGGTGTTTCACGCCAGCGTTACTGGGGCGCGCCTATCCCGATGGTCACGCTGGAAGACGGCACAGTGGTGCCGACGCCAGAGGATCAGCTGCCGGTAGTGCTGCCGGAGGACGTCGTGATGGACGGCATTACCAGCCCTATCAAAGCTGACCCTGAGTGGGCCAAAACCACGGTTAACGGTATGCCGGGCCTGCGCGAAACCGATACATTTGACACCTTCATGGAGTCGTCCTGGTACTACGCCCGCTATACCTGCCCGGATTACGATAAAGGCATGCTCGACTCTGATGCGGCCAACTACTGGCTGCCGGTCGACATCTACGTTGGCGGTATCGAACACGCCATCATGCACCTCCTGTACTTCCGCTTCTTCCACAAACTGCTGCGCGATGCGGGCATGGTGAATTCCAGTGAACCGGCCAAACAGCTGCTGTGTCAGGGCATGGTGCTGGCCGATGCGTTCTGGTACACCGGTAATAACGGTGAGCGTATCTGGGTTTCGCCGGTTGACGCTATCGTTGAACGTGACGACAAGGGTCGTATCGTGAAAGCCACCGATGCCGAAGGGCACGAGCTGGTTTATGCCGGTATGAGCAAGATGTCCAAATCTAAAAACAACGGCATCGATCCGCAGGTGATGGTTGAACGCTACGGCGCCGATACCGTGCGTCTGTTTATGATGTTCGCCTCACCGGCTGAAATGACCCTTGAGTGGCAGGAATCCGGCGTGGAAGGCGCTAACCGCTTCCTGAAGCGCGTGTGGAAACTGGCCTTTGAGCACACGGCAAAAGGTGCTGCCCCGGCGCTGAACATAGACGCGCTTAACGACGACCAGAAAGCACTGCGCCGCGACCTGCATAAAACCATTGCTAAAGTGACCGACGATATCGGTCGCCGCCAGACCTTCAACACCGCCATTGCGGCGATTATGGAGCTGATGAACAAGCTGGCGAAGGCGCCTCAGGATACCGACCAGGACCGTGCGCTGATGCATGAAGCGCTGCTGGCTGTCGTGCGTATGCTGTATCCGTTCACTCCGCACGTTTGCTTTGCGCTGTGGCAGACGCTGGGTGCCGATGGCGATATCGACAACGCCGACTGGCCGCAGGCTGACGAAAGCGCGATGGTTGAAGATACGCTGTTGGTTGTGGTGCAGGTTAACGGTAAAGTACGCGGTAAAATCACCGTTCCGGCTGACGCCACCGAAGAACAGGTGCGTGAACGTGCGGGCCAGGAACACCTGGTGGCGAAATACCTCACCGGCGTGACCGTCCGTAAAGTGATTTATGTTCCAGGTAAACTGCTGAACCTGGTCGTGGGCTAAGCACAGGAGGAAGCGTGCGCTATCTGTTCACTCTGTTTGTTGGCCTGGCGGTACTGGTTACCGCCGGTTGTGGGTTCCATCTACGCGGCACCAGTCAGGTGCCAAATCAGATGCATACTCTTATTCTCGACTCCAGCGATCCCTACGGCCCGCTGACCCGTGCAGTGCGTAATCAGTTGCGCCTGAGTAACGTGGAAGTTGTTGAGAAAGATCCTCTGCGCCAGGACGTTCCGTCACTGCGCCTGGGTGGTGCTTCGCTTGGCAAAGACACCGCCTCGGTATTCCAGGACGGTCGTACTGCGGAATACCAGATGGTGATGACCGTTCGCGCCAGCGTCCTGATCCCGGGCCATGATATCTACCCTATCAGTACCAGGGTGTATCGTTCATTCTTTGATAACCCGCTGGCCGCGCTCGCAAAAGACGCTGAGCAGGATATGATTATCAAAGAGATGTACGACAAAGCGGCGGAACAGCTGGTGCGTAAGCTGACTTCAGTACACGTTGCTGACGTGCAGCAGACTGAGCAAAACGAGGCACCGGTTGCCCAGAGCGACAGCCGCCTGCTTGGTCATGATATCGGTGTCTCCGGCACCACGACGACAACGCCTGCCACCGGCGAGTAATGTTAAAACTCTGGCCGGAACAACTACGCGCGCAGCTCAATGAAGGGCTGCGCGCAGCCTATCTGCTACCTGGCAACGATCCGCTGTTGATCCAGGAAAGCCAGGACGCCATTCTTAAAAGCGCCGAGACGCAGGGCTTTACCGAACGCCACACCTTCCAGCTTGACGCCTCCACCGACTGGGACGCTATTTTCACACTAAGCCAGGCACTAAGCCTGTTCGCCAGTCGCCAGGTTCTGTTGTTACTCTTGCCTGAAAATGGTCCTAACGCCGCCATCGCAACAGAGCTTGCGAAGCTGGTGGCGCTACTGCATGAGGATCTGTTGCTGATTGTGCGTGGCCCTAAGCTTACCAAAGCACAGGAAAACGCCGCCTGGTTTACGGCACTGAGCAAAAATGCGGTGCAGGTTACCTGTCAGACGCCGGAGCACGCACAGTTGCCGCGCTGGGTGAGCGCACGGGCGAAGCTGATGAAACTTACGCTGGATGATGCGGCAACACAGCTTCTTTGCTACTGCTACGAAGGCAACCTTCTGGCGCTCAACCAGGCGCTGGAGCGCCTGTCACTATTGTGGCCGGACGGCAAGCTGACGCTGCCGCGCGTTGAGCAGGCGGTAAATGATGCCGCGCACTTTTCCCCATTTCACTGGGTCGATGCGCTGCTGGCAGGCAAAAGCAAGCGGGCGCTGCATATCCTGCAACAGTTGCGCCTGGAGGCCAGCGAACCGGCGATTTTGCTGCGCACGGTCCAGCGTGAACTGCTGTTACTGGTTAATCTTAAGCGCCAGTCAGCCCATACGCCGCTACGCACACTGTTTGATAAACAGCGTGTATGGCAAAACCGACGTCCGCTCATTACTGAAGCACTGAATCGTCTGAACGATAATACACTGTGGCAGGCCGTACGTCTGTTGAGCCGGGCCGAGCGTACCTTAAAACAGGATTACAGCCAGTCCGTCTGGACTGAGCTTGAAAGTCTGTCGCTGCTGTTGTGCCACAAAGCACTGCCGGATGTTTTCATTGATGACTAAGCCTACCCTACGCGCCATCTACGGTGGCACGTTCGATCCTGTCCACTATGGTCACCTCAGGCCGGTAGAAGCGCTGGCACAACGTATCGGGCTGTCGCGTGTCATCATCATGCCCAATAACGTGCCACCCCATCGTCCACAACCCCGGGCCAGCAGCGAGCAGCGTAAAACAATGGTTGCACTGGCCATTGCAGGGCGCCCCTTGTTTGAGCTGGACGAGCGCGAGTTGCGCCGCTCTACGCCTTCCTGGACTGTGGAAACACTGGACGAAGTGCGCCATGAATGTGGGCCTGTACAGCCACTGGCGTTTATCATCGGCCAGGACTCACTGCTCAGTCTGTCGCAATGGCACAGTTATGAAACTCTGCCTGCGTTGTGCCATATTCTGGTCACCCGCCGTCCCGGCTATACGCTGAAGATGAAAACACCGCAGGAGCAGGCCTGGCTTGAGCGCTATCTCACCAATGATATCCGCGAACTGCATAACCGCCCCGCTGGGCGTATTTTCATCGCCGACACGCCTGAACTCGATATTTCTGCAACCGACATTCGTAAGCGCCTTGCGCAGCACCAGCCCTGTGATGACGTAGTCCCCCCCGCCGTACTGGAATATATCCAGCATAATGGGCTGTATCGCTAAGTATCACTCATTAAAATCCCGCTTTTCACAGCAAGTTAGCCCCTGTTGCATACTGTCAGGCCGTTGACCATTGACACCACCTGTCAGGCTGTTATTCTCCGCAGCCATAAACACCGCCCAGCCGATTTGTTTCTGATATTGTTTTACAAAAATGACGATGCAATCACTCGCCGCGGATGGGATGATAGCCCACCACGCGCAACGGGCCGTGCGGGCGTTTTTTTTCAGGCAACCAGCGCAGGGGGAAGACTTGCAGGGTAAAGCACTTCAGGATTTCGTCATCGACAAAATCGACGATCTTAAAGGTCAGGATATTCTTGCTCTCGACGTTCAGGGCAAATCCAGTATCACCGATTGCATGATTATCTGCACCGGTACCTCCAGCCGCCATGTCATTTCGATTGCAGACCACGTTGTCCAGGAATCTCGCGCCGCTGGCCTCATACCGCTGGGTATTGAAGGCAAAAATGGTGCAGACTGGATTGTGGTCGATTTGGGCGAGGTTATTGTGCACGTGATGCAGGAAGAGAGCCGCCGTCTTTATGAGCTGGAAAAGCTCTGGAGCTAACGAGTGAAGCTGCAACTCGTGGCTGTCGGCACGAAAATGCCCGACTGGGTACAAACCGGATTCACCGATTATCTGCGACGTTTCCCTAAGGATATGCCCTTTGAGTTGGTAGAAGTCCCTGCGGGTAAACGCGGCAAAAATGCTGATATCAAGCGCATTCTGGAAAAAGAAGGCGAGCTGATGCTGGCGGCAGTAGGTAAAGGCAACCGTATTGTCACGCTGGATATACCAGGCCGCCCCTGGGACACGCCACAGCTTGCTCATGAACTTGAGCGCTGGAAGCAGGATGGTCGTGATGTCAGCCTGCTTATTGGTGGTCCGGAAGGGTTAGCCCCCGCGTGTAAAGCTGCGGCAGAGCAGAGTTGGTCGCTGTCTGCGCTCACCATGCCGCATCCGCTGGTGCGCGTGCTGGTCGCAGAAAGCCTGTATCGGGCATGGAGTATTACTACTAATCACCCCTACCATCGGGAATAAAGGCAAGCAGCCGGGCAAACGCAGCGGATGAAATTACAGAACTCTTTTCGCGACTATTCAGCTGAATCTGCGCTCTTTGTGCGCCGGGCGGTTGTCGCCTTTCTCGGCATCCTGGTGCTGACTGGCGTGCTCATCGCCAACCTGTATAACCTGCAAATCCGCCGCCACGACGATTACCAGACCCGTTCGAACCAAAACCGCATTAAACTGGTACCGATACCGCCGTCGCGCGGCGTCATCTATGACCGCAACGGCGTACCGCTGGCGCTCAACCGCACCATTTATCAGGTGGAGATGATGCCGGAGAAGGTCGACAACGTGCAAAACACGCTTGAGGCCCTGCGCCCGATTGTTGACCTGACCGACGACGACATCGCTGCCTTTAAAAAAGAGCGCTCACGCTCGCACCGCTTTACCTCTATTGCGGTAAAAACCAATCTTACCGAAGTACAGCTTGCGCGCTTTGCGGTCAACCAGTACCGCTTTCCTGGTGTGGAAGTCAAAGGTTACAAGCGTCGCTTCTATCCGTATGGCTCTGCGCTCACGCACGTCATCGGCTATGTCTCAAAAATTAACGACAAAGACGTAGACCGACTGGATAAAGAGGGCAAACTCGCCAACTATGCCGCCACTCACGACATTGGCAAGCTCGGCATTGAGCGCTCCTATGAAGACGTGCTGCATGGACAAACCGGCTATGAGGAAGTGGAAGTTAACAACCGTGGGCGCGTGATTCGTCAGCTTAAAGAAGTCCCCCCCGTTGCCGGACACGATATTTATCTGACTATCGACCTTGAGTTACAGCAGTACATTGAAACGCTGCTGGCGGGCAGTCGCGCCGCCGTGGTCGTCACCGACCCGCGCACGGGCGGCATCCTGGCGATGGTTTCAACACCCAGCTATGACCCCAACCTGTTTGTTGACGGCATTTCCACGAAAGATTATTCCGGTCTGCTCAAAGACGAAAATACCCCGCTGGTTAACCGCGCGACCCAGGGCATCTACCCACCCGCGTCTACGGTGAAACCTTACGTTGCCGTCTCGGCACTGAGCGCGGGCGTGATTACTCGTAATACCAGCCTGTTCGACCCGGGCTGGTGGCAGCTACCGGGAACGGAAAAACGTTATCGCGACTGGAAAAAGTGGGGCCACGGTCGCCTGAATGTGACCAAAGCGCTGGAAGAGTCTGCCGATACCTATTTCTACCAGGTCGCCTATGATATGGGCATCGACCGTCTGTCAGAATGGATGGGCAAATTTGGCTACGGCCATCTGACCGGCGTGGATATCTTTGAAGAGCGTTCAGGCAACATGCCAACGCGCGAGTGGAAGCTCAAACGCTTCAAAAAACCCTGGTACCAGGGTGACACTATTCCGGTCGGCATTGGGCAGGGTTACTGGACCGCCACGCCAATGCAGATGAACAAGTCGTTGATGATACTGATTAACGACGGGGTGGTGAAAGTCCCGCACTTCCTGGCGAGTACTTCCATAAATGGCCAGAAAGTGCCGTGGAAGCAGCAGGAGCAGCCGCCTGTCGGGGATATTCATTCTGGCTTCTGGGAAATTGCCAAAGACGGCATGTATGGCGTGGCAAACCGTGCTAACGGTACGGCACATAAGTACTTCCAGAGCGCGCCGTATAAAATCGCTGCCAAGTCGGGGACCGCACAGGTGTTTGGCCTGAAAGCCAACGAAACCTATAACGCGCACAAAATTTCCGAACGCCTGCGTGACCACAAGCTGATGGTGGCCTACGCGCCATATAACAATCCGCAAGTTTCTATGGCAATCATCCTCGAAAACGGGGGGGCAGGTCCGGCAGTCGGTACCATTACACGACAAATCCTCGACCACATCATGCTGGGCGATAACAACACACAGCTGCCGAACGCCAATCCGGCAGTGACCTCGGCAGAGGATCAATAACATGTCGAATATGGCGGAAAACCGCTCTAAAAAATCGCTGTGGGAAAAGATTCACATCGACCCCACCTTCCTGCTGACTATCCTGGCGCTACTGCTTTATAGCGCTCTGGTTATCTGGAGCGCCAGCGGCCAGGATCCAGGCATGATGGAGCGCAAAATCGGCCAGATTATGGCCGGCCTGGTTATTATGATAATCATGGCTCAGGTCCCGCCGCGTGTGTATGAAGGCTGGGCGCCGTGGCTCTATATTGTCACCATTATTCTGCTGGTTGCGGTGGATGCCTTTGGGGCTATCTCAAAAGGCGCGCAACGCTGGCTGGATCTGGGCATTATCCGCTTTCAGCCCTCCGAAATTGCTAAGATTGCCGTACCGCTGATGGTGGCGCGTTTTACCAACCGTGACGTCTGTCCACCAACGCTGAAAAACACCGGCATTGCACTGATACTTATCTTTCTGCCCACCCTGCTGGTTGCAGCACAGCCCGACCTTGGCACCTCGATTCTGGTTGCCGCTTCGGGGTTGTTCGTACTGTTCCTGTCGGGTATGAGCTGGCGACTGATTGGCATTGCGGTGCTGCTGGTTGCCGCGTTTATCCCGATTCTGTGGTTCTTCCTGATGCATGATTATCAGCGCCAGCGCGTGATGATGCTGCTGGACCCGGAAAGCGATCCGCTGGGCGCAGGCTACCATATTATTCAGTCTAAAATTGCTATTGGCTCTGGCGGTATGCGCGGCAAAGGTTGGCTACATGGAACACAGTCACAGCTGGAGTTCCTGCCCGAGCGGCATACCGACTTTATCTTTGCGGTTCTCGCTGAAGAACTTGGCATGATTGGTGTGCTGGTGCTACTGGCGCTATACCTGTTACTGATTGTCCGTGGACTGTGGATTGCCGCTCGCGCGCAGACTACATTCGGGCGTGTGATGGCCGGGGCATTGATGCTGATTTTGTTTGTTTATGTGTTTGTAAATATCGGCATGGTGAGTGGCATATTGCCGGTGGTTGGGGTTCCGCTACCGCTCGTAAGTTACGGGGGGTCGGCCCTGATTGTGCTGATGGCCGGGTTTGGTATCGTGATGTCGATACATACCCACAGGAAAATGTTGTCCAAAAACGTGTAAGAGGTGGACGATGCGTAAGCAGTGGATAGGAGTCTGCGTAGCAGCAGGATTGCTGGCGGCATGTAGTACTGATAACAATAATCAACAACAGACCAGTAGCGTGCCACAACCGGCTGTGTGTAACGGTCCGGTGGTTGAGATAACGGGCGCAGAACCGCGTTATGAACCGCAAAACCCGCTAGCCAATCAGGATTACAAACGTGACGGCAAAACCTGGAAAATCGTGCGCGATCCGTCACGCTTCAGCCAGACCGGTTTCGCCGCTATTTATGATGCCGAGCCAGGCAGCAACCTGACGGCTACAGGTGAGACGTTCGACCCAACCCAGCTGACCGCCGCCCACCCCACACTGCCAGTGCCGAGCTATGCACGCATCACTAACCTGGCTAACGGCCGCATGATTGTGGTGCGTATCAACGACCGGGGTCCATACGGCAACGACAGAGTCATCTCGCTCTCGCGCGCTGCGGCTGACCGTCTGAACACCTCAAACAATACCAAAGTGCGCATCGACCCCATTGTCGTCTCCCCCGATGGCTCGCTATCCGGCCCCGGCACCGCCTGCACCACCATTGCCCAACAGACCTATGCGCTGCCCGCACGTCCCGATCTGAGTAGCGGCCCTGGCAGTGTCTCTTCGGTACAAACCTCAACACCTGCCGGTAACGTGAACGCCATCAGTAATGACTCACTAACGCCAATGGTCGTGGCGCCCGTTGCCGCCGCGCAAACGAGTGATGTCCCGGTTCAGGCAGACATGAGCGGCGCAGCCCCCGTGACGCAGGCCCAGCCAGCGGCAGGTGAGGCGCCTGTACAAACCACGCAGCCACAACTTACCTCAGGCAGCATGAACGCCCCTGTGACCGCCCCAGGCTCAGTACAAGGCGCGTCAACCGGCACCGGCTACATGGTACAGGTGGGGGCAATTGGTGATGGCACGCGTGCCAGCCAGTGGCAGCAGGAACTGAGTCAGAAATTCAGCGTACCTGGTAAAGTGACGCAGAATGAGAGCATCTATCGCGTGCAGTTGGGGCCTTTTGAAAGACGCGGTGAAGCAATGGCGCTTCAACAGCGCCTGATGGTTGAAGCGCAGCTCCAGTCGTTTATTACTGCCGCCCAGTAATTCCGCGGCATCCGACCTTGTGTCAGCTTATGTAAATTCCTGTCACAATTACTGCGCAAAGTCGGATGCCACTAAAAATAGCATTTGCTATAGTTAAGCACTTTTTTGATTTCACCACGGATGTTGTTCGTTCAGACCATGACCAGATCTCCTTGTAATCGCTTTGCCCGGCGCGTAGTCCTCGCTGCGGCTGTATCTTTGACTGCCGCCTCTGTTGCACAGGCTGACGACCTCAACATTAAAACGATGATCCCTGAGGTTCCGCAGATTGATGCGGAATCCTACATCCTGATTGATTACAACTCCGGTAAAGTGCTGGCAGAATCCAATGCCGACACGCGCCGTGACCCGGCCAGTCTGACCAAAATGATGACCAGCTACGTCATCGGCCAGGCCATGAAAGCAGGCAAGTTTAAAGAAACCGACCTGGTCACCGTGGGCCAGGACGCGTGGGCGACCGGTAACCCGGTATTTAAAGGCTCTTCACTGATGTTCCTCAAGCCGGGTATGCAAGTACCGGTTTCCCAGCTGATTCGCGGCATTAATCTGCAATCGGGTAACGATGCCTGTGTGGCGATGGCCGACTATGTGGCCGGTGGCCAGGACGCCTTTGTCGGGTTGATGAACAACTACGTCGCCGTGCTGGGGCTTAAGAACTCGCACTTCCAGACCGTGCACGGTCTGGATGCCGAAGGGCAATACAGCTCCGCGCGCGATATGGCACTTATCGGCCAGGCGTTGATCCGCGACGTGCCGAATGAATACGGCATCTACAAAGAAAAAGAATTTACCTTTAACGGTATTCGCCAGATGAACCGCAACGGTCTGTTGTGGGATAAAACCCTTAATGTCGACGGCATCAAAACCGGCCATACCGCAAAGGCGGGTTATAACCTTGTCGCCTCCGCCACCGAAGGGCAGATGCGCCTGATTTCTGCGGTGATGGGCGGACGTACCTATAAAGGCCGTGAAACCGAGAGCAAGAAACTGCTGACCTGGGGTTTTCGCTTCTTTGAAACCGTCAATCCGCTGCAGGCAGGTAAAGAGTTTGCCTCTGAGCCAGCCTGGTTTGGCGACAGCGATCGTGCTTCACTCGGCGTGGATAAAGATGTGTTCCTGACTATCCCACGCGGGCGCATGAAAGACCTGAAAGCCAGTTACGTGCTCAATGCCCAGGAGCTTAACGCACCACTGGAGAAAAACCAGGTTGTGGGGACCATCAACTTCCAGCTGGATGGGAAAACCATCGAGCAGCGTCCTCTGGTCGTGCTGCAGGCTATTGAAGAAGGTAATTTCTTTAGCAGATTCATCGACTATATCAAGCTGATGTTCCACCGCTGGTTCGGCTAAGGCCGGTGCGCTTGAAAACCGCGTAACTGCCCCCATATACTTAGCATCAACGCGACTCCCGCTCAGGCGGGAGTTATTATTTCGTTACGCTGGAGCGACCATGAAAACCAATCTGAAAGAGCTGCTTGAATTCCCCTGCCCGTTTACCTACAAAGTAATGGGCCTGGCGAAACCAGAGCTGGTTGATCTGGTGGTCGAAGTTGTGCAGCGCCATGCGCCGGGCGACTACACGCCGCAGGTCAAGCCAAGCAGCAAGGGAAATTACCATTCCGTTTCTATCACGATTACTGCCACCCATATTGACCAGGTGGAAGCACTGTACGAAGAACTCGGGAATATCGAAATCGTACGTATGGTGCTGTAATCCCGTTACCCGGCCTTGCGCCGGGTAAATTTTTTGTTACCCCTGTGATATACTGCCCTGACCCATTCTTCCCCGGAGACGCCGTTTTGTCTCAAGATACCCTCCTCATTCGCCACCTTGGACAACAGCCTTACCGCCCTGTATCCCAGGCAATGCACGACTTTACCGACACCCGTAATGAACACAGTGCCGATGAAATCTGGCTTGTCGAGCATGACCCGGTATTCACCCAGGGTCAGGCCGGGAAGGCCGAGCACGTACTGACGCCTGGCGATATTCCGGTCATTCAGAGCGATCGCGGTGGCCAGGTCACCTATCACGGCCCCGGCCAGCAGGTCGTGTACCTGCTGCTTAACCTCAGAAGACGGCAGCTTGGCGTGCGTGAACTGGTGACACTGCTGGAGAATACGGTTATTGATACGCTTGCTGAACTGGGCATTGAGGCACACGCCCGGGCAGATGCGCCGGGGGTGTATGTGGGGGAGAGCAAAATCTGCTCACTGGGGTTGCGCATTCGCAAAGGCTGCTCGTTTCACGGACTGGCGCTGAATATCAATATGGATCTCACGCCGTTTCTGCGTATTAATCCTTGTGGTTACGCCGGAATGGCGATGACCCAGGTGAGCCAGTTTGTGCCGGATGCGACACCTGCCACCGTTGCGCCGCTGCTGGTCACACACCTGCTGCATCATTTAGGCTGCCCGCCTTCACAAGATGTACACGGCCTGCCGGACACGGCGATAAGCCACTGACACCACTGTGCTTAACAAAAAATCCCGGTTTTTCGACGACCCCGGCTGCTTAAGACGTTTCATAAATGATATACTGCGGTTAATAAATTCAAAAATAGTTGATAAATACACACTTAACCTGAATTTACCCCCTACTTTTCAAGACCCGTTACTGGAACACGCGCGCTATGAGTAAACCTATCGTGATGGAACGCGGCGTCAAATATCGCGATGCCGATAAAATGGCCCTTATCCCGGTAAAAACCGTGGTGACCGAGCGCCAGGAGCTGTTAAGAAAACCGGAATGGATGAAAATCAAACTCCCGGCAGATTCCACCCGAATTCAGGGCATCAAAGCGGCCATGCGCAAAAACGGCCTGCACTCTGTATGTGAAGAGGCCTCCTGCCCTAACCTTGCTGAATGCTTCAACCACGGCACCGCCACTTTCATGATTCTTGGCGCTATCTGTACCCGTCGCTGCCCGTTCTGTGACGTTGCCCACGGCCGCCCGATTGCGCCAGACGCTAACGAACCCGTAAAGCTCGCACAGACCATTGCCGATATGGGACTGCGTTATGTGGTCATTACCTCAGTTGACCGCGATGACTTGCGCGATGGCGGTGCACAGCATTTTGCCGACTGCATCAGTGCCATTCGCAAAAAAAATCCAACAATCAAAATTGAAACGCTGGTGCCGGATTTCCGTGGCCGTATGGACAGGGCGTTAGATATTCTCACCGCTACACCACCTGATGTGTTTAACCACAACCTGGAAAACGTACCGCGTATTTATCGTCAGGTACGCCCGGGCGCTGACTATAACTGGTCACTGAAGCTACTGGAGCGTTTTAAAGAAGCGCACCCACATATCCCGACCAAATCAGGGCTGATGGTCGGCCTCGGTGAAACCAATGCCGAAATTATTGAAGTTATGCGTGACCTGCGCCGCCACGGCGTGACCATGCTGACACTGGGACAATATCTACAACCAAGTCGCCACCACCTCCCCGTACAGCGCTACGTCAGTCCCGATGAGTTTGAAGAGATGAAAGCCGAAGCGCTGGCAATGGGCTTCACCCATGCAGCATGTGGACCGTTTGTGCGCTCTTCTTACCATGCTGATTTGCAGGCAAAGGGTATGGAAGTTAAATAAGAAAACACATTTTGTTACACATAGTCTTAATAGCATAAAAAAACCGGCTCACAGAAGGCCGGTTTTTTTATTCAGTGGTCTGAATCACTCTTTGTTTGACAGACGCTCAGCCGGTGCTTCATTGCCTGATGCGGGCTTAGTCGCGCTATCGTCGTCGTTCATGGCCTTTTTAAAGCCCTTGATCGCCGCCCCGAGATCGCCACCGAGCGTACGTAATTTCTTAGTACCAAACAACAATACAATCAGTACGCCAACTACCAGCAGTTTGGTAATGCTAATCTCGCCCATATTTACCTTCTCTATCCAGTACAGACCGAAAAACCGGAGTACATTAACGGTCATTAAGCCCGGCAACACAATAGCAATCTGTAACAAGGTGAATCAGGAGGCGTTAAAACACTCTCAGCGCAAGCGCGGTTGCGCGAAGCGGCGATTTTTCAGCACCGGTAGCTGTGCACGCACCTCAGCCACGCGAGCACCAGGAGCCTCAGCGACTATCAGCGCTGGCGTTTCACCCGCCCCTGCTACGGTTATCCCAAACGGGTCCACTACGCGGCTGTAGCCAATGTTCCTGTTGCCACACTCACCTGCCGCCGCAATCCAGCAGGTGGTATCCAGCGCTCGTGCTGCCAGCAATGTCTCCCAGTGGCGCTCTTTGTGCGCGCCACGCACCCATGCGGCAGGCAGTGCCAGAAGCTCAGCACCAGCCAGCGCGAGACTCAACGCCAGCTCCGGGAAGCGCAAGTCATAACAGGTCATCAGCCCCACTTTCATGCCTGCCACCTCAATCAACGGCGGCAGCGCAACACCGGCATCCACCAGCCGGGACTCCTGAATACGAAACGCATCATACAGGTGCAGTTTTTCATAACGCGCCAGTATTTTCCCATCGCGTATTGCCAGTAGAGTATTGGTTGCCCGACCTGCAGTGGTTGGCACATGTATTGTCAGCACCGTTGTAAGTGGCGTACCACGGCTTGTGCTCAGCAGGCCTTGCACATATGCGCCATCCAACGGCTGCGCGGATTTTACCGACAAATCCGGGTCGTTGTCGGCACGCGCCAGCAACGCCTCCGGCAGTACCAGCAGGTCTGCATGCTGCGCGCTGGCTGAGCGCATCAACGACTGGCATGTCCTGAGATTCTCTTGCCACTCCTCAGTGACGGCAAATTGCCCAACTGCAACTCTCATCTCCCCTCCTGAGCGCCCAACGCTGGTCATCAGCGCATGCGCAGCGCTACACTCTTTATTACTCCAGGTCTTCTAACAGGACAACCCCGTGTTTCAGATGTTTTTAGCAGTATTTATTGGTGGTGGTATCGGCAGCACGGCACGCTGGCTACTGAGTCTGCGTCTTGATCCAGTACACAGCTCGCTTCCCATCGGCACGCTCACAGCAAACCTGGCGGGTGCGTTTATCATTGGACTGGGCCTCGCCTGGTTTGGGCGCATGACGCATATCGACCCTATGTGGAAGCTGCTTATCACAACCGGCTTTTGCGGTGGGTTGACCACGTTTTCGACATTCTCTGCAGAAACCGTCTTTCTGCTCCAGCAGGGGCGCTTTGAATGGGCAGCCCTGAACGTGCTGGTCAACCTGTGCGGTTCATTTGCCATGACGGCGCTGGCCTTCTGGCTGGTTTCACCATCAAGCCAGGCATCTTAATTCCAGCTTAAGGTTTTATTGCCAGACTCCGGGTACAGCAAAAAGGAGAATGACAATGAAAAGTATGATGCAAAATGTGCAAAGCTGGATCGCAGTGCTGTTATGCGTGCTGATTGTTGCGGGTTTTCTACACGGATGGTTGTTCAGCTGGGAATGAGGGGCGCTGTCGCCGGATTGTGGGCATAAAAAAACCCGCCCTGTTGGGTGGGTTTTTTAACACTTGCTGCAGATTAGATAGCGATCACGTTAGCAGCAGAAGGGCCTTTGGCACCGTTAGTGATTTCAAACTCAACGCGC
>CBIFVZ010000052.1:0-27712 GCA_966185765.1 uncultured Enterobacteriaceae bacterium | reverse complement strand
GCTAAGGGCAAGCCGCAAAAAAGAAAAGATGAATAAAGATATTATGATGGCTTGTTTTTCATAAATTGCTCTTTACTTAACTACGCGCTTATAAGTGTGATTCAAATTTCTCATTGAACTTTTAGGATGAAAGATGAAGACAACTAATAAATTTAAAGCTGAGAACGCAATGAGGAAATTGGCTATGAAAGGGCTTAAATGGTTTCTGGAGGTTTATGTAATAATTTGGTAAAAAAGGAAAAACTTAACGTCATGGCTGAAATCGTTATTAGAAAGTGTGCAAAGGAACCCGAGAGAGAGTAATTAAAATTGTGTAATTGCCTGATTTTGTTTTGATATGTTCACTCCAGTAGCGGAGACAGGTAATTATCGACGAGAAGAAACTCAAAGCCCTTGCGGCTGAACTGGCTAAAGGCCTTAAAACCGAAGCCGATCTCGATGCTTTTTCCGCATGTTGACGAAGCTTATCGTCGAAACGGCGCTCAATGCGGAGCTGACTGACCACCCCGGGCATGAGAAAAATGCGCCCAAAACAGGCTCAAACACCCGCAATGGCTACTCGTCAAAAACGGTGTTATGCGATGACGGCGAGATCGAGCTGAACATACCGCGTGACCGAGAAAACACCTTCGAACCGCAGCTGATTAAGAAGCATCAGACGCGCATTACGCAGATGTGTCACCCACGCTGATATCTACAGTCACCGACGCCGTAAAAAAGAGCAGGTCACGGAGTGGCGCTTATATGAACTGTATTATTGTCAAAGTACGTCAGAATGGCAGCGTAATCAACAACAGCTCGCTCAGTGACCTCGTCGGTACGATTCTTTAAGTTAGGAGCGCGGTGGCTGCGAATCCACGCTACTTTCATCGACCAGTTCACGGTAACGGTAAAATGTATCGCGTGGGACGCCCATGATTTTGCAGGCTTTCGACATGTTACTGAGTTCTTCAGCCAGATTGAGCAAACCGGCTTTGTGTTTGATGACGGGATTGGTAGTAGGAAGCATAAGAGTTACCTTGTGTTTTGTATAAGGATTTGACACCCATATCAAAACCGGTAACTCTGAACCTTTCAAGGTCATATGTCAGATTAAGTCGCGACTAATACTATTAATAACTGCACTTCTGCGCCAAATGAATTTTATTCTTCAATGTGATGCTTTTTTAAAAAAAGTTGTGCTGCGCTAAAAAACGCATTACTATCGCCGCGTTTTTTCATCATCTAACTGCAAGGAGGTTTACATGACATTATTAACAACTCTTTGCGGGTCCTCTTGCTACTGAGCGTTCAGTTAATACGCTGCATCCTCAGTTCAATCAGTAAGCCCGCCATTATCTTCACAATTTTCTGATTATCATTGTTTAATGATGGATGGTTATGGGCACAACAATTCGCTCATTGTCTGAGACGGTTTCTTATATCGCGTCGGACGACACCTGGATTGAAGGTAAAGCAATCCAGCAATTACAAACAACCGCAGCTTTACCGTATATGCAACGCGTAGTCGGCATGCCTGATTTGCATCCCGGTCGCGGCTATCCGGTTGGTGCCGCTTTTTTTTCAACCCATGTTTTTTATCCTGCTCTGGTAGGAAATGATATTGGTTGTGGTATGGCGCTATGGCAAACCGATATTCCGTTAGCCAAACTGAATATTGAGAAACTTGAAAGAAAGCTGGGTAATATCGATCTTCCCCCTGAACCGCAATGGATTGACGCGCTATTTGGCTTCCTGCCTCCTTTTGCCACCGAATTTTCAATGGGGACTATTGGCGGTGGAAACCATTTTGTTGAGCTGCAACAAATAGAGACCGTGTATGACGGGGAATTCCCGCCAGAGTACCGGCTGAGCAAAAAACATCTGGTGTTGCTGGTTCACAGTGGTTCCCGCGGGCTGGGGCAACACATTCTGGCCCAGCACGTACAGGAGTTTGGCCACAAGGGGTTAGAAGACAAGACACCGGAGGCGGCAGCTTATCTTGAAAAACATCACCAGGCGTTGCAGTTTGCCTCAGATAATCGCCGTGTGATTGCTGAACGCATACTGTCACGTCTGCGCTCGGAGGGAGAGAAGATACTGGATGTTCACCATAATCTGGTCTCACCTGCGCTTATCGAAGGCAAGCAAGGCTGGTTGCACCGCAAAGGGGCTACGCCTTCTGACCAGGGCTGGGTGGTAATTCCCGGCTCAAGAGGGGATTTCAGCTATCTGGTCGAACCTTTGCCATCGGCGAATAGCCTTTACTCTCTGGCTCATGGCGCTGGACGCAAATGGATGCGTTCCGAATGCAAAGATCGTTTGTCTGGAAGGTATACGCTGGCGCAACTAAGTCGTACTACTCTGGGAAGCCGGGTAATCTGTGAAGACAAACAGTTGATGTTTCAGGAAGCGCCTGAGGCATATAAATCCATTGAAACGGTTATAGGCTCAATGGCGCAGGCTGAACTTGTGCGGGTTGTTGCCAGGCTAAAGCCGGTTTTAACGTATAAAACCCGGGGGAGCGCAGAATGATATTACTTCAGTTTTCCTGCGCGCAAGGCCCTGATGAATGCAGTCTGGCAGTATCTAAAGCATTGCAGCGTTTTTGTCTTGAAGCCGAGTCTTTTCGGGTTGATGTCGAGATTCTGGAGCAAGAGGAGAATCTCCGCTTTGGGACACTGCGCTCTGCACTGGTGGCGATATCAGGAGAACGCAGCGCATCTTTGAGTGAGAAGTGGTGCGGAACGTTACAGTGGATTTGTACCAGTCCTTACAGGAAGAATCACGGGCGTAAAAATTGGTTTATAGGCGTTGCGCCTTTTACCCCAACGACGATGGTGCCTGAAAGTGAGATTCGTTTTGAGGCACTTCGCGCCTCTGGCCCTGGTGGACAGCATGTCAATAAGACCGATTCAGCGGTTAGAGCTACGCACATTGCCTCTGGTATCAGCGTGAAAGTACAAACAGAGCGCAGTCAGCATGCTAATAAACGGCTGGCTTTACTACTGATAGGCCGACGTCTTGAACAATTACACATGGAGCAGCAGGTGGCGTTAAAAGCACAACGGCGTCAGTTTCACCACCAGATCTCTAGAGGCGATCCGGTGCGTATTTTTAAAGGAATGAAGTTTGAACCGCTTTAACAATATCTCGCTTAAGGCGATTGTTATTAGCTGAAAACGTTCAGGGCACCCTGAAGGTGCCCAGAATATTTACATCGAATACTTTTAATGCATCAGACGTTGAACAAGAAGTTCAGCACGTCACCGTCTTTAACGATGTAGTCTTTACCTTCTGCACGCATTTTACCCGCTTCTTTCGCACCCTGTTCGCCTTTATAAGTGATGAAATCTTCATAAGCGATGGTCTGGGCGCGGATAAAGCCTTTTTCAAAGTCGGTGTGGATTTTACCAGCCGCCTGCGGGGCAGTGGTACCGACCGGAATGGTCCAGGCACGCACTTCTTTCACGCCTGCGGTGAAGTAGGTTTGCAGGTTGAGCAGAGAATAACCGGCGCGAATTACACGGTTGAGACCCGGTTCTTCAAGACCTAATTCCTGCATAAATTCGTCGCGTTCTTCGTCGTCAAGCTCGGCAATGTCAGACTCTACAGAGGCACACACCGGCACGACCACAGAACCTTCTGCGGCAGCGATTTCACGTACCTGGTCCAGATACGGGTTATTCTCAAAGCCGTCTTCGTTCACGTTAGCGATGTACATGGTCGGCTTAAGCGTCAGGAAGCTCAGGTAGCGAATCAGCGCTTTTTCTTCTTTAGTCAGGTCAAGCGCACGCAGCATACCGGCCTGTTCCAGCTGTGGCAGACACTTCTCCAGCACTTCCAGTTCCGCTTTCGCGTCTTTATCGCCGCCTTTGGCTTTCTTCTGGATGCGGTGAATAGCGCGCTCGCAAGTGTCAAGGTCAGACAGGGCGAGTTCGGTGTTGATAACGTCGATATCTTCCGCCGGGTTTACGCGACCGGAGACGTGAATGATGTTGTCGTTCTCAAAGCAGCGCACCACGTGGCCGATGGCTTCGGTCTCACGGATGTTGGTCAGAAACTGGTTGCCGAGGCCTTCGCCTTTGGAGGCCCCTTTGACCAGGCCCGCGATGTCAACAAACTCCATCGTGGTTGGCAGAATACGCTGCGGCTTAACGATTTCGGCAAGCTTGTCCAGACGCGGATCGGGCATGGGTACTACGCCAGTGTTTGGTTCGATAGTGCAGAACGGGAAGTTGGCTGCCTCGATGCCCGCTTTGGTCAGCGCGTTGAACAGCGTGGATTTACCGACGTTTGGCAGGCCGACGATACCGCATTTGAATCCCATGATTTAGATCACCTTAAATTGCTTGATAATCAGAGGGCTGTAAGCAGCCCGATGATGAAAAACAGATAACTTTGCCTATTATACACGTAAACCCCCACGTCAGGGGCAGGGAAATCACGTTACGCAGGCGCTATTGCGCCTTAAACGTGTGCAGGCGGCTGGTCGCTTTAGCAAGACCATCTTTAAGCCAGACCTCGGTACAACGTGCCGCTTCGTCTACAGCGTCATCGATAAGTTTCTGCTCGCTGGCAAGGGGTTTACCCAGTACAAAACCGACAACTTTGTTTTTATCGCCCGGATGACCAATTCCGATGCGTAAGCGGTGAAAGTTCGGGTTATTACCTAGTTTGCTGATGATGTCTTTCAGGCCATTATGGCCACCATGACCACCACCGAGTTTGAACTTTGCCACGCCTGGTGGCAGGTCCAGTTCATCGTGCGCCACCAGAATTTCATCCGGGGCGATGCGATAAAAAGTGGCGAGTGCCGCAACCGCCTTGCCGCTTAAATTCATGAACGTGGTCGGCACCAGCAGGCGCACGTCTTCACCAGCAAGATTGATGCGTGCGGTGTAACCAAAGAACTTTGGCTCTTCTTTGAGCGACTGGCCGTGGCGTTCAGCCAGCAAATCCACGTACCAGGCCCCTGCATTATGGCGGGTGGCGGCATATTCCGCGCCCGGATTGGCGAGGCCGACAATCAGTTTTATTGTCACAATCACAGTCCTGGAAAAGGGTTTTCGGCGCGTAGTTTACTGTGCATGGACGCGGATGACAAAAACCCCGCTCAGGTGGCGCTGTAAATATGAATAATCACTATTCTGAACCATTAGAATAATCATTTATTCAGACAGTTATTTGTAAAGTTATGTGGGTTAAATGTTCCTAATTGTGATCGTTGCCGCAACCGTTAAAAAACACTCTGTCTATACTTGGCACACAGGAAGAGGGGGTATTCCCTGCCGGCCCGTAGATTTCGGAGGTGACAGATGAGACGCAAAAACGCTTCGCTAATCGGTAACGTGCTGATGGGGCTGGGGTTAGTAGTAATGGTAGGCGGCATCGGTACTGCCATTATGAACCAGCTTCCGCAATTTCACCTGCCACAGCTTTTCGCTCACGGTGCTGTATTTGGTATTTTTGTTGGTGCACTGCTCTGGCTTGTGGGCGCCCGTCTTGGTGGTCATGAAAGAGTGGCCGATCGTTACTGGTGGGTGCGTAATTTTGATAAACGCTGTAAGCGTGGTCAGCACGGTCATCATCAGAGTTAAATCGAATTAAATGAAAAGCGGCGCCTCAGGGGGCCGCTTTTTTGTTGCGTTAAAAGCGACACGTTAACTAAAAATCATAAAAAAACCCGCCGTAGCGGGTTTTGTGCCGTGTGTTCAATCAGTGATCGAACATGGCAGAGATAGATTCTTCGTTGCTGATACGGCGAATCGCCTCAGCCAGCATGCCAGACAGCGTCAGGGTACGCACGTTTGGCAGCGCTTTGATTTCATCAGACAGCGGAATGGTATCGCAAACGACGACTTCGTCGATAACGGAGTTGCGCAGGTTTGATACCGCGTTGCCGGAGAAGATGGGGTGCGTGGCATAAGCGAATACACGTTTGGCACCGCGTTCTTTAAGCGCTTCAGCGGCTTTGCACAGCGTGCCACCGGTATCAATCATGTCATCAACCAGCACGCAGTCGCGTCCGGCAACGTCACCGATGATGTGCATGACCTGTGAAACGTTCGCACGTGGGCGACGCTTGTCGATAATGGCCATCTCGGTGTCGTTCAGCAGTTTGGCAACTGCGCGAGCGCGCACAACGCCGCCGATATCCGGAGAAACGACGATCGGGTTTTCGAGGTTCTGTTGCAGCATGTCTTCCAGCAGAATGGGGCTGCCGAACACGTTATCAACCGGGACATCGAAGAAGCCCTGAATCTGCTCGGCGTGCAGGTCAACGGTCAGAACACGGTCAACGCCAACGCTTGAGAGGAAATCAGCAACGACTTTCGCGGTAATAGGTACACGAGCAGAGCGCACGCGGCGGTCCTGACGTGCGTAGCCAAAGTAGGGGATGACAGCGGTAATTCTGCCTGCGGAAGCGCGGCGCAGGGCATCAACCATAACCACCAGTTCCATCAGGTTATCATTCGTGGGAGCGCAGGTTGACTGGATGATGAAAATATCCCCACCGCGAACGTTTTCGTTAATCTGCACGCTCACTTCGCCGTCGCTGAAGCGACCGACAGCAGCGTCTCCGAGTGAAGTGTACAGGCGGTTGGCAATACGTTGAGCCAGTTCCGGGGTGGCGTTACCAGCAAAAAGCTTCATATCAGGCACGAGTTGAACCTCAGGCATGCGTCCAGTAGTGGATGGCGGTCACGGGCGGAGCGTCCACCATCCGGGCGGTGTATTTTAAGAGCGTGATGCAACGTCTGAAACAAGGTGACGCTGTCACCAACGCTCAGCTTGCCCGGAAATAGCTTTATGCAGCGCGGAGAGATTGACGCCACGCGCCACAAAACCCTGCGACCATTCCGGGGCTTGCTTAAGCACCTGACGGGCAGCGGATTCGGTGTCAAATTCAGCAAACACGCAAGCTCCTGTGCCGGTCAGGCGCGACGGCGCGTATTCTAACAGCCAGGAAAGCAGCGCATCAACCTCACGAAAACGTTTTCTTGTGATAACTTCACAATCGTTGCGGAATTCACAATTCATCAACATTTCCATTGACCTTGTGGGGGTATCGCGCGGTAATTCAGGATCTTTAAAGATAACCGGCGTTGGAATGCTTATGCCGGGGTGCAGCACCAGATACCATTTCTCCGGCGGGTTAGCCGCAATCAGGCGCTCGCCGACGCCCTCAGCAAATGCAGCATGTCCTTGTACAAAAACCGGTACATCCGCGCCAAGCGTCAGTCCCAGCTCAGCCAGCCGGTCAAGGCTGATGCCGCTGTGCCACACATGGTTGAGTGCGACGAGCGTGGTTGCCGCGTTAGACGAGCCACCACCCAGCCCGCCGCCCATCGGCAATTTTTTTTCTACCGCCAGACTGGCACCCGGCACGGTTTTGCCCACGCGCTGGACTTCTTGCGCCAGCAAGCGTGCGGCGCGCACAATCAGGTTTTGCTCATCCGGCACGCCGTCAACCGGCGTCAGTAAATGGATTTGCCCATCGCTGCGCGGGGTTATTATTACTGTGTCGCCGTAGTCCAGAAACTGAAACAGCGTTTGCAGATTGTGGTAGCCGTCAGGACGACGGCCAGTGATATAAAGAAAAAGATTGAGTTTGGCCGGAGACGGCCAGCGCGTTGGCGTCATTTCACTATCCAGTTATCCATTTTTAACTTGATGCGCTGCTCGCCGTCGCTCAACTCCATACTGGAAGGGAAGGCCGGTTGAACCTTGTCGCTGTAGTCGCTCCAGGTCACCTTCCAGTTTTTGCCGTCGCGTTGGTAGTTAACTTCGCTCAGACGGTACTGGTCATCAAGCCGGTAATCCGTGGCATCACCCGGCAGGCCCAGAATCCACTGGCGCAGGCTTTGAAGCGGAATCGGCATACCGGTCAGACGTTGCAGCATCTCTTCGGCATCCTGCGCCTGATAGCGCTGGCCTTTGTTATCAATCAGCTCTGCGCCGCCCGGACCTGCGGTTAACGAAAGCTCCGTGCTGCCAAGCGGGTTGGTTAGCAGCAGGCGATAACGGTCCTGGCCGGTCTGTTGCCAGAAGAAACGTGCATACACTTTCTGGCTGTCGGAGATATACGCGAATGCGCCGCGGGTCTGATACTGGCTCAGGCTCTGAACCTGCGAAACGTGCTGTTTCCACTGCGGTGAATCGGGACTTTTCCCCGGTCCTTTAGGCGGGGTCGTCATACAGGCAGCAAGCAGCAGGCTTGCAAAAGGCAGCAATCGAACGGGGCTGAAGGTCGTCATAACGCGATAAATCCTTGAGAAGCGTCAAAGTCGTAACCAGTAATACTGGCTTTATGCGTGAAAAGCGTCAATGGTGAAATTATCCGGAATCAGGAAAAGTGGGCTGGCGTCTATTGTTGCGAAAGAGGGCGCTCCCTTTTATTGGCAGTGCGCATCCTGTATTATGCGTGCAGAAATCCATATCAAGACCGGTATTACTCCCGCACACATGACTCTGTTAGCTCTGGGTATTAACCACAAAACGGCACCTGTATCATTGCGAGAACGCGTTACGTTTTCGCCGGATACGCTCGACAGCGCGCTGGATAGCCTGCTGGCGCAGCCGATGGTGCAGGGCGGAGTGGTGCTCTCGACCTGTAACCGCACGGAGCTGTACCTGAGCGTGGAGCAGCAGGATAACCTGCATGAAGCGTTGGTGCGCTGGCTGTGTGATTACCACAAGCTGGACGAAGCGGAAGTGCGCCGCAGTCTGTACTGGCACCAGGATAACGAGGCGGTGAGCCACCTGATGCGTGTTGCCAGCGGTCTGGATTCCATGATTCTTGGCGAGCCACAAATTCTGGGGCAGGTAAAAAAAGCCTTTGCCGACTCTTCGCGCGGCCACTCTCACGCCAGTGAGCTTGAGCGCATGTTCCAGAAGTCATTCTCTGTGGCTAAACGGGTGCGCACTGAGACCGAAATCGGCGCCAGTGCGGTCTCCGTCGCTTTTGCCGCTTGTACCCTGGCGCGCCAAATCTTTGAATCCCTTTCTGAGGTTACCGTGCTGCTGGTTGGTGCGGGTGAAACCATTGAACTGGTGGCGCGCCATCTGCGCGAACACCAGGTGCGCAAAATGATTATTGCCAACCGCACCCGCGAGCGAGCCAAAGCGCTGGCCGAGGAAGTGGGAGCGGAAGAAATCGGTCTGCCAGATATTGATGCACGTCTGCCCGAAGCCGACATCATCATCAGTTCCACTGCCAGCCCGCTGCCGATTATTGGTAAAGGTATGGTTGAGCGTGCGCTCAAGGCGCGGCGCAATCAGCCAATGCTGCTGGTGGATATTGCTGTGCCGCGCGACGTGGAGCCAGAAGTGGGCAAGCTCGCTAACGCCTATCTGTATGGCGTGGACGATCTGCAGGCGATTATTCAGCACAACATGGCCCAACGTCAGGCGGCGGCCGTGCAGGCTGAAACCATTGTTGCACAGGAAACCAGCGAATTTATGGCCTGGCTGCGCGCCCAGAGCGCCAGCGAGAGCATTCGCGAGTTTCGCGGTAAGGCAGAGGCCACTCGTGACGAGCTGGCTGCAAAGGCGCTGGCGTCGCTCCAGCAGGGTGCCGATGCCGAGGCCGTGCTAAAGGAACTGGCGTGGAAGTTGACCAACAAGCTTATTCACGCACCCACCAAATCACTACAGCAGGCTGCACGTGACGGCGACGACGAACGTCTGCAAATTCTGCGCAGCAGCCTCGGGCTGGATTAGTCCCACTCAACCCTATTTCTACAAGGTGAATCCCCACCCATGAAGCCTTCTATTGTTGCCAAACTGGAAGCCCTGAATGAGCGTCACGAAGAAGTTCAGGCGCTGCTTGGTGAAGCAGACGTTATCGCTGACCAGGAGCGTTTTCGTGCTCTGTCGCGGGAATACGCGCAGTTAAGCGATGTCTCGCGCTGCTTTTTACAATGGCAACAGATTCAGCAGGATATTGAAACGGCACGCGAAATGCTCGATGACCCGGAAATGCGCGATATGGCGCAGGATGAACTGGAGGCAGCGCGCGAGCAAAACGAAGCTATGGAACAACAGCTTCAGGTGCTGCTGCTGCCGGGCGATCCGGATGATGAGCGCAACGCGTTTCTTGAAGTGCGCGCCGGAACCGGTGGTGATGAAGCCGCACTGTTTGCCGGTGACTTGTTCCGTATGTACAGCCGCTATGCCGAAGCGAAGCGCTGGCGTGTGGAAATCATGAGCGCTAATGAAGGCGAGCACGGCGGTTTCAAAGAAATCATTGCTAAAATCAGCGGTGATGGCGTGTATGGTCGCCTGAAGTTTGAGTCCGGCGGTCACCGTGTACAGCGCGTGCCTGCGACCGAATCCCAGGGGCGTATTCATACCTCGGCCTGTACTGTGGCGGTAATGCCGGAGTTGCCGGAAGCCGAACTGCCGGATATCAACCCGGCTGACCTGCGTATCGACACCTTCCGCTCCTCCGGTGCCGGTGGTCAGCACGTTAACACCACCGACTCTGCTATCCGCATCACCCACCTGCCGACCGGCATTGTGGTGGAGTGCCAGGATGAGCGTTCGCAGCACAAAAACAAAGCTAAAGCGCTGGCGGTACTGGGCGCACGTATTCGTGCCGCTGAGGTGGCAAAGCGCCAGCAGGATGAGGCATCCACCCGCCGCAACCTGCTTGGCAGCGGCGACCGCTCCGATCGCAACCGTACCTATAACTTCCCGCAGGGGCGCGTGACCGATCATCGCATTAACCTGACGCTGTACCGCCTGGACGAAACAATGGAAGGCAAGCTGGATATGCTGATTGAACCTATTGTGCAGGAATATCAGGCAGACCAGCTTGCGGCGCTGGCCGGGCAGGAGTAATGGATTACCAGACGTGGCTTGCCGGGGCTATTGCGCAGCTTTCACCGGGCGACAGTCCACGGCGCGATGCGGAAATCCTGCTTGGGCATGTCACGGGCAAGAGCCGCACGTTTATTCTTGCGTTTGGCGAGACGCGGCTGGCGCCTGAGGAACAGGCGCAACTTGATGCACTGCTGGCGCGGCGCGTGCGCGGTGAGCCTGTGGCACACCTGACTGGCGTGCGTGAGTTCTGGTCTATGGCGCTGTTTGTTTCTTCTGCTACCTTGATTCCCCGTCCTGACACCGAGTGCCTGGTCGAGCAGGCGCTCGCGCGGCTGCCTGCAACGCCGTGTCGCATTCTTGAACTGGGTACTGGCACAGGCGCTATTGCACTGGCGCTTGCCAGTGAGCGGCCTGATTGTGAAATTGTGGCGCTCGATTTGATCCCGGATGCGGTTGCGCTGGCGCAGCGTAACGCTGATTATCTCGGTGTGCGCAATGTGACGATTAGACAAAGCAACTGGTTTGCTGCCCTTGATGCGCAGCCTTTTGATCTTATTGTCAGCAATCCACCGTATATTGATGCCGCTGATCCGCACCTCTGTCAGGGCGATGTGCGCTTTGAGCCGCGCTCCGCGCTGGTGGCGACCGACAACGGGCTTGCTGATTTACGGCTGCTGATAGAAGAAGGGCGCACGTTTTTAGCGCCCGGCGGTTGGTTGCTGCTGGAACATGGCTGGCAGCAAGGTGCGCCAGTGCGTGCGCTATTTGATAAAGCAGGCTATACGCAGGTGGAAACCTGCCGCGACTATGGTGGCAATGAAAGGCTCACTGCGGGCCAACGTATAACAATGATGGAGTAAGCAATGGCGACGTATTTTGCGCTTAAGCACCTGCATGTACTGACGGTTCTGTTTTCCGTCTCACTTTTTATTCTGCGCTACTGGTGGCAGTACCGCGCGTCACCCATGTCGCAAAAGCGCTGGGTGCGTATTGTTCCACACGTCAACGACACCGTGATGCTGCTCAGCGGCGTTGCACTGATGGTTATGGCGAAGTTCTGGCCGTTTACGCCACAGGGCGCATGGCTGACTGAGAAGCTGTTTGGCGTTATTATCTACATCGTTTTGGGCTTTATCGCGCTTGGGCGTCGCCCGCGCAGCCAGCAGGTTCGTTGGTTTGCCTTCCTGTTGGGGTTGGTGGTGCTGTATGTCATCGTCAAACTCGCCACCACAAAAATACCGTTACTGGGGTAAGTCATGGAGTTGTTAGCCGATTTCGATTTTGATCAGGCACCGTTGTGTGAAGGGATCATTCAGATATCGCAGCAGATTCGCGAAAATTTTCCGACGCAGCAGGTGCGTGCCCAGCTGGATCAGCTGGCTGCACAGGCGCGTGAAGAGATTTGCCAGGGGTTGCATCACGATTTGCAGCTCGAAAAGCTCCTGGAGCTGTTTTATAAAAAATGGGGCTTTCGTGACGCGGACGGCGTTTATCGCCTGTCAGACGCGCTGTGGCTCGATGAAGTGCTCAATAAGCGCCAGGGCAGCGCGGTCTCCCTCGGGGCGATTTTATTGTGGGTGGCCGAGAGTCTGGACATTCCACTGATGCCGGTGATATTCCCGACTCAGCTTTTGCTGCGTGCCGACTGGCTGGATGGCGAAATGTGGCTCATTAACCCGTTTAACGGCGAAACGCTTGATGAACACACGCTTGAAGTGTGGCTCAAGGGCAACATCGGCCCGGCAGCGCAGTTGTTTGATGAGGATCTGGATGAGTCCGACAATATTGACGTTATCCGCAAACTGCTCGACACGCTGAAAACCTCACTGATGGAAGAGCGGCAGATGGAGCTGGCGTTACACGCAAGCGAAGTGCTGTTGCAGTTTAACCCTGAAGATCCTTACGAGATTCGCGATCGCGGTCTTATCTATGCCCAGCTGGACTGCGGACACGTGGCGCTCAATGACTTAACCTATTTCGTTGAGCAGTGCCCGGAAGACCCGATAAGCGAGATGATCAAGGCGCAGATTAACTCGATTTCACACAAACAGATTACGCTGCACTAGCAGCCGGGCGCGGCCCGTTTCGATTCACACCAATAAGGCGAAGATATGAAACAAAAAGTGGTTAGCATTGGCGACATCAATGTCGCGAACGACCTGCCGTTTGTACTGTTTGGCGGTATGAACGTGCTGGAGTCCCGCGACCTGGCGATGCGCATCTGTGAACACTACGTCACGGTAACCGACAAACTCGGCATCCCTTACGTCTTCAAAGCCTCTTTTGATAAGGCAAACCGTTCGTCCATCCACTCTTATCGCGGCCCAGGCCTCGAAGAGGGGATGAAGATTTTCCAGGAGCTGAAGCAGACTTTTGGCGTGAAAATCATCACTGATGTTCATGAGCCGCAGCAGGCTCAACCGGTCGCCGAGGTGGTTGACGTGATTCAGCTGCCAGCCTTCCTGGCACGCCAGACCGACCTGGTAGAAGCGATGGCGAAGACCGGTGCGGTCATTAATGTGAAAAAGCCGCAGTTTGTCAGCCCGGGTCAGATGGGCAATATCGTCGATAAATTCCACGAAGGTGGTAACGACAAGATTATCCTGTGCGATCGCGGCAGCAACTTCGGTTATGACAACCTGGTAGTAGACATGCTGGGCTTTAGCGTTATGAAAAAAGTCTCGGGTAACGCGCCGGTGATTTTTGACGTGACCCACGCGCTGCAGTGCCGCGACCCGTTTGGTGCGGCTTCAGGCGGGCGTCGTGCGCAGGTAACCGAGCTTGCGCGTGCAGGGATGGCGACTGGTCTGGCGGGCCTGTTTATTGAAGCGCACCCGGACCCGGAGAACGCGAAGTGTGATGGCCCGTCGGCGCTGCCGCTGGCGAAGCTGGAGCCGTTCCTTAAGCAGATTAAAGCCATTGATGACCTGGTGAAAAGCTTCGACGAGCTTGATACCAGCCATTAATACGCTGTTCTGAGCCGCTCTGTTTTACCGCAGAGCGGCTTTTTTATTGTCTGAAACCCAATCTTTAGTCGCTTTTCCCGGATATAACAGGCGCATCCTCTGAGCATGATAACCGTCCGTTCGCTATGAGCGGCAGAATTTTGTGCACCCTCTGTTCTCAATACTTGTCTGCACATGCTGTCATTGCCCATCACTGTCTGAGGCGATCAGGTTCTGGAAGAAGGTGCGGGAGTCATTGTCAACAAGGGGCAATCGCGAGCGTGTTATTGACGCTATTCAGATAGCGCAGTAGCTGGGGCGCGCTGAAGGGTAAAACAGGCCGCGTGGCGGCCTGCCAGGGAAATCACGCAAAGATGGTCATCAGATAGGCAACAAACAGTGCCAGGTGTGCCGAACCGTTCAGCACATTGGTGCGTCCGGTGGAGAATGAAATCTGGCACAGCACCAGAGAAGCCAGCATCACGACCATTTCTGGTGCGCCGAGCGAGAAAATAAGTTCGTTGCCCGTCAGGATGGCAATCAGCGTAACGGCGGGTACGGTGAGCGAGATAGTCGCCAGCACGGAGCCAAAAAACAGGTTCATTGCGCGCTGCACCTGGTTTTGCATGACGGCCCGAATGGCTCCCAGCCCTTCCGGTGAGAGAATCAGCAGTGCGACCAGGAAACCGGTAAAGGCCGCCGGGGCGTTCATCCAGGAGAGTAGGGACTCCAGAGGCACGGCGTTCATCTTGGTCACAGAGATAACCGCAATCAGGTGGACGATGAGCCAGGCTGCATGCCATTTGCTGCTGTGCGCAGACGGCTTACCGTGGTGCGGGTCGTCGTCGTCACCTTCATCTTCGTGTTCATACACAAACAGGCTCTGGTGCGTTTTAGTCTGGATAAGCAGAAAAACGCCATACATGGCGGCAGAAATCAGCGCAACCAGCAGTGACTGACCAACAGAGAAATTGCCTGCGGGCAGCGCCATCGGGAAGACCAGCACAATCACCGCCAGTGGGAACAGAGCCATCAGGTATTGCTTAATACCAAACAGGTTCACGTGCTGGGTCGCAAATTTACGGCCACCCAACAACAGCGCAAAGCCGACCAGACCGCCGGTGACAATCATAATGATGGAATAAAGGGTGTCGCGCATCAGGGCGGGCGCTGCGTCGCCAGTCGCCATTAACGCAGAAATCAGGCTTACTTCGAGAATGACAACGGAAAGGCTCAGAATCAATGAGCCGTAAGGTTCGCCGAGGCGATGCGCCAGGACGTCGGCATGACGAACTACGCTGAAGGCACTGGCCAGGATACCGACCAGCGCGAGAAGATTAATGCCAGCCACCGCAGGAATAAACTGGCTGCCGCCCCAAAAAAACAGTACGGCAAGCGCCAGCACCGGGAAGATGAGAGAGGTCTCCTTATGGCGGGTTTTCACCACCTCTTGGTTTTTTGTCATTTTAATTCTCCAGATTTACAGGTATATGCCAGGTTTTCATTATAGTAAGGCTATGAACGGACGATAAAATATCAAAAATTTTGACCGCGCGGGGATATTTTACGAAATTTTACTGCTTGGGGTTAAAAACACTTTTCGTGGCTATAACTACGAGTGTTTATTATTAATATCCTTTATTAACAATGCGTTGTGATTATCAAATATTAAATATTCAGGCGCTCCTGGCAAGAGTAAGACGTGTAGTTCACACTTAATAGTTATCCGTCTGAGAGAGGAGGGGCGATATGCCTTATAAAACTAAACGTGAACTACCAGAAAGCGTGCGTGGTGTACTTCCTGCCCATGCGCAGGATATTTATAAAGAAGCCTTTAACAGCGCCTGGGAGCAGTACAAGGATAAATCCGCACGGCGCGGTGACGCCAGCCGTGAAGAAGTCGCACACCGTGTTGCATGGGCCGCTGTTAAACAGAATTACAAAAAAGGTGATGACGAACGCTGGCATCCTAAGCATTCGTGAAGAAATCGTTGCTGCGCTGACAAAGCTGTTGCTCCAGGTGCGCTCGCCAGTCTGTCGCCTTGCCAGCGGCCCGCAAATTGCATATCGTCGCATGAGCAATTGATGGTGCCGGGAAGCAGGCAGTGGCGGAGGTAGCAGGTGTTAACGCGGGATTTTTTACTTAAAGCAGATTGCCGTACGGCATTTGGTGATATCGAAGAAACGCTGCTGTGGTCGGCAGAACAGCGTGCTGCGTCGCTGGCGGCTACGCTTGCCTGCAGGCCAGACGACAGCCCGGTGTGGATTTTTGGCTATGGTTCGCTGATATGGAATCCGGCGCTGGAATTTGTCGAGTCAGCCACAGGCACGCTACCTGGCTGGCATCGGGCATTCTGCCTGCGTTTGACGGTTGGGCGAGGAACTGTGCACCAGCCTGGAAGAATGCTTGCCCTAAAAGAGGGAGGGAGGACCACGGGTGTTGCCTATCGGCTGGCAGAAGAGACGCTGGAGCAGGAATTAACGCTATTATGGAAGCGCGAGATGGTAACGGGCTGCTACCTGCCGCGCTGGTGTCCCCTGTCGCTTGATGACGGGCGTACGGTGAGTGCACTGGTGTTCATTATGGACCCTCGCCATCCGCTCTATGAGCCTGATACTCAGGCACCCCATATTGCGCCACTGATCGCCACCGCCAGCGGGCCACTTGGTACCAATGCTCAGTACCTGTTCTCGCTTGAGCAAGCGCTGGCATCACTGGGTATGCGCGATGACGGTCTGGTCGACTTGCTTGATGCGGTGCGCCGCTGTCAGGGCAACGCGCCGCAACCATAATAGTCCGGCGTACTCAGAACGTCAGAACTTTGTCAGCTGCCAGCGTCCACTGTGCCAGCTCAATCAGCGTGCCAATCTCCACGCCTTCCACAAGCGGCAGCGACGTCATGCCACGTCCGTCAGTGCAGGTTTTACACAGTTTTACCGCAACGCCCTGGGCGGTGAGAATTTCCAGCATCTGCTGGATGTTATAGCCTTCGGCAGGGCGCTGACCGCGAAGGCCAGCAGTCACGGCATCAGACATCAGAAACAGCTGCAGTTGAGGGGCGTCGTTTTGCTCACGCAAGGCAATAGCCAGCCTGAGGCTGTTAAACAAGGATTCACTGCCGTAGGCCGCACCGTTAGCGATAATCAGTATTTTTTGCATTATCTCTCCTGTTCCTTTGCGTCAGTCTTGCACCAGGACCGGAGTATATGCCGGGAGGGTGACCATCACCAGCGTCATTGCTGGATAAAGCGAGCCAAAAGTGAGTGATGTTTGGGGGGAGCTGTCTCCTGCATTAACGACACGGGTTGAGTCGCAGTCAGTGTGGCGATGGCAGGCCCAAAACTCGGTGTGGCAAGGTTTTGAGAATGGCAGCGCTCACCCCAGCGCAGGCTGCCGGTGCAGTCTGGTTTTTCACGACCATGTTGAGCAAAACGCTCTTCAATGCGTAAGGAAGTATTCGCGCTTTCGGCGGCAAGCGTAGCGTTACTTAAGAGTGCAGCGGCAGTCAGGAGCGTTAACTTTACGATGGTCATGGGAATTCCTCATTAAACGGACACCGCTAAGCGTAGCGCAACATCGTATTATTCACCGATTTTACGGACTTAACTGACAGCAGTCCGGCTGGTGCGATATGTTATACTCGTCAGTCAGACTCTTCTGCGCCAGGCCTTACGTTAAAAACGATTACATTATCAGAGTGATGCAGTACCACTATTTTAAGCTTCTCATTGCTGTTACCGCGCTTTGCCTTGCTGCAGAGAGTGCTGCTGTGCAACCTTCCTTTGAACAACAGGCTCAACATCCATTCGACAACGACGGTGATACGCTGCCCGATCTCGGGTCTGCGCCGGAAAACGCCGATAGTGAAAAAGCGTTTGCTACGATGGTGAAAACCTTTGGTGAAGCCAGCATGACGGATAACGGACTGAGCACCGTCGAGCAAGCGCGTCAGTTTGCCTTTACTCAGTTGCGTGATGTGCTGGCTGATAAGGTGACCAGCGAAGCACAATCTTTACTGTCGCCCTGGGGGCGGACTGATTTTACGTTGACCGTCGACCAGGAAGGCAGCTTTTCTGGCAGCAGCGGTTCGCTGTTTACGCCCTGGCATGACAGTGACAGCCATTTGACTTGGAGCCAGCTTGGTGTCAGCCAGCTTAATCAAGGACTGGTGGGAAATTTCGGTATTGGGCAACGTTGGAATACGGGTAACTGGCTTTTGGGTTACAACTCTTTTTACGACACTCAGTTTGACGATAACCTGCACAGAGCCGGGCTGGGGGCTGAAGCATGGGGTGAATACCTGCGCCTTTCTGCTAACTATTATCAGCCCCTGGGCGACTGGCGACTGACCGGTGTGACGCAGGAACAGCGCATGGCGCGCGGATATGACGTAACTGCACAGGCCTGGCTGCCGTTCTATCGGCATGTCAATACCAGTGTGAGCCTTGAGCAGTACTTTGGTGACAATGTCGATTTGTTCAATACCGGCACCGGTTATCGCGACCCGCTGGCGGTGAAGGTCGGTCTGAGCTACACCCCCGTTCCGCTGATGACGTTGACGGCAACCCACAAGCAAGGGGAGAACGGTAATACTCAGGACGACCTCGGGCTGAAGGTCAACTATCGCTTTGGCGTGCCGCTTGCCCAACAGCTGTCAGCTGCACAGGTTGCCACTACCTCATCTTTGCGTGGAAGCCGCTATGACCGGGTTGAGCGCAGTGGCCTGCCGGTGATGGAGTATCGCCAGCGCAAAACCCTCTCGGTGTATCTTGCGACCCCACCGTGGCAACTCGGCCCGGCTGAAAGCGTGGTGCTTAAATTGCAGGTACATTCACGCCACGGCGTGAAGCACATTACCTGGCAGGGTGATACTCAGGCGCTCAGTTTAACGCCACCGGCGAAAAATACCTCTACCGACGGCTGGACGGTGATTATGCCAGCCTGGGACAGTAGCCCGGAGGCAGAAAACGCCTGGCGGCTGTCCGTGACGGTTGAGGATGAGAAAGGCCAGCGCGTAACTTCAAACTGGATTACGCTACGCCTGAGCGAACCGCTCAATATCTATTCTCAGGACGATACGCGCTGGCAACTGCTGCCCGACGAGCCGCAGCCGCGAAGCATCGACGAATAACCCGCGTTAAAAAATCCGCTCCTGGTGAACCCAGACGGCAGCTTCCACACGGGATTTCAGCTTCATTTTCTTCAGAAGGTGTTTTACGTGCACTTTCACCGTACTTTCAGTGATATCCAGGCGGCGGGCGATGGTTTTATTAGGCAGCCCCTGGGCAATGAGTTTAAGAATGTCGCGCTCACGCGGCGTGAGTTGCGAGACATCTCGCTCAGACGTCGCACGGTTGGCGCGCAGGCTGGCAGCAAGCACCGGCGTCAGTGCTTCGCTCAATACCATTTCTCCCGCGGCTGCCTGTTGCAGAGCTTTGAGTAACTCTTCTGGCTCCATGTCCTTAAGCAGATAGCCGTCGGCGCCACGCTTAAGGGCCGTTACCACATCTTCTTCATGGTTCGACACGCTGAACACCACCACCCGCCCGGAGAGGGCTTTCTCGCGCAGTCTGTCGAGCGTTTCCAGACCGTTCATACCAGGCATGTTGAGATCGAGCAGGATAAGGTCCGGGTCGAGCGCTTCAGCGAGTTCCACGCCTTGTTCGCCATTGCCGGCTTCACCTACCACGCGAATATCGGGTGCCATGCTAATAAGCTGCTTTACACCGGTACGCAGCATCGGATGATCGTCAATAAGTAAAATAGTAGCGCTATCCTGAGTCATCACTGCTCACTCCTGTTGCGCGGGGGAGTCATGGCCCCCGGAATGAAATTCACGACCACTTCTGTGCCGCCGCCCGAGCGCGGGCGTACCTGACAATCGCCTTTGAGGCTTTGTGCGCGGTCGCGCATAATAATCAGGCCGTAATGATTGCTTCTTTCACCACTTCCTGCGATGCCGCAGCCGTTGTCCCAGATGGTAATGCGCACCTGAGCACCGTGCTGTATCGCGCTGACGCCCGCAGCACTGGCATTGGCGTGTTTAAAAGTATTGTTGAGTGCTTCACGTGCGATTTGCACCAGATGAATGGCCTGATGTCCCGGCACGCAGCGCGGCGGTAGCTGGTAATCCAGCATGACCGGAAACCCGAGCCGGGTACTGAATTCCTGACAGCTGGCCTCGAGCGCCGGGCGCAGGCCAGGCTCTGTCAGTTGCAGACGAAACGTGGTTAACAGCTCACGCAACTGACGCCAGGCGGTGTTCAGCTCCTCACGAATCTGCGCCAGCAGCGCCTGGCTTGCCTGTGGCAGTGACTCGCCCTGCATTTGCAGGCAACTGACCTGCATTTTCATACAGGACAGCGACTGGGCGATAGAGTCATGCAACTCGCGGGCAATCGCGGAACGCTCCTCCATCACCATCAGTTGCTGCTGGTGCTCATTCTGGCGCTCAAGGGCGAGCGCAGAGGTCAGCTGCTCCATAAACGTATCCACCAACTGTTGGCGTTCATGGCTCAGTGTTTCACCTTGCGGCAGTCTGGCAAGCACCAGTCCGTACTGGGTATGGCTGTCGGTCAGACGCCATTTCAGCGGGATGCCGTCACCAATGGCTGGTGGGGCGTGCACCGGACAGGCGTTGCAGTCTTGTTGCGGGCAATCGGCTCCTGCCCGGCATGAAAATTCCTGATAGTTTTCTTCATCACCATACTCGTAGACCCTAAGCTCAATTTCCCGCAGTGGTGTGAGGCGCTGAAGTTCGTTAAGCGCAGGTGTTACGCGTTGACAGAATGTCGCCTGGGAGTGCAAACGGCGGTTAGCGCTATAAAGAAAGGAGAGGGCTTCATTGATTTGGGCCAGTCCGGCAGTTTTTTCCGCCACCCGTTGCTCAAGGCTGGTATAGCTTTGCGCGAGTTCAGCGGACATGCTGTTAAGCGCATCACCCAGGGTTGCCATTTCGTCACGTCCTCGGATGTGAGCGCGTTGGCTGAAGTCGCGCTGACCAATAGCGCGCGCCATTGCCAGCAACTGACGCCACGGACGCAGTAGCCGTTTGCGAAGCCAGATGACAGTAAAAATGAGCAGCAGAGCGCTCAGTACCGCCATAGCCTGCTGCAGGCGTATGACCTGGCGGATACGCTGCTCAGTCCGGTGGTCGAAGGTGGTAACCAGCTGATCAATATAGTCGACATAGGCTGCCACTTTATCGCTAACGTCATGCTGTTGGCGGGCATCAATGATGGCAGGGCGAAGCACGTCACGCCAGTAGCCGCGCAGGGCTTCAAGTTGCGCGGTCTGGGCATCGCGCTTCGCGGCTTGCGTCAGTTCATCGCTTGCGGCGGTGCGTGTCATTTCATCAAGCAGCGCCTGTGACTGAACATTCAGGGGGATTTGCGCCAGTAAGCGGTAGCTTTGCATACGCAACGAGCCTGCTTTATTAATCGCATGTGCGCTACCCTGTACACCTTGTACCAGCCAGCCTGCAAGCCCCATTCCGGCTACACCCAGTAACGCCAGCAGTAGCACAATCAGTGCCAGTTGGTTGACCAGGGTGAGCGGTGAGAGGCAGCGTTTGAACATGACGAAACGGCTCCAGAAACAGGGTTGATTCTGATAATGGCGTTATAGTCAGCGATCCTTTGGAGTATACCCATACCCATAAGTGATTAACCCTTAGTTGCCGCGCAGGGAGGTAAGGCGAGTTGAAAGAGAAAGGGTGCGCACAGGGCTGTGAAATATCAGGCTTTTTTATGAATGCGGTGCTACTCATCAGGAGGTATGGTGTTTTTTTCGTCGTTTATCTGTCGCATTATCCATTGATTTACATCAACTTATCTTCATCCCCAGCGCCTAATGTGGCGGCAATTATAACTGCATAAACGTGAGGTGTTTATGACTGAGTCTGCCGCTTCAGCACGCTCGTCCGGCGCCACGATTACCGACTGGCGGCCTGAAGACGCAAACTTCTGGCAACGCGGAGGCAGTCGTATTGCCAGCCGTAATCTGTGGATTTCTGTACCTTGTCTGTTGCTTGCCTTCTGCGTCTGGATGCTGTTCAGTACGGTTGCGGTGAACCTCAACAAGGTGGGTTTTAACTTCACTACCGACCAGCTGTTTATGCTGACGGCGCTACCGTCGGTCTCTGGCGCGCTGATGCGTGTACCGTACTCCTTTATGGTACCCATCTTCGGCGGTCGCCGCTGGACTGCTTTTAGCACAGGTATTCTGATTATTCCCTGCGTGTGGCTGGGTTTTGCCGTCCAGGATACGTCGACGACTTTTAATACCTTTATCATTATTTCCCTGCTGTGCGGCTTTGCCGGGGCTAACTTTGCTTCCAGTATGGCGAACATTAGCTTCTTCTTTCCGAAGAGTAAGCAGGGCGGGGCGCTGGGTATTAACGGCGGTCTGGGTAATCTGGGTGTAAGCGTGATGCAGTTGCTGGCACCGCTGGCGATTTCTTTATCTGTCTTCGCTTTTTTTGGCGCGGGCCAGGGTGAATTGCAAAGCGATGGTTCGCGGTTGTACCTGGAAAACGCAGCCTGGATTTGGGTACCCCCGTTGGTGATTTTTACCCTCGCGGCCTGGTTTGGCATGAACGATCTGGCGGCGTCAAAAGCCTCATTTCGCGAGCAACTCCCGGTGCTTAAGCGCGGACACCTGTGGATAATGAGCCTGCTGTATCTTGCTACGTTCGGGTCATTTATCGGCTTTTCGGCCGGATTTGCCATGCTTTCACGTACGCAGTTCCCACAGATAGATGTCATGAGTTTTGCCTTCTTTGGGCCACTGGTAGGCGCGCTGGCTCGCTCGGCGGGGGGCGTTATCTCCGATAAGCTGGGTGGCACGCGGGTTACTCTGGTGAACTTCTTTTGTATGGCGGTCTTTAGCGGCCTGCTGTTTATGACGTTGCCAACGCAGGGACAGGGTGGGAATTTCTATGCCTTCTTCGGCGTGTTTATTCTGCTGTTCCTGACGGCGGGTCTGGGCAGTGGCTCCACCTTCCAGATGATTTCGGTCATCTTTCGTAAGCTAACGCTGGACCGTGTTAAGGCCGCAGGCGGTAGCGACGAGCAGGCGATGCGTGAGGCGGCAACCGACACTGCGGCTGCCCTCGGTTTTATCTCGGCGATTGGCGCCATTGGCGGCTTTTTTATCCCGAAAGCGTTTGGTACGTCGCTTGACCTGACCGGTTCGCCGGCAGGGGCGATGAAAATTTTCTTCATCTTCTATGTATTGTGTGTGCTGATTACCTGGGGCGTATATGGTCGCCGGGCGAAGCACTGAACCTGAATTGTTGTAATCGAGTTTGTTATCCTTTTTGCGCGGCCTCTGCCGCGCCTTTTTTATCAAAGTTTAGTTACAACATGCTATTGGTGTTAGGTAGGGAGATAATACGGTGCATGGGTGCCATCGCCTCGTTTTGCCAGTAACTACCCCTAAATACCTGTCCTCTCTGATTGCCTTATCCTTTAGTCGCGCTAATGCATTTTAAATGCAGTGGAAACAACAGGTTATTGATTTTATTTGCACACCCCTTTAGGGGTAGGGCATTTTTCGGGCCTCTGCGGCGCTACCTGTGGCGTTGATCGTTATCAATTCTTGCTTTTATTACGCACGTTACCGTTCGGGCAAATCCAGCAATGTCGATTGAGAAGAGCGTCAAGCTCTCCACATCAGGAGAATCCCGATGAGCAAATTTTTAGACCGGTTTCGTTACTTCAGGCAGAAGGGCGAAACCTTTGCCGATGGTCACGGGCAGCTGTTGACCACTAACAGGGACTGGGAGGACGGCTATCGTCAACGATGGCAGCATGACAAGGTTGTCCGCTCAACCCACGGCGTGAACTGTACCGGCTCCTGTAGCTGGAAAATCTATGTCAAAAACGGTCTGGTGACCTGGGAAACCCAGCAAACCGACTATCCGCGAACCCGTCCGGATATGCCTAATCATGAACCGCGCGGCTGCCCGCGTGGTGCCAGCTACTCCTGGTATCTCTATAGCGCCAACCGCCTGAAATACCCGTTGATGCGCAAGCGCCTGATGAAGCTCTGGCGCGAGGCGAAAACCCGCCACAGCGACCCGGTGGCAGCCTGGGCATCCATTATGGAAGACGCTGAAAAAGCCAAAAGCTACAAGCAGGCCCGTGGGCGTGGTGGGTTTGTGCGTTCCTCATGGCAGGAAGTGAACGAGCTTATCGCGGCCTCCAATGTGTATACCGTGAAAACTTACGGCCCGGACCGCGTGGCGGGGTTCTCGCCCATTCCGGCGATGTCGATGGTGTCATATGCTTCTGGCGCACGTTACCTGTCGCTGATTGGCGGCACCTGTCTGAGTTTTTACGACTGGTATTGTGACCTGCCGCCAGCCTCGCCAATGACCTGGGGCGAGCAGACTGACGTGCCGGAATCTGCGGACTGGTACAACTCCAGCTACATCATCGCCTGGGGCTCTAACGTGCCGCAGACGCGCACGCCGGATGCGCACTTCTTTACCGAAGTCCGTTACAAGGGAACCAAAACGGTCGCTGTGACGCCGGACTACGCCGAGATCGCCAAGCTGTGTGACCTGTGGCTGGCACCGAAGCAGGGGACCGACAGCGCAATGGCGCTGGCAATGGGCCATGTGATGTTGCGCGAATTTCATCTCGATAACCCGAGCCAATACTTCACTGACTACGTGCGTCGTTACACCGACATGCCAATGCTGGTGATGCTCGAAGAGCGTAACGGTGTGATGGCCGCAGGTCGTATGCTGCGCGCAGCCGACCTGGTAGGCGCACTGGGCCAGGAAAATAATCCGGAGTGGAAAACGGTAGCCTGGGACGACAGCCGTGATGAGCTGGTGGCACCAAATGGCTCTATCGGTTTCCGTTGGGGTGAAAAAGGTAAATGGAATCTCGAGCAGCGCGATGGCTCCAGCGGAGTAGAGACCGAACTGCGCCTGAGCTTGCTCGGCAGTCATGATGACATTGCCGAAGTGGGCTTCCCGTATTTTGGCGGTGAAAGCAGTGAGCATTTCCAGAATGTAGCGCTTGAGAACGTACTGGTACATAAACTGCCGGTCAAACGACTGACGCTTGCGGATGGTAGCAGCGCGCTGGTCACTACCGTTTACGACCTGACAATGGCGAACTACGGTCTCGATCGCGGCCTGGAGGATGCGAACTGCGCAACCAGCTATGACGATATAAAGGCGTATACCCCGGCCTGGGCAGAAAAAATCACTGGCGTACCGCGCCAGCAGATTATCCGCACTGCGCGTGAGTTTGCCGACAACGCGGATAAAACACATGGTCGTTCGATGGTCATCGTCGGTGCCGGTCTGAACCACTGGTATCACATGGACATGAACTACCGTGGCCTTATCAACATGCTGATTTTCTGCGGTTGTATTGGTCAGAGCGGCGGCGGCTGGGCGCACTATGTGGGCCAGGAAAAACTGCGTCCGCAGACCGGCTGGCAGCCGCTGGCGTTTGCGCTCGACTGGCAGCGTCCGGCTCGCCATATGAACAGCACGTCATTCTTCTATAACCACGCCAGCCAGTGGCGCTATGAGACGCTCACGGCGCAGGAATTGCTCTCGCCAATGGCGGATAAATCCCGCTACAGCGGCCATTTGATTGACTTTAACGTACGCGCTGAGCGCATGGGCTGGCTGCCGTCTGCGCCGCAGCTTGACACTAACCCGCTGCGTATCAAAGCTGCGGCAGAGGCTGCTGGCGTAAGCCCGGTGGATTACACCGTCAATGCGCTTAAATCAGGCAATATTCGCTTTGCCTCTGAGCAGCCGGATGCCGGTAATAACCACCCACGCAATCTGTTTGTCTGGCGTTCTAACCTGCTTGGATCTTCCGGTAAAGGCCATGAGTACATGCTCAAATACCTGCTCGGTACCGAAAACGGTATTCAGGGTAAAGATCTGGGGAAGGCCGGGGGTGTGATGCCTGAAGAGGTGGAATGGAAAGACAACGGGCTTGAAGGCAAGCTGGATCTGGTGGTCACGCTCGACTTCCGCCTCTCCAGCACCTGTCTGTATTCCGATATCGTGCTGCCAACCGCCACCTGGTATGAAAAAGACGATATGAATACTTCGGATATGCATCCGTTTATTCATCCGCTGTCTGCTGCGGTCGATCCGGCCTGGGAATCGAAAAGTGACTGGGACATCTATAAGGGGATTGCGAAAAAATTCTCTGAAGTGTGCGTAGGTCATCTCGGTCAGGAAACAGACCTGGTAACGCTACCGATTCAGCATGACTCCGCTAATGAACTGGCACAGCCTGTAGATGTTAAGGACTGGAAAAAAGGCGAGTGTGACCTGATTCCAGGCAAAACGGCGCCGCACCTGATGGTGGTGGAGCGCGACTACCCGGCAACCTACGAGCGTTTTACCTCTATCGGCCCGTTGATGGAGAAAGTGGGCAACGGCGGTAAAGGTATTGCCTGGAATACCCAAAGTGAAATGGATCTGCTGCGCAAGCTCAATTACGAGAAAGCCGACGGCCCGGCCAAAGGCCAGCCGATGCTGAATACCGCTATCGACGCCGCAGAGATGATCCTCACGCTTGCGCCGGAAACCAACGGTCAGGTGGCGGTTAAAGCCTGGGCGGCGCTCAGTGAATTCACCGGGCGCGACCATACCCATCTGGCATTGCCCAAAGAAGAAGAGAAAATTCGCTTCCGTGATATTCAGGCTCAGCCGCGCAAAATTATCTCCAGCCCGACCTGGTCTGGCCTGGAAGATGAGCACGTCTCTTATAACGCCTGCTACACCAACGTGCATGAGCTTATTCCGTGGCGCACGCTGTCCGGTCGCCAACAGACGTATCAGGACCATCCCTGGATGCGCGACTTCGGTGAGAGCCTGCTGGTCTATCGTCCGCCCATGGACACGCGCTCCGTGAAAGCGGTAATGAACGCGAAGTCAAATGGTAATCCGGAGAAGGCGCTCAACTTCCTGACGCCGCACCAGAAATGGGGTATTCACTCCACCTACAGTGACAACCTGCTGATGCTGACGCTGTCTCGCGGTGGTCCGATTGTGTGGATGAGCGAAGACGACGCAAAAGAGCTTGGTATTGCCGATAACGACTGGATTGAAGCGTTTAACAGCAACGGCGCGCTTACTGCCCGTGCGGTCGTGAGCCAGCGTGTACCGGCAGGCATGACCATGATGTATCACGCTCAGGAGCGCATTGTGAACCTGCCTGGTTCTGAAATCACCGGCCAGCGTGGTGGGATTCATAACTCCGTAACTCGCATCAGCCCGAAACCCACCCACATGATTGGTGGTTATGCCCAACTGGCGTACGGGTTTAACTACTACGGCACCGTGGGTTCAAACCGCGATGAGTTCGTAGTGGTGCGTAAGATGAAAAACATTGACTGGTTAGATGGCGAAGGCAACGACCAGAAACAGGAGAGCGTAAAATGAAAATTCGTTCACAAGTCGGCATGGTGCTGAACCTGGATAAGTGCATCGGCTGTCACACCTGTTCGGTCACCTGTAAAAACGTCTGGACCAGCCGTGAGGGCATGGAATATGCCTGGTTTAACAACGTAGAGAGCAAGCCGGGCATCGGTTTTCCCAACGACTGGGAAAACCAGGAGAAGTGGAAGGGCGGCTGGGTACGTAAAATCAACGGTAAGCTTCAACCGCGAATGGGCGGCAAGGCGATGCTGCTCGGAAAAATCTTCGCCAACCCGCATCTACCGGGTATTGATGATTACTACGAACCGTTTGATTACGACTACCAGAACCTGCACAACGCGCCGGAAAGCAAACATCAGCCCATCGCCCGCCCGCGCTCGCTGATTACCGGGCAGCGCATGAACAAAATCGAGGCGGGTCCGAACTGGGAAGAGATCCTCGGCGGTGAGTTTGAGAAGCGCAGCAAAGATCAGAACTTCGAGAACATGCAGAAGGCGATGTACGGCCAGTTCGAAAACACCTTCA
>CBIFVZ010000051.1:0-29378 GCA_966185765.1 uncultured Enterobacteriaceae bacterium | reverse complement strand
ACATCTTCATCAGCAACCTGAAATACCAGACGCTGCTGGACTCCATCCAGGGCCGCAGCCCGAACGTGGCACTGCTGCCGCTGATTTCCATCCCGGAGCTGGAAACCTGGATAGAAACCTGGGCGTTTTCTGAGACTATCCACTCACGCTCTTACACGCACATCATTCGCAATATCGTCAACGACCCGGCACTGGTGTTTGACGATATTGTCACTAACGAAGAAATCCTCAAGCGTGCGAAAGATATCTCAAACTACTACGACGACCTGATTGAGATGACCAGCTACTGGCATCTTTTGGGGGAAGGCACCCACAACGTCAACGGTAAAACCGTGACGGTGAACCTGCGTGCGCTGAAAAAACAGCTTTATCTGTGCCTGATGAGCGTTAACGCGCTGGAAGCCATCCGCTTTTACGTCAGCTTCGCCTGCTCTTTTGCCTTTGCCGAGCGCGAACTTATGGAAGGTAACGCGAAAATCATCCGCCTTATTGCCCGTGATGAAGCGCTGCACCTGACCGGCACCCAGCATATGCTCAATCTACTGCGCAGTGGCGAAGATGACCCGGAAATGGCGCAGATTGCCCAGGAATGCCAGCAGGAGTGCTATGACCTGTTCGTGATGGCAGCCCAGCAGGAAAAAGAGTGGGCGGAATACCTTTTCCGCGATGGCTCCATGATTGGCCTGAACAAGGACATTCTGTGCCAGTACGTGGAATATATCACCAATATCCGTATGCAGGCTGTTGGGCTGGACCTGCCGTTCCAGACGCGCTCCAACCCGATTCCGTGGATCAACGCCTGGCTGGTGTCTGACAATGTGCAGGTTGCGCCGCAGGAAGTGGAAGTCAGTTCCTATCTGGTTGGGCAGATTGATTCTAATATCGATGCCGACGACCTGAGCAACTTCCAGCTGTAATGATGGCAATCCGTATCACGCTTAGCGCCACCGGCACTGAACTGTTGTGCCACGAAGAGGAACATCCTTCGCTGCTGGCGGCGCTCGAATTCCATCAGGTCGAGGTAGAGTATCAGTGCCGTGAAGGCTACTGCGGTGCCTGTCGTACACGGCTTGTCGCCGGTGAGGTCAGCTGGACAAACAGGCCGCTGGCGTTTATTCAACCCGGCGAAATCTTGCCCTGCTGCTGCAAAGCGCAGGGCGATATTGAAATTGAGATCTGAGCCGAATTATTTATCGATATTAAGCGCCTGCAGGCGCTTTTTTTATGCCTGCCGACTCCCCATCTCTACTTTTAATCTACCGAAATGTTTCCCGACAACATAATATCCATCCCCACAAACCAAATTCAAGATAAAACAAACTCAGCTCGATATTTCTTATTCGCAGACGCTTTTCATTTTATTTTAAATAATAATAGTTAAAATTGTGATTTTACCCACGTCGGAGCAGGCTGATTTTGATATTCTGCGACGCCGGGTTTTACTGGAATGATGAATAAGGACATAATGTGATAACAACCCCTGCTAGTAAAAAAAAGCCAGCTCACTTTAGAATAAAATTGCTTCCTGCCCTTATTTCTGGTTTATGCGCCAGCGCCCAGGCGGGGACAACCATCAATGTTGGTGGCGAGGTATGGCGCAACGATAGCGCCTATGAAGTTACGGGTGAAATAGACAGTATTTACCAACCTGTTATCACGATTGCAGGCACTGACAATGCCACGCTCACCAATAAAGGCGTTATTCAGGGTAAAGATAACGGTTCTATCACCAACCGTATTGCCGCCGACGGTATATATTCCACGGCCAACAGTGTCACTATTATTAATGAAAATATTATCGACACCACTGGTGGCACGGGTGTGGTGATAACGGGTAATGGCAATCACTCTCTTACGAATCACAAACTTATTAGCAGTGTGTATCTCACAGGGCAAGGAACCACAACGGTAAATAATCTTGCTGGCAGCGATATTAACTATGGTATCTCTGCCGATAAAACCACTCGGGTAACGGTGAATAATGGCACAGACGGATTTATTGGAGGTAGCAGTGCCATTAGTGCGGTAAACAACGCCACCGTTAATGTGGTTAATGATGGTATTCTGATGGGTTCCACATGGGCGCTGCGGGCCGCAAACAATGCCAGCATTACGCTTGTTAACAATAAAAACGGCGTTTTAAAAAGCTTTGAGCCGCTGATAAGCGCGTATGACTCAAGTCGTATTGACCTGACCAATAACGGTGGTCAGTTAATCGTATTACTGGGTATCAACAGCGATAATAACGCCACGACGGCAATAAACAACCTCAACGGCGGCATCATTCGTGTTGAGCGTGGCAATATCCTCGCTACGGCCAATGAAAACAGTAAGCTTGATATCATTAACAGCAGTGAAATCGTTGGCAATACGAACAACTATGACTTTGAACCGGCCAACTGGGATTCTTTTGGTGCAGATGCAATGGGCAACAGTCAGTTGTCGATAACCAACCAGCAAAGCGGCGTCATTCACGACATGTACTACGCCATCAATGCGCTGGAAAACAGTCAGGCGACCCTACAAAACAGCGGTGCCATAGTGACTCTTTACGCTGGCGTACAAAGCGCAGACCAGGCGTCTCTCAACATCAACAACACCGCAGGCGCGGTCCTGGCAGGTCAGTATTACGGCATCAAAGCGTCAGGCACCGGACGCACCACAATTACCAACAGTGGCGACATCGTGGGAACCATCGGCGGCGCCCTGAGCATCACTGATACCGACTTCATCCTTGAAAACAGCGGCACCGTACGCACAGCCCCGCTTCCCACAGCCTCACGTACACGTGCCTCGTTTGCGCTTAGCAATACAGCGGCTATTACCGTCGGCGGCAATAGTCATAACGCCGTGATAAATAATAACGCTGGGGCAATCCTGGACCAGAGCGGTAGCGCGATTCATGTTCAGGACAATGCGAATGTCGGGGTTAACAACCTAAACGGCGCCACTATCTCCGGTGCTCTCGCCCTTTCAGCGGCCGGAGCCAGTTATCTTACCGTCACCAGCAATGACGCAACCATAACGGGTAGTGAACGGCTCGCACAGGCTACTGATAGCGCTACACTGGTTATTAATGCCAGCGCAGGGCAACTCAATGGCGATATTAGCGCACTCACTGAGAAGTCTACTGTCAATATGACACTGCAAAACGGCGCACAGTGGTATGGGACACGCGACCCAGCAAGCCTCGGTAGCGTTAACGTGGATCTTCAGGGAGCGAAATGGCAAGTCAACAAAAATACCCGCCTGGATAACCTGACGTTAGCCTCTGGCAGTACCGTTACCTTTGGTGGTGACGGCTACCAGACGCTCACGCTCGGGAATCTGGACGGTACCGGTCACTTCGCTATGCGTAGCGATCTGGTGGGAGAAAGTCTAAGCCGACTTTCCCGACGTAGCGACATTACTGCTTACACGGCAAACAACAGCATAGGTGACCAACTGGAGATAACCGGTACCACCGCAGGCAATCACACGCTCAGCGTCACGAACAATGGCTCGGCAGCGACGACAGGCTCTGAGCAGCTTTTACTGGTGAAAACGGCCGATGGTGGAGGACGCTTTGCGCTGGAGAACCAGGTGGAGCTGGGCGGCTATGTCTACGATTTGTATAAGACTGGTAATGACTGGATACTCAACGCTGCAGGCACAGTACCCACACCAGAACCTGGCCCGGAACCGACGCCTGAACCGACACCTGAGCCAACGCCGGAGCCGACACCTGAGCCAACCCCGGAGCCGATACCTGAACCGACACCTGAGCCAACCCCGGAGCCGACACCTGAGCCAACCCCGGAGCCGACGCCTGAACCGACACCTGAGCCAACGCCAGGCCCACGCCCGGTACTGAGCAGCACCGCGCAAGCGGCTATTCAAACGCTTCAGGCCAGTTATCTGCTGGCAATGGCAGAAACACAGACCTGGCAACAACGCATGGGGAATCTGCGTACCGGACAGGAATTAGCGAACTTCTGGATACGCGGCTCCACGGGCGAGTTTAAAAGCGCCCGCAACGGACTGGTTGACCGGTTTAAGATGAAATACACCGGCCTGCAAATGGGTGCGGACAAACTCATCGGGGATGGTGAACACCGTCTGTGGACCGGGGTGACGGTCGGTACGGGCCACGCTACGCAAAACTATCGCACTGGCGATGGCAGCATCAACAGCTGGCATGGCGGGCTGTATGCCAGCTATCTGAACAGCAATGGCGTCTGGGCCGATGCGTTGGTGAAATATGGTCAACACAAATACCACTTCAACGTTCGCGACACCGCTGGCACACACGTGCGCGCAAGCGACCGTAATGAAATCCTGACCACCTCGCTGGAAGTCGGTAAACGCTTTCACCTGACGGGTGTCGAGAGTGGTTTGTATGTGGAGCCTCGCGCTCAGCTGGCATGGTCACGGCAAAACGGCAGCTCGTTTAAGGCCTCAAATGGCCTGACGGTTAAAACCTCATCATGGAACAGTCTGCTCACGCGCACTGGCATAGATCTGGGTTATGACATCCAGAATAGCCCAGTACCGATGAACGTGTATCTGAAAGGAGCCTGGGTGAAAGAGTATAAAGGCCAGGTCGATTATTACCTTAATGACGCAAAGGAGAAACAGGAGCTGGGTGATTCATGGTGGGTAGGTGGAGTGGGGATGACATTACCCCTTGGCCGCAATCATCTGCTGTATGCCGATATTGAACGCACAACGGGCGATCGATTCAGGCAAACTCAGGCCAATGCGGGCTATCGTTATGCGTTCTGACAAGCACAGAGCATAATACGGGTGGCGGCAGGTTATCCCACTCGTTTAGCCTACCCGTAGACAATCTGCCCTGCTGCTATGTAGCAGGGCAAGCGTAAACGGCGATAATCCGCCAGGGCGCGCCTGGCCTGCGGGCATTTCCCTTTCTGCCCTTGCTCATCAGACCACCACCTTAAATGTTGCCCCCTTGCGTCAAAGTCGCTATGTTTCAAAAACCATGAAACAGTAATTTATCTAATAGTTATTTTGCGAGCACGCACCTCTATCATCACGCCACAACAGGATTGATTCTGCGAATAAATGGGATGCTGGCTTGAATCATTGCGCCAGAGCGCTGAAGTGCACGAGCCAGAACTAATAAGCAAGGGGAAAGAATGGAGCAGCAAAAACTGCCGACGGTAAAACAGCTACAGTGTTTTCTCGCCGTCGCGCAAACGCTTAATTTCCGGCGTGCAGCACAGAGTCTGGACATGACTCAACCACCGCTCTCACGCCAGATTCAGTGCCTGGAAGAGACCCTCGGTTGTGCTGTGTTAAAACGCAGCACCCATACCGTTGAACTCACTAAAGCAGGCGTGTTGCTGGAGCAGCAGGCGCGCAACATCCTTGAGTTACTGAGTCAGACGGTAAACAACCTGCAAAAGACACAAAACCCATTGCGTATCGGGCTGACCGATATGCTGGATCTTCGCTACCAGCCAGGTATTGCCGCACTGTTTCAGCCAACGCAAACCAGCGGCAAAACGCTGTATCACGCGCCCTCCTCGCTGCCGCTGCTGCAGCGTCTTATCGACAAAGAGTTGGATCTGACCATTAGCGTGGAAACCGCGTTGCCGGATGCCTCGCTGATTTACACTCCCCTGCACGTCGAGCCGCTTTTGCTGGCACTGCCTTCCAGCCACCCGGCGGCGGCACTCGCGGCCGTCAGCCTTGAAGATGTGCGTGATTTGCCGCTGTTCTGGTTTTGCCGCAGTCGTAACCCTGCCCTGTATGATAAATATGACGCCATCTTAAAACGCCGCGCTTCCCGGCTCATTGATATGCCAGAGGACCAGCTCCAGTTGCTGAGCGCCATTTCAAGTGAACAAGGTGTTGCCCTGCTTCCTGCCTCACTGTGTCATATTCGCTTTGCTGGCGTCACGTTTCGCCCATTGCTGACAACAGACCGCACGCCGTTTACCGTCAATGTCTATCTGGTACAACGGCGCGAAGACCAGCGCTGGCAGGTCACCGACATGGTAAAGCGACTTGTCACGACCAGAAGCAGCACTTAAAAACAAAAAAGCCTCCGACACAGCGGAGGCTTCAGATTGCTGACAAAGAAGGAAAAAACGGGGTTTTTCCTTCTTTGTGGTTAGCAGATGAAAATCAATGAATTGATTTTCCTTATTTTTTATTGGGTGTCATTCACCCTGTCTGAGACAGGATGAGGTAAGGCATCAGTCTCAAGCCTCCGACATAGCGCAGGCTTGTTACTGAAGTCACGACCAGAGCCGGATAAAGCATTATGATTTCGTCGCAGCCTTGTGATTTCGGTGTTCACCCACCATCACTACCAGCAGCAGAATAACGGCCAGCACACTGCCGCCAATCATCACGATAAAGCCACCGTCCCAACCGAAGAAGTCAACGGTGTAGCCCACGATAGCGCTCGCCGCAACGGATCCCCCCAGGTAGCCGAAAAGTCCGGTAAAGCCAGCTGCCGTTCCTGCCGCTTTCTTCGGCGCCAGCTCCAGCGCATGCAGGCCAATGAGCATGACCGGTCCGTAAATCAAAAAGCCGATAATAATCATACAGGCCATATCGACAGACGGATTGCCCGGCGGGTTGAGCCAGTACACGATGGTCGCGATAGTCACCAGTGTCATAAAGAACACGCCTGTGGCACCACGGTTGCCGCGAAACACTTTATCGGACATCCAGCCGCACAGCAGCGTGCCCGGAATACCGGCGTACTCGTAGAAGAAATAAGCCCAGGACGACTTATCCAGCGCAAAGTGCTTCACTTCTTTAAGGTAGGTCGGAGACCAGTCAAGAATGCCGTAACGCAGCAGGTAAACGAACACGTTCGCAATAGCGATGTACCACAGCAGGCGGTTAGGCAGCACATACTGCATAAAAATCTGCTTCGCCGTCAGCTCCTGCTCGTTTTTCTCGCTGTAATCGTCCGGATAGTCGTTTTTGTACTCTTCAATCGGCGGCAGACCGCAGGATTGCGGCGTATCTCGCATCATGGCAAAGGCAAACAGCGCGACAATGATGGCAGCAAACGCGGGCATATATAGCGCGGCGTGCCAGTCGTTAAACCAGGCCATGCCTAACAGGAACAGCAGCGGTGGAATACCGCCGCCGACGTTATGCGCGCAGTTCCACACCGACACAATGCCGCCACGCTCTTTTTGTGACCACCAGTGCACCATAGTACGCCCGCACGGCGGCCACCCCATGCCCTGGAACCAACCGCACATGAACAGCAGCACGAACATCACCATGATGCTGGATGTCGCCCAGGGCACAAAGCCCATAAACAGCATCACCAGCGCTGCCAGTATCAGACCTGCTGGTAAAAATACCCGCGGGTTTGAACGATCGGAAACCGAACCCATGATGAATTTTGAAAAGCCATAGGCAATAGAAATCCCCGAGAGCGCAAAACCCAGATCGCCGCGAGAAAAACCTTGTTCAACCAAGTAGGGCATCGCCAACGCAAAGTTCTTACGCACCAGGTAATAGGCAGCGTAGCCAAAAAATATCCCTGCAAAAATCTGCCAGCGCAGGCGGCGATAGACCGGATCAATCTTCTCAGACGGCAATCTTGCCTTGTGCGCAGCGGGTTTAAAAATACTTAACATGAAACCTCCGTTGCCAGCATGCTATTTTTTTATCTTTAATCCAGAGGTGGCAGCGCGTTGGAAAAACACGATAATGTTCATATTCGCGCATAAGGTGAGACGCCATGTGCGCCGCCACCGATAAAATATCGCACATCGTGTTACATTTTTATTAAAAACAGATCGTTTATGTGCTTAAACGCACATTAAATTTTCATTTGCTTTCGAAAATGCGCATTTAAAATAAAAAAATACGTCTGAAGAGGTAGCGAATCCGTGAAGAAGACAGGCGGTATATTGCCGCCTGAAGAGAAGATAAATCATCAGGGCATGACGATATGTTCAAAGACATGTACCCAGCCGTAATGCGCGCGCAGCGGTTCATTGTTAAGCCAGCGTCGCAGTAAATTCATTGCCATTACGGCACACGTTTCCTGATGTACGCGCGGCGCACGGTTGCTGAGGTTGAATCCGGCACGTACCCCCAGGCCGCCTTGCGCACTGTGGATAACATAGTTGATGCTGTCTTCCCCGGCGGCGGCCAGTAGCAGCACCACGTCAGCCCGAGTCCGGGCGGCATAATCCGCAGCGCGCTGCATACTGCGCTCCAGCGTTTCCTCCCTGACGGGCAGCATTTCAGCATAGACTGGCGTGACACCACCGTCGCCCAACTGCCAGCATAACAGCCCGTTGCTGAACTGCTCACTTACCGCCAGGCTCTGCCCACGCATAGCCAGAAGCTCAGCTGTCGACGCGGCAAGCCCTGCCGTACCTTCAAAAATCAGGCTATCTCCCGCCTCCCGCTTCACGTCCTCCCACACCCGTAGCATCTCCTCACGTCTTGCTGCCGGGCCGGTCAGTTTGAGTTCAATAATGGGTGCACTGGAGCGATAACCCAGCACTACATCAGGCGGCAGCGGTAGCGTATCTAACTGCTGCGCCAGGCTGCTTTCGCCACGCCCGAAGGTGGTCAGACGCAGGCACAGCGGCGGCTCGGCAAGGGTAAAACGCGCGCGCAAACGCGGCACGATTTGTTGCTCAACCATCACTTTAAACTCTGAGGGAACGCCCGGCGTGAAAAAGATAAGGCAGCGGTTGAGCGTTATCGCAAACCCACAGGCAGTGCCAACCGGGTTATCGATCATCTCGCTTCCGGCAGGCAGTTGCGCCTGTTTACGATTTGACGGTGCCATTTCTCTGCCGCGCTCAGCAAAATACTGCGTCATACGCGCCAGCCATTCGGCATTTTCCACCAGCGGCTGGCCCAGCGCCTTTGCCGCCGCCTCGGCGCACAGGTCATCACTGGTCGGCCCCAGTCCACCGTTTACAATCAGCACATCCGCATGCTGACTGCGCTCGCGTAGCGCAGCTTCTAACGCATCAAGCGCATCCCCAACCGTGCTGCGCCCGCTCATCGGCAGTCCCTGACTGAACAGATAGTCCGCAAGCCAGGCAGCGTTGGTATCCACTATCTGGCCGTGCAGCACTTCGTCGCCGGTGGACAGCATTTCGATTTTTATCATTATTCAACTCCGCGTCATATCACAGTCAAATATATTGGTTAAAAGATGAATCTGGCATATCAAAAACTGAGAAAATGATGAAATATCCGATTTATATATCACCAATGCATAAAATCATCGCTTCGTCTGACAGAGAAAGGGTATGACTGTAATAGAGAAAGCCGTGTTGTCGCAAACAAGCCGACAGTAAAGAATGTTGCAAGAAGCCACCCGGCTAAGCATGTAGTTCGCAAAAACTGAGTTCCAAGGAGATAATGATGAGCAAGAAAGGGTTAACCACCGGTTCCGGCGCTCCAGTCGCACATAATAATAATGTCGCCACCGCTGGAAAACGAGGCCCCATGTTGTTGCAGGACGTCTGGTTTCTCGAAAAGCTGGCCCACTTTGATCGCGAAGTGATCCCCGAGCGTCGTATGCATGCCAAAGGCTCCGGCGCTTACGGTACTTTCACCGTCACCCACGACATCTCGTCTTACACCCGCGCGAAAATTTTTTCTGAACCAGGCAAAAAAACCGAGCTTTTTATTCGTTTCTCTACCGTAGCAGGTGAACGCGGTGCTGCCGACGCCGAGCGCGATATTCGTGGCTTTGCCATTAAGTTTTATACCGAAGAAGGCAACTGGGATCTGGTGGGTAATAATACCCCGGTATTTTACCTGCGCGATCCGCTGAAATTTCCTGATTTGAACCACGTCGTCAAACGCGATCCGCGTACTAACCTGCGTAATCCAACCTACAAGTGGGACTTCTTTTCTCTGCAACCTGAAAGCCTGCATCAGTTGACTATTGACTACAGCGACCGCGGCCTGCCGCGCTCCTATCGTCATATGCACGGTTTTGGTAGCCATACCTACAGCTTCATTAACAGTAACAATGAACGCTTCTGGGTGAAATTCCACCTGCGCTGCCAGCAGGGCATCGAAAACCTGATGGATGATGAAGCCAAACGCCTGGTCGCTGAAGACCGTGAAAGCTCCCAGCGCGACCTGTACGAGTCTATTGAAAAAGGCGACTATCCACGCTGGAAATTCTTTATTCAGGTCATGCCGGAAGCGGAAGCGTCCCAGGTGCCTTACAACCCGTTTGACCTGACTAAAGTATGGCCGCACAAAGATTATCCATTGATTGAAGTCGGCGAGTTTGAACTCAATCGCAACCCGGAAAACTACTTTTCTGAAGTTGAGCAGGTCGCAATGTCACCAGCAAACGTGGTTCCGGGCATCAGCTTCTCGCCTGACCGTATGTTGCAAGGCCGTCTGTTCTCCTATGGCGATGCCCACCGCTACCGCCTGGGCGTTAACCATCATCAGATCCCGGTCAACGCCCCGCGCTGCCCGTTCCACAACTACCATCGCGACGGCGCGATGCGCGTTGACGGCAACAGTGGTAACGGCCCGACCTATGAGCCGAACAGTTTTGGCGTCTTCCAGGAACAGCCGGACTTCAGCGAGCCGCCACTGTCTATTGAAGGCGCGGCCGATCACTGGAACCAGCGTGAAGATGAAGACTATTTCAGCCAGCCGCGCGCGCTGTTCGAACTGCTGAGCAAAGAAGAGCACCAGCGCATGTTTAACCGTATCGCCAGCGAACTGGTGCAGATCCCGGAATTTATCCAGGAGCGCCAGATTGGCCTGTTCTCTCAGGTACACCCGGAGTACGGCGCAGGCGTAGCGGCTGCGGTTCAGGCGCTGAAAAACGCTAAATAATCGCCATTAAGCATGATGCGGGAGCCAGTGGCTCCCGCTCAGGCTGCTGACAAAGAAGGAAAAAACGTGATTTTTCCTTCTTTGTGGTTAGCAATTGGGTGTCATTCACCCTGTCTGAGACAGGGTGAGGTAAGGCATCAGTCTCAGCCGCCATGTTAATGGCGGCAAAGTCTGTCAGACGGGATAGATTAACAACGTGGAGCAATACAACGTCTTCAACATTGATAACTCCCTGTTGTTCTCACGCGCTGGTACGTGTGCGGCGTTTTGCCTTACTGAAGTCGCCGTTTGATGGTTTGTACCATTGCTTTACCCGAAATACCGTAGCGGTCATGCAGCGTGGGTAACGCCCCGGCATCAAGGAAAGCATCGGGTAGCGTAATGGTGCTAAAAGCGGCATGTACGCCTTTGCGCATCAGTAACGCCGCCACCGCTTCACTCAACCCTCCCACGCTGGTGTGGTTTTCAGCCGTAATAACCAGACGTCCGGGTTTTGATGCCTGTTCCAGGATAGTTTTCTCATCCAGTGGCTTGATAGTCGGCACGTGCAGTACCGCCACGCCAACGTTGTCTTTACGCAGCTGTTCCGCCGCTTCCAGCGCACGCATGGTCATCAGGCCAGAGGAGATAATAAGCACATCCCGCCCGTCTTCCAGCAGACGTGCCTTGCCTGGTTCAAACTGATAATCGTACTTCTCAAGCACCACCGGCACCTTACCGCGCAGCAGGCGCATATAGACCGGTCCCTTATGTTCAGCTATCGCCGGTACTGCCTGCTCAATTTCAATGGCGTCACAGGGATCAATAATCGTCATACCCGGAATACCGCGCATAATCGCAATATCTTCCGTCGCCTGGTGGCTGGGTCCATAGCCCGTCGTAAGCCCCGGCAGCGCAGCGCAGATTTTCACGTTCAGGTTCTCTTCAGCAATCACCTGGTGAATAAAATCATAGGCGCGACGCGTGGCGAACACAGCATAAGTTGTGACAAACGGCGTAAAACCCTCCTTAGCCATACCGCCAGCCGCACCCATCAGCAATTGCTCTGCCATTCCCATCTGGAAAAAACGCTCAGGGTGCGCCTGGGCGAAAATATGCAGATCGGTATATTTAGACAAATCCGCCGTCATACCTACGATGTCCGGGCGTGAATTCGCAAGCTGCACCAGCGCGTGTCCAAACGGTGCTGCACGAGTTTCCTGGCCTTCCTCCGCGATAGAGGCAATCATCGCGGACGTCGTCAGGCGCGGTTTGTTCTGCGTGCTCTGGCTCATGATCTCACTCCTTGCGGTTTGTTAGCATCCAACACTGCAATGGCTTTTTGCCATTCATCGGCGTCAACGCGAATAAAATGGTTCTTATCGCGGGTTTCAAGGAACGGCACGCCCTTACCCATCAGCGTGTCGCATAAAATAACGCGCGGTTTTTGCTGCGGATAATCTCGCGCTTTTTCGAACGCCTCGACAACCGCAGCCACATCGTTACCGTTAACCCGCTGGACAAACCAACCAAACGACGCCCACTTCTCTTCAAGCGGTTCAAAACCGAGGATTTTGCGCGAATCGCCATCGGCCTGCTGCTTGTTAATATCAACAATATTTATTAGCCCGGACAGCCCGTAATGCGCGGCCGACATTGCCGCTTCCCAGACTGAACCTTCGTCCAGCTCGCCATCAGACATAGAGTTAATCACCAGCGCGCGACCGCCCTTTTGCTTCACGCCCAGCGCCATGCCAACCGCTATACTCAGCCCCTGCCCAAGTGAACCACCGGAAATTTCCATACCAGGCGTATAGGTCGCCATACCGGACATCGGCAAACGACTGTCGTCAAAACCGTAGGTTTCCAGTTCATCTTCGGGAATGATGCCCGCCTCAATCAGTGCGGCGTAATAAGCAATCGCGTAATGCCCGTGGGAAAGCAGGAAGCGGTCACGTGCTTCCCACTGCGGTTCATTAGCGCGGTAATTCATAATGTGAGCGAAGGCGGTTGCCAGTACATCCGCATAACCCAATGCCTGACCGATATAGCCCTGTCCCTGGACTTCGCCCATACGCAAGGCATAGCGACGAATTCGCCATGCTGCTGCGGCAACTTTTTGAATATCCGTTTGCGACATGATGACTCCCCGATTAGTGAATTAACATTCCGCCGTTCACGTCGAGCGTGATGCCAGTGGAATAGGCAGACAAGTCGCTGCCGAGGAATAACGCGGCGTTGGCGATATCAGAGGCTTCGCCGAGGCGATTTAACGGAATACCAGCCACGATCCCGGCCTTCATTTCATCGCTGAGTTTGCCCGCAGTGATATCAGTCTGGATAAGACCTGGGGTGATGCAGTTAACGCGCACGTTATCCGGCCCCAGTTCACGCGCCATCGCTTTTGCCAGCCCCAGTACGCCCGCTTTCGCGGCGCTGTAGTGGGGGCCACCAAAAATACCGCCACCACGTTGGGCAGAAACGGAAGAGATACAGACTATGCTGCCGGATTTTTGCGCGCGCATGGTGGGAATAACCGCCTGCGACATTAACAGCGTGCCACGCAGGCTGACGTCGAGCACCGCATCATAGTTTTCGCGCTTAATATCCATAAGCTTAATTGGCTGGGTAATACCTGCGTTATTGACCAGAATGTCCACACGACCATATTTCGCCAGTACCTGTTCCAGAGCGGCACTGACTTGCTGTTCGTCTGCAACGTTTGCCGCGACGCCAAGGTGTTGTTCACCCAACATCGCTGCTGCTTTTTTACTGGCCTCGGCATCAAGGTCGATTAACACCACTGTTGCGCCCTGCCCGGCAAACAATTTAGCCGTTGCGAAGCCTAAACCGCGCGGGGAGGCCGCACCCGTAATAATGGCAACTTTATCTTTCAGTAACATAATAAACTCCAGCGAGATACTATTCAGATTGTAAATAGGGAAATTTATTTAACGCGGCTCATCAATGAGTAAAATAACTGCAAGCCCGATGGCGGCACAGATGCCAAAATAGGTGAAGACGGTATTAAAACTTCCCGTGTAATCCAGTAAAAAACCGGCCAGCATAGGTGAGACAAAACCCCCAAGGTTGCCGCCCGTATTAATCACTGAAGCAGTAATGGGATAAGTGTTTGAATCCGATGCGGCCATCCCATATGCAGTAAATGCAGGCCAGCCAATATTCAGACAAAAACCAACAAAAAACAGTCCCAGACACACCACCGTTGTGTTTTGTGGAATGTTTAACATGATAACCACATAATTACCGTACTGATGGCGGTAAAAATCATGGTAGGCTTACGGCGACGCCCCAGCAGCTTATCAGAAATATAGCCACCTGAGATTGCCCCAACAAATCCACCAATACATGGCATACTGGCCACAAGCCCCATGCTCATAAAATCAAAACCTTTTTCCTTCACAAGGTAAAGCGGGATCCAGGTTAATAATCCATAAAGCACACTGACCATCATAAAATATGCCAGGCAGTCACCAAGTATATTCTTTGAAGTAAAGAGTCCTTTTACGCTATTTATTGGCGTAAGCGCTCGCACACGAATAAATTTATCAAGAACAGCGAATTTTTTATCCATTACAATATTCTGGCGTACACCATCGCCCTGCCGCTGTGCCTGCTCGTCATTGATATAATCCAGTTCTTGCTTCGATACATATTTGCTTTCAGCCGGGCGAGACTTCACCAGAAGATACCAGGCAATAGCGATAACGACGCCCGGAAGTGCAAATGAGAAAAAGACCCAGCGCCAGCCCCATGTCACAGCAATCCATACGGCGAGCGGTGGCACCAGAATAGGGGCAAACATGGTTGAGGCGATATACACGCCAGTTGCAGTCGCTTTCTCTTTTGCCGGAAACCAGTTATTAATCGTCGAAGCCAGTCCTACCGGACAGGGGCCTTCTGTTAAGCCCAGTCCCAGACGAATACATTTTAACCCCAGTACCGAAGACGCTGTACCCATAAGCCATGTAAAGGCAGAAAAACCAAAAACCGATAACGCCACCAGGCCACGAGTGCCTTTTTTTGCAATTAAAAAGCCTGCGGGGATCTGACTGAGCGCATAGCCCAGGAAAAACATACTCGCGATAGTACCGGCCTCAAAATTACTGATCCTGAACTCATCAATAATAAAAGGTAGAACAGCACCGATATTTGTTCTGTCGGCATAATTCAGCGCATAAACAATAAAAATCAGTAATAACACAACAAAGCGGTAATTGGTTTTATTAATATTAGCACAGGGTAACGTGTGTTCTATACGTGACATTATTACACCTCTTTGTATGAACAACTATTTTATATAGCCTTCCACTGGCAGCTATTAAACTCACATTTACTATAACGCCAGGCCCGCACTTTTGAATTCAAAAAAACTCATTTCGTATTGAAAGAAATTTAATTAAACATTCCCCCCCTTTAAAATGTGACTCGCGTCAATATTATTAACTCCCGGGTGTATCACATACTTTTATGTGATCTCCTTCGCGATTTTATGTCTTTACAATAAACCTACCGCGTGAGGCACTTTACATTGAAGCGCTAAGCCCTCATCAGCAGGTAAAAAAATGCATAATCCGGCGCAACAGAAGCTCCCGTTACCCTCATTAAAAAATCTGCAAGCATTCATCGAAGTCGCCAACGCAGGCAGTATCAACACCGCAGCGGTCAACCTGAATGTGACGCCTTCGGCAGTCAGCCATCAGATTTCAACACTGGAGGCATTCCTGGGGCGGAAATTATTTATTCGTAGTGGGAAAGGTGTGAGTCTGAACGCGCTTGGGGAAGATTATTTACATCAAATATCAGGTGCATTAAATGTGATTGGTCGGGTCTCCGATAAAATAATCAATGAACCCCATAGTGATATACTACGCATTCACTCCTCACCCTCTTTCGGTGTGCTGTGGTTAATTCGCCGACTTGGAAAATTCAGACAAAGACATCCCAATATTTTGATTAATCTCACCTGCTCTTACGAAAACCTGCAGTTTTCACGCGATAATATTGATATCGATATTCGTCACGGCATCCCGCAATGGGACGGTTATAAAACGCTGACGATAAAAAATGAGCGCCTGAGCGTGATGGCCTCACCTGATTATTTGCTCCAGCACCCTGTTACCGGGCCAGAAGATATCGCCAACCATAATCTTGTGCACTCTTCTGTTACGCTGGCAAGCTGGGAGCGCTGGCTTTCTTTTCACAAAATCACCACTGCTCGCCCCGAATATCATCTCAGCTTTGACCGTTCTTATATGAGTTTTGAAGCTGGAAAAATGGGATTAGGGTTAATTCTGGAAAGCTCACTATTGGCAGGCGAATTGCTGGAACGTGGTGAACTCAAACCTGTTTTTCAGGATCGTTATGCCTATCCGATCAATGCCCATCATCTTGTTATGCCACATATCAATGAACGCAGCCGCAAAGTGAAGCTATTTGTTCAATGGATAAGAGAGGAACTGGCCTCTGGCGGATATGAGCTATAGCATAACAACCTGCACTGGCACATCAGCTCACTGTGCCAGCACAAACGGCAATCTGCCATTAAAATACGGATGGCGCATTTAACACGCATAACCACTGGCGGAGTACCTCATTAGCGTTTGGTTTCACTGTCCACCCAACGCTGTACTTCGCGACGGGAAATCTTAATACCGCCGTTTTTCAGCACCTGCGGCAGGCGTAGCCAGCGTACCGGTTGCTGGAAACGCACCAGCTTGTCGGCCACCCAATCAGCCAGCTTTTCAGGAGAAAGCGTGTCATCGCACTCCACGACAGCCACCGGGCGATGCCCAAATTCGGCATCGGCCATCGGTACGACAAAGCACTGACTGACCTGTGGATGGGCATTAATGACCCTTTCTACGTCTTCTGGCTGAATGCCTTCCCCACCGCTAAAAAAGAGGTTATCCAGCCGCCCCAGTACCGTCAGCCTGCCGTTTGCTATTACGCCCCTGTCGCGCGTGTGGAACCAGCCATCGCTATCCGTTAGCGGCAGTAGCGCACCATCACGCCAGTAGCCGCTGGCAAGGCTCGCCGCCCGGATCTGGATTTCATCATTCTGAATACGCACCTCACGTCCTGCCAGCGCTTGCCCCACGTCTGCCAGGCCATCTGCGCGCTTTGCACACACCGTTGAGGCAAGCTCGGTCAGCCCGTAGCCGCACCAGCAGCGAATATCACGCGCCTGGGCCTGCTGCGTTAACGCCACCGGGATAGCCGCCCCGCCGAGCAACACACTGTTTAGTTTCTGTGGCATCTGCGCTTGCGTGAGTAGCCGCCACAACTGGGTTGGCACCAGTGACGCATGGGTACAGCCTTCAAGCGCGGTATGTAATGGATGCAGATCACGCACCGTCAGGCACGCCCCCGCCAGTAGCCAGCGCCAGAAAATTCCCTGGCCGGAGACATGAAACAGCGGCAGTGACAGTAACCAGTTATCCTGCGCGCCAAACGGCATCAGTGCCAGCAGACCTTGTGCGCTGGCAAGATGCGCGGTTGCGGTATGTACGGCTGCCTTAGGTATACCACTGGAGCCGGAGGTAAGCGTCATTGAGACAAAACGTGACGGGTCCCACTGTACGGCAACATCACGCGCATTCTCCCCTGGCGTAGCGGCAGAATGTGCTGAAGGTGTTATGGCAGCGCAGGAAAGTGATGCTGATGAAACTAACGAAGGCGTTACGGTTGACTCAGCAGTGAATCTGAAGAGGCCTGTTGGCTTTGTGGTTCCCGGCGGCGTTGAAGGTGTCGCATCGTGCGAAGGTGATATGGGTGCTGAGACAGTGATAGCCTCCACGGGGGCCTCTTCTCTGCCTGCCGTACGTTCAGCCCCCGTGTCAACACGCTGACTGTTACCCGCCACATCCGTCGCGTAATGCCCTGGCGCAACAGGCCATTGCAGAGCCAGCACACCAGGCAGCATTGCGACCTCGTCCAGCACCAGACCATAGCGCAGCGTCAGTCCCGGCAATAAGGCATTGAGCTGTGCCACCGGCAGTTTTGGATTGAGCGGCAAAATGCGCGCACCGCACTGGAGCAGGGCAAGCCAGGCCAACAACGTACGCGGCCCGTTGGCCGCACACAGCGCCACGCCATCACCTTCACTCACTCCCTGCTGTGCAAAGCCCTTTGCCAGCACATCAATCTGTTCACACAGCTCACGCCAGCTTAATGACACTTGCTCCAGCCGTAGCGCAACGGCATCGCCACGCACACAACGCCAGTGGCGCCACGGCCAGTCGGTGAACATCACAGCAGCCGCTCCAGTGCGCCGGTACACAGACACGGCAACTCGCTGCCAGGCCAGGTGCGCACCAGTTGTGCCTGCATCAGCGACAACGTATCCAGCCCCGGAAGGCTTCCCGGCGTCAGCCAGGCCGCAATGCGCGCCAGTTGCGTCAGACCCAGACTCGACTCCAGCGATGAGCTAATAACCACTTCCAGCCCCAACGCATGAGCCTGCTCTATCTGTTCACGTACCTTGCCCAGGCAACCGGTCAGCGTCGGTTTAATCACCACCGCGGCCAGTCCTGGCTCTGCGGCAAACACAAAATCCGGCTCGCGCAGGCTTTCGTCCCAGGCAATCGCAATGCCGGTAGAAGCGGCAAACTCACGCGACTGCTCGCGAGTTTTGCACGGCTCCTCAATAAACGCGATGCGGGTACGATGCTCAGGCGCTACGTATTTTGCAAACTGCTGGGCTTTAACCGGTGTCCAGCCTCGGTTGGCATCCAGACGCAACTTCAGATCCGGTATTGCTTCCAGCAGTAGATTTGCCACCATGCCGTCGCGCACTGCTTCATAAAGGCCAACCTTGATTTTGGCGACTTTTTCACCCGGCATCGCTTCAAGCATTGGCAGCACCTCATCCGGGTCGCCAGTGCACAGCGGTGCGGCGCGATAGTCAGCCGCAGCAGGTAACGTCTGCGTCAACTCGGCCAGCGCACAGCTTAAACCAAACGCCGCCGATGGAACCGGTGGCCATTCGGGATTGTCACCACCCAGCCACGCCTCAACCCAGGCCTGGGTGTGTACCTGTGCCTCTTCAAGCGTTTCGCTGCTAAAACCCGGCAGCGGGGCTATCTCACCCCAGCCTTCGTGATTACAGTCCACAAGACGCACCAGCAATCCGTCGCGCGTTTTCAGGCGCCGTTCACGCAGCACCACGCCAGCATCCATTGGCAACTGATAACGCCAGATTTGCGCCTGGCGCATTATGGGTTCCGTTTGTATTTGCTGAAGTCCGGCGCGCGCTTCTCATTAAACGCGTTGCGCCCTTCCTGCCCTTCTTCGGTCATGTAGAACAGCATGGTGGCGTTACCCGCAAGCTCCTGCAGGCCAGCCTGGCCGTCGCAGTCAGCATTAAGCGCCGCCTTCAGGCAGCGCAGCGCCATCGGGCTGTTTTCCAGCATTTCACGACACCAGCGTACGGTTTCTTTTTCGAGTTCGGCCAGTGGCACAACGGTATTCACCAGGCCCATATCCAGCGCCTGTTTCGCGTCGTACTGACGGCACAGGAACCAGATTTCACGCGCTTTCTTCTGGCCAACAATGCGCGCCATATAAGAGGCGCCCCAGCCGCCATCAAACGACCCGACTTTCGGACCGGTCTGGCCGAAGATGGCGTTATCCGCCGCAATAGTCAGGTCGCACATCATGTGCAGCACGTGACCGCCGCCGATGGAGTAACCAGCCACCATTGCCACAACTGGCTTCGGGCAGGTACGAATCTGACGCTGGAAGTCCAGAACATTAAGGTGGTGAACGCCGCTGTCATCACGATAACCGCCGTAGTCGCCGCGGATTTTCTGGTCGCCGCCCGCGCAGAACGCTTTATCACCTTCACCAGTGAGAATGATAACGCCAATGTTGTCGTCATAGCGGGCATCGGCCAGCGCCTGAATCATCTCTTTGACAGTCAATGGGCGAAACGCGTTGCGGACCTGTGGGCGGTTGATGGTAATTTTTGCGATGCCGTCAGCGGATTTTTGATAGCGAATATCGGTAAAGCCTTCAGAGCAGTCTTGCCATTCCACCGGCGCATACAGCTTTTGTTCATCGGGATAGATCATGATTAGTCCTCATCGGCCTGAGTGAGTATTTGACGTAGCGCGTCACGAAACGCGCCGGGGTTTTCACGATGTGCGTTATGCCCTGCGCCAGGAATAACCCGCAGCGGCAGTGCACGCACCTGGGCCAGCGCGCGGAATTTCACATCGCACTCGCCACATAAATAACGAAAAGGAACCTTGAGCACGCGTAACGCGGCGGCCAGATCGGGCTGTCGCGCCAGCGAGGTCGCCTCAAGCATTGCCGCCAGACACGCGGGATGGTTGCGCGAGCGAAGCAAAATGAGCGCACTGCGCTGAGCATCGCTCAAATGACTGAATACCGGCTGACGATACCAGTCGTCCAGCACCGCCGTCAGCGGCTCGTTGAGCAAACGTTGTACCCAATGGCTGTCGCTCAGCGCACGCTGCTCGCGTTCGGCTTTACAGGCAAGGCCGGGGTTGGCGCCTTCCACTACTAACCCCAGCAGCCCAGCCGCACGGCCCCGGCAGGCGTGATACATGGCGACCCGCCCGCCAAGCGAATACCCCACCAGCCAGTAACGCTCAACCTCGTAATGAGCAAGCGTTGCGCACAGACGCTCGCTCACTTCGGCAAAATCGCGTACGGCTATGTGCGCCGAACCGCCGTGGCCAGGTAAGTCAACCCAAAGCTGCGACCAGTCGGCGAAGTCGTTAGCAAACGGCTGCCACTCGCGCTCACAGCCGAGAAAACCGTGTAACCAGACCAGCCACGGCCTACCCGGTACAACGCGTGCTCTGGCATGCAAAATCACAGGTGGCTTACCTGCGCCAGTAGCCGTTGCAACGTGCGAGTGCCTGCGGTGTCTTCCACTTTAAGTTCAATAAGGGTAGCGCCAGGGCGCTGCCACGCGCTGGTCATCACATCCTGTAACGCCTGCCAGCTGGCGGGCGCATGGTAGCTCAAACCAAACATTGCCGCACCGTGCTCAAAGCTGACGTTTTGCGGCATACAGTAGAATCGCTCGCGCTCGTTAACCGGCGTCGGCAGCAGCGAAAAGATTTGCCCGCCGTTGTTGTTGACGACCAGCAGCACAAACGGCGCAGGTGCCTGGCGCAACAGCGCGAGGCTGTTGAGATCGTAAAGCGCTGACAGATCCCCTACAACAGCAAGCGTTGGCCGTGTTTTGGCGCGCTGTACGCCTGCGGCGGTGGAAATTAAACCGTCGATACCGCTGGCACCACGGTTACTCCACACCGGATAACCCTGCGGCAAACGCGCAAGCGCATCCACCAGACGTACAACAAGGCTGTTACCGAGAAAGAGTTGCCCTTGTTCGGGCAAAAGCTGAGGCAGGCGACGGGCCAGTTGCGCTTCGCCAAATTCAGTCGTCATCGCCTCTGCTTTCGCCTGCGCCTGCGCTGACAGTTGGACTACCTCCTGCGCCCACGGCGCACGCTTCTCAGCAGGATGCGCCTGCAGCCATTCGCCGATATCAGCGACCAGCCTGCGCCCCCGGTGATGCGCAGGATCAAGACGCCCGTTAAGGCTATCAACAATCCAGTATTCCTGCGGCTGACACGTCGCCTGCCACTGTAGCAGGCGCTTGCCGGTGAGGCTGGCGCCAAACTGAATCACAATATCAGCCTCGTTCAGTTCGCTGACCGCACGCGCATTGCCAAGCCACAAATCGGCGCAGGGCAGCGGCTGGCCCGTCTGTGACAGGACATCACCAATGAGCGGCCAACCCAGCTGCTGCGCCCAGGCAGCAACCTGCTCGCCTTCGCGCACGCTCAAACGCCCGGCGATAACCACGCCGCGTTTACGTCGCCACGCAGGCCAGTCGGCCTGCTTCACCGCGACCGCCTGATGCGGTTCACGCAACCACGGCTTGCCGTCCTGCCACCAGTCGCCCAGCGACTGCTGCCAACTGAGACCGCCATCATCTAATTCACCGTATAACGGTTCGGCAAAAGGACAGTTAACGTGCAGCGCCCCGCTGGAGAGATGGCCCATCGCGCTGTCGAGCGTAGAAACCAGCCAGCGTGCGGGAATATCCGGCGTCGGGCGCGGCAAAGACAGCGTTTCGGAAGGATGAGAGGCAAAAATACCCTGCTGGCGAATGGCCTGATTCGCCCCGCAGTCAATCAGTTCCGGTGGACGGTCGGCCGTTAATACCACCAGACGCTCTCCGGTCAGTCCGGCTTCAATAATGGCCGGATAGAGATTCGCCACCGCAGTACCGGATGTGACAATAACGGCTACTGGCGCTTTACCGGACTTCGCCAGCCCCAGCGCCAGATGGCCCAGGCCGCGCTCATCAAAATGCGTATGACAGATAAAACTGGCATTCTCTGCCGCAGCAAGCGTTAACGGGGTTGAGCGGGAACCTGGGGCAATGCAGATATGACGCACGCCGTGGCGGGTCAGCGCTTCCAGAATGACCGCTGCCCAGCGGCGGTTAAATGAACTTGTCGACATGTTGTTGTCCGGTATCAATTTTGCCTGAATATTATATAGCCTGCGTCGCGCGTTATTTTGATATGAATCGTCTGCGCGTTGCTCAGTTTGCGTTCGCGAAGAACAACGAACGTAGCCCGGCGGCCTTGTTGTCGACTTCCTGCCATTCCAGTGCAGCCTGCGAGCCAGCAACAATGCCCGCGCCTGCATAAAGCCGTACCCGTCGCCCTTCTACCTGCGCACAGCGTAACGTTACGCAAAACTCGCTGCGTACGGCGCTAAGCCAGCCTGCCGAACCGGCGTACCACTCACGCTCGAATGGCTCGTACTGGGTAATAAAATGCCGCGCGGCGTCACGCGGTAGCCCGGCAACAGCCGCCGTGGGCTGTAGCCGTTGCAGGCACAATAAATCATCATTACCCGCTCTCAGGGTGGTCCAGATACAGCGGCGCAGATGCTGCACCTTGCGCAGCCGCACCACCTGTGGTGGCAGTACGTCCAGCGCCCCACTTACGCCCTGTAGTCGCTGGCATATGTCTTCCACCACCAGCATATTTTCACGCTGATTTTTATCGTCCTGCATCAGCCAGTCGCCCAGCTCGCGCGCGCAGCGATCGTCAGGACTCGCGGCAACCGTACCTGCCAGTGCTTCGGTACGCAATTCATCGCCGATGCGTCGCCACAGACGCTCTGGCGTAGAACCGAGAAACGCACGCCTGGCATCAAAGGCCATAAAAAAATGGTAGCAGCCGCTGTTGACCCGGCGGCTTGCAGCCATCAGTGAAGCTGCGTCAGGTGCGGTAGTAAAATACAGATCGCTTGCTCTGGCCAGGACCACTTTGTCGAACTGCCCAGCGGCGATAGCGCCAGTGGCTTCATCAATCAGCGCGTCCCACTGTGTACGCTCGGGCAGGTGGCGTTCATCGGTACAGGTGAGCTTAAGCGGCTGCGGCGTACGCGCCGCTGAAAGCTGAGAAAGGAATGCACGTGCTGCATGAACATCGTCGCACAGCGAAGTGGCACTGTAGAGATTAAGGGTAAGCTGCGCGTGAGTAGCGCTACGCTGCCACAGCAAACGTGGCAGAAACAGCTGGCCGTGTGCAGGATCAAACGCATTAAGTCCGCACAGAGCAAGCGCCTGCTTATCATGATGTGCGCTCAGAAACGTCTGTGCGGCAGACATATCATGAAAGGTGATACAGGCACCCAGCGCCGCCAGCTCTTCATCACCATTACGTTGCTGCCAGTAAAATTGTGGCCATAAATGCTGCCCGGCAAGCCATGCCAGCGCATCGCTACCGTCATTCAGTGAAAATGACTGGGTAATTTGTTGTAGTCCGGGTTCGGTGGAAAACGCGCCCGTCAGCGCCAGCTGAAACTGCGTCAGCACATCGGCAAGAGAACTCACGATAACCTCACCTTCCCTGAAAAACCACGCAGTATACGTGGTTCAGAAGGCAAAAAAAATTCCACCTGCGAGTAAGGGATGCCCGGACTCAGAAAAGTACGGGCGGTAACTCAACGGCGTGCCAGCAAAAGCCCCAGTACCAGGCCTACGGCGGCCCCAATACCTACCCCCTGCCACGGCTTGTCATGAACAAAGTCATCAGCCTGATAGACCGCTTTTTTCGTGCGGTAATAATAGGTATCTGACGCATGACTGACACGTTCTTTTACGTCATGCAATGCCTGTTCGGCACGCGCTTTAAGCTCAACGTATTTCTGGTCAGCCGGGTCGCCGGATGCCTGCAACACCTCATCCAGCGTTTCACTTAACAGCGTTAAATCATCATCCAGACTGGAACGGTATGTGTTATTGAACCCCATAGTGCTTCTCCCTGTTGATATGGATACAGTTATCTGACTATAGACAAAAACATTGTTTTTTGCGTAACCGTTAACGGCGCGCCATACCTACATGCGGGATACCGTCTTCCTCATAAATGTCACTGACGGCGACAAAACCAAACTGCTCGTAAAATGCCTGTAGATGCGCCTGTGCGCCAAGATAAATTTCGCTGCCCGGCCAGTGCGTTACGCAGGATTTTAGCGCCTGTTCCATTAACCGATTACCCAGTTTTTCGCCACGCGCCTGCGGTGCCACAATCACCCGACCAATCACCACTGGCTCCTCCGGCTGTTTCAGAATTCTCGCACAAGCAATCAGCTCACCATTGCGCCAGGCCAGAAGATGACGATTCTCGCCCACCAGATCTTCACCGTCGATATCCTGATAAACACAGTTTTGCTCGACCACAAATACCGCCACGCGTAACTGCAATAAGGCGTAGAGTTGCGCGACGGTAAGCTGTGAATGGTGCAAGTCTTGCCACTGAATCATGATTGCTCCTTTTTTATAATGTAAGGCGGTTATACTGATGCTTTGTTTTACAACAGGGAATGATAAATGGCGATAACGCTAAGTTTTCTGGGCACCTCGGCAGGGGTTCCCACCCGCAGCCGTAATGTGAGCGCGCTGGTGCTCAATCCTGGCCTGGTGAGTGGCGGCCTGTGGCTGTTTGATTGCGGCGAAGCCACTCAACACCAGATGCTGGCAACTCCCTTCAATCCAGGGAAGATTGAAAAGGTTTTTATCACGCATTTACATGGCGACCATATATTTGGCCTGCCGGGGCTGTTATGTAGCCGCTCAATGGCAGGTAGCGAAGTACCGTTAACGCTCTATGGTCCTAAGGGACTACGCGAGTTCGTTGACACCGCACTACGCCTGAGCGGCTCCTGGACGACTTATCCGCTGGAGATTATTGAGATTGAAGCGGGTTTGCTCTTTGACAATGGTCAATTTCGCGTCCATGCCGGGCCACTGTTACACCCGGTGGAATGCTACGGTTTTCGTATTGAGCAACATGACATTCCCGGCGCACTCGACGCCGCACGCTTAATTGAAGCGGGCATCAAACCCGGCCCACTGTTTCAACGCCTGAAAAATGGCGAAACAGTGACGCTTGAAGATGGCCGTCTTGTTGACGGACGTGATTACCTCGGCCCAGCTACGCCCGGTAAAACGCTGGCGATTTTTGGCGATACCGCCCCGACGCCTGCAGCTTTACTGCTGGCTCAGAACTCAGACGTGCTGGTGCATGAGACTACGCTTGAGGCCGCAATGGCTGAGAAAGCAAATTCGCGTGGGCACTCCACGTCACAGCAGACGGCAACGCTTGCCCGCGAGGCGGGTGTGAAGCGCTTGATTATCACCCATCTGAGTTCCCGCTACGATGAACAGGGTGCTGCGGCGTTACTGGCGGAATGCCAGGCGGTATTTGCAAATACGGAACTGGCGGAAGATTTTGCCACATATGAGATGTGATTTTTTTGCATCAAATGGCAGCCACCGGATTGATACGCCGTTGCTTAATTCTGCATAATGATGTTTATTACAAGCGGAATTTTCTCACACAGTAAAGTATGAACAGAAATATCGACAACACGCTATTTCTGTTCACAAAACATTCATGCGTCATTTCATTAATTGAACGACATGCTGTCTGACTCCTTCGGCCATTTCACTCGTCGTATATTACCCAGAATGCCCACAGCATTGCTTTTATCAATACCAGGAACGACGTTGCCATTCATATAATACTGACATCCTACCCATAAAGACTCCAGATAACGGCTACTTTTCCAACCGAGCGATTTTTTCACCCCGAATAACGGCGCATGATCGACTATTACGGAATATTTTTTATTGATACACAGGCAGTGTAGTGCATGGTAAATAATAGCTCTGGAGGATTTTACCCTGATTTCACAAGCCCGAACATTGCTCCAGTCCATTACGATGATATCTACAGGCCAACGGGCGTAGGGATTCACCCTGACCTGGCGACGATAAAAATACACCTTTTGTTGCTCGCGGTTTAACCTTACCGGCAAAGCATGTGGTGTAAAAAATGAATACCTGATAAGCCATACAAGAGGGAAGAATGCCAGAAACCCCATCACCAGCAGAGGAAAAAAAACATCCTCCCATGTCTTATATATTTCTGGCATTATCAATGTAAGCATAAGAATAAAAGACACCAGCAGTACAGAAAAAAATGCCGTTAACACTGGCAAGTCGTGAGGCATCGGACGATACCATTCAATATAACTCTGATTAAATACAGTTAACTTTGGCAAGCGTGGTAATACAGTACTTTCCTGATAAGTCATCCCTAACTTAAAAACATGAAAATCACGGCATGAAAAATAACTATTGACTTTAATTACGTTAAGAAAATAGGCATTCAGATGCGCATAAGAAAGAAAATGATTATCGTGCTGACAGCCCTCACTACCATATTTATTATTCATCTCATGTAACTTCGTCAAATTTTATCTTCCCTGGTACTCAAAATCATTTTCATAATTGATATGCCGTACTTGCACATGCGACCTCTCCAGCACTCTTTCACGCTCATAGTCCGTGACACTGCATATCTTCATGAGCTTTTCATGACAAAAAAGCCCTGCATAAGCAGGGCCTTTTTATCATCAGCATATTCTTGATTACATCAGCGGCTGAGCCAGCTGAACCAGGCTAATCAGCGGCTGTGGCCACACGCCGAGCGCCAGCACCACCAGTGCAGAAATCAGCACCACAATACCCCCTGCGCTGAATGCCCAGTCGTGCGGTGCATCGCGGTTAAGCTGCTGCGGCGCACTCAGATACAGGCTTACTGCCACACGCAGGTAATAGTAGAGACCAATCGCTGAGCCAATCACAACGGCGGCGGTCAGCCACCACAGATGCGCCTCAACGCCTACCGCCAGCACGTAGAACTTACCAATGAAGCCGAGCGTCATCGGGATACCTGCCAGTGACAGCATCATCACTGTCATCACTGCCGCCAGCACCGGACGGTGCCAGAACAGGCCGCGATAGGAGAACAGGGAATCAGCATCAGGACCACGATATGGGCTGGACATCAGACTGACCACACCAAATGCGCCCAGGCTGCTGAACAGATAGCCGGCCAGATACACGCCCACGGTTTCCATCGACATCTGACCACTTTGCAGCGCAATCAGTGCGACTAACAGGTAGCCCAGATGGGAGATAGAGGAGAAACCGAGCAGACGTTTGATGTTGGACTGGCTTAACGCCATCAGGTTACCGAAGATGATAGACGCAAAGGCAATCACGCCCAACACCACGCGCACGGCTTCGCTTTCACCCATTGGCGCGTAGAGGAACAGACGCATCACAACGGCAAAAATAGCAATCTTGCTTGCGGTGGCAAGGAAAGTCGAAACCGGTGCAGGCGCCCCCTGATACACATCCGGTGTCCACAGGTGGAACGGCACCAGTGAAAGCTTAAAGCCAAGGCCTACAATCATCAGGCCCAGCCCCGCCAGCAACAGCGGCTCATGCAGCATACCGTCTGAGAGGCTATTACCCAGAGCACCAAACGACAGGTCGCCAGACTGCGCGTATATCAGCGCCATACCAAACAACAGGAATGATGACGCGGCAGCGGACAGAATGGTGTACTTGATACTGGCTTCCAGCGAGCGCTTCTGGCGGAACGCATAACCCACCAGACCAAACAGCGGCAGCGAAATCAGTTCAATACCGAGGAACAGTGCCGCCAGGTGGTTTGCATTTGCCAGTAGAATGCCACCCAGGGAGGCAATCAGCACCAGCAGATAGAACTCTTCCTGGTTGTCGGTGTAGCCCTCCAGCCACGGATAGGCGAACGTACAGGTTGCAAGGCTCGCCAGCAGCACCAGGCCTGTGTAAAACATCGCGAAGCCATCGACACGCAGCAGAGGCGTGACATCCATCGCTCCCGCCTGGCCGACAAACCAGAGCGACAGTAGCGCGGCATTCAGACCGATAACCGACAGCGTCGCGTTCAGGAAGTGATTACGGCGCCACGCTATAGAGAGCATCACTACCACGACTGTCAATCCGACGATCAACAGCGGCAGTAGCGCTATCAGATGTTGAGCAGTTAAAGTCATGAGCGAATTACGGCCTTGTAGTTGAAATTGAACTGGTGAACCACTGCTGAATATTGCTCATTGCAGCGTGTGAGGTGTCCAGAATCGGCTGCGGATAGAAGCCCAGCAGCACCAACAGTGCCACCAGCAGCAGAATGATGAACAGTTCACGCAGCGTCATGCCTTCAATATCCTGCTTCGCCGCTTCGCTTTTCGCCTGACCGAACCAGGCACGGTGCAGCATCGCCAGCGAGTAGATGGAGGCAAACACCAGACCAAAGGTAGAGATAATCGTGATAAGCGGCACTACTTTATAGCTGCCGAACAGAATCATGAATTCGCCCACGAAGTTACCGGTACCCGGCATACCCAGCGTCGCTACCGCGAAGAACATCGACATGGCTGGCAGCCATTTGATTTTGCCCCACAGACCGCCCATCTGTGTCATATCGCGCGTATGCAGACGCTCGTAGAGCTGCCCACACAGGATAAACAGACCCGCTGCTGACAAACCATGTGCAATCATCTGAATGACCGCGCCCTGGTAAGCAAGCTGGCTGCCGGTGTAGATAGCAATCAGTACAAAGCCCATGTGGGAAACAGACGTGTACGCGATAAGACGTTTGATATCGGTCTGAGAGAACGCCATCCACGCGCCGTAGAAAATACCGACAACGCCCAGCCACATCGCAATCGGCGCAAACTCCGCAGACGCGTTCGGGAACAGCGGCAACGAGAAGCGCAACAGGCCGTAGGCTGCGGTCTTAAGCAGAATACCTGCGAGGTCAACAGAACCCGCGGTCGGCGCCTGAGAGTGCGCATCCGGCAGCCAGCCGTGCAGCGGCACCACCGGCATTTTCACCGCAAAAGCGATGAAGAAGCCGAGCATCAGCAGATATTCCACACCGCCAGACATCGGGGTTTTCAGTAGTTGCTCATAGCTGAAGGTCCACACGCCGGTCGCACTGTGGTGGACGAACACCAGCGCCAGAATGGCAATCAGCATGACCAGACCGCTTGCCTGGGTGTAAATGAAGAACTTGGTAGCCGCCGTGATGCGCGTTTTACCGTCGGATGCCTTATGGCCCCACAGCGCGATCAGGAAGTACATC
>CBIFVZ010000050.1:0-29697 GCA_966185765.1 uncultured Enterobacteriaceae bacterium | reverse complement strand
TGGCTCTGAGTGATGTGAAGGTTCGTTCGGCTAAGCCTGAAGCAAAAGCCTATAAGCTGACTGACGGTGACGGCATGGTATTGCTGGTTCACCCTAACGGTTCTAAATACTGGCGACTTCGTTATCGCTTTGGCGGTAAAGAAAAGATGCTGGCGTTGGGAAAATATCCCGAAGTCTCGCTGGCGGATGCCAGGGCACGGCGGGATGAAGCCCGTAAGCTGTTAGCTAATGGTGTCGATCCCACTGAGAACAAGAAAGCAGTTAAAGTAGAGCAGGAACAAGAGGCGATAACGTTTGAAGTGGTTGCCAGAGACTGGCATGCCAGTAATCAAAAGTGGTCTGCATCGCATAGTGCTCGTGTATTGAAAAGCCTGGAAGATAATCTCTTCGCTGCTATAGGTAAGCGGAACATTGCTGAGTTGAAGACACGGGATTTGCTTGTACCCATCAAAGCGGTGGAGTCATCCGGGCGTCTTGAGGTCGCCGCCCGTTTACAGCAGCGTACTACTGCGATTATGCGCTTTGCTGTGCAGAGCGGATTAATCGACTACAACCCCGCGCAAGAGATTGCCGGTGCGGTTGCTACGGCAAAAAGACAGCACCGTGCTGCTCTAGAACTTAACCGTATTCCTGAATTACTTCACCGCATTGATCACTATTCTGGCAGGCCGTTAACACGACTGGCGGCTGAACTCACTTTGTTGGTTTTCATCCGTTCAAGCGAGCTGCGTTTTGCTCGCTGGTCAGAAGTGGATTTTGAAACGGCTATGTGGACGATTCCGGGAGAGCGTGAACCGCTGAAAGGCGTTAAACATTCTCAGCGTGGTTCAAAGATGCGGACTCCACATCTTGTTCCTTTGTCGCGGCAGGCTCTGGCTATTTTGGAAAAGATCAAAAGCATGAATGGGAACCGTGACCTGATCTTCGTAGGAGATCACGATCCGCGTAAACCCATGAGTGAGAACACGGTGAACAAGGCTCTACGAGTGATGGGCTATGACACGAAAACGGAAGTCTGTGTGTAAGCATCCCGGTAAAACGGCCCATTCACTTTTAGAGATCTTCCGACATACTGATTATGTTCCCTGAGGAGATCGCTATGCGTAAAGCCCGATTCACTGAACACCAGATCATCGCCGTTCTGAAGTCCGTTGAAGCCGGACGTACCGTCAAGGATGTGTGCCGTGAGGCCGCTATTTCTGAAGCTAGCTATTACAACTGGAAAGCGAAATATGGCGGGATGGAAGCGGCCGATATTAAAAAAATCAAAGACCTTGAGGATGAGAAGCGACGTTTGCAACAGATGTTTGCCGACCTGAGCCTTGAGAACCGGGCACTTAAAGACGTTATCGAAAAAAAGCTTTAAAACCAGCGATAAAGCGTGAACTCGTCAGCTATCTGACGGCACAATTTGCCATGAGTTTACGCCAGGCCTGCAGGACGTTATCGCTGAGCAGGACGGTCTATTTTTATCAGCCCGATACCCGGCGTGATGAACCGGTGATCCATGCGCTGACTGAACTGGCAGAACGCTATCCGCGCTACGGTTTTAAGAAGCTGTTCCAGCTGCTGCGCAGGCAGGGCAATACCTGGAACCATAAACGCGTTCACCGGATTTACTGCCTGCTGAAACTGAACTTTCGTCGCAAGGGAAAACAGCGACTGCCAGTGCGTAATCCAGCACCACTGGCGACGCCGCATGCGTTAAACCAGAGCTGGTCCATCGATTTTATGCACGACGCGCTGATCTGCGGCAGACGCTTCCGGACCTTCAATGTGGTGGATGATTTTAACCGTGAAGCACTGGCGATAGAAATTGACCTTAATATCCCGGCTCAGCGAGTCGTTCGGGTGCTGGACAGGATCGTGGTAAATCGCGGCTACCCGTTGAAGATGCGGATGGACAACGGGCCAGAACTGGTCTCACTAGTGCTGGCACAATGGGCCGAAGAACATGGTGTGCAGCTCGAATTTATCAAGCCGGGTAAGCCGACACAAAATGCTTTTATCGAACGGTTCAACCGGACATACCGGACAGAAATCCTGGATTTTTACCTGTTCAGAACACTGAATGAAGCACGGGAAATTACAGAGCGCTGGCTGATGGAATATAACAACGAGCGGCCTCATGAATCCCTGAACAACCTGACGCCGGAAGAGTACCGGCTGATGGCTGAAAAACCGGAACACTCAAAAAGTGCATGGAACTGAAGCTGGGATACTTACACCTTTACGGTATTATACAAATATGCAATACGCCTTTTAACCGCTAAACACCTGCTCCCTGTGCCACCTCACAAACCCCACATCCGGCAAATAATCCTTATTCACCGGCTCCAGCAATTTCTTCCCCGCATAATCCCGCAGCAACATTTTTACCATGCTATTTCCATTCACCCCTTCAGAAACTAGCACCCGCATCTCTTCATCAAGCCCAATCGACCCCATATCAAACGCTTTATGGTGCAGGGAGCACAGCGCCAGTCCGTTATTCACCTCACAAGGTCCGCCGTATTGCTTCCATTTGATATGCGCGGCTTCAATCCCCACCGGTGTGTTATCAAGGCGCAGGTTAAAGCCGCATATCGCGCACTGGTAGTTATATGCGCGCAGAACAAGCTGGCGGAATTTAGGGTCGCGGGCTTTACGCAGTTCGGTGAAATCAAAGCCCATTTCATCAGCAATAATTTCCTGCACGCTTTCCGGAAAGTGTTCATTAAGGATCTGGTGGGCGAGTTTATTGATATAAGAAGGGTGCTTCTGAAGTAGCCTGAAATGCTCCCCATCAAAACCGCCAGCCACGCGGTTCTTAATAAGCTCACTGCGTGACAGTTGTTTAATGCCCTGTTTCAGGAAATTGTCGGCGTTTTCAAACGCCCAGAAACCATCTCCCTTTAGTCGCCAGAAGGGCATGTCGGGGCGGTATTCGCGCCGCGCGGGACCAAACCGTTCCAGCAGCGAATGCAACGTGGCGTCTATTTCTCTTGCGTAATCAAACAACTGCCCATGTCCCTGTTGGTACTGCGAAAGCACATAAAGCAGCAGCAACGGTTTATGGGGCGCCCGGGCATCGCCTTTGCGCCATATGTTCATGTTTGTGATGGCGTGAGAGAGTGTCTGGAAGGTTGCCATTAGGCCATTCAGTTACTGGGTGAATTTCTCGATCTTGATAGAAAATTAATGTTTTTACAACCTGTTTGCAGCGCAGGGCTGTGATAAGACACAGGTTTTATCGCAATGAAACTTCAAAGCATTGAATTGATTTTTATATGTATTGCCTTGCTGCGGTCGCATTTCGCCCCAGAAGAGATGGGCAATAATACTATTCAGTGCTTTTTATCGTTTTCAGAATGTACACCCTGCTTAACGGTTAACCTGAAATGGCTAACGCCTGCATGTGGCGTAAAGAGTTAGCCTGGCGTAATCCTTGAGGTTATGGGCAAGTCATTACTACTGCATTAACAACCGGACAAGCATTCTACTGGCTGATTCAGACTTCACCCCAACCCAAACCCCGCCCCATCGCCTACATTCAACACTCCCCCTTGACCCGGAGTCCGCCCCCCATGCAGCTACGCCACCTCCTTTTTCTCTCACTCACCCTCACGCCGTTCTTCACTGCGGCCCACAACCTCGTCATCAACCAACGCGTCCCGCCAGTCGGCGTTGCAGAGCGTGGCGAGTTAATCCTGCAACAGGGCAAGACTGCTTATAAAAACTGGAACAGCGCCCAGCTTAGCGGCAAGGTGCGGGTGGTGCTGCATATGGCCGGTCGCCTCTCTGCCAAAGAGAGTAACGCCCCCCTCATCCGCGCTATCGAAAACGCGCGCTTCCCACCGCAGGCGTTCCAGGTCACCACCATCGTGAATACGGATGATGCCATCCCCGGCAGCGCTATCTTTGTACGCCGCAGCCTGGAGAGCAGCAAACAGGCGTCGCCGTCGGCACAGTTCATTGTGGATGAGCAGGGCGCGGTCAGGCGCGCCTGGCAGCTGGTGCCGGGCGGGTCGGCGGTGGTGGTGCTGGATGCACAAGGCAAAGTGCGCTTTGCCCGGGACGGCGCACTGAGTGCAGATGAGGTCAAACAGGTATTGGCGCTGCTGCGCCAGCTACGGGTCGCAGGCCAGTAACACCGCCTGCGTGTTAATTTTTTGTAAATATTGACGTTCAGCCCCTGACGCAAGCGCAAATCTGGCGGCGTGCGCTACGCTTTGCAAATACAGCAAAGTAAAAAAACGAGCCGCCATGTTTTTGTTAAAAACCAACCTCATACCGACCGCTGCGGTTGCCCTTCGCCGCCCACATGCTTTTTGAGCATCTTCCTGTAATCGCCATGATGAAACCAGAGGCCGCAACCATGACCATTAACCATGAAGATGAATTGCAGGTGCTGCGCGCCGCGCTGCACCGCCGCCTCAATGAGCTGCTGCCAGAAGGGCAGCAGGACAGCGTATATGCCGCCATGCGGGAAGGCACGCTGGCGGCGGGCAAGCGCGTGCGCCCGCTGCTACTGGTGCTGGCCGCACGCGATCTGGGGTGTAACGTTGAGCAACCGGGCCTGCTCGATCTTGCCTGCGCGGTTGAAATGGTGCATGCCGCCTCGTTGATGCTTGATGATATGCCGTGTATGGATAACGCCCAACAGCGGCGCGGGCGTCCCACTATCCACTGCCAGTTTGGTGAGAATGTCGCCATCCTGGCGGCGGTGGCGCTGTTAAGTCGCGCCTTCGGCGTGGTGGCTGGCGCACCTGCGCTGTCGCACCGCTGCAAAACCCAGGCGGTAGCGGAATTGTCTGCCGCGGTCGGTCTTGAAGGGCTGGTACAGGGGCAGTATCTCGACCTGCACGAGGGGCAGCAGGCGCGTAGCGCCGAGGCCATTATCTTAACCAACGAGCTTAAAACCAGCCGCCTGTTTGATGCTTCGCTACAAATGGCTGCGATTGTCGCTAACGCATCTGCGTCGGTGCGCCAGCGCCTGCGCTGCTTTGCCCGGGATCTGGGGCAGGCGTTTCAGCTGATGGACGATTTGAGTGATGGCCTGAGCGGCACCGGCAAAGACTGCAATAAAGACAGCGGTAAATCCACGCTGGTGTCGATGCTGGGGGCCGAGGCGGTGCACCAGCGCCTGCGCGAGCATCTGCGCAGTGCCGATGAGCACCTTGCCAGCGCCTGTCATCGGGATATCTCCACCCGCCGCTTTATGCACGCCTGGTTTGATAAACACATGGCGCAGTTTGAGCAGAACCGGGCGCAGCCCCTGCCGGAGTGTTAATGACCACGCTCACTCAACGTAAAAACGATCATCTGGATATCGTCCTGAACGGCGCATCCGCCTGCAAAAACAGCGCAACCGGGTTTGCGCGCTGGCGCTTTGAACACTGCGCACTACCGGAAATCAACCTTGATGACATCAGCCTGCAATCCTCGCTGTTTGGCAAAACGCTCAAGGCACCGCTCCTGATAAGCTCGATGACCGGCGGGGCCAGCCGGGCAAAAGATATCAACCGCCACCTGGCGCAGGCCGCGCAGGCGTTAGGGCTGGCAATGGGCGTCGGCTCCCAGCGTGTGGCGCTCGAAAGCCGTGAGAACGCAGGCCTGACGCGTGAGCTGCGCCGGCTCGCGCCGGATATCCCGCTGCTGGCAAACGTTGGTGCGGCACAAATCGCCGGGCCACGCGGGCAGGACTATGCGCGCCGGGCGGTTGAGATGATTGACGCGGATGCGCTGATTATCCACCTCAACCCGTTACAGGAAGCCTTGCAGCACGGTGGCGACAGAGACTGGCGCGGCGTGCTGGCGGCCATCGCCAGTACGGTTAAGGCGTTGTCGGTGCCGGTGGTGGTCAAAGAGGTCGGTGCCGGGCTGTCGGTAAACGTGGCGCGCCAGCTCGTTGAGGCGGGCGTGGCAATGCTGGATGTGGCCGGAGCAGGCGGCACCAGCTGGGCGGCGGTTGAAGGTGAACGCGCCGCCACGCCACAGGCGCGCGCTGTGGCAATGGCGTTTGCTGACTGGGGCATTCCCACCGCCGAGTCCCTGTGTGCGCTGCATCAGGCACTGCCGCAGGTGCCGCTGATTGCCTCTGGCGGCGTGAGCGATGGTATTGATGTAGCCAAAGCGCTGCGCCTGGGCGCAAGCCTGGTCGGGCAAGCGGCGGGGGCGCTTAAAAGCGCCACGCTCTCAGGCGAAGCAGTCATTGCGCATTTCCAGGTGGTGATTGAGCAGCTGCGGGTTGCCTGCTTTTGTACCGGCAGTGAGAGCCTGAGCGACCTGCGCCGGGCAACGCTGGTGCGTATCGCGTGAGCCACTATGCGGTTATCGCACCGCCGTTTTACAGCCACGTGCGGGCGCTGGAGGCGCTGGCGGGTGAGCTTATTGCGCGCGGCCATCGCATCACCGTTGTGCAGCAGGCAGAGGCACAGACGCTGCTTCGCGACCCGCGCGTGGGGTTTTATGCCGTGGGTGAACACAGCCACCCGGCGGGCAGCCTGGCGCGCACGTTAACGCTCACGGCGCATCCGTCCGGGCCGGGTATTTTCCGGCTGGTGGTAGACCTTGCCAGCACCACCGCCATGCTGTGCCGTGAGCTGCCCGCAGCGCTTGAGGCGCTGGCGGTGGATGGACTGATTGTCGACCAGATGGAGCCAGCGGGCGCTCTGGTGGCCGAGGCGCTGGGCCTGCCGTTCGTGTCGGTCGCCTGCGCGCTGCCGGTTAACCGGGATGAGACCATCCCGCTGCCGGTCATGCCGTTTCGTTACGCGAGCCACGCGCGCAGCAAAAAACTCTATGCCGCCAGCACCAGAGTGTATGACTGGCTGATGCGCAGCCAGGGCGAGGTCATAGCCCGCCAGGCACATAAATTTGGGCTGGGCGAGCGGCATGCGCTGCACGAGTGCCTGTCGCCGCTGGCGCAAATCAGCCAGACCCTGCCCGGTTTTGATTTCCCGCGCAGGCTGCCTGCCTGTTTCCATGCCGTCGGGCCGCTGCGTCCCGGCGTTCTTGCGCCTGATATGGCTGATGTAAACATCGGGCAGCCGTTGGTGTTTGCCTCATTCGGTACGCTACAGGGCCATCGTTATCGCCAGTTTCGGGCCGTGGCAAAGGCCTGTCGCCGTCTCCATGCCCGGCTGTTGATTGCTCACTGCGGCGGGCTTAATGCCGCGCAGGCTCGTGCGCTCGCCGCCACCGGCGCAACGGTCACAGACTTTGCTGACCAGGCCTGCGTGCTGCGCCAGGCGCAGGCGGTTATCACCCACGGCGGGCTGAATACGGTGATGGATGCCATTGCAGGCGGTACACCCATCCTCACCATGCCGCTCGCCTTCGACCAGCCGGGTGTGGCCGCCCGCGTGGTGTATCACGGTCTGGGCCGCCGGGCTTCGCGCTTTGCGAGCGTTGCAACGCTTACCGGCCATCTTGACGCGCTTTTGCATGATGATGGCTATCGCCAGCGGCTGGCGGCGTTACAGCCGCAGTTGCAACAGGCGGGAGGTGCCAGTCGTGCAGCACTGATTGTTGAGCAGGCACTGGGGGCGAAACGCCCGGTGCTGGCGGGGGCAGCATGAGTGCTTCGCCCTGGGATCTGATTCTGGTCGGCGGCGGGCTTGCCAACGGCCTGATTGCCTGGCGGCTACGCCAGGTGCGGCCTGAGCTGCGGGTACTGCTGCTGGAAGCGGGCGCAACGCCTGGCGGTAACCACACCTGGTCGTTCCACCAGGGCGATATCACGCCCGAACAGCACCGCTGGCTTGCGCCGCTGGTGGCCCACCGCTGGCAAGGCTATGACGTGCGCTTCCCGGCGCTGCAACGCACCCTTGAAGGGGGGTATTTCAGCATCACCTCAACGCACTTTGCGGCGGCGCTAAGTGCGGCACTTGGCGATAACCTGCGCACAGGCAGCGCGGTCGCAAGCCTCACACCTGGCTCGGTTACGCTCGCAGACGGGCAAACGCTGTATGCCAGCGCAGTGATTGACGGGCGCGGTTATCGCCCCGGCCGTCATCTCACGTCAGGTTTTCAGGCATTTCTCGGCCAGCAATGGCAGTTGCGGGAGCCGCACGGTTTAACCCGCCCGGTACTGATGGATGCCACCGTGTCGCAGGGCGGCGGCTATCGCTTCGTTTACACGCTGCCGCTGTCCGCGCACGAGCTGTTGATTGAGGACACGTACTACATTGACCAGCAGGTGCTTAACCACACACAGGCACGCGAGCACATTCAGGCGTATGCACAGCAGCAGGGCTGGCAGCTTGCAAGCCTGGTGCGTGAAGAGCGCGGCAGTCTGCCAATCACCCTTGCGGGCGATGCACAGGCGTTCTGGCGCGAGCAGGCGGGCCAGTCGTGCAGCGGCCTGCGTGCCGGACTGTTTCACGCCACCACGGGCTATTCGCTCCCGCAGGCGGTGGCGCTGGCTGAGCGGATTGCCCGCGCGCCTGCGTTGAGCCACGAGTCACTGTTCAGCCTTATCCGTGACTACGCCCTGAGCCAGTGGCGGCACCAGCGCTTCTTACGCATTCTTAACCGCATGCTGTTTCTGGCAGGCCCGCCAGAGCAGCGCTGGCAGGTTATGCAGCGTTTTTATCGGCTGAACCCGGCGCTAATAACGCGGTTTTACGCAGGCCAGTTAACGTTTGCTGATAAGGCGCGGTTACTGAGCGGTAAGCCGCCGGTACCGGTCTTCGAAGCCATGCGGGCCATTCTCAAACACTCTCCCCGGTTGCGAGCACTGAATCATGAGTAAAACAATTGTCATTGGCGCGGGCTTCGGCGGTCTGGCGCTGGCTATTCGGTTACAGGCCGCAGGTGTGCAAACACTTCTGCTGGAGCAGCGCGATAAACCCGGTGGGCGTGCCTACGTCTACCAGGACCAGGGTTTTACCTTTGATGCCGGGCCAACGGTCATTACCGACCCCAGCGCGATTGAAGAGTTGTTCACCCTCGCGGGCAGGCGCATGGCAGATTATGTGGAGCTATTACCGGTAACGCCGTTTTACCGGCTGTGCTGGGAAACCGGTGAGGTGTTTGATTATGACAACGCCCAGGCGCGGCTGGAGGAACAGATTGCGCGCTTTAACCCACGCGATGTCGAAGGCTACCGGCGCTTTCTGGCTTACTCGCAGGCCGTGTTTAAAGAAGGCTACCTCAAACTCGGCACGGTGCCGTTTTTATCGTTTCGCGACATGCTGCGCGCCGGGCCGCAGCTGGCGCGCCTGCAGGCGTGGCGCAGCGTTTACGGTATGGTGGCGAAGTTTATTGAGAACGAGCAGCTACGCCAGGCATTTTCCTTTCATTCGCTGCTGGTGGGCGGTAATCCGTTTGCCACCTCGTCAATCTACACGCTGATCCACGCGCTGGAGCGGGAGTGGGGCGTGTGGTTCGCTCGCGGCGGAACGGGCGCGCTGGTGCAGGGGCTGGTGAGGCTGTTTGAGGATCTCGGCGGTGAGCTGGTGCTTAACGCGCAGGTCGCGAACATTGAGGTTGAGGGCGCACACATCAGCGCCGTGCAGTTGCAGGACGGGCGGCGCATTACCGCTACGGCGGTGGCGTCCAACGCGGACGTGGTGCATACCTACGAAACCCTGCTTGGTCATCATCCGCGCGGTGCGTCGCAGGCCGCCTCCCTTAAGCGCAGGCGCATGAGCAACTCGCTGTTCGTGCTCTATTTTGGCCTGAACCACCATCACAGCCAGCTTGCCCACCACACCGTGTGCTTTGGCCCGCGCTACAAAGCGCTCATTGATGAGATTTTCCACAGCGATACGCTGTCTGAAGACTTCTCGCTGTATCTGCATGCGCCTTGTGTGACGGACCCGTCACTTGCCCCGCCGGGCTGCGGCAGCTATTACGTGCTGGCGCCGGTGCCGCACCTGGGCACCGCCAGACTCGACTGGACGGTAGAAGGGCCGCGCCTGCGCGAGCGCATTTTTGCCTACCTGGAGCAGCACTACATGCCGGGTCTGCGCGAGCAGCTGGTGACACATCGCATGTTCACGCCGTTTGATTTTCGCGATCAGCTTGGCGCGCACCACGGCTCGGCGTTTTCACTGGAGCCGATTCTGCGCCAGAGCGCCTGGTTTCGCCCGCACAACCGCGACAGCCATATCCCCAATCTCTATCTCGTTGGCGCAGGTACGCACCCCGGCGCGGGTATTCCGGGCGTTATCGGCTCGGCGAAAGCCACTGCCGGGTTAATGCTGGAGGCACTGTCCTGATGAGCAGCACGTTAATGGAGCACGCCACCGATACGATGGCGGCAGGTTCAAAGAGTTTCGCCACCGCCGCTAAGTTGTTTGATGCCCGCACCCGGCGCAGCGCGCTGATGCTCTACGCCTGGTGCCGCTATTGTGATGACGTGACAGATGGCCAGGTGCTGGGCTTTCATCATCCTTCACTCAGCGGCGGTAGCGCACTACAGCGCCTTGAGATGCTGCACAACTGCACGCGGCGCGCGTATGCCGGGGAGCAGATGAGCGAGCCTGCGTTTGCCGCGTTTCAGGAAGTAGCGACGCGCCACAGCATTGCGCCGCAGCTGGCGTTCGATCATCTGGAAGGGTTCGCGATGGATGTGCGTGACACCCACTATGAGACCCTGGAAGACACATTACGCTATTGCTACCACGTCGCGGGCGTGGTCGGGCTGATGATGGCGCGGGTGATGGGCGTGCGCGACGAGGCGGTGCTGGACCGGGCCTGTGATTTAGGGCTGGCGTTCCAGTTGACGAACATCGCGCGCGATATCGTGGAGGATGCGCAGGTCGGACGCTGTTATCTGCCCGCACAGTGGCTGGCGCAAGAGGATATGCAGGCGCGCGATATCCTCGACCCCACGCGGCGTGAAAGTCTGGCCCGGCTCGCCCGGCGGCTGGTGGAGCAGGCAGAGCCGTATTACGCGTCCGCGCTGGCCGGGCTGCGCGACTTACCTCTGCGCTCTGCCTGGGCGATTGCCTCGGCGCACGGTGTCTATCGGGAAATTGGCGTTAAAGTGAAAGCCGCAGGGCCAGCGGCCTGGGAGCAGCGTCAGGGCACCAGCCGCCTGGAAAAACTGGGGCTGCTGGTTAAGGGCGCGGGGCTGGCGCTTCGCTCTCGCGTGGAGAATCTGCCGCCACGCTCACCTGAGTTATGGCAGCGTCCGCGCCGCCAGCGTCAGCCGTAGCCTTTCGCTGGTTGCGGCTGCGCAGCGTCGCCTGGAGTTCCTCCGGCGCCGGAGCATACAAAAAACCAAAGGAGACGCAGCCAGCCTTGCCGCGCACGGCGTGATGCAGCCGGTGCGCCAGGTACAGGCGGCGAAGGTAGCCCCGGCGAGGTACGTAGCGAAACGGCCAGCGCTGGTGCACCAGCCCGTCGTGCACCATAAAATAGAGGGCGCCATAGAGCGTCATACCTGCGCCAATCCATTGCAGTGGCCACAGGCCGGACGTTCCCACGGCAATCAGCGCAATCGCCAGCGCGGCAAACACTACCGCATACAGATCGTTAACCTCAAACCAGCCGTGGCACGGCGCGTGATGCGAGGCGTGCCAGCCCCAACCCCAGCCATGCATCACATATTTATGCGCCAGCGTGGCAATGATTTCCATTGCGCCTACGGTGACCAAAACAATCAGGGTGTTCCACAACGCGAGCATGACGTTTCCTTGTGTTGCGTCGGCCAGTGCTGAGGGCGTGAACCGCCGTAAGGCCTGGTAATTCAGGCAGAGTCTGAGTATAGCAACGGAGCGCGCAGGCTGCCGGGCAGGGGCAGATAAGCAAAAGTGGATGGCTCTGGCAGGAGAAACTCAATGAAAACGCCCTGGGGAAGCGGGCGAGGTTACACTACCGGGTGAGGATTTGACTCAAAATTTATGCCGTGCGCAGCGGTATTCGTGTTAACGGACGCACCAGCCCAGTGGGTCTGTAACACCTCAGTTCGCGCTGAGACTATCTGGCAGCGAATCCGGTTATATTACGGCGTCACTCTTCGAAGCCCACCGCGCCTTTGTTAAACACCGTAGCGTTTATTTCCCCCTGAAGTAATACAGTAGCGCCCTCCACGTGGCCCTATGCAGACGTTTCCTGAGGAACAGGGGCACGATGAGCTATATTGTGTACCGGAATGACGCCGTGCAGGTGAGGGGGGCGGCGCTGAGCGTAGCTTTTGGGACGCGGAAGACGAGGCTGGCGTAGTTTTTTTTACATAACAACCTGCGGATTCACACAGATAATTCGATGAAACCCAGCGTTCGTTTTCACTGGCAGGGCTTATTCTGCTCCAGTTATTTTTTTGCTCATACACGTTCACTGGCGTCCCGCCTGACAAGGTTTTCAGAAATTGCCCATCAGGTGCGGCGCGTACTTTTAATGTACCTGCATTAACATATCTCACCTCTGGCGGTTCATTACTCTCAGTGGCCGCTTCATCAGTTTTGGCATAGGCTGGCGAGGATGAATATGAGGCGTTTTGCTCCGTCGTCGTCTCTCTGGATGTCTTATCATCCTTAGCAAAAAACCAGACGAGGCAGACAATAATAAATAATCCCAGAGCGTTATTCTTCATGACATTATCCGATGGCGGGTTAATTTACCGGATTATATCGTTACCGAATGGATTATAAACGTGACGTGCGAGCTGTTTATTAAGCCTGTCACGGATAAGTATATTGATAATACAGAAAATATATCGCCATCAGAATAATAATATTGAGTGCTACGCTTATGACGAAATAAGTTCTGAAAGGCTGCTTGCGTGTTTTATGGCGAAAGAGTTGCTGGCCGAGGATCGCGCCGGGCCACCCACCGATAACCCCAAATATGAGTAACGTGGTCTCCGGGACTCTTTGCCAGGCGTTGCGGGCCGCCATTTTATCCATTCCATAAACCAGTAGCGTCAACAGGTTAGTCAGCAGCAATCCTGTCATGACAGGGGTAGCGGTAAAGACGCTGCCCAGAGCCGCCAGACCCATAAGAAAATAGCAAAAACGATTAAGATTCATTGAGAAATGGTTTTGGTAAACAGCAATGGGGCAACTATACCTGATTTTAATACATGAGTTATACCGTGTATTTTGCGTTCCGCCCGCGTTTAGCAGGCTGTTGTTTTATTATCACACTCAACGCTAACAGGGGATATCTACTATGTAATGTGGTCAACACCCATAATTATTTAATCTGACCTGCCTGGGTATGCAAAAAAAGAGGGTGGCTCCAGCTTCTTGCTATATACGGATGTTGTAACACAGTCTTATGCACCAGCCTCACGATAATAGGCTTGTTATCATCGCCACTGGCAGTACTGCACATAAAAGGGGCTTTCGCCCCCGTTCAGGCTAGATAGTAACTTTCGGGAAAGCCTGCGACGACAGGTCGCCATACGATCCGGACTGCGGGCCACCATCGTAAATGACCTCAACATTGCCCGGTGCCTGCACTGTGGTTCTGGCAATAAAGCGGCGACAGGCGGCCGCGCCGCGCGAGAAGACGCTAAACGGTAAGGCGTTCCCCTCAACCTGGCCACCGGCCAGGAACAGGTTTCCCGCCGCGTCAAACGCGATGCCGATGTAGCGGGTGTAGCCAGGCGCGAAAGTGAGCTGCGGGAAGCGCCACAGGTAGCGCGTTTGCCACTGGGATGTGGAACGGGTGTCATCCACCACCCACAGATCGCCGTAAAAGCCAATCAGCCAGGCCCTGTCATTACCATCGAACACAATATCTGTTATCCACTGATCTTCCTGTTTGCCAAACGCAATACGGGTTTCGCCGGGGCCAGGTACGACGGTTAGCTTGTTTAGTGTGAGATTTGTGGTGTTTGGATTGTGTTCAAACCACGAAATGGTGTTGTAGAGGCCGCGGAACATAAAGCCGGTGTCGTCTTTTCGAAATGCAAAACCGTCCAGGTATTCGCCGCCGGATATAGACGATATCAGTTCAAATGTCTCGCCGGGCTTGCCACGATAGACCGTGGAGGTGTCCACTGCCATATAGTGATAGCCGTCGCGGGTAATCGCGTTGCTCTGTCCTGGTCGCTGGGCGCTGTCCACGACTTTCTTTTTCAGTGCGCCGGTTTTGATGTCGTGCGAGTAAATATCACCGTTATCGTCCCGGTTGCCTTTCCACAGATAATTGTCCTGCAGCACGATTGCGTACAATTCGTCGCTTTCAGGTAACGTCGTTTCCGGAACCGGCGGTGGGTTCTGTGGGTCTATTTCCTCTTTTGGCGGTGTTTGCTCCGGGTTGCCTGGTGCGGTGCTTTCACTGTTGCCGCTGTCTTTATCGCAGCAGCAGTGCTTATCTTGTTCATGCCTGTAAACCCGGGCTTCAAAGCTGCCGCTGTTATCAGCGTAATGGCTGTCGGCCACAAACAGGATAAGCTCGCCGTCAGCCGGAGCCTCCCAGCCAGCGGCTTTGTTGACAATATCGTAGTCCTGTTTGCCATCGCCAATTCTGGCGCGCAGGGTAGATTTGCCACCGGTCCGTCCCGGCAAGCCCTGAGGGGCCGCCCAGGCCGTGTCTTCTTTACCAACCTTGATCCAGCCAGTGGCTTCCAGGGTAATCCGCTCGCCTTTTTTTAGCATGATGCCGGTTTTAATCCCTTCAGATGTGGTGGAATCCACGTTACCGGACCAGGCGCGGGTGGTTGTCATTACGCTATCTCCATTTCTGTTAGTTGCAATCGGAAAAGGCTCGCCGTTTTGATAACCGCCAGGGTTATTTGCCGGCGCTGATAAAACGCACAAATCTGTGCGATGAATAAGGTAATAAATTTTCGGAAATCATCTTTGCCTCATGGGTATAGCCCCGGGCAAGACTGGTGTTAATTAAAGCTGATAGCGAAATGACGTATTTATATTATTATCGAAAAATGTTTCAATTATGAGGCTTGAGCTTTCAATCTTTTGAAATAAATATATTTTTTGTTTTAAAAATAGGATTTTCTTTATGCTTTTCAATGTTCTGTTTTATGTGCCATCTGCACTGGTTATTTAAAAAAAGTATTATTTACCATCAGCAATTATACGTTATTAAATTATGACGCTTCAATGCGGCACATTGCGGCATAATATATTCTGCGTAACGTATTCAGGACGGGAAAATAACTGATAGCAAATGGGATCCCACAGCCGAAATTTATCTGGCTAACGTAGCGGCGGAACACATGCCGGGCCGGGGCGCTGGCGTGATAACAGCAGAGGGTATCGTCGTTTTCATGGCGAGCGAAGGGCGGTAAATCCTGCTGGTGAGTCATCTCAGTAAAAAGGCGCTGTGAGGAACAAAGTCCCGTATCGATTCAGCTCTCGATTTTGGCGAAAACTTGCTTTCTGAACTGCCTGGGATGGCCGCGATGAACTAAGGAAATGCTGATTTTGTTTCTTATTTGTTAATTAAAAGATCTTGATTTGGCGTTTTTTAACATAATCAGGCAGGGGTAACTCGCAATATGGTGTTGAATTTAACCAAAATTTAACCAAATAATGCATTGAAAATAACAATAATAAACATCCGTCACATTTCTTTCATCCGCTGTTCTTTTTCGCTTCCATTTCCCGATAACCTTCGTTCGTGACCGCCTCTGTCCACCTACAAGGTATAACTATGAAACTGAAACTCGCGTTACTGAGTGCTTCTCTGATGACAGCGTGCATGTTTTCCGGCACGTCCATCGCTGCGCAACATGAAATTGCTCTGGTCGCCAAAGTGACCGGGATTCCGTGGTTCAACCGTATGGAAACCGGCGTGAACGACGCTGCCAAAAAGTTGAACGTCAACGCATACCAGACGGGTCCGTCTACGCCCGATCCGGCGCAGCAGGTGAAGGTGATTGAGGATCTCATCGCCAAAAACGTTAACGCCATTATCGTGGTGCCAAATGATGCCAAAGTGCTGGAACCGGTGCTGAAAAAAGCGCGTGACAAGGGCATTGTGGTGCTTACCCATGAGTCGCCGGACCAGCAAATCGGCCAGTGGGATATCGAAACCATCGACAGCGAAAAATACGCCCAGGCCAACGTTGATGAGCTGGCAAAAGATATGGGCGGCAAGGGCGGCTACGCCATTTACGTCGGCTCGCTCACGGTGCCGCTGCATAACGCGTGGGCAGACTACGCGGTGAAATACCAGAAAGAAAAATACCCGGAGATGTTCGAAGTCACCTCACGCCTGCCGGTGGCGGAAAGCATCGATAAATCTTACGCCACCACGCTGGATCTGATGAAAACCTACCCGGACATGAAGGGCGTGATTGGTTTTGGTTCACTGGGGCCGATTGGTGCAGGCCAGGCAGTACAGAAGAAACGCGCGAAAGACAAAATCAGTGTGGTTGGCATCGCCATGCCAGCACAGGCGGCTCCGTACCTGATGCGTGGCGACATCAAAAAAGCGCTGCTGTGGGACCCGAAAGACGCAGGCTACGCGCTGGTCACGGTCGCAGAGCAGCTGCTCCAGGGCAAAGAGGTAACGCCAGAGCTTGAGATCGACGGTCTCGGCAAAGCCGACGTTGATATGCAGAACAAAGTGATCCGCTTTAACAAGATTCTTGAAGTGACCAAAGACAACGCACAGTCCTTAGGTTTTTAAGGCTTTTTGCCAACACCAGAAATCGCCGGCCTTCGGGCCGGCTCCTCCACCAGGATTTTAATTACCGCGTTCCCTGTGAGCGCTGGCAGGGGTATTGTCCATGACAGACACCACCGCATTCATCACTCTGGAAAATATCAGCAAGCAATTTCCCGGCGTACTGGCGCTTGATAAGGTCAGCCTGACGCTCAACCAGGGGGAAGTGCACTGCCTTGCAGGGCAGAACGGCTGCGGCAAAAGCACCATCATTAAGGTGATTTCCGGCGTCTATCACCCGGAAAAAGGCGCCAGCATTGAACTGGACGGTAAACTGTTCCATCACCTTACGCCGCAGCTCTCGGCCCACTACGGCATTCAGGTGATCTACCAGGACCTGTCCCTGTTCCCTAACTTCACCGTGGCGGAAAACATCGCCATTCACCGCTATCTGCCGGGCGGCGATATGTGGGTGCACCGTCGTGCCATGCGCGAACAGGCGCTGGCGGCGATGCAGCGTATTGGGATTACGCTCGACCCGGACAAAAAAGTGGAGAAACTCTCCATTGCCGATCGCCAGCTGGTGGCCATTTGCCGCGCCATTGCCGCCGATGCCCGGCTGGTGATTATGGATGAACCCACCGCCTCGTTAACCCACCAGGAAGTAAGCGGCCTGCTGCGTGTGGTCAGGGAGCTGAAGGCCGCCGGGATTTGCATTGTGTTTGTCAGCCACCGTCTGGAAGAGGTCATGGACGTGGCCGACCGCATCAGCGTGATGCGCGACGGCAAGCTGCTCGGCACCTGGCCTGCGAGCGAACTGGACAGCCACGAGCTGGCCTACCTCATGACCGGCCAGCGCTTTCACTTCAGCCCATTACCGAAAGTGGAGCGCACAAAACAGGCGCCGCTGCTGGAGCTGCGCAACTTAAGCCGCCCGGGTAAGTATCACAACGTGAACCTGTCGCTGTACGGCGGTGAAATTGTCTCTATTGTCGGCTTGCTGGGAGCCGGGCGTACCGAGCTGTGCATGAGCCTGTTTGGCATGACGCGACCTGAAAGCGGCGACCTGGTGCTTGATGGCCGCCCGGTCAGGCTTAAGAATAACCACGACGCCATTCGCCACGGCATTGGCTACGTTTCCGAAGACCGCCTCACCCAGGGGCTGATTATGGAGCAGTCGATTTATGACAACACCATTGTCACCGTCTTCGACAAACTGCGCACCCGTGCAGGCCTGCTCAACCACAGCAAAGCCCAACAGCTCGTCGCAGACCTTATCCGCGAGCTGAATATCAAGGTCTCCGACAGCGCCTTGCCCGTAAAAACCCTCTCCGGTGGTAACGCCCAGCGCATCGCCATTGCGAAATGGGTGGCGACTCATCCACGCATCCTGATTCTGGACTCGCCTACCGTGGGTGTTGATATCGCCAACAAAGAGGGCATCTACCAGATTGCCCGCGCGCTTGCCGGGCAGGGCATGGCGGTACTGATGATCTGCGATGAAATTCCCGAAGCGTATTACAACAGTCACCGCGTGCTGGTGATGCGCCGCGGTGAGCTGGTGGCCGAGTTCGCGCCGCACAACTGCACCGAACAAGAGATTGCCGAGGTGGTAAATGAATAACTCACGCCTGTCCCGCCTGGTGGGGCTTCATGAATTCTGGCTCGGTGCGCTGGTCGTGCTGCTGGCCATTGGTCTGACAATCCGTACCGACGAGTTTATGACGTTTGGCAATATCACTGACGTAGCGACCAGCTACGCCATTCTCGGCATCCTCGCCTGCGGGCTGTTTGTGGTGCTGATTGCCGGTGGCATTGATATCTCGTTCCCGGCCATGACCGCCATTGCCCAGTACGTGATGGCAAGCTGGGTGATTGCCCACGGTGGCAACTTTGCCGTGGCGCTGGGGCTGGCGGTGGTGGTAGGCCTGCTGCTCGGGCTGGTGAACGGCTTTCTGGTTTACTGGCTGCGCGTGCCGGCCATCATCATCACTATTGCCACCCTTAACGTCTATTACGGCCTGCTGGTGTACTTCACCAAAGGCACCTGGCTGTACGGCTTCCCGGACTGGTTTATGGAGGGCATTAACGCCTTCTCCTTTACCGCCGCCGACGGCTACGACTACGGCCTGACGCTGCCGCTGTTGTGCCTGGGTGGCACCATTATCTTCACCGCTGTTCTGATGAACCGCACGCGTTTAGGCCGCCAGATTTACGCGATGGGCGGCAACCGCGACGCGGCTTCACGCCTGGGGCTGAACCTGCTGCGCCTGCACTTCTACGTCTACGGTTACATGGGGATTCTGGCGGGCATTGCGGCGGTGGTGCAGGCGCAAATCACCCAGTCGGTAGCCCCCAACTCACTGCTCGGTTTTGAGCTGACGGTGCTGGCGGCGGTGGTGCTGGGTGGCACCAGCATGAGCGGCGGGCGCGGCACGCTCACCGGCACGCTGCTCGGTGTGCTGTTGCTGGCGTTTTTGCAAAACGGCCTGACGCTGCTGGGGGTGTCTTCCTACTGGCACACGGTATTCAGCGGCGCGATTATTTTAGTGAGCATCAGCGCCACCGCGTGGAACGAAAAACGCAAACTGGCCAGGGAGTTATAAGATGAAATCCTTAACACGACTGCTGCCCGGCGATGCGATTATCCGCCTGCAGTGCATCATTATTGTCGCGGTAGCGGTGATTTTCTCGCTCACCCTCGGCCAGCGCTTTTTCAGCGTGGCGAACTTCCAGTCTATGGGGTCGCAGTTGCCCATTCTTGGCATGCTGGCGCTCGGTATGGGTGTCACCATGCTGACCGGCGGTATCAACCTGTCGGTGATTGCCGGAGCTAACGCCTGCTCGCTGGTGATGGCGGCGGTGATTGTGGCATACCCGGACAACCCAACCATGACCGCCGTGGCGCTGCTGGCGGGCCTGGGTGTGGCGGTGGCGATTGGCGTACTCAACGGTGCGCTGGTGGCCTGGGTGGGCGTGTCGCCGATTCTGGCGACCCTCGGCACCATGACGCTCATCAACGGCCTTAACATTCTGCTGTCTGACGGTGCGGTCATTTCCGGCTTCCCTACAGCGATTCAGTACCTCGGCAACGCCTCCATTGTGGGCATCCCGGTGGCGCTACTGCTGTTTATTGTGGTGGCCTTCCTGCTGTGGGTATTGCTGGAGCACACTACGCTTGGCCGCAGCCTGTACCTGATGGGCTCTAACGAGCAGGCCACGCGCTCTAGCGGCGTGAACACCGCGCGCGTGCAGATTTCGGTTTACGTTATCTCCGCTGTACTGGGCTGGGGGGCGGCCATTCTGATGATGGCGAAATTCAACTCCGCGAAGGCCGGTTACGGCGAATCGTATCTGCTGGTGACCATTCTGGCCTCGGTGCTGGGTGGCATTAACCCGGACGGCGGCTTTGGCCGCGTGCTTGGTCTGGTGCTGGCGCTCATCGTGCTGCAAATGCTGGAAAGCGGCTTCAACTTGCTGGGGATCAGCAGCTATCTGACTATGGCCCTGTGGGGCGGCGTGCTGATCCTGTTTATCGCGCTACAGAATCGAAAAGCCTGAGTTCGGGAGAAAATTATGGCGAGCTATTTTATTGGTGTGGATGTAGGAACAGGCAGCGCACGCGCAGGGGTTTTCGATCTCACCGGGCGCATGGTCGGCCAGGCGTCACGGGCCATAGAGATGTACCGCCCGAAGAGCGATTTTGTTGAGCAATCTTCTGACAACATCTGGCAGTCGGTGTGTAATGCCGTGCGCGATGCCGTTAACCAGGCAGAAATTAACCCGATTCAGGTCAAAGGCATTGGCTTTGATGCCACCTGTTCACTGGTGGTGCTGGATAAAGACGGCAAGCCGCTCACCGTCAGCCCCTCCGGGCGCAGCGAGCAAAATATTGTGGTGTGGATGGACCACCGAGCCATCAGCCAGGCCGAGCGTATCAACGCCACGCACCACCGGGTGCTGGAATACGTCGGCGGCATTATCTCACCGGAAATGCAGACGCCAAAGCTGTTGTGGCTTAAGCAGCACATGCCTAACACCTGGGCTAACGCCGGTTACTTCTTTGACCTGCCGGACTTTCTTACCTGGCGTGCCACGGCGGACGATACCCGCTCGCTGTGCTCGACGGTGTGTAAATGGACTTATATGGGTCATGAAGACAGCTGGGATAAGAGCTATTTCCGCGAGATTGGGCTGGAAGATTTACTGGAGCATGACGCCGCAAAAATTGGTCGCTACGTCAAAATGATGGGCGAGCCGTTAGGCCGTGGTCTGACCCAGCGCGCCGCCAGCGAGCTGGGGCTGATTCCGGGCGTGGCGGTAAGCGTGTCGATTATCGATGCCCACGCGGGGACGCTCGGTAGCCTCGGCGCAACCGGCGTTTCCGGTGAAGTGGCGAACTTTGACCGTCGCGTGGCGCTCATTGGCGGCACCTCTACGGGCCACATGGCGATGTCGCCAAAGCCGCGCTTTATCAGCGGCGTCTGGGGGCCGTACTACAGCGCCATACTGCCAGGCTACTGGCTCAACGAGGGCGGGCAGTCGGCAACGGGCGCGCTGATTGACCACGTGATTCAGTCGCACCCGTGCTATGAGACGCTACTGGCGCAGGGTAAGGCCAGCGGCCAGACCATCTATGAAGTGCTTAATGCGCTACTGCGTAAAATGGCGGGCGAGCCGGAGAATATTGCGTTTCTCACCAAAGACATTCACATCCTGCCGTACTTCCACGGTAACCGCTCGCCGCGCGCCAACCCGACGCTCACCGGCGGCATCACCGGGCTTAAGCTCTCGCGCACGCCAGAAGACATGGCGCTGCATTATCTCGCCACCGTGCAGGCTATTGCGCTCGGCACGCGCCACATTATTGAGACCATGAACCAGAGCGGCTACAGCATAGATACCATTATGGCGAGCGGCGGCGGCACCAAAAACCCAATCTTTGTGCAGGAGCACGCTAACGCTACCGGCTGCGCCATGCTGCTGCCGGAAGAGAGCGAGGCCATGCTGCTCGGCAGCGCCATGATGGGGACCGTGGCGGCGGGGGTATATGAGTCGCTGGCGGAGGCAATGGCCGCCATGAGCCGCATTGGTAAAACCGTGACGCCGCAAACCAACAGCATCAAGCGCTATTACGACCGTAAATATAAGGTGTTCCATGAAATGTATCTGGACCACATGAAGTACCGCGCGCTGATGCAGGAGGAGAACTGATGAGTGCCTGGCAGCAGGCCGGGCAGGCGTGGCGCGTGTACAGCGAGGAGCTGGCTCAGTTGAGCCAGCGCCTGGATGAAGGGCTGTGGAATGCGCTTCTGGTAAAGCTTGCGGGCTGTCGCGGCAAAATAGCCGTCACCGGCGTTGGCACTTCCGGCGTGGCGGCGCGCAAAGTGGCGCATATGCTCGCCTGCGTGGAGCGCCCGGCCATTTACCTGAACGCGACCGACGCCGCCCACGGCGACCTGGGTTTCCTGCGCGCAGATGACCTCATCATCATGATCTCTCGCGGCGGTAATTCCGACGAGCTGACGCGGCTTCTGCCCACGCTTGCAGCAAAAGGCGTGGAGATAATTAGCGTCACCGAAAACCCGCAGTCGGCCATTGCCCGGGCCGCAAGTCTGGTGGTGCCAACCGGCGTTCAGCGTGAAATCGATCCGCTCAATATGCTGGCAACCACTTCGATTGTGCTGGTGCTGGCGATTTTTGATGCCGCCTGTGCGTGCCTGATGAGCGAGAGCGGCTTTGACCGGGAGACGTTGCTGGCGGTTCACCCAGGTGGGGATGTAGGGCTGACGTTAAGTCAGGAGAAAAAGAAAGGGGCTATTTCCAGGTAAATTCATAGTGGCCGAGCCAGGCACCGACCCGGTTTACTTTCACGGTAACAAACACGCCGTCCATTCCCTGTTTTTTATGCTCACCGGGTCGTAGTGCTTTTTGCGATGAGCAGAGGTTAAGCCAACGTGAGGTATGCTTTTCTTTGATGAGCAGCCCGGCCTCGCAGCGGCCAGAGCGTCCGGGGGAATACGGTCCCGGAAAGGTCACATCGTAATCGGTCACATAGCTCAGGGTTTTCTCGGGGAATAAATACACATAGCTGCTGGCCCAGTTTAGGGTGAGCGTGAAGGGCAAGAAAAAGAAACAAAACAGCGCACCGAAGATATTTTTCACCGAGGTATCCGGGCGGGCTTTGTAATAATAAAGCAGTGTAAAAATCACGGCGATAATGCTGGAAAATAGCAGGGATACGGTCAGTTCGGGGATGGTGTTAAACAGCACCGTGTTATGTGCAATGCTCGCAGACCAGGGAAGATACAATATATAGCCAATCGTCAGCGCGACAGCGATGGCCTGAATACAAAACTGCCTGCTAAAAATATGATCTTTAATATTTTGATAAGTGATTTTTTGGGGAAAATATTTTTTAAGCACGGGCTTTTCCTTAAGTATGCTTTCAACAGTCCTTTGCGGTTTTTGGCCTTTCTGTTATTGACGGGGAAATGCTTGTAACCGTTATTAATAATAAGGGGGGTTAGCAGGCGTGCTCACTATGACGCCTGGCCCTGTTTCACTCTGCCTGAATATTTTTTACGGCTCAACCTTAAACCTGTACTGCATCACCACGCGGTGTTCCAGCCCGCAGGCGCGCTCTTTGCGCAGAATGTCCCGTATGGCCTCGGGCGCAGAGTCCTCATCCACCAGGCAAAATCCCAGCTTTTGATAAAACGGCGCGTTCCACGGCACGTTCGAAAACGTGGTGAGCCAGACTTCGCTCACGCCACGCGCCTGTGCCTGCGCGAGCGCATGGTTAACCAGCGCTGCGCCCAGCCCTTTGCGGCCATGTGCCGGGTGCACATCGATTTGTGCGAGCAGTGTTAGTGCGCCGATGCACTCCAGCACCACATAGCCTACCGGTGTACCGTCAGTGTGTTGTATCACCCACAGCCCGTTTTGCTGGCGGGCCTGCTCCAGCACCCCGAAGGGCAGTTTGTCGGTGAGTACCCCGGCAGGCAGAAAACCGGGCGGGAAAATACGCGCGGCCGCCTGTTCAATGTGGTTAAGTTGCGCAAAATCTGCCGCTGTGGCCGCACGCAGCCGGTAGCCTTGTGCTAAAAGGGTCATGGTTATCCTTTACTGGAACGTATCTGCACCGTAGTTTACCGCGCCAGCCAAAAATGGCACGCCAGATTGCCAGCTTCACAACGCATCTTTTCACCGTACAAGCCACCTCCCTGTTGCAACAGCGGTGCTATCATAACCGCACCGTTATCGGGTTAAGCCGCGCACACGACAAGAGCGATTTACGCAACCTCTGCGCAGGCGGTATTTTTTAAGGCAGGCTCATGAGCACAGCAACAAGCAGTACCGACGCCCCGTTTGGCACCTTACTGGGCTACGCGCCGGGCGGCGTGGCCATTTATTCATCTAACTACAGCAGCTTAGACCGCAACAACTACCCTGAAGACGCCTCGTTTCGCAGCTATATCGGCAACGAATATATGGGCTACAAATGGCAGTGTGTGGAGTTCGCGCGTCGCTTTTTATTCCTCACCTATGGCTACGTATTTACTGACGTGGGCATGGCTTATGAAATCTTCTCGCTGCGCTTTCTGCGTGAAGTCGTGAACGACAATATTCTGCCGTTGCAGGCCTTTGCCAATGGCTGCCAGCGCCCGCCGGTGGCGGGCGCACTGCTTATCTGGTGCAATGGCGGCGAGTTTGAGAAAACCGGCCACGTGGCGGTGGTTACCCAGATTGTGGGCAACAAAGTGCGTATCGCCGAGCAAAACGTCTTACATCATGCGCTGCCGCCGGGCCAACAGTGGACGCGTGAGTTAACGCTTGAAGTCAAAGAGGGTCGTTACATTCTCCATGACACCTTTGACGACACCACCATTCTCGGCTGGATGATCCAGACGGCAGACACTCAGTACAGTGAACCTGTCCCGACTGTGCCGCCGCAGGAGCTGGCTATTCACTGCGCCCACGTTGAGAACAAAGGCCAGTTTGACGGCAAATGGATAGACGAAACCGACCCGCTGCAAAAAGCCTATGTGGAGGCTAACGGCCAGGTGATTAACCAGAACCCTTACCGTTATTTCACCATCTCTGAAAGCGCTGAGCAGGAGCTGATTAAGGCCACCAATGAGATGCACCTGATGTACCTGCACGCCACCGATAAGGTCATGAAAGATGACAACCTGCTGGCGCTGTTCGACATCCCGAAAATTCTCTGGCCGCGCCTGCGTCTTTCCTGGCAGCGCCGTCGTCACCATATGATTACCGGGCGCATGGATTTTTGCATGGATGAGCGCGGCATCAAGGTGTACGAGTACAACGCCGATTCCGCCTCCTGCCACACCGAAGGCGGGCTGATTCTGGAGCAATGGGCCAAAGCAGCCTACCAGGGCAGCGGTCATAACCCGGCAGAAGACCTGCTCGGTGAGCTGGTGGGCGCCTGGCAACACAGCCGTGCTCGCCCGTTTGTGCACATCATGCAGGACAAAGATCTCGAGGAGAACTACCACGCGCAGTTTATGCAGCGAGCGCTCACCAAAGCCGGTTTTGACAGCAAGATCCTCTATGGTCTGGACGAGCTGCACTGGGATGCCACCGGGCAGTTAATTGACGGCGAGGGGCGCCTGGTCAACTGCGTGTGGAAGACCTGGGCGTGGGAAACGGTGATTGAGCAGGTGCGCGAGGTGAGCGCAACCGAGTACGCGGCGGTGCCGATTCGTACCGGCCATCCGCATAATGAAGTGCGCTTAATTGACGTGCTGCTGCGCCCGGAAGTGCTGGTGTTTGAGCCGCTGTGGACGGTTATCCCCGGTAACAAAGCTATTTTGCCGGTGCTGTGGTCGCTGTTTCCGAACCATCCGTATCTGCTTGATACCGACTTTGAGGTCACCGGGCATCTGGCAAAAACCGGTTACGCCGCCAAACCCATCTCCGGGCGCTGCGGCAGCAACATTGATTTGGTCAGCCACCATAATGAAGTGCTGGATAAGAGCAGCGGCAAGTTCACTGACCGCAAGACTATCTACCAGGAGCTGTGGTGCCTGCCGAAAGTGGACGGCAAGTATCTGCAGGTTTGCACCTTCACCGTGGGCGGCAACTACGGCGGGGCGTGCCTGCGCGGTGACGACTCGCTGGTGATAAAAAAAGAGAGCGATATTGAACCGTTAATTGTGCTCAAAGACAGCGAATTCTTGTCGTAATAGCGCATTCGCGGGATAAAACGGCGCAGCCTGATTGCAGCGCCGTTTTTTTATTGTCTATTCTTGTTATACAGGGCGTTGCGTGAAGCGGAATGTGGTTTTATCTCCGGGGGTTGCGGCATGAGGACACGTTTTAACGTCGCATTTTCTCGTAATTCCTCATATAACGTCCAAAAGCCGCTGCGTTACCAAAAAGGCGTGACCGCAGACGCATGTTTGACTAAGTTACGGGGCAGAAATTTTTGACGCCTTGCGCACAGGAGATAATCTTTGACCACCAGTAAAACCTACTCGCAGCTGCCGCGTGCTGCGGGGCCTTACGTTCACGCCGTGCGCCATCACGATACGCTGTATGTTTCCGGACTGACGGCGGCGAACACCGACGTGCAGGCGGGTAGCCTTGAAGAGCAGGCAACGGAAGTGTTACGCCAGATTGCCGCTATCCTCTCTCACGAGCAGCGCAGCCAGGTTGATCTGATTAAACTGACTATTTTCCTGCGTGATATCAGTCAGCTGGAGAACATTCGTGGGCTGTTGCTGAAATTCTTTGCCGGGCATTTTCCGGCTTGTACGATGGTGGAAGTGTCGGGGCTTATCCTGCCTGAGTTGCAGATTGAGGTTGAAGCGGTGATTGCGCTCGCATAGCTTGTCGCGCAGGGCTGAGCACAGAAAGAAGCCCTCCGAAGAGAGCTTCAGATTGCTGACAAAGAAGGAAAAAACGTGGTTTTTCCTTCTTTGTGGTGAGCAGGCGAAAATCAATAAATTGATTTTCCTTATTTTTTATTGAGTGTCATCCATCCTGTCTGTGACAGGATGCGGTAAGGCATCAGTCTCGAAGCCCTCCGAAGAGGGCTTGTTGCGTTTAATTACAGCACGCCTGAGGTCATGTGCAGGCCGTAGAACACGCAGCGGCCAAGCACTTCGGCAAACACGGCCAGCAGCAGCGCAAGACTCAGCGCCGGTACGCTGGCATCTTTGCCTGAGCACTGTGGCACCAGCCACAGGGCGAGCGCGACAGCCAGGAGCACAACGCGTGCCGCCATCATGGCGCCGTAATTCGGGATAAGCGCCAGCGCTTGGTTGACCGAGGTGGTGATGCCCGCGAGATCCGCCGTTTGCATCAGCACGGCCACAATACTCACCACCACGGCGACTACCACCACGCACGCCACTCCACGTGGGCGGCAGGTGAAGCCAGCCAGACGCAGCAGCAGCAGGCCAAACAGTGGACCACCAATAAATGCCGTCAGGAAAAAGTGCACCGGGGTCCAGACCGAGTTCCACGTCGGGATAGTCTCAATGCTGTTATAGACACGCGCCATCATCCACACCATCACCACACCCAGCACGGCAGTGAGTATCATCCAGCCTTTATCGAGCGCGGCAGGCAGACGATTGAGCAGACTGAGCAGCCACCACAGGCCGCCAAAGGCGAAGAACAGCGCGCCGCTGGCAATTTCATTACTCAGTGCTGAACTGCCAACCTGATTTAAGGCGTTGAACGCGCGCAGCGGCGAGCCAAGGTGCAGGGTTGAGGCCACAAAGCCCAACCCCATCGCCACCCACAGCCCCAGCATGGTCATCAGAATGCGCTGGCGCAACGCCTGACCTTCTTGAGTGAGAAGTGCTGCGGCCATCACGATAAACCCGCCTGCCACACACTGCCCAAACACGGTAAAAATGATTAACGGCCATTCGCTCCATCCGTGTCCCATGTTACACCTCCTTTGGGTTTGCCAGAGAACCGGTCTTGTCACCGGTCGGGCGGCTGTTTGCGTTGGGCTTAATCACAATGCAAGGGCGAGTGAAATGTGCTGCCGGTAACGGAGCAACCTCAGCGAGCGTACCGTGTTTTTCCCGCAGTTCGTCAATAGGGCCAAAATCCAGCGCCCTCAGCGGGCATGACTCTACACACATCGGTTTTTTGCCTTCAGCGACGCGGGAATAACAGCCGTCGCACTTGGTCATGTGGCCTTTGGTAGCGTCATACTGTGGTGCGCCATAGGGACAGGCCATATGGCAATAGCGACAGCCGATGCATACCTCTTCGTTCACGACGACAAAGCCGTCCTCGCGTTTGTGCATGGCGCCGCTGGGGCACACTTTGGTACAGGCCGGATCTTCGCAATGGTTGCAGGCAATGGAGAGGTAATAGGCAAACACGTCGTGATGCCAGACGTTGTTATCCTGTTGCCACGAGCCGCCCGCATATTCATAAATGCGACGAAAGCTTACATCCGGGGTTAAGTCTTTATAATCCTTACATGCTAGCTCACAGGTTTTGCAGCCCGTGCAGCGCGCAGAATCAATATAAAAGCCATACTGCGTAGTCATTATGCGCTTCCTTATGCTTTCTTCACATCAACAAGGTTGGTGTGCTGCGGGTTGCCTTTCGCCAGAGGAGAAGGGCGCTGCGTGGTGATAACGTTCATGCTGCCGCCGTGGTCAACGCCGTTAGCATCCGGGGCGTACCAGGCACCTTCACCGAGTGCGACCACGCCCGGAATAATACGCGGCGTGACTTTAGCGTTAATGCGGATCTCGCCACGATCGTTAAAGATGCTCACCAGATCGCCGTTGTTAATCCCTCTTTCGTGCGCATCAATGGGGTTTATCCACATTTCCTGGCGGCACGCCGCCTTGAGCACATCGACGTTGCCGTAGGTGGAGTGCACGCGCGATTTATAATGGAAGCCGCACATTTGCAGCGGATACTTTTTGGTCAGTGGGTCGAAATGGCTTTCAAAACCCGGGGAGTAAATCGGTAGCGGATCGATAACGTCGCCTTCCGGCAGCTGCCAGGTGTTTGCCAGTTCGGCCAGGCGTGAAGAGTAGATTTCAATTTTACCCGACGGCGTTTTCAGCGGGTTAGCATCCGGGTCCTCGCGGAACGCTTTGTGCGCCACAAAATGGCCGCGTGGATCCATCATTTTGAAAATTCCCTGCTGCTGGAACGCTTCGAAAGACGGCAGGTCGGGAATGTTGTTGGCTTTGGTTTTTTCGTAGAGATGGCGCAGCCACGCCTCCTGGGTTCTGCCTTCGGTGAACTGCTGCTCCACGCCCATGCGGCGGGCGATTTCGGTACACATGTCGTAAACCGTGCGGCACTCAAAGCGTGGCTTGATGGCCTGGCTTGCGAAAATCGCGTAACCGAGGTTACTGGTGTAGCCGTCCATACAAAAATCCATCTGCTCAGAGGCGGTGCAGTCCGGCAGCAGCAGGTCGGCATATTTCGCCGATGAGGTCATGTGGTTATCAATGACCACAATCATTTCGCACTTCTTGTCGTCCTGCAAAATGGCGTGGGTTTTATTGATGTCTGAATGCTGGTTAACCAGCGAGTTGCTGGCGTAGTTCCAGATAAATTTAATTGGCACATCGAGCTTATCTTTGCCGCGCACGCCGTCAGCGGTGGCGGTCATTTCTGGCCCACGCTCAATGGCATCGGTCCACAGGAACACCGATATGCTGGCTTTTACCGGGTTTTCCAGGACCGGCATGCGTTCAAACGGAATGGCGTAACTGCCCTCGCGTGCGCCAGTATTGCCCCCAGCAATGCCGACGTTGCCGGTTAAAATCGGTAGCATGGCAATCGCACGGGCGGTCAGCTCACCGTTGGCGTGGCGCTGTGGTCCCCAGCCCTGGGCAATATAAGCCGGTTTAGCGCTGCCGATTTCGCGTGCCAGCTTGATGATTTTATCTGCCGGGATACCGGTAATGGCAGACGCCCACTGCGGCGTTTTTTCCGTGTTGTCTGCGCCCTGGCCCAGAATGTAGGCCTTATAATGGCTGTTTGCGGGAGCGTCTGGCGGCAGCGTTTTCTCGTCGTAACCTACGCAGTATTTATCAAGAAATGCCTGGTCGACCAGGTTTTCTGTAATTAATACGTGGGCGAGACCCGCGACCAGTGCGGCATCCGTACCTGGGCGAATCGGGATCCACTCATCTTCACGCCCGGCGGCGGTAT
>CBIFVZ010000049.1:0-30254 GCA_966185765.1 uncultured Enterobacteriaceae bacterium | reverse complement strand
TCACGCAGGGGGTCGCGGGTTCGAGTCCCGTCCGTTCCGCCACTATTCAGGCCCATGTTGTTTTACAACGTGGGCCTTTTTCATGCCCGGGCACCATCAATCTTTTTCATATTGTTGATATCGCTATTTCAACCTCTATTTTTCTTTTTACTCACACCCTTTGCCTGTCAGGCTTTTCCCCCATAATCGTCGTCATATATTCCCGCAATCATCACCTGATGACCCAGCCTTCATCAATTGATACATGCTTTTATCATTGAGTGAACTTACCAGTCCACGGATTGCGCTTCTCATGAGAGTAGAGCTATAAAAGCTTTTCCCTGAATTTTTCCGCAGCCGGACTGAGCGTGGTCTCACGTTGTTGAACACGTCCCAGGGGGCGCTGTATCACGGGGTCGATTATCAGTATATGGTGTTCATCTGTTGGCATCGCGAGGCGTGGTACAACCGCAACCCTACGTCTTGTTGCGACCATGCCGAGTGAAGTGGATAACGGCGGACTTTATAAAACCAGTTGAGTTTCCATTCTATATTTTCAGGGCCTCATCAATTAACGCAACTGGTATGGCCGTGTAATCTCTTCGTATGTCGCTGCGCTAATAGAGCTGATAGCCAGACGGCCATTTTTTCGCTTCATCACCGCGCTGTACCGCTTTTATCTTTCAAAATGGCATGACTCTTGCTGAGCTTCTCAACCGATGTGCGGGTAACGCCGTAGTGTTATAACAGGATGCGACAGCACCTGAGGAAAGAGAGCGACAACATGCCGGTTTGCAAAGTAAAGGACATCCCCCTGCTTAATGACAGTTATCCTCGCGACATGGTGGGTTATGGCGGGCAACCTCCCCATGCCCGCTGGCCCGGTGGCGCGCGCCTCGCGCTACAGTTTGTGCTTAATTACGAAGAGGGCGCTGAAAGCCACGTCCTGCACGGTGACGAGGGTTCTGAACAGTTTCTCTCAGATATCATAGGTGCGGCGAGTTATCCTGCCAGGCACATGTCGATGGATTCCCTCTATGAATACGGTTCGCGCGCAGGGTTCTGGCGCATTCACAATGAGTTTCAGCGCCGTGGCTTAACAATGACCGTCTTTGGCGTCGCGATGGCGCTGGCGCGTAACCCTGACATTGTCACCGCCATTAAACAGGCTGATTATGACGTGGTAAGCCACGGCTGGCGCTGGATTCACTATCAGAACAGCGATGTGGCCTCAGAGCGCCTTCATATGCAACAGGCGTTGCAGGTGCTGACATCGCTATTTGGAAAGCGTCCGCAGGGCTGGTACACCGGTCGGGACAGCCCCAATACACGCAGGCTGGTGGTTGAAGAGGGGGGCTTTTTGTATGACAGCGATAATTACGGCGACGACCTGCCGTTCTGGAGCCGTGTGGAGTGTGAGAATGGTTCGGTGAAGCCGCATCTGATTATCCCTTACACACTGGACGCGAATGATATGCGTTTTGCCACCGCACAGGGTTTTAACACCGCAGAGCAGTTCTATACCTACCTGAAAGACACCTTCGACGTGCTGTATGCCGAGGGGGAGTCCTGCCCAAAGATGATGTCCGTCGGCATGCACTGTCGCTTACTGGGGCGTCCCGGACGTTTTCGCGCGCTGCATCGGTTTCTGGATTACGTACAGCGCTTTGACGATGTGTGGATATGCCAGCGCCAGGACATTGCCGAACACTGGATTGCCACACATCCGTTTGAGCCTGACGCAGCGGGGCGCTAAAACGCGAGGTGGCGGACTTATCGCGACAGCCAGGTGGGTTGACGCCGGGCAACGGCTGCGTCACCCTTGCGATGAAACAAACGTTACAGGACGCGCCATGAAACCTCTCGATCAACGCCTGCGTGAATGTCACGTTCAGCTTTCTGCCCAGGAGCAGCGGGTGGCGGCGTTTATTACCGATCATTATGACGACCTGATGGGTTACAACAGCGCCGATCTCGCCAGACTTAGCGGGGCATCAAAAGCCACGGTGAGCCGGTTATTTAAACGCCTGGGTTATGCGAGCTTTCGTGAAATGCGTGATGAACTACGCAGCCTGCGCCAGAGCGGTATGCCGCTGGCAGATGGCCGTGATGCTGTTCAGGGCAACACGCTGCTGGCACGTCATTACAAGCAGGAAATGGCCAACCTGACACGCTGGGTTGACGAGTTGCACGCGCAGGGTTTTAACGAGGCTCTGCAGACACTGGCCCACAGTCAGCGCATTGGCATTGTGGGGCTGCGCAATAGTTATCCAGTGGCGCTGCACCTGCGCCAGCAGCTGTTGCAGGTACGTGGCAACGTCTCGCTTCTTCCACAACCGGGGCAGACCCTGGCTGAAGAGCTGGTGGATTTCACCGCTCAGGACTGTGCCGTGGTCATTGCCTTTCGCCGCCGTCCGCGCCTGTTGCGCGGCCTGCTGGTACAGTTGCGCCAGCGGGGTATTCCGGTTTTGCTGATAAGCGAGCCCCAGAGCGGGGCGCTCAATGGACTGGGAAACTGGCATTTCACCACGCCGCTGGACAGCGTCTCTGCTTTTGACAGTTATTCCAGCGCCATGAGCCTCGTGAATTTGCTTTCCAATGCGCTATTGCACGACATGCTGGAAAGCGGTCGTCGGCGCATTCATCACATTGCCGGGTTGTATAGCGAGCTTGATGAACTGGAGCCGCGCTGACGCGCTGTTGTGGTGCGTCTGCACCACAACAGCGGGCCACACTGGTTCATCCCTCCTTTCTTAGTCGTCTTCGTTTCTTACAAAGTCTGTGTTCAGTCGCTGTGATGGTCGCTGCGGCAGACTTTTGGGCAATGTGGCACACTCGTTGCAAAACACAGTGAAATGAATCTTTTGTTTCACGCAGAGTGGATCACCGGAACAAGGAAACGCGATGTTTGATATTCAGCAGTACCCGCAAATTAATCCGCCACAGCGCCTGCTGATGGGACCCGGCCCGATTAACGCCGATCCACGCGTGTTGCGTGCGATGGCAAGTCAGCTTGTCGGGCAGTACGACCCGGTCATGACGGGTTATATGAACGACGTGATGGCGCTGTGGCGTGAGATTTTCTGCACCCGCAACCGCTGGACCATGCTGGTAGACGGTACCTCGCGCGCCGGGATCGAAGCCATTCTGGTGTCGGCAATCCGGCCTGGCGATCGAGTGCTGGTGCCGGTATTTGGCCGCTTTGGCCATTTGCTGTGTGAAATCGCCCGCCGCTGTCGTGCTGAGGTACATACCATTGAGGTTCCCTGGGGCGAGGTCTTCAGCGCACAGCAGATTGAAGATGCGATTAAACAGGTCAAGCCGCGCCTGCTGTTGACGGTGCAGGGCGATACCTCTACTACCATGCTGCAACCGCTGGCTGAGCTTGGCGATATTTGCCGCCGCCACGGCGTGCTGTTTTACACCGATGCGACCGCTTCACTCGGCGGCAATACCTTGCTCAGTGACGACTGGGGGCTGGATGCCGTATCGGCCGGGTTACAAAAATGTCTCGGCGGTCCGTCCGGCAGTGCGCCGGTGACCCTGAGTGCGCAGATGGAAGCGGTGATACGGCGGCGTAAATGCGTGGAGCAGGGCATTCGTACCGCTTCTCATAACGATGGCGACGACGAGATGATTTATTCCAACTACTTCGATCTTGGGATGATCATGGATTACTGGGGGCCGGAGCGCCTGAACCATCACACTGAAGCGACCAGCATGCTGTTTGCAGCCCGCGAGTGCGCCCGCATCATTCTTGAAGAAGGGCTGGATAACACCATCGCGCGCCATGCCCTGCACGGGCGTGCGCTGGCGGCCGGGATTCAGGGCATGGGGCTTGAGGCGTATGGCGACCAGGCACACCGCATGAATAACGTGCTGGGCGTGGTCATCCCTTCGCAGGTACACGGCGAAGAGGTGCGCAGCCGGTTGTTGCAGGACTTCCATATTGAAATCGGCACCTCGTTTGGCCCCTTACAGGGCAAAATCTGGCGGATTGGCACAATGGGTTATAACGCGCGTAAAGATTGCGTATTGCAGACGCTGACGGCGCTGGAAGCAGTGCTGAACAAGCTGGGTTTTCGCACCACGCAGGGGGCTGCCATGCAGGCCGCCTGGGATAGTTACGAAGGAGCCGCCTGATGATCATGCACGCGAGCGAAGCCGCACAGGCTGCCCGGCGTGTGATGGAACGCTGCGACGCGCTGGCTCAAATCAGCGCAACGGTCGAAGGACTGACCCGGGTTTATCTGTCTTCAGAACATCTGCGTGCCAACCGGCTGGTGGCCGACTGGATGGATCAGGCGGGCATGGTGAGCTGGCAGGATGCTGTCGGCAATATTTGTGGACGCTATGAAGGCGAGCAGGAAGGGGCACAGGCCGTCCTGTTAGGTTCACATCTGGATACCGTGCGTAATGCCGGGCGTTATGACGGTATGCTCGGCGTGGTGGCCGCCATTGAGGTCGTTTCCTGGCTGCATCAACACAATATCCGCCTGGCTCAGGCGATTGAAGTGGTGGGCTTTGCCGACGAAGAAGGCACCCGTTTTGGCATCACCCTGCTTGGTAGCCGTGGGCTAACGGGCGACTGGCCAGCGTCGTGGCTTGCCTGTGAGGATGCTGACGGCATAAGCGTGGCAAACGCGCTGGTTCACGCCGGACTCGACCCGGCGCGCATCGCCGCAGCTGCCCGTGCGCCAGAGGATTTCAGCGCTTACCTGGAGCTGCATATTGAACAGGGACCGGTGCTGGAGCACGACAACCTGGCGTTGGGCGTGGTCAGCGCTATCAACGGCGCACGGCGTTTGCGATGTCGCTTTACCGGTGAAGCCGGGCACGCCGGTACGGTGCCGATGACGCATCGGCGCGATGCGCTGGCCGCCGCCGCGCAATGGCTGATAGCCGTAGAGCGTGCGGGGGGGCCTGAGCTGGTGACAACGGTCGGCACGCTTGCGTGTGAGCCAGGGGCGGTCAACGTTATCCCGGGCGAGGTCACGCTGTCTCTGGATATCCGCAGCCCGCGCGATGAGATGCTGGAACCCGCACTGGCGTCATTACTGGCGCAGGCCAGTGAGATCGGGGAACGCCGTGGCGTGCAGTTTACCTGCGAGCCGTTTTACGCGATTTCTGCCACGCCCTGCGACGGTGACCTGTGCGGCTTACTCAGCCAGTCAGTGGCGCAACTACAGGGGCAGGCGCCGCTCCTTGCAAGCGGCGCCGGGCATGATGCTATTGCCATCGCCAGGCGCTGGCCGGTGGGCATGTTATTTGTGCGCTGTCGTGGCGGTATTAGTCACCATCCTGATGAGTCGGTACAGGAAGACGATGTGGCGCTGGCCCTGCGCGCGTTCAGTCAGTCGGTTATGGCGATTGCCGGTGATAACGTCCTGGCGCGTTTTAACCAGGCCGAGCGTGCTGCGGCCACGGCCATGATTGCCCCCTGTGTGGCGTTGCCGGCGTGGTATGACGCGCTGGTGGCAGAACGCCCCTGGGCGTCTCTGCACACGCTACGCGAGCGTGCCCGGTCGTTAATGCAGACGTGGACGCAGGCTGACTTGCTTGCGGCACTGCGTGCGCATCCGCGTATTGGTGAGCGTGCTCAGGGGAACGCCCACGAGGCAACGCTGTCGCGCAGTGAGCAGTCTGGCGTCAACCATAAAGACGCGGCGCTCACCCAGGCACTGGTTGAGGCCAATGCACAATACGAAGCGCGCTTCGGCCACGTTTTTCTGATTCGCGCCAGCGGGCGCAGCGGGGACGCTATTCTGAGTGAACTTCAGCGTCGGCTGGCAAATACCGATGATCAGGAACAAGCTGAAGCACTGGAGCAACTGCGCCAGATAACGCTGCTGCGCTTTGATGGCGTGTTTCACGCCAAAGGATAACGCATGCCCCGCGCTGGCGCATTCGCAGCACGATCGGTAGCGGGGGGTGAGAGAACGTGACGGCGACGGTAAGTATGCAGCCTGTGAGACACACTGCGCACATCGTGCCAGAGGAGAATGACAGCCATGAGTGTCGTTACCACCCATATTCTTGACACCGCGCTCGGACAACCGGCGCGTGCTGTCGCTCTGTGCCTGGAGCGAGATGTCAGCGGTAGCTGGGAAATACTGGCGACCGGCATGACTGACGATGACGGCCGCTGCCGGGAGTTAACCTCCCAGCCGCTACAGCCCGGCCGTTATCGCCTGAGCGCAGAAATTGGCGATTATTTTAGCCGCAGCGGTCGCGACACGCTGTACCCCAACGCGCAGGTAGATTTTGTGATGACAGAAAACGGCGGCCATTATCATCTGCCGTTCCTTATTTCTCCCTGGTCGTGGTCTACCTACCGCGGCAGCTGATTCACTCAAGGTTAAGGAAGGGCACCATGACAACTTCGCGCACCAGCACGCGCCCGGAAGACCGGCGTTACCCGCTCACCACGACATTTACCTGGGGATTGCAGCATGTTCTGACCATGTACGGCGGCATCGTGGCTCCGCCGCTGATTATCGGCAGCGCCATTGGCCTGTCAGTTGCACAGACCGGTGCGCTGGTCAGCGCGGCACTCTTTATCAGCGGTATTTCCACGCTCTTACAGTCGCTGGGGCTACCGTATCTGGGCGCTCGCTTGCCGCTGGTACAGGGCGTGTCGTTCGCGGGTGTGGCCACAATGGTGACGCTTGCCAGCGACGGTGGGTTACCGGTGGTGTTTGGTGCGATTATCGCGGCGTCACTGCTGGGGCTGCTGATTGCGCCATTTTTCTCGCGCATCATCCGTTTGTTTCCGCCGGTGGTGACCGGTTGTGTCATCACGGTCATTGGCCTGTCGTTGATGCCGGTGGCAGCGCGCTGGGCGATGGGGGGAAATCAGCAGGCCACCAGCTGGGGAGCACCGTCGAACATCGGGCTGGCGGGGCTGACGCTTGCGGTAATACTGCTGCTCAATCGTCCTGGCGGGCGAGGCACAAGTCGCGTTGCCGTGCTGGCTGCTATGGTGACTGGCACGCTGGCAGCGGCCCTGATGGGCAAAACAGATTTCAGCGGCGTATTGCAGGGGCCGTGGCTGGCTTTGCCGTCACCGTTTGCCTTTGGTGCACCGGTATTTGATGTTGCCGCTGTGCTTTCCATGTTTTTGATTGTGCTGGTATTGCTCACCGAAACCACCGCTGGATTGATGGCGGTGGGGGAGATTGTCGGCACGCCCGTGGATGAGCGCCGCATCGCCAGCGGTCTGCGTGCGGATATGCTTACCAGTGCGTTGGCACCGTTGTTGAATTCGTTTCCGCAAAGTGCGTTCGCACAGAATATTGGGCTGGTGGCGTTAACGGGGATTAAAAGCCGCTTTGTGGTGAGCGCAGGCGGGCTAATTTTACTGGTGCTGGGGCTGTTACCGGTGCTGGGGCGTGTGATTGCCTGTATTCCCTTGCCGGTACTTGGTGGGGCGGGCGTGGTGCTGTTTGGTTCGGTCGCCGCAAGCGGCATTCGCTCACTGGCAAAAGTGGACTACAAGGACAACATGAATCTGGTGGTGGTTGCCACCGCGCTGGCATTTGGCATGATCCCGATTGTGATGCCTGCGTTTTACGACCAGTTTCCGGGCTGGGTACGCACCTTATTGCATTCGGGCATCAGCGCCAGCTGTCTTGTCGCGTTCACCCTCAATATCCTGTTTAACGTCAGGCTGTTTACTACGCGCAGACGTCTGCCAGAAGCGTCACGCTGACGAATAAACGCCTAATACCAGCAGAGCAAGGCAATAAGGCTGTTACACAGCCTTATTGCCTTAAAGCAGGCGAAACGCATCGGCATCCTGCCAGGCCGGAAAGCGCGTGCGGTATTCCTGGAGCGACGTCATGGATAATTCGGCATCAAGCTGTGCAGCCTGGTGCGGCTCTGCACTGGCGAGAATTTCACCCTGCGGGTTAATAATATGGCTGTCGCCCCGGTAGTGGTGGCCGTTGCCGTCGGTTCCAGTGCGGTTGCAGCCAGCGACATAAACCTGATTTTCAATAGCGCGTGCCGTGAGCAGCGCCTGCCAGTGGTGTGAGCGTGGTGCAGGCCAGTTGGCGACGTACAAGGCCAGATCGTAATCGTCGCGGTTGCGTGACCAGACCGGGAAACGCAGGTCGTAACAAACCAGCGGCAGAATGCGCCAGCCGCGCCACTGGAGCACCAGACGTTGTTCTCCGGGTTGGTAATGATGATGTTCGTCGGCCATACGGAACAGATGTCGCTTATCGTAGAAGTGCACCACGCCATCCGGCTGTACCAGTAAAAAGCGGTTAACCGGGCCACGTTCGCTGGCGATGGCGGCGCTACCGGCAATCATTGCATTGCAGCGCTCGGCCTTTTTCTGCATCCACGTCACTACCTCTGACTGTGGCATTGAGCACTGCGCGGCCTCCATAGCAAAACCCGTGGTAAACATCTCGGGCAGCACAATAAGATCGCGCCCGTGCAGGTTATCAAGAAGTAAATCGAAATGACGCAGATTGGCCGGGCCATCCATCCAGGCCAGTGGTTGTTGCAACAGCGATAATTTCAGGCCAGACATTGTGAAGCACTCCTGCATTGTGCAAATTTTTAACACTGTATCATGATGTTTACAAAAAAAGTTATCCTGTGCACTTACTGGCATCTTCTGCTTTTTTATTCGTTATTTGCAATATCTTTGTCGTTGTACCACGCTAAAGTACTGGCGTTTTCACGCCTGACAGAGATAAACAGGAGTCTATGATGTTAAAGAAAATAAGTGTGGTTGCGCTGCTGCTGGCAAGTGCAGGGGCGTGGGCACAGGGTGATATGATGACAGTCAGCGGCCTGGCAAATGGTGCGAACTCTAAAGCAGCCTTTGCAAAAATGACTGAGGGTCATAAGCTGCCGGAATGGGTTGTCAAAGGTGGCACGGGGTCACCTGCAAAATCGGTAAAACTGGGTAGCGACACCTGGCAGGTGTTGTCTTCGTGCAAACCGCACGACTGTGGCGCAGAGCGCGTAGCCATCCTCTGGTCACCGGAGAAAAAAGAGATGACGGGGGTTTACTCCACGGTGAAAGAGGACAGCGCGCAAGAGAAGCTGGTGTGGATGAACGTGAGCGACGATTTGTCCATTGACGGTAAAACCGTGCTGTTTGCCGCGTTGAGCGGCAGTCTGGAAAACCACCCGGACGCGTTTAACTACAAATAAGCGCTGTTTGTGAGAGCCGCCTTCTGAGAAGGCGGCTCAGATTGCTGACAAAGAAGGAAAAAACGGGGTTTTTCCTTCTTTGTGGTTAGCAGATGAAAATCAATGAATTGATTTTCCTTATTTTTTATTGGGTATCATTCACCCTGTCTGAGACAGGATGAGGTAAGGCATCAGTCTCAGCCGCCTTGTGAGAAGGCGGCTTTTTAATGCCATCAGTTCAGACAGTGGGCGGTTGTGGGCAATAAAAAAGCGGAGCCAGGCTCCGCTTTTTTAGTCGTGCTGCTTTCAGGCGGCTTCGACCTTACGCAGTTTTTCTTTATCCTTACGCGGCAGCGGGCGGGTGGCCAGCTCCTCCGGTTCGAACTCATCGACGTTAATGGTACGCAGACGGCTGGCTTCTGCGGTGCGCAGGATTTGTGCTTCTTCTGCCGTAATCTGCTCTTTCGCCAGCGCTTTCTCTGCCAGGACATCCAGGCGGGTAAACGGCAGGTTTTTACCGGCGGCTTTGCACAGTCTGGCGTGAATAGGCTCAGCGGCCAAGGTTTCCTGCAACGCCTGCTCAAGCTGGCCGAACGGGTTGTGCTCGCTTGCGGTGAAGTACTGCCCGCGGCCAATGCGTGAACGGGTCGCCGACGGTGTTTGCAGAATCTGCGCCAGCTTGTGATCCAACACGTCTGAGGGCGCGCGGCAGGTGCGGCCGAGCGGGAAAATCACAACCCGCATAACAGCGGCAACAAAACGGTTCGGGAAGTTGCGCAGCAGGTCATCAATGGCCTGTTCGGCCTGGTGCAGCGCATCCTGAACGCCCCAGTGCAGCAGCGGCAGGTCAGCTTCGTTGCGCCCTTCGTCTTCATAGCGTTTCAGGGCGGCAGAGGCGAGGTACAGCTGACTTAACACGTCGCCCAGGCGTGCTGAGATACGCTCGCGGCGTTTCAGGCTACCGCCGAGCACCGCCATAGACACATCTGATAACAGCGCCAGGTTGGCACTCAGGCGGTTAAGGTGCTGATAGTAGCGGCGCGTAGCGTCACGGGTTGGCGTGGCGCTGGTCAGGCCGCTGGTCAGACCCAGCCAGAAGCTGCGTACTTTATTGCTGCCGACGTGGCCGATGTGCTTAAACAGCAGCTTGTCGAAGGCATTAAGATCGTTATTCTGCGCCGCGGCCATTTCATCAAGCACATAAGGATGGCAGCGGATAGCGCCCTGGCCGAAGATCATCATGCTGCGGGTCAGGATATTCGCACCTTCAACGGTGATGGCAATAGGGGCGCCCTGGTAAGCGCGGGCGAGGAAGTTGCTTTCGCCAAGCATAATGCCCTTACCGCCGGTAATGTCCATGGCGTCAATAATGGCGCGCTGGCCGCGGTGGGTGCAATGATACTTAACGATAGCGGACAGCACCGCAGGTTTTTCACCCTGCATAATGCCGTAGGTAATCAGCGTTGCTGCCGCATCCATCACATACGCATTACCCGCAATGCGCGCCAGCGCTTCTTCGATACCTTCCATCTTACCAATAGAGATTTTGAACTGACGGCGAATGCGGGCATAGGCCCCGGTCGCCAGCGCCACGCTTTTCAGACCGCCGGTGGCGTTAGACGGCAGCGTAATACCGCGACCTACCGACAGGCATTCCACCAGCATGCGCCAGCCCTGTCCGGCCATTTTCGGGCCGCCGATGATGTAATCAATCGGGACAAACACGTCATCACCACGGGTTGGACCGTTCTGGAACGGCACGTTCAGCGGGAAGTGGCGGGTACCGATTTCCACGCCCGGTGTGCTGGTCGGGATAAGCGCACAGGTAATGCCTGGCGCTTCATCGTCACTGAGCAAATGGTCCGGATCGTACAGTTTAAACGCCAGCCCCAGCACGGTGGCGATGGGCGCGAGCGTGATGTAGCGCTTGTTCCAGGTCAGGCGCATACCCAGCACCTGTTTACCTTCCCATTCGCCCATGCACACTACGCCAGTATCCGGAATGGCACCGGCGTCAGAACCGGCCTCCGGGCTGGTCAGTGCAAAGCAGGGAATTTCTTCACCACGCGCCAGGCGCGGCAGGTAATGATTTTTTTGCTCTTCGGTGCCGTAGTGCTGTAACAGCTCACCCGGGCCAAGCGAGTTGGGGACACCAACGGTAATCGCCAGAATACCGGACACACCAGAGAGCTTCTGCAATACGCGTGACTGGGCGTAAGGTGAGAACGCCAGCCCGCCGTACTCTTTTTTGATAATCATGGCGAAGAAACGGTGTTCTTTCAGATAAGCCCACAGCTCTGGCGGCAGATCCGCCATTTCATGGGTAATCGCAAAATCGTTTGCCATGCGGCAGGCTTCTTCTACCGGGCCGTCAATAAACGCCTGCTCTTCAGCGGTAAGGCGCGGCTGCGGGTAATTGTGCAGCTTATTCCAGTCCGGGTTACCACGGAACAAATCGCCTTCCCACCAGGTGGTGCCTGCATCGATAGCTTCTTTTTCCGTGCGGGACATGGGCGGCATCACTTTACTGAACATACGGAAAGCCGGTGCAGAAAGCACAGATTTACGCAATGGGACAATATTGAGCGGTAACAACACAATGGCTAGCGGTAACAGCATCCAGGGTGTCCAGAGGCCGACAGCGGCGAGCGCGACGGTCCAGACCAGCAGAACGACACTGCTAAACAGCAAATTTACCCGATGGTAAAAAAGGGCAGCGAGAAGAACAACGGTAGCAACAATACTCAACGTCAACATAAGAAAAGCTCCTTAACTTGCCGGAGGTCTGACCAGTGGGTTGTTATTGTTGTAGTGGACTTACTCATTTTTATCAATGTGTTTACAATATAATTACAACCTGGCTCACAATGTGGACCACATTACCGTGAAAACTGCCGTTGCGCGGTGCTTCTCGCTGCTGGCGCTATCCGGTACACTGCTCCAAGTAATTAGCAAAAGCTGAAGGAACCCTCCTCATGTACCAGGATATTATCCGTAGTGAACTGAACGAAGCCGCCGACACGCTGGCGAATTTCCTGAAAGATGACGCCAACATTCATGCCATCCAGCGTGCGGCTGTGCTGCTGGCAGACAGCTTCAAAGCGGGTGGCAAAGTGCTCTCCTGTGGTAACGGTGGTTCCCACTGTGACGCCATGCATTTTGCCGAAGAGCTGACCGGTCGCTATCGTGAAAACCGTCCGGGCTATCCGGCGATTGCGATTTCTGATGTGAGCCATCTGTCCTGTGTCAGCAACGACTTTGGTTATGAATATGTGTTCTCTCGCTATGTGGAGGCGGTAGGTCGCGAAGGTGATGTGCTGCTGGGCTTGTCGACCTCGGGTAACTCCGCCAATATCATTAAAGCCATTGAAGCGGCTCGTGCAAAAGGCATGAAGGTGATTGCGCTGACGGGTAAAGACGGCGGCAAAATGGCAGGCAGCGCAGATATCGAAATCCGTGTGCCGCACTTTGGTTATGCCGATCGCATCCAGGAAATTCATATCAAAGTGATTCATATCCTGATGCTGCTGATTGAAAAAGAGATGGTGAAAGCATAACCCCTAAGCCCCTCCCTGGCCGGAGGGGTGTGGTTCGGGAGGTCAATATGTGTGAACTGCTCGGGATGAGCGCCAACGTCCCAACGGATATTTGCTTTAGCTTTACCGGACTGGTGCAGCGCGGTGGTGGCACGGGGCCGCACAAAGACGGCTGGGGCATTACGTTTTATGAAGGCAAGGGATGCCGCACGTTTAAAGACCCGCAACCAAGCTTCAACTCTCCCATTGCCAGACTGGTGCAGGACTATCCGATTAAGTCCTGCTCGGTCATTGCGCATATTCGCCAGGCCAACCGGGGCGAAGTGGCGCTTGAAAATACCCATCCCTTCACCCGTGAGCTGTGGGGCCGTAACTGGACCTTTGCCCATAATGGGCAGCTCAAGGGCTACAAGAGTCTTGAAACCGGCAATTTCCGCCCGGTGGGGGACACTGACAGTGAATACGCGTTCTGCTGGCTGCTGCACCGTCTGACACAGCGTTACCCGCGCACGCCGGGCAATATGACCGCCATGTTCCGCTACGTGGCAGAGCTGGCGGGGGAACTGCGTAACAAAGGCGTGTTTAACATGCTGCTGTCGGATGGGCGCTACGTGATGGCGTTTTGCTCAACGAATCTTTTCTGGATAACGCGTCGTGCGCCGTTTGGTGTGGCAACGTTGTTGGACAGAGATGTGGAAATTGATTTTCAGCGCGAAACCACGCCCAATGACGTGGTGTCGGTGATTGCTACCCAGCCGCTTACCGGTAACGAAAACTGGAACCGGATAGCGCCTGGGCAGTGGGCGTTATTTTGCCTCGGTGAAAAGCAGGTTTGATGCAAGCTGCGGCTGACTGTTGCCACCGCTCATAAACGGCCGGGTGTTAACGACATACTGGCCGTTCTGTACGTTGACATGTGGCGGCAGCTTATTTTGCACAAAGTAGTCATATCCCGGTTTAAGCTGCTTCCAGAAGTTCGCGTAGTAAGAGTTTTTGTGCAGTGCCATATTTTCATCCGTCATACGAAACGGATAAATACTCACTTCTACGCGCGGCTGACCGAATGCCAGCGCTGCGGTCACGAACTGGAAAATCTCATCAATGCCGCTGTCGGTCATGGCATAGCAGCCAACCGACACACAGGCACCATGAATCATCAGATACTTACCGTCATAGCCGTTTTGGCGGTCAAACTCATTCGGAAAGCCGATATTGATGGCTTTGTAATACTGGCTGTCAGGCTTAAGCTGGCTGCGGTCCACGCTATAGAACCCTTCCGGGCTTTTAAAATCACCGGTACGTCGTTTTGGCCCAAGTCCACCCGAGTAGTTACAGATATTGTAACTGTTCATCAACTGGTACTTTTCGCCTGATTTAACCCACAGTTCAAGCGTGCGCTCTTGTTTAAAAATCTGAATATAAACCGGCGAGCCCATAAACTGCTTTTTGTCAGCTAAGGGCGAAGGGTTGCTGCCAAGCAAGCCGGCAAATGACATGCACGGCAGGAGAAGCATCGCAAAAAACAACGCGATTTTACGCATACAACGGATTTCCTTGATAAACCGATAATACAAGCCTGAACGGCAAAGACTGCCCTGAATCAGATTGCTCTGGAATTAAGCGCTCACATTATCACCACTATTGTTTTTCGCAAGCGGTGCCAGCGTGTTTTACACGTAAGAAATGTTTTCATGCTTTTTTTTACACCAAAAGTTGCGCCACCGTTCGCATTGTTGACCTTGTGCAGGCGGTAGTGCTGCCGTTTTAAGAGCAATTAGTGCTAAAATTACGCGCGAAAATCGATATAAGGATAAGAATTGAAGGTATTCAGCCGTTTGGGCGGCGTACCCTTCAGTTACCATCTTTTTCCTTTCCGTCTGACGGAAGTGATATCACTCAGGCGCCGTGCGAGTCACGGCGCAATAACGATAATCCATACGTACTTAACCTTATGATCAAAATAAAACAAGGGCTCAGTCTGCCTATAGCAGGCGTACCGGAGCAGCGCATTGATGAATGCCCAATGCCCCGGCACGTGGCACTGTTGGGAGAAGAGTATATTGGCATGCGTCCCTCTATGCTGGTCCGGGAAGGCGACCGGGTACGCAAGGGACAGGCGCTGTTTGAAGATAAGAAAAACCCTGGGATCTTTTATACTGCGCCGGCAAGTGGCACCGTTGAGGCAATCCATCGCGGCGAACGCCGCGTGCTGCAATCCGTCGTGATTGCTGTTGAAGGCGATGAGCAGGTCGAATTTGCGCGCCACGCCGTTGACGAACTGGCGACACTGTCGCGAGAAGCCGTTGAACGCCAGCTGCTGGCCTCTGGCCTGTGGACGGCGCTGCGCACACGCCCTTTCAGTAAAGCGCCGGTGCCAGGCAGCCAGCCTGCGGCTATTTTCGTGACCGCCATTGATACCAATCCGCTGGCCGCCGATCCGCAGCCGATTATCAAAGCACAGCGCGCTATGTTCGATGCTGGCCTGACGGTGCTCACACGCCTGACTGAGGGCAAAGTCCACGTGTGCCAGGCAAGCGGCGGCATGCTGGGCGGCCATCCGGCAGCACAGGTCACGTTTAATGAATTTGCCGGACCGCACCCTGCGGGTCTCCCGGGCACCCACATCCACTTCCTTGAGCCAGTTAGCCTGAACAAACAGGTGTGGCATCTCAATTACCAGGACGTTATCGCTATTGGCAAACTGATGGTGGAAGGCGTGCTGTGGACCGAGCGCGTTATCGCACTCGGCGGTCCGCAGGTAAAACAGCCGCGTCTGCTACGCACCGTGCTGGGCGCCTCTGTCCTGGATCTCACTCAGGGTGAGCTTCAGGAGGGGGAAAACCGTATCGTCTCAGGCTCCGTACTGAGCGGTAGCCAGGCAAGCGGCCCGCATGCTTTCCTTGGTCGTTTCCATTTGCAGATTACCGTACTCAAAGAAGGGCGTGAGAAAGAGTTTCTGGGCTGGATTGCGCCAGGCAAAGACAAATTCTCTGTCACCCGTACTACTCTGGGGCACTTCCTCAAGCACCGTCTCTTTAACTTCTCAACCGACACCCACGGCGGCGAGCGTGCGATGGTGCCCATTGGTAACTACGAGCGCGTCATGCCCCTGGACATCCTGCCAACCATGCTGCTGCGTGATTTGCTGGCTGGAGACACAGATGGCGCTCAGGCCCTCGGTTGCCTGGAGCTGGATGAAGAAGATCTGGCGCTGTGTACGTATGTCTGTCCGGGGAAATATGAATATGGCGCAATCCTGCGTGACGTATTAACCCGCATCGAGCAGGAAGGATAACCGATGGGCTTGAAGCAGTTTTTCGAAAAAATAGAGCCGCACTTTACCGCAGGTGGCAAGCTGGAAAAGTGGTATCCGCTTTATGAAGCAACGGCAACCATCTTTTATACACCAGGCCAGGTCACACGCGGTGCATCTCACGTGCGTGACGCTATCGATCTGAAGCGCATGATGATTCTGGTGTGGCTGGCAGTCTTTCCGGCCATGTTCTGGGGCATGTATAACGTCGGCCACGAAAGTATTACGGCGCTTAATAAGCTTTACGGCGCAGAGCAGCTCCAGCAGGTCCTGAACGGCGACTGGCACTGGCAGCTGGCCCAGCTTCTGGGTGTGAACTTCAGTGCTGATGCAGGCTGGGCAAGCATGATGACCCTCGGGGCCATCTGGTTTGTGCCGATTTACCTGGTGGTGTTCCTGGTCGGCGGCTTCTGGGAAGTACTGTTTGCGATTATCCGCAAGCATGAAATCAACGAAGGTTTCTTTGTTACCTCCATCCTCTTTGCACTGATTGTGCCGCCAACACTGCCGCTGTGGCAGGCTGCGCTCGGCATCAGCTTTGGTGTGGTGATTGCTAAAGAAGTCTTTGGTGGCACCGGGCGTAACTTCCTCAACCCGGCGCTGGCAGGGCGAGCTTTCCTGTTCTTTGCTTATCCGGCACAAATCTCCGGTGATCTGGTATGGACGGCCGCTGACGGTTTCTCCGGCGCAACCCCGCTTGCACAGTGGGCGAGCAAAGGTGGCGAAGCGTTGGTTAATGTGTCTACCGGTCAACCTGTGACCTGGATGGACGCTTTCCTTGGCAATATTCCTGGCTCCATTGGCGAAGTGTCTACGCTCATGATTCTGCTGGGCGGGGCGATTATCATCTTTGGTCGCGTGGCGTCCTGGCGCATTGTCGCAGGCGTGATGTTGGGCATGGTGGCAACGGCAACGCTGTTTAACCTCATTGGCTCTGACACCAACCCCATGTTCGCCATGCCGTGGTACTGGCATCTGGTGCTGGGGGGTTTTGCCTTCGGCATGATGTTTATGGCAACCGATCCGGTTTCCGCTTCGTTTACCAATAAAGGTAAATGGTGGTACGGCGCGCTGATTGGCGTGATGTGTGTGCTGATCCGCGTGGTTAACCCGGCCTATCCGGAAGGCATGATGCTGGCGATTCTGTTCGCCAACCTCTTCGCACCGCTGTTCGATTATCTGGTGGTGCAGGCCAACGTTAAGCGGAGGAAGTTGCGTGGCTAACAAAGGAAACGACAGCATCGGCAAAACGTTGCTGGTGGTCATTATGCTTTGCCTGGTGTGCTCGGTGATTGTCGCCGGGTCGGCGGTTGGTCTCAAAGCGCGCCAGACCGAACAGCGAGAGCTGGATAAACAGCGCAACATCCTTGATGTTGCCGGACTGATGCAGCCTGGTATGAGCGGTGAGCAGATTCGCGAGGTGTTTAACGCGCGTATCTCTCCTCGCCTGGTTGACCTGCCAAGCGGCAATTTGCTGGATAAAGACCCGGCAAGCTTCAGTGAAGCCAAAGCGCTGCGTGATCCGCAGCAGAGCATTGCGCTTGATGCAGCACAAGACCCCGCTGGTCTTAAACGCCGCAGTAATGTGGTTGAGATCTGGCTGGTGCGTGATGAGCAGCAGAAAGTACAGCAGCTGATTCTGCCGGTCTACGGCAACGGTCTGTGGTCGGTGATGCATGCGTTTGTGGCACTCGGCACCGACGGGCGCACGATTGATGGGCTGACCTACTACGATCACGGGGAAACCCCGGGGCTGGGTGGCGAAATCGAAAACCCGAACTGGCGTCGTCAGTGGATTGGCAAAAAAGTGCTCGACGAGAAAGGCAACCCGGCTATTCGTGTTGTGAAAGGCGGCGCACAGCCGGGCAACGAATACGCGGTTGACGGTCTGTCCGGTGCAACGCTTACCGCAAACGGTGTACAGCACAGTTTTGACTTCTGGATGGGCGAGCTGGGTTTTGGTCCTTTCCTGAAGCAGGTACGTGAAGGAGTGCTCAATAATGGCTGAAATGAGCAACATGAAAGAAATCAAAAAGCTGGTAGTTTCACCACTTATTGATAACAACCCGATTGCGCTGCAGATTCTGGGTATTTGTTCTGCCCTGGCGGTGACAACTAAGCTTGAAACAGCGTTTGTGATGGCAATTGCGGTAACGCTCGTCACAGCGTTTTCCAGCATGTTTATCTCCATGATCCGCCATCACATCCCCAACAGCGTGCGCATTATTGTGCAGATGGCCATTATCGCCTCGCTGGTAATCGTGGTGGATCAGCTGCTGCGCGCCTTTGCCTATGAAATCTCCAAACAGCTCTCCGTGTTTGTGGGCCTGATTATCACCAACTGTATCGTGATGGGCCGCGCTGAAGCCTACGCCATGAAGTCACCGCCGCTGGCGAGCTTTATGGACGGCATCGGTAACGGTATTGGTTACGGTGCGATTCTGCTGGTGGTAGCCTTTGTGCGTGAGCTGATTGGCTCGGGCAAACTGTTTGGCGTCACCGTCATGGAAACCGTGCAAAACGGCGGCTGGTATCTGCCAAACGGCATGTTCCTGCTGGCACCGAGCGCGTTCTTCCTGATTGGTCTGCTCATTTGGGCGCTGCGTACCTGGAAGCCAGAACAGCAGGAGAAGGAGTAAATCATGGACCATTTTATTAGTCTGTTTGTCCGTGCGGTGTTCGTTGAGAACATGGCGTTGGCCTTCTTCCTCGGTATGTGTACTTTCCTCGCGGTATCAAAGAAAGTCTCCACCTCTTTTGGTCTGGGTATTGCGGTTACCGTGGTGCTGAGCATTGCGGTGCCGGTCAACAACCTCGTCTACAACCTGGTGCTGCGTGATGGCGCTATTGTTGAAGGCGTCGATCTGAGCTTCCTGAACTTTATTACCTTTATCGGCGTTATTGCCGCTCTGGTACAGATTCTGGAGATGATCCTCGACCGTTTCTTCCCGTCGCTTTATAACGCGCTGGGCATCTTCCTGCCGCTTATCGCCGTAAACTGCGCCATCTTTGGTGGTGTGTCCTTCATGGTGCAGCGTGATTACACCTTTACCGAATCCATTGTCTACGGCTTTGGTTCGGGGATTGGCTGGATGCTGGCCATTGTGGCGCTGGCGGGGCTGCGTGAAAAAATGAAATACGCCAACGTCCCGGCGGGACTGCGTGGGCTCGGCATCACCTTCATCACCACGGGACTGATGGCGCTGGGCTTTATGTCATTCTCCGGCGTGCAGTTATAAGGGCGATTAGTTATGGAAATTATTCTTGGCGTAGTGATGTTTACGCTGATTGTTCTGGCGCTGGTGCTGCTGATTTTGTTTGCCCGCTCCAGACTTGTAAATAGCGGCGACGTGGTTATTGAAATCAATAACGAAGCCGACAAACAGTTTCGCACCCCGGCGGGTGACAAGCTGCTCAACACGTTGTCGGGCCAGGGGATTTTTATCTCCTCGGCCTGTGGTGGCGGCGGCTCCTGCGGCCAGTGTCGCGTCACGGTGAAAGAGGGTGGCGGTGAAATCCTGCCGACCGAGCTTTCGCACATCACCAGGCGTGAGGCGAAAGAGGGCTGCCGTCTGGCCTGCCAGGTGGCGGTGAAGCAGAACATGAAAATTGAGCTGCCGGAAGAGATCTTTGGCGTCAAAAAATGGGAGTGCGAGGTTATCTCTAACGATAACAAAGCGACCTTCATTAAAGAACTGAAGCTGAAAATTCCCGAAGGCGAAGTCGTACCGTTCCGCGCCGGTGGTTACATCCAGATTGAGTGCGGGCCGCACACGGTAGAGTATGCGGATTTCGACGTGCCTGACGAGTACCGGGGCGACTGGGACAAGTTCAACCTGTTCCGTTTCCGCTCAGAGGTCAAAGAGCCGTGCGTGCGCGCGTATTCGATGGCGAACTACCCGGAAGAGGCGGGGATCATTATGCTCAACGTGCGTATTGCCACGCCGCCGCCGAGCGTGCCGGATGCACCGCCGGGCATTATGTCATCCTACATCTGGTCGCTCAAACCGGGTGACAAGGTGACTATTTCCGGGCCATTTGGCGAGTTCTTTGCCAAAGAAACCGAGGCTGAAATGGTATTTGTCGGTGGCGGAGCCGGTATGGCGCCGATGCGCTCGCACATCTTCGATCAGCTCAAGCGCATCAAGACCAACCGCAAGATAAGCTTCTGGTACGGTGCTCGCTCGCTGCGTGAAATGTTCTACCAGGACGAGTTTGAGCAGCTGGCGCGTGACAACCCGAACTTCAGCTTCCACATCGCACTCTCTGAGCCGTTGCCGGAAGATAACTGGACGGGCTACACGGGGTTCATCCACAATGTATTGTATGAGCACTATCTGCGCGACCATGCCGCGCCGGAAGACTGCGAGTTCTATATGTGTGGACCGCCGATGATGAATGCTGCGGTCATTAAGATGCTCAAAGATCTTGGCGTGGAGGATGATAACATCCTGCTCGACGACTTCGGCGGCTGACGGAGGCACGTATGTTAACGGTATTCCTGGCGACCTTTACTATCTTTGCACTGGTGATATCAGGTATGTCACTGGGCTACATCGTGAAGCGTAAAACGCTTCAGGGCAGCTGTGGCGGCATCGGCGCGCTGGGACTGGAAAAGGTCTGCGATTGCCCGGAGCCATGCGATGCCCGCAAGGCGCGTATGGCGCGAGAGCAAAAGCTCAACCAGAACCGCATTGTGTAAATAAAAACACCTCCTGACCGGGAGGTGTTTTTTTATGCTAACTCAGACGGTATCTGTGGCACAGGTTAATACTGTCAATGGGTTTACCTTTTATCTTCGCAAGACGAGGCAGCACTCATCCTGCCATCTGCTTTCACCTCCATCTGTGACATTTCACCATTGCGCACAGGGATAGATTTGTTATCCTGTATATCTGTACAGTGTGAAGGTTAGCGGATATGCGTAAAATTATTCATGTCGATATGGACTGCTTTTTTGCAGCCGTCGAGATGCGTGATAACCCGGCGCTGCGTGATATTCCGCTGGCCGTCGGCGGCAGCCGTGAGCGGCGCGGTGTTATCAGCACTGCCAACTATCCAGCGCGCAAATATGGCGTGCGCAGCGCAATGCCAACGGCCACCGCACTGCGTCTGTGCCCGCATCTCACACTGTTGCCTGGGCGGTTTGAGGCTTACAAAGAGGCCTCCAGCCATATTCGTGAAATCTTCTCCCGCTACACAGACCGTATTGAACCGTTATCGCTTGATGAGGCCTACCTCGACGTGACCGACAGCGACCATTGCCGAGGCTCGGCTACGCTTATCGCCCAGCAGATCCGCACGGCAATTTTCCAGGAACTGAGTCTCACCGCTTCCGCAGGCGTTGCGCCAGTTAAATTCCTTGCCAAGATCGCCTCAGACATCAACAAACCCAACGGTCAGTTTGTGATTACGCCTGAAGACATGCCGGCATTCCTGCTGTCGTTACCGCTGGCGAAAATCCCCGGCGTTGGCAAAGTAACGGCGTCAAAGCTCGAAGAAATGGGGTTACTGACCTGTGCGGACATACAAAAGAGCGATCTGGCGCGCTTACTCAAGCGCTTTGGCAAGTTTGGCCGCGTGTTGTGGGAGCGCAGCCACGGTATTGATGAACGTGAAGTGTGCAGTGAGCGGCTGCGTAAATCAGTGGGCGTGGAGCGTACGCTTGCCGAGGATATTCATAGCTGGGAAGAGTGCGAAGCGATTATTACCGAGCGCCTGTATCCGGAGCTGGAGCGCAGGCTGTCGGCCATTAATCCACAGTTGCTGATTGCCCGTCAGGGAGTAAAGCTCAAATTTAACGACTTTCAACTGACAACGCAGGAGCACACCTGGCCCCGTCTCAACAAAGAAGATCTGATTGCGACTGCGCGTAAAACCTGGGAGGAGCGGCGCGGTGAGCGCGGCGTGCGGCTGGTAGGCCTGCACGTGACGCTGCTGGACCCGCAGCTTGAGCGCCAGCTGGTGCTGGGGCTGTAACGGTATCTCAAAGCGCGTCTTGCCTGCTTACTCAACCATAATCTGTGGGCGGGACGTCTTTAGCACGACGCATTTCAGTGCACTTATCACAGCAAATAAAAACGCCCTCCAGCGAGGGCGTCAGATTGCGGACAAAGAAGGAAAAAAACGTTTTTTCCTTCTTTGTGGTTAGCGGGCGAAAATCAATAAATTGATTTTACTTATTTTTTATTGGGTATCATCCATCCTGTCTGTGACAGGATGCGGTAAGGCATCAGTCTCACGCCCTCCAGCGAGGGCGTTTTATATTTATTGCCGGTATGACTTATTTTGCCGGAATCGCTTTTAGCAGCGCAGTCAGCAGTGTCCAGTAATGGCCGACGCTTTCAATATGCACCTGCTCATCCGGGGAGTGTGGCCCTGTGATGGTTGGCCCAATGGAGACCATATCCATAGCCGGGTACGGTTTTTTAAACAAGCCGCATTCCAGACCGGCGTGAATAACCTGAATGTTCGGTGTTTTGCCAAACAGCGTGTGGTAGGTTTCACGCACCAGCTTCATCACGGGTGATTTATCGTCCGGCTGCCAGCCCGGATAGCTGCCTTTAACCTGTACCTGCGCACCAGCCAGTTCGCCAAGCGACTGCAGTGTACTGGCAACGGCATCTTTGCCACTGTCGATAAGTGAGCGAATCAGACAGATAATTTCTGCCTGGTGCACTTCAGTCGTGACAACACCCAGGTTCAGGGAGGTTTCAACCACGCCTTTCATCACATCGGAATTGCGAATGACGCCGTTTGGCGTGGCATTGATGAGGTTAACCAGGGTATCGCGGCTCGTTGTCGTCAGCGGCGAGAGCGTGGCTTCACAGGTTTCCAGCACCAGCGTCAGGTTTTTCTCTTTCAGCGCCAGTTCGTTTTCCAGTACGGTCTGATAGTGAGCAACCTGTGCTTTTAGCTCAGCAGCGCGGTTAGCCGCCACGGCCAGCACGGCGGAGGCTTCGCGTGGAATGGCGTTACGTAGCGTGCCGCCGTTGAAATCAATCAAACGCAAATCCAGCGCCGTATGCTCTTTTAAAAAGCGCGCCAGCAGCTTATTGGCGTTACCCAGACCGAGGTGGATCTCCGCACCGGAGTGGCCGCCTTTAAGGCCTTTAATCGTCAGTTTAACGGTCTCAAAGCCGTCCGCCAGCGCTTCACGCGACAGCGGTAGGGTGGTGATGGCATCTACACCACCGGCGCAACCCATATAAATTTCACCTTCTTCTTCGGAGTCGGTGTTAATCAGAATGTCCGCCTGCAGCCAGTCGGGCTGAAGGCCAAATGCGCCTTCCATCCCGGCTTCTTCGGTCATGGTCAACAGCACTTCCAGCGGGCCATGTTCTACACTCTTGTCAGCCAGCACCGCCAGTGCAGATGCCATACCAATCCCGTTGTCGGCACCCAGCGTTGTGCCGCGTGCTTTCACCCACTCACCGTCAACCCACGGCTGAATCGGGTCTTTCGTGAAGTCGTGAACGGTATCGTTATTTTTCTGCGGCACCATGTCGAGGTGAGCCTGTAAAGCAACGGGTTTACGATTTTCCATGCCTGGTGTGGCTGGCTTGCGAATCAGGATATTACCAACCTGGTCACGCTCCGCATGCAGCCCTTTTTCCTTAGCCCAGCCCATGATGTACTGGGCCAGTTGTTCTTCATGGTAAGACGGGTGTGGGATAGCACAAATGTTGGCAAAGATATCCCACAGCGGTTGTGGAGAGAGTTGAGACAATTCAGACACGATGCGTCTCCTTGACGACGACCAGCGATAAGCTCTGCCTGGTCACTGAGTTAGCAAAAAATGTTCACAGGCCGTTGCCTGTACGATAAGTCGAGGATACCACTTTCTCCCGCATCTGGAGAACAAAAGCCTAAAATCCGCGCCGTTGCCAGCGCAGCACTGGTGTTTAGCGCATGGGATCTCTATAATTTCGCGCAACCTGATTTCCCCTGAACAATTTTTAAGCCGTTACTGACAGGCTGGGACACTTCATATGAGCGAAAAATACGTCGTCACCTGGGACATGTTGCAGATTCACGCCCGCAAACTCGCAAGCCGCCTGCTGCCTGCTGAGCAGTGGAAGGGCATCATTGCGGTTAGCCGCGGCGGGCTGGTGCCAGCTGCGCTGCTGGCGCGTGAACTGGGTATTCGCCACGTCGACACCGTTTGTATCTCCAGCTACGACCATGACAACCAGCGCGAAATGAAAGTCATTAAGCGCGCAGAAGGTGATGGCGAAGGCTTTATTGTGGTTGATGACCTCGTGGATACCGGCGGTACTGCGGTGGCTATCCGTGAAATGTACCCTAAGGCGCGTTTTGTGACGATTTTTGCCAAACCGGCAGGTAAGCCGCTGGTGGATGATTACGAAATCGATATTGCGCAGAACACCTGGATTGAGCAGCCGTGGGATATGGGCGTTGCGTTTGTGCCGCCACTTTCAGGCCGTTAATTGACCCGAATCATAATAAAACGCCCGGCTTGCCGGGCGTTTGTTTTTTGTTGTCTCCCATCCGGCTACAATCACAAACAGTGATTTTTTCGATTGACGGAGCGTTTGATGTCGCAGAAAAACCTTAGCGAAACGTTGTTCAAGCCCCGCTTTAAACACCCCGAAACATCCACGCTGGTGCGTCGCTCGCGCCACTATGCCGCCTCTGACGTGCAGTCGGCGCTTGATGGTGCCACAGTGGCGCACTGGTATCGCCTGATTAACCGTTTACTCTGGACCTGGCGTGGTGTGCCTGCACTGGAAATCCTTGAAGTGCAGTCGCGCATTGCCGCCAGCAAGGCCGAGCGCACCCATGACGATATTTTTGACACGGTTGTGGGTTATCGCAGCGGCAACTGGATATATGAGTGGTCGAAGCAGGCGATGGCCTGGCAGCAGAGCGCGAGCCAGCAGCAGGACGAGATGTTGTGTGGCAAGCAGTGGCTGATGGCGGCAAACCTGTACAGCATTGCCGCCTATCCACATCTCAAAGGTGATGAACTGGCCGACCAGGCACAGGTGTTGGCTAACCGAGCCTATGAAGAGGCGGCGCCGAGGCTGTCCGGTGGGTTGCGCAAGCTTGAGTTCCCTGTGGCAGGGAGCGGCACAATAACCGGCTTTCTGCATATGCCAAAAGGTGTGGATGGCCCGCTGCCCACGGTACTGCTGTGTGGGGGGCTTGATGCCTTGCAAAGCGATTATTACCGTCTGTTTGAGCATTATTTTGCCCCGGCCGGGCTGGCAATGCTGACGATTGATATGCCTTCTGTAGGCTTCTCTGCAAAGTGGAAGCTTACTCAGGACTCCAGTTTGTTGCACCAGCGTGTGCTCAAAGCGCTGCCAGATATTCCCTGGATTGATCACACACGCGTAGCGGCATTTGGTTTTCGCTTTGGGGCCAACGTGGCGGTGCGTCTGGCGTATCTTGAGTCACAGCGCCTGAAGGGCGTGGCCTGTATTGGGCCGGTGGTGCATGCGTTACTGAGTGACACTGAGCGCCAGCGCAGGGTGCCAGAGATGTATATTGACGTACTGGCAAGCCGCCTTGGGATGCAGGATGCCTCAGATGCGGCACTCGGCATCGAGCTTAACCGCTATTCGCTTAAAACCCAGGGATTGCTGGGCCGCCGCTGCCCAACACCGCTGCTTTCTGCCTACTGGCCAAACGATCCTTTTAGCCCAGAGGAAGAGTCGCGACTGATTACCTCGTCGTCAGCCGACAGTAAACTTGTCGAGATCCCGTTTCGGCCACTGAACCAGAGCTTTGATCGGGCGTTAAAGGAGATTGCAGGCTGGTTAGCTAAAAGGTTAAGTTAACGACGAAATGCGATTTTTGTTGTGAAATTGTTGGCTTTAAGCATCAGACATTGCTTAATTTCGCATGTTCGTTAAAACTGGGTGTTCACTAACAGGAGATCGCAATGACGTTACCGAGTGGATACCCCAAAGGCCGCCTGACCAAAAAGTTTGCAGCGCTTGGCCCTTATATTCGTGAAGACCAGTGCGACGAAAATCGTTTCTTTTTCGACTGTCTTGCTGTCTGTGTCAACGTAAAACCTGCGCCTGAAAAACGAGAGTTTTGGGGATGGTGGATGGAGCTGGTGCCGCAGGAAAAGCGTTTCCATTATACGTGGCAGTTTGGCTTATTTGACAAAGATGGCGTCTGGCAGCCGGTGGACTTTAAGGATAAGGCGGTGGAAGAGCAGGTCACTCAGACCCTGCGTAATTTCCACGAGCGGCTGGAAGCGCTGCTGACCTCGCTCAATTTTGAGCTGATACCTGCAGACGGTGTCGAACTGCCGGTAAAACGCCGTGCCTGAATAAAAAACGCCAGCCTCCGGCTGGCGTTTGTTTTTTCTCGCCTGAATCAGAACTGATACGTCAGGCCCGTTGCCACCACGTTATCCGTGTTGAGGGCAAGCGGGTTATTGTCATTCACCAGATTGATTTTGTAGTCCACAAACGCTGACATGTTCTTGTTGAAGTAATAGGTGGCTGCGACATCCACGTATTTCACCAGGTCGGCATTACCCACGCCTTCAATCTTTTTACCTTTTGACTGTACATAACCCAGCGACGGGCGCAGACCGTTATTGAACTGATATTGAACAACCGCTTCAATGGTCTGCATTTTATTAGCAAATCCGCTGACGCTGGTGTTCACGCCATCAATCGTGGCGGTGCCTGAAATTGGCGTCATATTGCGTGTTTCAGCATACATTGCACCCAGATACAGGCTATTAGCGGCGTATTTCAGGCCCGTGGCCCAGGCTTCTGCTTTGTTACCGCGACCCCAGTTTTGCGCCTGCTGGCCTGCGGTGCGATCGGAAGCAGTGTAGGCGGCACCAACGGTAAAGCCGCTGTCACCGAAATCATAATTCACCGCACCGCCTACACCATCGCCATTCTGCTTGCTGACGGCACGTCCATCGTTTTCGTTTTTGCCCTGATACTGTACGGCTATGTTCAGGCCATCCACCAGGCCAAAGAAATCACGGTTGCGGTATGTGGCCACCCCGTTGGTACGCCCGGTCATAAAGTTATCGGTACGTACTGAGCCATCACCACCGAACTCCGCGAAGACGTCGGTCCAGGCCTCCACGTCGTAGAGCACACCGTAGTTACGGCCGTAGTCAAAGGAGCCGTAGTCCCCGACCTTCAGCCCGGCAAAGGCAAGGCGAGTTTTGGCTGAGCCGTCGCTCTCTGTTTTGTTACCGGTCATCTGGTATTCCCACTGGCCATAGCCCGTGAGTAAGTCATTAATTTGCGTTTCGCCTTTAAAACCCAGACGCACGTAAGTCTGGTCGCCATCAACCGATTTATTGTCAGTGATGTAACGCATCGCTTTTACACGACCATAGAGATCCAGTTTGTTGGCATTTTTATTATAAATTTCCGCTGCGTGTGCCGTGGTAGTCAAAAACGTGCTCGCTACCATCAATGTCAGAGAGATTTTTTTCATTTTGTTTCCTGTCAGGAATATTGTATGTGCTCATCATCAGGACATAACGTCCAGCCAACCTGCAGGAAGCGTTTTAACGGGAAGATGTGAACGTTTTATGACGCAATGAAAAAAAAACTTAATTAAATGTAATTAACGTAATTTGTCATGAATCTGTCATGTTGTGCCGTTACGCTTGCCGGTTTTTTTCTCACGAAAAGCCCTTTTCAGCGCCACCTGTTGGCAATGCGGCTTACTCCTGTTACAACATTCGGTGTTTCTTCTTTTTCTTTTTTATACGGCAAAAAACATTATGAGTGACAGCCAGACGCTGGTGGTAAAACTCGGCACCAGTGTGCTTACCGGCGGTTCACGCCGCCTTAACCGCGCCCATATTGTGGAGCTGGTGCGCCAGTGCGCCCATCTGCACGCTGCCGGGCATCGTATTATTATCGTGACCTCCGGCGCCATTGCCGCCGGTCGTGAGCACCTGGGCTATCCCGAGCTACCGGCAACCATTGCGTCTAAACAGTTGCTTGCGGCGGTTGGTCAAAGCCGCCTGATCCAGCTGTGGGAACAGTTGTTTTCGATTTACGGCATTCATATCGGGCAGATGTTATTGACCCGGGCTGACATGGAAGACCGAGAGCGTTTCCTGAACGCGCGTGACACCCTGCGTGCGCTGCTGGACAATCGCATCGTGCCGGTGATTAATGAAAACGACGCCGTGGCAACAGCGGAAATTAAAGTCGGTGATAACGATAACCTGTCCGCGCTGGCCGCGATACTTGGCGGTGCCGATAAACTGCTGCTGTTAACCGATCAGCAGGGGCTGTTCACCGCAGACCCACGCAATAATCCGCATGCGGAACTGATTAAAGAGGTACACGGCATTGATGATGCGCTGCGCGCGATTGCTGGCGACAGCGTGTCAGGTCTGGGGACCGGCGGTATGGGGACCAAACTTCAGGCCGCAGACGTAGCCTGCCGTGCCGGGGTTGAGGTCATTATTGCAGCCGGCAGCCGCCCGGGCGTGATTGAGGATGTGATGGAAGGTGTATCGGTTGGTACGCGCTTTCACGCCCAGCAGTCACCGCTGGAAAACCGCAAGCGCTGGATTTTTGGCGCGCCGCCTGCCGGGGAAGTGACCGTTGATGACGGCGCATTAGCCGCCATTCTTGAGCGCGGCAGTTCGCTGCTGCCAACCGGCATCCGCGCCGTTGAAGGCAATTTCTCGCGTGGGGAAGTTATCCGCATTCGCAGCCTGCAGGGGCGTGATATCGCCCACGGCGTGTGTCGCTATAACAGCGATGCACTCAGGCGCATCGCCGGTCACCATTCCCAGCAGATTGATGCCATTCTCGGCTATGAGTATGGCCCTGTTGCTGTACATCGCGATGACATGATTGTGATCTAAGGAGCGGACAATGCTGGAACACATGGGGAAGGCTGCAAAGGCGGCTTCTTATCAGCTGGCTGGCCTGAGCAGCAAAGAGAAAAATCACGTGCTCACGCAGATTGCTGACAACCTGCAAGCGCGTGCAGACGTCATTCTTAAAGCAAACGCAGAAGACCTGGCGCAGGCGCGCCAGGATGGCCTGAGTGAGGCGCTGCTTGACCGGCTGGCGCTGACGCCCGCGCGACTGAAGGCGATTGCAGATGACGTGCGACAGGTGTGTAACCTGGCTGACCCGGTTGGGCAGGTGATTGACGGTGGTTTACTGGACAGTGGTTTGCGTCTTGAACGCCGTCGTGTGCCGTTGGGCGTGGTGGGCGTGATTTATGAGGCACGCCCGAATGTGACTGTTGATGTGGCATCGCTGTGTCTGAAGACCGGTAACGCGGTGATTCTGCGCGGCGGCAAAGAGACCTGCCGCACGAATGCCGCCACGGTAAAGGTGATTCAGCAGGCGCTGGAAGCCTGTGGGCTACCCGCTGGCGCCGTGCAGGCGATTGAAAACCCGGATCGCGCGCTGGTAAGCGAAATGCTGCGTATGGATAAGTATATCGACATGCTGATTCCGCGCGGTGGCGCGGGTCTGCATAAGCTGTGCCGCGAGCAGTCAACGATTCCGGTCATCACCGGCGGTATCGGCGTTTGTCATATTTTTGTTGATGAAAGCATGGAAACCACCCCGGCGCTGAAGGTGATTGTCAATGCCAAAACCCAGCGTCCCAGCACCTGTAATACGGTAGAAACCTTGCTGGTGCATGGCCGCAAAGCGGCAGAATTCCTGCCTGCGCTTGGTCGCCAGATGGCGCAAAGTGGCGTGACCCTGCATGCCGATAGCGCAGCGCAGGCGCTGCTGGCAGACAGCCCGGCAAAAGTGGTTGCGCTACAGCCGCAGACGCTGGATGATGAATTCCTGTCCCTCGACCTCAACGTCGTGCTGGTAGCGGATATCGACGCGGCTGTCGCCCATATTCGTGAGCACGGTACTCAGCACTCCGATGCCATCCTTACGCGTGATATGCGCAATGCACAGCGCTTTGTGAACGAAGTGGATTCCTCAGCCGTGTACGTGAATGCCTCCACGCGCTTTACCGACGGTGGACAGTTTGGTCTGGGGGCAGAGGTAGCTGTCAGTACCCAGAAACTGCACGCCCGTGGCCCAATGGGCCTGGAAGCGTTGACTACCTACAAGTGGGTGGGTTTAGGCGATGATACGATTCGTGCCTGAATAATCTGAAGATGCTGTAAAAACCAGCAGTCGATGCGCGGGGGAGTTGACGCCTCCTGCGCTTTTTTTTACCCTTTACGCCGTGCTCAGGTTCCTGTGCACGTCTTAAAGCCGATATAGCTCAGTTGGTAGAGCAGCGCATTCGTAATGCGAAGGTCGTAG
>CBIFVZ010000048.1:0-31207 GCA_966185765.1 uncultured Enterobacteriaceae bacterium | reverse complement strand
CAACGCCTGTTGGACAGACGCCGAGCCTGTGAGGCGGCTGCCCGCAGGGCGAGCAGAGCGAGTCAATCCCTTCCTCACCGCCATATTTTTTAAGAGAGCCTGAACTCACGCTCGGGCTTTTTTATTGCCTGCAATTACTTGCGTCCACTCCCCAATCCCCCCTTCGCCTTCCAAAACGCATGCACGTTATTCCCTTTGCTCACCGCGTAACCGAACGCACTTCTACCGGGAAAATTATTCTTGACCAGAAAGGTCCGACTCCCTATAGTAGCGCCCCGTTGCCCGCCACAGGCGAGTAACAAACAATATGGTGAGGTGTCCGAGAGGCTGAAGGAGCACGCCTGGAAAGTGTGTATACGGCAACGTATCAAGGGTTCGAATCCCTTCCTCACCGCCATATTTTTTAAGAGAGCCTGAACTCACGTTCGGGCTTTTTTATTGCATATCGCACAGACGAGGAAGGGTGAGAAGCCTTGACCAGGGTTCGACCACAGGTGCAGCCTGTGTCAGCCCTCTCACTCTAACCTCCCTGCCCTGCATAAAAAACCCGGGCTGTCGCCCGGGTTCGTCACTGCATTAAACATTCTCAGCTATAGGCCATCAGCGCTCGCTGGCACAGTTCGGAGCGCACGCAGTCCTCTTTGGTAAACCGCACCACGCCCACCATCTCATCATCCGTAAAGCGCGCCAGCGCGTCACCCAACCCGGACGGTACGCCGGATGGCAGGTCGCACTGAGTGATGTCACCGTTAACGATGACAGTGACATTCTCCCCGAGGCGCGTCAGGAACATCTTCATCTGCGCCGCAGTCACGTTCTGCGCCTCATCCAGAATCACGACCGCGTTTTCAAAAGTACGTCCGCGCATGTAAGCGAACGGCGCAATTTCTACCTTGCCAATTTCCGGACGTAAGCAGTATTGCATAAATGATGCGCCCAGCCTGCGTACCAGAATGTCGTAGACCGGGCGGAAATACGGCGCGAATTTCTCCGAAATGTCACCTGGCAAAAAGCCGAGATCTTCATCGGCCTGCAGCACCGGGCGCGTGACAATAATTCTGTCGACGTCCTTATGAATCAACGCATCGGCAGCCTTTGCTGCGCTGATAAACGTTTTGCCACAGCCCGCTTCACCCGTAGCAAAAATCAATTTCTTGCGCGCTATTGCCTGCAGATAGCGCTCCTGAGCGTCATTACGCGCCACAACAGGCGAGTTATCACGGCAATCCCTGGCCATACCGATAGCTTCTACGCCGCTCATTTGCACAAGCGAGGTGACCGATTCTTCCTCACGCTGCTTATGGCTGCGTGAGTCTCGTCTCAGCAGACGTTTCGCTTCGCGACGAGCTTTGATCACTGCTTTCTGTCTTCCCATGGATGGCACCTTGATGAGTTGGTTTACATGACACGCCGCGCCCACAGGCGCGCGTTGATGCGCACAAACAGATGAGGTTTGGCTTCCTTTTAAGCCATTAACTGCCGGTTTTTTTAACGCATGCGGACAACGCACAGCATTACCGCAGGCGTCGGTTAAATAATGGGATGTCGTGAAAGAAAGAAATATAGCGGTGAAAAAAATAGTGTCGGTAGAGGGGCTACCCGTCTGGTTGTTACGGGTTATGTTGTTAACTTGCTGTCGAATACAGCACTTCGGCATCCGCGATCTCCACTGGTGAAACACGATTCACAATTGAGAACTACCGCTCGTTATTAATTACATCAGAAGAAATCATTTTTACAACAATTTTTTCACCAAAACGCAACCAAAATAGCAAGCCTGCCTGTCACCGTTTTATGACGCAACATAATTACACTACTAAATCAACGAGATAGAAAATGAACAAATAAGTGCCCTCTGGCACGTCTAAAAGCTTAAGTGGTTATTCATTAACCACTCCATATTTTTTAGTACCGATTTCTGCTGATGGTGGAAACCAGTTAACTGCGGATTGGCCGCTTCCTGCCGTTGTCTTTACGAACGTTGATACTGCTATCAATATCAGAAAACAGATCAATTATTGGCTCTGCACGCTCATTCTGCATGGCGTCAGACCGCTAAAACAACGTAGGCCCGCCAGGCGGGCCTACGTTGTCTCGACACCATGATTTTAGTCAGTCTGTAAGGTTGACGGCGGCGCTGAGTGATAATGATCGTTAGCCTCGTTAAAGCGCTGCACCATTTCACTCGTCGGCGCTTTACCCAAAAGGCTGAATACCACAATGCCGATACTGCCAAAGATAAAGCCAGGAATAATTTCATACAGATCCAGCCAGCCGAATTGCTTCCAGACAATCACGGTGGCAGCACCAATAATCATGCCAGCCAGCGCGCCGTTGCGCGTCATGCGTGACCACATCACCGAGAACAGCACTACCGGACCAAACGCGGCACCAAAGCCCGCCCAGGCATAGCTCACCAGGCCGAGGACGCGGTTTTCCGGATTAGCCGCAAGCGTAATCGCCACCAGTGCGACCACCAGTACCATCGCACGCCCCACCCACACCAGCTCTTTCTGTGAGGCATTTTTACGCAGGAAGGCTTTATAGAGATCTTCTGTAATGGCGCTGGAGCACACCAACAGCTGGCAGCTCAGGGTCGACATCACTGCCGCCAGAATGGCGGACAACAGCACACCGGCAATCCACGGGTTAAACAGTATCTGCGCCAACTCAATAAATACGCGCTCGCTGTTCTGGTTAACGGCCGTTGCCAACTGCGGATTGTTATTGAAGTACGCGATGCCGAAGAAACCCACGGCTACCGCCCCTGCCAGGCACAGCACCATCCACGTCATGCTGATACGACGCGCATGAACAATGGTGTGGTGAGAGTCAGCGGCCATAAACCGCGCCAGGATATGTGGCTGACCGAAGTAGCCCAGCCCCCAGCCCATCAGTGAGACAATGGCAACAAAATTAAGCCCTTTAAGCATATCAACGTTTTCAATGCTTTTTTGCTTAATCACTTCCAGCGAATCACCGAGACCACCTACGGCCAGGATAACCATCACCGGCGTGAGGATCAGCGCAAAAATCATCAGGCTTGCCTGTACGGTATCTGTCCAGCTCACGGCCAGGAAGCCACCGATAAAGGTATAAAGAATGGTTGCCGCCGCACCGGCCCAGAGCGCGGTTTCGTAGCTCATTCCAAAGGTGCTTTCAAAAAGACGCGCACCCGCCACCACGCCAGAGGCGCAATAAATGGTGAAGAACACCAGAATCACCAGGGCGGAGATAATGCGCAGCACGCGACTTTTATCCTGAAAGCGCCCGGTGAAATAGTCCGGTAGCGTCAACGCATTGTCATTGACCTCAGTGTGTACACGTAAACGCCCGGCCACCAGCTTCCAGTTGATGTAGGCACCCACTGTCAGGCCAATGGCAATCCAGCTTTCAGAAATCCCGGCGATAAAAATGGCACCCGGCAACCCCATCAGCAACCAGCCGCTCATGTCTGACGCCCCCGCAGACAAGGCGGTAACAAAACTACCGAGACTGCGCCCACCGAGGATGTAGTCGTCAAAGTTTTTGGTTGACCGCCAGGCGATAAACCCAATAAGAATCATGCCAAAGATATAAATCAGGAAGGTCACCAGCATTGGCGTACTTGCTGTCATTCGTCTTCTCCACTTGATGTATCCGGGCAGGTGTCACCCGGTAAAAACCGCCGGAACGAGGCAGTCTTTTCTTGTTGTTGTTTGCGGTTCAACCATCCTGCCGCAAGCCTTTTTTATTAACAATCAACGTAACAGATCATTTACATATAATGCCGCTACGGAACAGTTTTATTTTCCACCAGGTTGCACTCGCTCACGCTTTTGGCAGTTGCACCGCCAAAAACCGTTAAGCCGCGCAGAAAAAACGCCCTTCTCTGAGAACTGATAAGAAAAGCATATCGTCTGCGGCACGTCGCTCTGCACTCATTTTCAGTGTTGCTGTCGCGGTCACATTTAACACGGTTGCACAAAGTTGCAACATGATGGATATTTCGTGTCAAACACACTACACAAAAATGAAAACAGGAGCTGACGGCATGGGGACAACGACCATGGGGGTAAAGCTGGACGAAGCGACCCGCGAGCGCATTAAATCTGCGGCATCGCGCATTGACCGCACGCCACACTGGCTGATTAAACAGGCGATTTTCAATTACCTGGAGCGGCTGGAGAATAACGAAACCCTGCCGGAACTGCCAGCGCTGTTAAGCGGTGCCGCTAATGAAGGCGAAGAATCCGCGCCGCTTGCAGAAGACACCGCGCAGCCTTTCCTCGACTTTGCCGAGCAGATTCTGCCGCAGTCGGTCAGCCGGGCGGCCATTACTGCCGCCTGGCGTCGGGCAGAAACTGACGCCGTACCGATGATTCTTGAGCAGGCGCGCCTGCCTGCCGATGTTGCCGAGCGCACACACAAGCTCGCCTACCAGCTGGCCGAAAAGCTGCGTAATCAGAAAACCGCCAGTGGCCGCGCCGGTATGGTACAGGGGCTGTTGCAGGAGTTCTCGCTGTCTTCGCAAGAGGGCGTAGCGCTAATGTGCCTTGCCGAAGCGCTGCTGCGCATCCCGGATAAAGCTACGCGCGATGCGCTCATTCGCGACAAAATCAGTAACGGCAACTGGCAGTCGCACATTGGTCGCAGTCCTTCGCTGTTTGTTAATGCCGCCACCTGGGGACTGCTGTTTACCGGCCGCCTGGTCTCGACCCATAACGAAGCCAACCTGTCGCGCTCGCTCAACCGCATCATCGGCAAGAGTGGTGAGCCGCTTATCCGTAAAGGCGTCGATATGGCAATGCGTCTGATGGGCGAGCAGTTTGTGACTGGCGAAACCATCGCCGAAGCACTGGCAAACGCCCGTAAACTCGAAGATAAGGGCTTTCGCTACTCTTACGATATGCTCGGCGAAGCTGCCCTTACCGCCGCCGATGCCCAGGCCTATATGGTGTCCTACCAGCAGGCGATTCACGCTATCGGCAAAGCCTCAAATGGCCGTGGCATTTATGAAGGTCCAGGCATTTCGATTAAGCTCTCAGCCCTGCACCCGCGCTACAGCCGCGCCCAGTATGACCGCGTCATGGATGAGCTGTACCCACGACTGAAATCGCTCACCCTGCTGGCGCGTCAGTATGATGTTGGGATTAATATCGACGCCGAAGAAGCCGACCGCTTAGAAATCTCTCTCGATCTGCTGGAGAAGCTGTGCTTTGAGCCAGAGCTGGAAGGCTGGAACGGCATTGGTTTTGTTATCCAGGCCTACATGAAGCGCTGCCCCTTTGTCATTGACTCGCTGATTGACCTTGCCACCCGCAGCCGCCGCCGTCTGATGATTCGTCTGGTGAAAGGTGCCTACTGGGACAGTGAAATCAAGCGCGCCCAGGTTGAAGGCCTGGAGGGCTATCCAGTTTATACCCGCAAAGTGTATACCGACATCTCCTATCTCGCCTGCGCCAAAAAACTGCTGTCCGTACCCAATCTGATTTACCCGCAGTTTGCCACCCATAACGCCCATTCGCTGGCCGCTATCTACCAACTGGCCGGGCAGAACTACTACCCGGGTCAGTATGAATTCCAGTGCCTGCACGGCATGGGCGAGCCGCTGTATGAGCAGGTGGTGGGTAAAATCGCCGATGGCAAACTGAACCGCCCATGCCGCATTTACGCGCCGGTCGGCACCCATGAAACGCTGCTGGCTTATCTGGTGCGCCGCCTGCTGGAAAACGGTGCCAACACCTCGTTTGTGAACCGTATTGCTGATGCTACCCTGCCCCTTGACGAGCTGGTCGCCGACCCGGTTGAGGCCGTTGAGAAAATGGCGGCACGCGAAGGTGTGCTCGGCCTGCCACACCCGAAAATCCCACTGCCGCGCGAGCTGTACGGTAACGACAGAGCCAACTCTGCTGGGCTGGATCTGGCGAACGAACATCGCCTTGCCTCGCTCTCCTCTGCACTTCTTAACAGTGCGAGTCAAAAATGGCTGGCACTGCCATGCCTTGAAGACGAGGTGAGTGAAGGCAACATGGAGCCGGTGATTAACCCTGCCTGCCCGGCAGATATAGTCGGTTTCGTGCGTGAAGCCAGCGAAGAGGAAATCACCCGCGCGCTGGACAGCGCCGTTAACCAGGCGCCTATCTGGTTTGCCACGCCGCCCGCTGAGCGTGCGGCCGTACTGGATCGCGCTGCGGTGTTGATGGAAGACCAGACCCAGACCCTTATTGGCATCCTGGTACGCGAAGCGGGCAAAACCTTCAGCAATGCCATTGCCGAAGTTCGCGAAGCCGTGGATTTCCTGCGCTACTACGCCTGCCAGGTACGCCATGATTTTGATAACGAAACCCATCGCCCGCTCGGCCCTGTCGTGTGCATCAGCCCGTGGAACTTCCCGCTGGCCATTTTTACCGGCCAGATTGCCGCCGCGCTGGCTGCGGGCAACTGCGTGCTGGCAAAACCGGCAGAGCAGACGCCGCTGATTGCCGCACAGGCAATTCATATTCTGCTGGAAGCTGGTGTACCGCCGGGTGTGGTACAACTGCTGCCAGGACGCGGCGAAACGGTAGGTGCGCGACTTACAGGCGATGAGCGCGTACGCGGCGTGATGTTCACTGGTTCGACCGAAGTCGCGACCTTGCTACAGCGTAATATCGCCAGTCGTCTTGATGCCCAGGGCCGCCCGACCCCGCTCATCGCTGAAACCGGTGGCCTGAACGCCATGATTGTCGACTCCTCCGCGCTGACCGAGCAAGTAGTGATTGACGTGCTCTCCTCCGCGTTTGACAGCGCAGGCCAGCGCTGCTCGGCACTGCGCGTGCTGTGCGTACAGGAAGAAGTCGCCGAACACACGCTGAAGATGCTCAAAGGTGCAATGGCCGAGTGCCGCATGGGTAACCCAGGGCGCCTGACGACGGATATCGGTCCGGTGATTGATACCGACGCCCGCGACAATATCGAGCGCCACATCCAGACACTGCGCGCCAAAGGCCGCAGCGTCTTCCAGGCCGCAATGGAAAACAGCCTCGATGCGCGCGACTGGCAAAATGGCACCTTTGTGGCACCGACGCTTATTGAACTGGAAAGCTTTGACGAGCTTAAACGCGAGGTCTTCGGTCCGGTGCTGCACGTGGTGCGCTACCGTCGTGAGAACCTGAATGCGCTGATTAAGCAGATTAACGACGCCGGTTATGGTCTGACGCTTGGCGTGCACACCCGCATTGATGAAACCATCGCTCAGGTCACCGGCCAGGCACACGTGGGTAACCTTTACGTCAACCGCAACATGGTCGGTGCCGTGGTGGGTGTGCAGCCGTTTGGCGGTGAGGGATTGTCCGGCACCGGACCGAAGGCCGGTGGCCCACTCTATCTGTACCGCCTGCTCAGTCACCGCCCGGAAGATGCCGTACAGGTCACACTGGCACGCCAGGACGCTGAGAAACCGGTTGATACCCAGATGAAGGCCTCGCTGCAAAGCGCCCATCAGGCGTTGAGCGACTGGGCGCAAAACCGCCCGGAGTTGCATGCCTTGTGCCAGGTTTTTGCCGAACACGCCCAGAGTGGCACATTGCGTTTGCTGCCCGGCCCTACCGGCGAGCGCAACAGCTACAGCCTGATGCCGCGCGAGCGCGTACTGTGCGTGGCAGACAACGAGCAGGATGCGCTAACTCAGCTTGCCGCGGTGACTGCCGTTGGCAGCCGGCTGCTGTGGCCGGACACCGATGTGCAGCGTGAGTTAGTCAAAAAGCTGCCTGAGGCGGTGAAACAACACATCACTCTCGTAAAGCCTGACGCGCTGTTCAACCAGCCATTCGATGCCGTGATTTATCACGGGCATTCCGATCAGCTGCGCGAACTGTGTGAAAAAGTGGCAGCGCGCGACGGTGCGATTGTCACGGTGCAGGGATTCGCTCATGGCGAAACGAATGTGTTGCTGGAGCGGCTGTATGTTGAGCGTTCGCTCAGTGTGAACACGGCAGCAGCAGGGGGGAACGCCAGCCTGATGACAATCGGCTAAGGCTTCGTTACAGTGAGAAGGCTCCTGCACCAGGAGCCTTTTTTCAAAGGAGCATTATGAAATTTACTTTGCCTGTTATTGCTGGCCTCCTGCTTGCGCAAACTGCGCTGGCGGCGGAGTGCAGCAACGCCCAAACTCAGCAGGAAATGAACACCTGCGCCGCTGCGGAATACCAGAAAGCGGACCAACAACTCAATGAAACCTACCAGGCCATGTTTAAACGTGCCAATCCCGCACAGCGTGAACTGCTCACCCAGGCTGAACAGGCGTGGATAAAAGTGCGCGATGCCGACTGCAAATTTGTCAGTTCCGGTGCAGAAGGTGGAAGCGCAGAAACGCTGGTACACAGCCAGTGTCTGACCGATAAGACACGCGAACGCACCAATTTTTTAAGCTCACTTGAGCAATGTGATGAAGGCGACCTCAGCTGTCCGTTACCACCGGAAAATTAACGCGGGCGTATGCCCTCAAGAATAATGCGCTGAACATTTTCCACGGCCTGATGGAAAAAGGCGTCGTCCTGTAACGTCTGGCCGCATACCGCCTCAATCTGCGTTGAAAAATCGGCGTAGTGCTGCGTCGTCGCCCAGATAGTAAAAATAAGATGATACGGATCCCGTTGCGCGAGCTTACCCTGCGCGACCCAACTGCGGATAATGGCCGACTTTTCTTCCACCAGTTGACGCAAATCTCCTTCAAGCAGCGTTTTTAACAACGGCGCACCTTGCAGCATTTCAAGACAAAATAGTCGGGAGGCCTGCGGATGATCGCGCGATACGGCCATTTTAAGGCTGATATAATCACCAATGGCTGCCAGCGGCTCCACATCGTGACGAAATGCCCGCAGGGGAGCAAGCCAGATATCCAGCAGGTCCTGCAGCACGGCGACATACAGTGCCTCTTTAGACGGGAAATAATAGAGTAGATTGGTTTTAGACACGCCCGCCTTTTCAGCCAGCCTGTCGAGGGTGGCGCCATGCAACCCAACGCGGGAAAAAATATCCAGACCTGCACTGAGTATTACTGCCTTTTTTGCCGCGAACGCCTTTGTGCGCCGCCCGCTGGTTACTGCGCCTGCCGCCATGCCGTTACTCCCTCTCAGACCGGGGTTCAGGATAGCAAATGGTGCTACACAGCTAAAGGCAACGGGCTAAAGCAGGCATAAAAAAAAACCGCCGGGGAAGCCCGGCGGCAGGGAGGGAAGCGGTCACAGCGCTTGCGCACGCGAACCGGTCTTCCTGTCACAATTCATCAGCTACTGCTGCGTGAACCGTGGCTATTTTTACCCCCTTTCTTACCTGCTTCAGACGCACGCTGCGGGTCATTTTTGAAGTTCCCGCCGCTTTGTTGGCCGCCTTTACGTCCTGCTGCCGAAGCTCTTTCACGATCTTCTGCGAAATTACCTGAACCACCACGATGATTTGCCATCTTGACCTCCAGAGTCGAGAATTGTTTAACATCACTCATTCAGTAACTGCAGATGCTCTCTGTTCACGGCCAGCGCCAACGCTGGAGTTTTCCGCGTAGACTTAAGCGTAGATCAGCACGTCAATATGGCAAAAAAATAGTAACATCCTGAAACATTCAGAACGTGTTCAGCAATATTTTGTTCCAGATAGTGCCATAACGTTTTCTTATATCCGGGAAAAATCTGCGGTAAAAAAATGTGTCATGATGCGACAAAACCCTCTTACAACGCAGCGGGTTGCTGTAAAACATGGAAACATTGCTCCGGTTTGCACTCTTGCCGCTAAGGCGTATCTTTAATGAGGTGAAGTCACAAAACTGTTCTCAATGACGCAAATGAGGAGTACGGATATATGGCGAAGGTACTGGTGCTCTATTATTCCATGTACGGACACATTGAAACTATGGCGCAGGCCGTAGCTGAAGGGGCAAAAAAGGTCAGCGGCGTGGAAGTGACGGTTAAACGCGTCCCGGAAACGATGCCCGCTGAGGCGTTTGAAAAAGCCGGAGGTAAGCAGCAGGACACGCCTTGCGCCACACCAGCGGAACTGGCAGATTACGATGCCATCCTATTCGGCACACCCACCCGCTTTGGCAACATGTCCGGCCAAATGCGCACTTTCCTCGACCAGACTGGCGGGCTGTGGGCTTCAGGCGCGCTCTATGGCAAGCTTGCGAGCGTGTTCAGCTCCACCGGCACTGGCGGCGGCCAGGAGCACACCATCTCCTCAACCTGGACCACCCTTGCCCACCACGGCATGATAATTGTGCCTATTGGCTACGGCACAAAAGAGCTTTTTGATGTGTCCCACGTGCGCGGCGGTACGCCTTATGGCGCAACAACCATTGCCGGCGGCGACGGTTCCCGCCAACCCAGCGAAGAAGAGCTTAATATTGCACGCTACCAGGGCGAATATGTCGCCGGACTGGCAGTAAAACTTAAAGGTTAAACGACACAGGGGAGAAATGATGCCAACTCAACAGTCAAAAGCTCATCGCGTGGGTGAATGGGCTTCACTACGTAATACTTCACCAGAAATTGCCGAAGCCATTTTTGAAGTGGCTAATTATGACGAAAAAGAAGCGGAGAGGATCTGGGAAGAAGGTAGCGATGACGTGCTGGAGCGCGCGTTTCAGAAAACGGATAAAGACGAGCTGTTCTGGGGCGAACAGACTATAGAGCGTAAAAACGTCTGATACCGCATGCGTCCCCGCCAGGGCGGGGACGCCGCTTAGGCTTAACGCACCGCGTCGCGCATGACCTGCTCAAATTTTTCCATCGGGCAGAAGCCGTTTGCATCGGTCGGGCAACCCGCCAGCTCCAGCGTTACACGCTGTGGTGGCGCCTCCAGCGACAGCACATCAGCGTTACGCAACTGCTCACTACTCTGATAAAGATATTCCACCTTCATTAACTCACGATTACCTTTCGTATCGTGCCAGCGTTCAAACATAATTTTGCCGCCAATCGGTGTGCGCTCGTTCTGGTTATGCAGCGTGTAGGGCTTAAAGTCCAGCGCGGTAAGCAGAGACGCGATATTAGAGTCATGTCCTACGAGCAAGGTCACCTTAGGCCCTTTCATCCCCTGCTCTACCAGCGCATTGTTGATGTATTTCACCAGCGGAGCCGCCACATTGCGCGCCACCTCAGGCGAGGTGAACAGCGTATCCTGGTAGCCATTTTTCAGCTTTGACAGTAACTGCCACTGCTTGTCGCTCTTTATTTCACCCCAGGCCACCTGGTCAAGCGGAAAACCTTCGTAATACTGAAGCGTGAAAGCATCCACCAGCGAGTTCCCCACTTTCAGCGGCCCTTTCACGCCCGGCTCTTCGTTCAGGTTGGCGCTAAAAATGTCTTTGCCGCTGGTCAGATTGCACTGTGGCTGGTCTTTACATGCGGGAGCCTGCTGGTAGTCCGCCACCGCCTCAAGCAGTTTATAGCTCTCATCAAGCTGCTCACTCTGGCGTTGTTTTTCCATTGCCTGCACGGCTGCCTGACTGAACGCCGCGTCACCGTTGGTGATAGACGGGTTAAACGTCGGGTCCATCGTGCCCATCTTTTCCTGATGATGTACCGGAATATCACAGCCCGGGAACGCGCCGGTAATGAAGAACTGCGCGGTCGCGACCGTGCGTTGCAAACTGTTGGCATAGGCGTAAACCGCATCCGGCGTTGGGCATTCACCCACCTTCACCAGCCCCTGCTGCGCCAGCCACTCGCGCATGTAGCGCCCCATGTAAACTTCCAGCACGCCACCTTTGGTGGTGAGCTGACCGCCGGGCACCTCCCACTGCGGCCAGGTGCGCGGCGTGGCCTGCTCCAGCACGCTGCCGTTGTTGGCAAGCGGTGCACGCAGGTTGTGGCGGCTCATTAACAGAACCTGCTGGAGCGTATAGCCTTCCGGCGCATCCTGTGCCTGCTCTGCGGCAAACAGCACTGGACTTAACAACGCAGCGGATATCAGCGTCGCAACTCGCAATTTCTTCATCTCTCGGTCTCCTTAACCGACTATTTCAGGCAAAGCAGTGTGCCAGAAATTGCGCAAAGCGCTTTTGCTGTATCTCGCAAAAATGGTAATTAACCTACTGAAGAAACAACGATTGTGGCAGAAAAACGGGCCATTGCGGCCCGTCAGATTGCTGACAAAGAAGGAAAAAAACGTTTTTTCCTTCTTTGTAGTTAGCAGGCGAAAATCAATAAATTGATTTTCCTTATTTTTTATTGGGTATCCCCCATCCTGTCTGTGACAGGATGCGGTTTGTTATCAGTCTCGCGGACCGTTACGGCCCGTTATGATAGTGTTATTCTGCGCGTGGTTGCAGCAGTGCAGCGATAGCACGAACGTCATTACCGCTTGGCGACTGATGTATACGCAGACCAAACTCATCAATCACCGCATAAATATGGTCAAAGATATCTGCCTGAATAGACTCATACTCAAGCCAGACCACGGTGTTGGTGAACGCATAGATTTCCAGCGGAAGTCCGGTATCTGTTGGCTCAAGCTGGCGCACCATCAGCGTCATGTCTTTACGTATGCGCGGGTGATGCGTGAGGTAGGCATTCAGGTAGGCGCGAAAGGTGCCAAGATTAGTCATACGCCGCGCGTTCAGCACAGAACCTTCTTCTGCTGTGCTGTTCCAGTCCCCAATCTCCTGACTTTTGGCATCCAGATAAGGCCGCAACAGGCGGCTCTTGCGCAACCGTGCCTCGTCATCATCCGACAAAAAATGCACGCTGGTGGTATCAATACGGATGCTGCGCTTAATGCGTCGCCCACCGGACTGGGACATACCGCTCCAGTTTTTAAACGCATCAGACACCAGCGCCCAGGTTGGAATGGTGGTGATGGTGTTATCCCAGTTTTTCACTTTAACGGTGGTGAGGCCAATATCAATCACCGCACCGTCAGCACCATATTTCGGCATTTCCAGCCAGTCACCGAGCTTAAGCATGTCATTGGCTGAAAGCTGTATTCCGGCCACCAGCCCAAGAATGGGGTCCTTAAACACCAACATCAGCACAGCAGCCATTGCCCCCAGGCCGCTTATCAGGATAGCCGGGGATTGACCGATAAGCAGTGAGATAATGAGGATGCCTGTTACTATTGCGGCAAGCAGTTTCACACCCTGGAAAATACCGCGCAGCGGCAGCTGGGCCGTTGCAGAAAAGCGGTGTGCGAACTTAAGCGCAATATCCAGTAAGGAAAAGAGTGCCAGCAGCGTGTAGAGCATTATCCACAACCGGGCGCACAGAGTGAGGATCTCGCCTGCCTCACTGCGACGCAGCCACAGCAGCGACTGTGCGTTGACAATCACCCCCTGGAGAATAAATGCCAGGCGATGAAATAATTTATTCTCGGTAATAACCTGTAACCAAATTTTATTACTGGCTTTTGCTCTCTTTTCAAAAAAGCGCAATACCAGTCCGTGGAGAACCAGATGAACGACAATCGCCGTCACAAGAATAATTCCCAGCACGATAATAAGTGAAGTGGTTTGGTTTAACGTGATTCCATATTTCTGAGCAAAGATATTTAATTCCTGCATTACTACTCCTTATACATTACGCCTTATTATCATGCCCTTTATATATAAAGCTTGCAAATCCAGGGGGTGATCGCTCAAATGTGTCAGAAAATAAACAGACTTTACATTGCGCACTATCTCTCCCGGCGCGCATTCACTCCACCGCTTTACTCAGCACACGCTTATGCGTTCGAGTAGCGTCAGTCGAACGGGTTTCATATAATGCGCATTCGATATGCAACTTAAAGAGGGCGTCATCATGGCGGGAAAACGTATTCAGCGTGAAAAGCACACAATCAAACGTATGATTGCGCTTTATCAACGACGCTGCCCGCACGCGGTGGCTAACCCCGAACACTATCAGGCGCTCTATGCCTATGCAGAAAAACGCCTTGAACGCTGCATTTTTGGCGAAGAAAAACCCGCCTGCCGACGCTGCCCGGTGCACTGCTATCAACGCGCAAAGCGTGAAGAAATAAAAAATATTATGCGTTGGGCAGGGCCAGGCATGCTCTGGCGACACCCGCTTCTGACAATGCATCACCTGATTGACGACCGTCGCCCGGCACCGCCGCTGCCGGAAAAATATCAACGACGCTAAAATGCCCCTGGCGTAAGGGACCGTTCCCCCATGCCGGAATATGTGTTGTCGCATTTAACTTTGGCACAACCCATGTTAAGCGCATGCTGTAATTAGAACAGCCTGCCTTTTTTTCGCACGGATAAACCAGTCCGGGACTTGCGGAGCAGATTGCGCAAATGAAGGGATAACACCATACAAATCGGTTTTGCCAAAAATGAAGCCGGGCTTTGCCCGGCTTGAGACTGATGCCTTAAATCACCCTGTCTCAGACAGGGTGAGTGACGCCCAATAAAAAATAAGGAAAATCAATTCATTGATTTTCGTCTGCTAACCACAAAGAAGGAAAAACCACGTTTTTTCCTTCTTTGTCAGCAATCTGAAGCCGGGCTTTACCCGGCTTGCTTGTAAGGTAGCGTGAACTCATTCAGTCACTTTCGTCTTCAGGTCCTGTGCACCCTGTTTCGTGCTGTCCCAGGCTTTCCCGGACTCTTCTTTTGTTGCATTCCATGCCTTTTCAGAGCCTTGCTTTGTTTTATCCCAGGCCTTCTCAGAACCTTCTTTGGTTTTATTCCAGGCTTTCTGAGAACCCTCGCTTACCTTGCTGCTCAGATCCTCGCTTTTGCCTTTTGCGGCATGCTCAGATTTCAGTTTTAACTCTTTGCCGCGATTCTGTTCCTGGTGCAGTTTTTCTTTTGCGCTATCAGCACCTTCGCGCGCCTGGGCAACTGTTTCGTCACTGGCATGCGTGGTTGTTGCAGAAAAAACCGGAGCAGCAATCAGTAGAGCAGACAATGCGATGATTGTTTTTTTCATAGTTCCCTCATATGGCATAGATATCATGTTATCGCTATTCACAATGACACATAGCGCAACGCAGGGCGTTAAGAAAAAACTGTAAATGCTCCATCCCGGTAAACAGGCTACCGCAACACCATTCATTTGCGTCTATTTAATAGACAGGAAGAAATATTGCCCGCTGTTCATATCGGTCTGCGCTTACATATTGCAATACCTGTCTGCGTTACCTGTGCAACCAACAAAGCTAAAATAGGTAAAAGGTTCTATATTTCACACTACGCGACTGAGCAGAGAACTCTACAATATGCAAATCAAAGGCCTGACGAAATTTTTTTTCATACTGATTGTCGTTATTGTTTCACTGGCTTTTTTTAACATTCTGGCTCCCTGGTACTCGGCTATTTTATGGGCAGCGATTCTGGCTGTTATTTTCCATCCGCTAAAAAACAAACTCCGCACGAGAATGGGCGAACGTAACGGGCTGGCCTCATTGCTGACGGTCGTTATCATCTGCCTGATAGTATTCACGCCGCTGGCGCTCATCCTCTCCTCGCTGGCGTTTGAGATTAACCTTGTTTACAGCAAGCTTCAGCACAATAACACCCAGTTCCCAACGGTAGTGGCAAGCCTCATCAACCATCTCCCCACCTGGGCAAGGCAGCTTCTGGCCGAGCACAATCTGGATACGGCCGCACAAATACAAAGCAAACTTTCAGCCGTTGCCCTTAAGGGTGGCCAGTACCTGGCCGGTAGCGCATTTCTGATTGGTAAAGGTACCTTTGGTTTCACGGTTAGCTTCGGCATCATGCTTTATCTGCTGTTCTTTTTACTGAAAGACGGGCCTTATCTGGTACGTCTGGTGATGGAATCGCTGCCGTTGAGTGAATTTGTCAAACATCACCTGTTTGCTAAATTCGCCGCTGTTTCCCGTGCCACGGTAAAAGGGACGGTGGTCGTCGCCCTGGTCCAGGGACTACTTGGGGGTATTGCGTTTTATATTGTTGATATTGACGGTAGCATTTTATGGGGTGCGCTGATGGCGTTCCTGTCGCTGGTGCCGGCTGTCGGCTCTGCCATTATCTGGGTGCCTGCGGCAATATTTCTGTTTGCCACCCAGCAGCTGTGGCAGGGTCTGTTTCTGGTGGGTTTCTTTGTCATCATCGTCGGGCTGGTGGATAACATTCTACGTCCGCTGCTGGTGGGCAAAGACACCAAAATGCCTGATTACCTGATTCTGATAACCACGCTTGGCGGCATGGAAATCTATGGCGTGAATGGCTTTGTCATTGGCCCGCTGATCGCAGCGCTGTTTATCTCCTGCTGGAATTTGCTGTCAGGCCGAGATCACGAAGGCAATACTGATGAAATCGATGGGGAATTTATCGAGGAAGGGAAAATTCACCCGAATGGCGAAGGCTAAACTTGCTCGTCGGGGCGCGGAAACATCACCAGCGCCCCTTTGCTCAGGGGCACGATACCGCAGGCGGCGCTCATGCTGCCTCGTCGCTGTCTGCAGGACTGACTTCACGACTCACATACGTCACACATCCCAGAGGTGCATTAACCTTCAAGCAACGCAGACAGGCTTTTTTCCCTTCCTGCAAGGTTCTCTACACGGTGCAGCAGGTTCTCACGCTTAACGCTGCCCGTCGCCGCATAGATATTCAGCATATCGCGTAACGCTCGTGCTTCTGCGGCAATCGTCTGACTGAGTTTTTCTGCCTGCGCAAAAGCGGAGTATTGCTGCAAAAATTTTGCAAAACAAAGTCGTGAGCCCATTATTATGGCAAACACATTCGCCATACTCTCCATGCTGGATTTATCATTTTCCATTGCAGCGATATCGTTGAGGATAAGGAAATTATCGCCACGCGTCGCCCGGCTTTGCGCAAAACGTGAATCAACGCAAACGCCAGCCGCCTCACGATTTTCATCAGGCAGTTTTTCAAAAACCCTGATCACTTTTTCTTTTGAAGCATTACAAATTTCGCAAAGATAGTGTGTGGTAAAGGTAAACGTTGCCAGATGCCCGGAAGAGACATCATCAATTGCCTGCCACTGTTCAGTTTGCGCATCATATGAAAGTAACGTCACGAAATGATTGATGTGTTTTTTATAATAAAACTCAGGCCGGTGAGGCACTAAAAAAACATCGCAGGAGACCAACACAAACGAATCACGATGAATACACTCGAGGAGCGTTGGGATAGCCTCTTCAAACCGCTGATAGGGTATTTCAGAGAATTTCACGCCGATATGAAGATAGTCCTCGCGTTGCAGGCCGTCATAAACGAAATCGTAACGCGGTATTTTATTTAGAAAAATTTGCTCTCTGATAATATCCGTGCTGATCTGGGCGTTATAAAACAAATTCGCGGTGTTATAGCCCAGTGATTCCAGCGCGACAATGCCCTGGCGCTGTGAGCAATTAAGAAAATTTCTGTTATAGACGTCGCGCTCATAATCAAACTCGGTCATGTTTGCTCCTGATGCTGTTCACTCTGTAAAGTCATAAAACAGGCTTGGGTCCAGACTCGGGATTTGCCCGCGCTCAGGCGGGCAAACAGGTGTGTTGGGGTTAAACTTTGCTGGCGGAATATTCAGCGCGCTCGGGCGGTGTAATTTCAGGCGCTTTCTTTTTCCTCATCCAGAAATTAGCCAGCAAAATAGACAAACAGGTCGTCACAATAAACAACGGCACCCAGAATGACGGCCACCCTTTGGTGAACATTTCAATAGTCAGTGCTATCGCCGGGATAAAAGGCGTAATAATAGAGACGCGCGGTGCGCCGAGTTTCTGCACGGAATATTGCAGTGCAAAGACCGGGATAACCACCGAGATAAACGCCAGCAGCAGCAATTTGAGCAGCATAAACGAATCCATCGTGGTAATCCCCACCAGCTCACTTGCGCTAATGGCCCCCGTCACGATTAACAGCAGGAAAAAGCGGTTACACAGGATTTCCAGCGTACTGGCACCATAGTCATACAGCTTTGCCGAACGGAAAACATAAATCCCCGCAGTGAGTCCCCCGGTCACGGCCAGGAAAACGCCAAGCCGTAGCTCTTCTGTGGTGAAATTAAATACGCCTTCAACCGTATAAAAACGGAAAATCACCAGTGCCGCCAGGTTAACGGCTATCAGGGAAATCCCCAGCGCCCGCTTACTGAATACCTTAACGCGCCCAGCGACCAACTCACACAACAGCACCCCGATGGGCAACGATCCCTGGAATACCGCACATTCAATAGAGGGTTCAATTTTATACAGGGAAAGAAAAGCAAATAACCAACTGGTGAGCGTTAACACATTCAATATTAACATCTCACCAAAAAAAACGCGGGTGAGCTTAAAAACAGGCCCCCCGGACTTTTTTTGCAAGAAAACGAAAACGCAAAATGCCACAAACAGTGAGAAAAACGTCACGACAAAACCGCTAACACCGGTAAAGGAGAAAGAAATCCATACTGCAGAAAGCGCCGTACAGATGCAGTACATAAAAATAGAAAAAGGCGCAAGTAGCTTTCCAGAATTCATATCAACACTCTCTTTCACAACACCATAAATACGAATACAGCGACGAGGTCATGTTATTCCTCAGTGCTATAGTCAACCGTTTAATCAGACGAACAGAGGTCACAGAAAATTTTCTGCCCACACATCGTCATCCCTGCCAGCCATCATTTATCACATCAGGTTATTATTGTTTTGCCAGTACTTTGCGTTCAGATGCCGTCTGGCGAATTTTGCTGACCAAAAATTTATTCTGAAACGCGGCTGGCAATATTAAGCGCCCCGTTAAATCCCGGTACTGACGCTGTAATTCAGGGTCGTTAAGTATGGTCCGAAAGGTCGCTTTATGCCCTTCTTCATCTTTAGCTATCAGCGCATCGGCAATAATGCCGCGCGCATGAAAAGGAAAATAGTCGTCAAACTGACGCTGATACGTCTGTAGCGCCTGCTGAATATTCACAGCCCCCTGTTGCAGGGTCGCTTCCACCGCCTGCCCCAGCATGGCCGCCGTTTGCAGCGCAAAACTGCATCCCACCCCACTCATGGGATCGAGTGACTGCACGGCATCGCCAATAAACGCAACATCCTGGCACACGGGCTGGCGCGTCAGGTTCGGGTAATCCTGATATCCCCGGACCGGGGTTTCAAAGACCACGCTATCCATCGCGGGCATATCCGCGATCCCGGCAAAAAACGCCACCAGGTTGCGCTTTACATCCTGCTCATGCCACTGCTTTGCCGTCGCTTTACTGATGTAAGCAGACAACAACGTGCGGCCATTAATTAACGGGTATAAAAACGCCATGCCGTTTTGATGGTGGGCAAACAGCGAACGGTTATCGGCTGGTGCGGCAATGCCGCTGCAGTAGGCAAAAAACGTGGCGCGCTGGTTCTCGAAGCTCTGCTGTGCATTACCCAGTAACCGTGCCAGCGAGGACATTCTGCCGTCTGCCGCAACCAGCATGCGACATTCCATATTGAACCTTTGCTCCTCACCTTCGACCGTTAACACCCATCCCTGCGCGGCACGTTGTACCTCAGTAACACTCTGCGCGTAACTGATTTCAACACCGCATTCCAGCGCCTGCTGACGCAACACCGGGTCCAGAACCGAACGCTCCAGATTGAGCGCGTACCTGTCGCCCTGTGCACCATAAAACCCGTCAGGATCGATAATTCCCGCAGGGGTAATAAATGTAGCCCGGGTGCGCACGCTGTGAGCAGAGTGCGTTAAATGAGACATACCCAGCAGACGCAATACCGGCACCGCAGACGGTTGAATAAAGTGAGTACACAGTTTTTTATAGGCCGACGCAGAGGGCTGTTTTTCAATCACTCTCACACGCAGTCCCAGCTTCGCTAACAGGATGCTGCAAGCCGCACCGCTGGCGCTGCCACCCACAATCACCACATCGTAGGTCATTGCACATCCCCCGTGGGACACAGCTCATCCTGCGTAACAGCCGGAGAGGTTGCCTGCGCCTGACTAAAGCATTCTTCCATTGCCCGCTCCAGAATCATCAATCCTGCCAGCAGCGTGTCCTCAGGAATGGTCAGCGAAGGCATGATTTTAATGACCTGATCGCGATCGCCAGCACGCTCGACAATCATCTTCCCGGCAAAGCAATGTTGGGTGATTTTCTTCGCCAGTTCCGGGGAATAAAGTTCAATGCCCTGAAACAGGCCACGACCGCGGGTCTGCTTGATAAAATGGGGAAAACGCAGTGTTATCCCCTCAAACCACTGCATAACCACCTGCTCCAGGCGAAAAATATGCAGGCTGAGGGCATCGTCACGCCAGTAGTGTTCCAGCGCCGCTTTGGCCGTCACAAAAGCCGAGGTGTTGCCGCGAAAGGTGCCGTTGTCCTCACCGGGGTTCCACTGATCCCACTGCGGTTTAAACAACAGAAGCGAGAAAGGCAGCCCGTAACCGCTCAGCGATTTAGACAGGCACACCATATCCGGTTGAATGCCAGCAAATTCAAAGCTGAAGAAGTGTCCGGTACGCCCACACCCGGCCTGAATATCATCAATAATGAGCAGGATATCGTGGCGCTGCAGCAGTGCGTGTAAACGCTCTAACCAGGTTCTGGACGCCACATTAATGCCTCCCTCCCCCTGCACGGTCTCCAGAATCACGGCGGCAGGAATATCCATCCCTGAGCTGTTATCTGTGAGCAGCTTTTCAAAATAGGCAATGGTGTCCAGCCCGTCGAAATAGCCGTCATACGGTAGCCGGAAGACATGAGCGTCGACCGCGTTTTGTCGGTTATCGCGGTTGCCCGTCAGGCCGAGCGCGGTGTGAGACATGCCGTGAAAGCCGTTGGTAAATGCCACCACGTTGGTGCGGTTTTTCACTTTGCGTGCCAGTTTAATCGCAGACTCCACCACGCTGGTGCCTGTCGGCGACGTAAACTGCATTTTGTAATTGAGCTTACGCGGTTGCAGAATGATGGTGTTAAACGCCGTGATAAATTCCGCTTTGGCGACGGAATGCATATCCAGTGCGGCCTGAATGCCGTCTGCCGCCAGATAGGCTATCAGCGCCTCTTTCAGGGGAGCGGGGTTATGACCATAATTGACCGCGCCAGCACAGCTAAGAAAATCGAGCCAGGCATTCTCATGCCGATCGTAGAGATAACACCCTGAGGCCCGGTGAAATACCGCCGGGAAATTACGGCAATAGCTTCTGGCCGACGATTCATACTCGGAAAAGAGAGTAAGCGCGAAGTTGTTTTCAGATACCGTCATAGCAATTCCTCTCTACAGGTTCAGGCCAGAGCCGCGTTTTTAGATAGTTGCTGTTCCAGGGACTGCAAGATTTCTTGTGAACGTAACGACAGCAGGCTGAAAGACCCCGCATCACCGTAACCGTGTGAAGATTCGCAGAGTCCGTTAAGGAATAACGGCGGCAGGGGTTCATGCGCGCTGGCGGCACTCAGGCGGTAGTCCCGCTCCAGTTTGAGAAAGCCACCGTCTTGATTTTTTGCCAGCAGCGGATAAAGGTCGGTGAGCAAAGGCGGGCACAGCTCATCATTTTCGCCATTGCCGAAATTGCGAAACCCGGTTGCCAGCACAATGCCATCGATATGCTTAAGCGTCTGATCCTCACCGGTATTCACTTCCCGAATATGCAGCTGACAGTGATTGTCATCTTCGCTGTAATGCAGGATTTCCTGGCAGGACCAGATTTTCACCGGCGTTTTCCCCTGCAATTTATCTTCATACATGCTCACATAGAGCTGATGAATGACATCCTTATCGGCAGCAGAGTAATTCGTGAAATGCAGCTGCTGATTAAGACGCTTTTTGCCACTTTCAGAGGCATTAAAATAGTAATCAACAAACGCCGGGAAATAGACATGGTCGCTGAAGGGGCTGGTATCTTTAAGCCGGAACCCGTAACCGCGCTGAATATTGATAATTTCTGCATTCGGGTAGTTTTGACGTAAATGCAGAATAATTTCCACGGCGCTCTGGCTTCCCCCAACCACCGCAATACGTTTCAATGGTTTTTTCTCGTTTAACTGTTGAAGCGATGTTAAATAGCGCGTCAGATGAAAAACCCGCCAGGGATGGGCTTTTTCAAACACGGTTGGGATCATCGGTGTACGGCCCGGCGCCACAACCACCGAGCGAGCGAAGTACACCCCATTATTATCCGTTTCAATACGATAATATTTTTCGTTGTTATGCGTGATTAGCGTCAGTTTTTTAACGCTACGGCCGTAGGCAACCTGATGGGAGAAGAAGCTTGCCACCCATTGCACATATTGCGCAAACTCGCGGCGCAAAGGAAACTCCAGCCCGAGGTTGAGGTGCTCAAACAAGCGATTATGTTCAAATAAAAAATTCATGAAGGTATAGCGACTGCGGGGATTACGGGGTGTAACTAAATCACGACCAGGGTTGTTCTGGATATCGCTTCCTGACAACAGCATTTGTGGCTGCCACTGCGTTTTGGCATTACGTTCCAGGAAAAGACAGCGTCCGTTAAATTGTGATTCTTCCATCGCAATAGCAAGCGCAATATTGGCAGGACCAAAGCCGATGCCAATCACATCGTACAACTCGTTGTTGAATGCTTCATTATCAATGGATACAGACATGTTCCTTCCCCTCAACTCAAAAGGTCACTGCACGATTTCTTCGGTATTGCCGACATAATCCCAGCGTGAGATCAGATCACCCGTAAACGTTAAAACTTCAAAAAAGCGGCTCTGATATATCTGATTATTTTCACGATTGCGGTAACGCGCACTCACCTCAACACACACGGTATTATCCTGGGCAAGCACAATACGCTTATCTAACTGATAATCCGCTAACGCCTGATAGCGCGGTGTAAGAAATGACAGCAGCGCCGCTTTGCCATGAATAATATCCAGCTGGTTATATGCCACCACCACATCGTCAGTAAAACAGGAAGCAATTAATGTCATATCAAGCGTGCGAAATTTATCGCGCACGACAGACACGCGTTCATCATAATCTGAATGCATAGTTTTTATATGAATATATTAGTCACACATTAACGATACAATATATATCCGTATTATTATGGATATAACAATACGGATTTTATTGTCGGTATCCGGCAAGTTAGCAGCCGCAGACTACCGGCGTGCCTTCTTTCCCTTCGGTTCCTTCAGTGGAATAACCATCACGTTTCCACCAGTCCAGACCACCCAGCAATTCTTTTACCTGGAAGCCTAATGTCATCAGTTTCATTGCGGTTTTGGTTGAGGCATTACAACCAATCCCATCACAGTAGCAGATGTACAGTTTCGTTTTATCCAGGTGCTCTGTGTTATTAAAACAGATTTCTTTATGAGGCTGGTTAATTGCCCCCGGAATATGCTCCCGCTGAAAAGCCTCTTTACTGCGGCCATCAACCACAACAACATTACTATTATTCTTTAACGCCAGATATAAATCCCATGAATCCGTCTCATAGGCTAATTTTTTTTGATAATAAGACAGCTGCTCAATTGATGACATAATAACCTCACTGTTTACCGATAAATGTGTGCTCAGCATCCAACGTCCTGGCAATCTGTTCAACGGCCTGACGGGAACTGGCGAGTTTGCCAACATAAAGACAAAAATCATGGGGCAGCGCCGGATGATGATGATGCTGCAACGCCCTGCCCGCCTGGCGGGCATGTGCGGCAAAAGCAAGGCCTTCATCGGCCAGGACATCGTATCCGGCGGTATGCAGTATGACCGGGGGCAATCTGTCGAACGCATAATCCGCTGCAAGCGGGTTAAAGCGCTGCTGGCGACACCAGTCAAGCCAGTGCTCAGCAAACCAGCGCATTATGGTCGCATCTAAAAGGTAGCCTTCCCCATAATGCTCAAAGGAGTCAAAATCGTGATGGTTTGCCAGAACCGGATACAGCAGGCAGAGCCGGGAAAACGCCTGGTTGAATACGCCCGCAAACCAGAGCGCCAGCAGGCCACCGACGCTGTCGCCCATCAGACAGGGTGGCGCATCTACACGACCCAGTTCATTCGTCAGTTGCTGTTCAAGATGACCCACAATATCCGCCATCGGCGTTTCTGGCGCTTTAGGGTAATCAAAAGCGCGGATCTCGCGCCCGCTGACGTTGGCAAGGACGCTCAAAAAGGGGCTGAATACCTCGGTGGAATAGTAAACCAGGCCACCGCCATGCAAATAAAAAATGGGTTCAGGGTTGCGCAACGTCTGGGGAATAAAACGGCGTACCGCGCCGCTTACGTCGATTTTGCCGCCCTGGGGTGCCGACACATTAGCAATCCACCGCGCTACACGCTGGCGACCATAATCGGCTTCATGTTGCGTCCCTTTGCCAATAAACAGTCGCCGGGCGGCCAGCAAATTGGCAAAGTCGGTTGCCAGCGGTAGCGTATTCACAGGCAATCCTCCGCTATCAACACCCGTTGCAGTCCCCGGCGCGTAGCTTGCCAGAGCATAAAACTGCCAGGACGACTCTCGCGCCGGGCATCAAAATGAAGCCGCCCCAGCAGCGTACTGGCAGGAAAATCAGGATACTGACACGCCGCCTGTAAGGCTGCTAACGTTTCCCAAAAATAGCAACCGGGCGTTGTACCCCAGCGCTGTTGCCAGGCCTGGGCCAGGACAGCGACTTTTTCACCCACAGGCTGGGGTGAGATGGCCGCCACATAAATCTGACGGGCATCCATGTCGATACCACGGGCCAACAGCGCAGGTGCCAGCTCTGGCGAAAACGCATCATCTGACAAAATAAGACGGGCCTGTGCCGGTGCACGACTGGCCCAGTTAATGGCCCATTCCAGCGCCAGCGCATAACGCCCGGCAAAAAATGTAGTCATGGCATACTCCGGACTGGCTGCGGGTTTGACTACCGCGCCCAGCTGCTGCGCCACGCTTTTACCGTGTACGGAACCATCGTGCTCAATCACTACCTGACAGTGCTGATGTAAGAGCGGCGTCTGCGCTAACCAGGTGACATAATCTTCATCGCTATCACACACGCGCCAGGTTGTAGGGTTTGCCGTGAGATGTTTCGCTGTTGCTGCCGGTAAAAACAGCGGTATGTTGTGCTGCGCATACAGCGGCGCTGCTGCCTGTGCGGCTTCAGAGGCGAAATGCCCTACCACAACATCCGCTGACCAGTCCACAATCTGGCGGGCTGCCTCTGTCGCACCTTGCGCGTCAGCCTTATCATCAAAACACTTCAGCGTGACGTGCGCCGGTAACAAAAACGCCTGAGCCAGCTCAATGGCGCGCAGCCAGGTGAGCGTATGGACAGAGCGGTTTGCATCCATACATGCCACGCAAGCCAGCCTTATCATTGCAGATACTCCTGCAGCTGTTGACTGAACTGGCGTGCTGCGGCGGGAATGTATTTGGCGCCACGGCCTGAAAAACCACAAAACAGCGCCAGATGGTGCTCACCCATCAGTTTTATCTGCGGTAGAAAATCTGTGGTGTAACCATCATAGCCATTCCAGCCATGACTGAGTTGTAACGGCGTATCAGGAAGCCTCTTTTGCGCCAATGCAAGATTGGCACTGTGTGCACTCGGATTGTGTTGCAACTGTGTAGGCTCGTCGGCGTCCTGCTGCACTGCCCCCCCGGCAAAAAAGAATGAGGCTGAACCCGGGCGCATATAGCTACCGCTGTATTCATCTATCAGACAGGCTTGCGGTGCCTGAGACTCCACGCTGTAGAGGTGAGCCAGCGCAATAGAGCGACTAAACATGGGTATGTCAGGAAGCAACGTGCGGCTGTACGCCCCGGCCGCCACTACCGCCAGCCGGCCAGAGAAACGCTGGTGCGCGGTATGTACGCTCACACCCTGAGGGTGGGATTCAACGCTTGTTACCTGTACACCCGCAAGAACTTCAGTCCCCTGCACACGCGCCTGATGCGCCAGTAGCTGGCAGGCCAGCCGGGGATCAACATATCCCGCAAGCGGTTCATAAAGCACCTCAGCCTGTTGCGGGATGTTTAACCCCGGTATTAGCTGCCTGGCCTGCTCACGAGAAATCAGATCAATGGGATAGTCTGGCGACGAAAACGCCGGTAATAATGCCTGTGCGCCAGGAATATGCGCCTCTTTGAGCAGGTAGAGAAGCCCGCACTGGCAAAATAGCCCCGGCCAACGCTGATTGAGCCGCCGCCATTCACGTACACCGTCCAGGTTATATCGCATCAGCTCAGGCACAGGATCGTACACCCGCACCATACCGCGCGAGCGGGCGCTGGCCCCACCATTACCGGGTTCTGTCGCCTCCACCAGCAGGATGCGCAAACCACACCGGCTGAGGTTTTCAGCCAGTGCACTGCCCGCAAGGCCAGCACCGATAATGATGACATCCCATTGATGTGCCATTATTGCTGGGCCTTTTCTTCCTGAGCCAGATAAGCCCGGGCGCCCGCCTGGTTCCACCAGACGGTGAAGAAATGGAAGGATTCATCGGTGTTATTACGTACATAGTGATGGCTACCGCGCGGGATAAACACCTGATCGCCCTGGGTAAACGGGTACTCCTTGCCATCAATCACCACCAGAGCCTGCCCCTGAATACCCACAAAAAGCTCATCTTCATCATCCGGCTGGTTAATATGCGGTAGTGTTTCAGTAAAAGGACGAACGATGCAGTAACCCGAACCAACAGGCGTATTGACATTTTCCCACGGGAAAGTGCGGATCCCATCCAGGCCATATTCGTAATGCAGCGCCTGCTGAGAGAAGCATTTAATATTCGCCGGTGTGGCATTGTCCGGCTGCACACTGGCGCTGAATTTTGCCGCCAGCGCACACAAGTCGCCCACCGTTTTCAGTCCGTCTATCTCGCTAATAAAGTTTTCCAGCTCTATCTGATAATCCGCCGCCAGTGCCAGTAGCACATTGATAGTAGACAGAGAATCAATGCCTAATGTGTACAGCTCGGTGTCTTCCTGCAACGTCACGTCCTGCTGAAAGGTCACGGTTGCACGAATCACGCTTTCAACGCGCGGTAAATAAGCCTGATGACTCACGCATCACCTCGATTCATTGGAGTAAAGCTGCCGCCCTGACGGCGGATGAAATAACGTGACGGCTGCTGATTCGCCGCTTCCACCAACTGGTCCAGCAACAGCTTTTCGTCTGTTTTCCCGTTAGCGCTCAGATTGACCTCTTCCGCCCATCCCCACAGCGTTGGCAGCATGTAGCGCGGCAACTCGGCGGCCAGAGCCGCCTCGATATTGACCAGCTCACGGCTTTCTTCGCCCGTTATGACCATCGCGATATGGTCTTTACCCTCCAGCTGCACTTTGCGGATAGCCACACGCTGTGCGCCATTGGTGGCGAGGCACTTCTGACGAATCTCGCCAAGATGAATACGACGCCCTGCAATCTTGACCTCATCATCACGGCGGCCCACGTATAAGATATTGCCGTCAGACTGACGCAAGCAGATGTCACCGGTGCGGTAATAGCGCACGCCCTGGTGTTCAAAAATGACCTTTTGAGTTTCCTGTGGCTGACCCAGATAGCCTTTCATCACCAGTTCGCCACCAATACACAGCTCGCCCGTGATATCCGTTCCCTGCTGAATCTGCTGATTTTCATCGAGAAGCAGGTACGAAACGTGCGCAAGCGGCTCACCAATGGGCCAGCTTACGGTGCGCTGCGCATCCGGCTGGGCAATTTCATAGCAGCAGCAGACAATCGTGGTCTCCGTGGGTCCATAAGCATTAATCAGACGCACCGCCGGCAAGTTCTGCTTCCAGACGTTGATGATTTTCGGATCGCACACTTCCGCGCCGGTCATTACCATTTCCAGTGCCGGGAAGTTCTCTGCCTGAATCTGGGTGCCATTTTCGGTAATCAGAGAAAGCAACGTGGACACAGCAATAAGGTGAGTGATTTTTTCGCGAATAATGATGCCGCGCATTATGGCGCCTGCATGCACGCTGGCAAATTGCCAGACAAAAGCCCCCAGTGACAGCGGCAGTAACGTGTCTTCAATAGACACATCAAAATGAAACGGCGACAGGCTAAAAACCCGTGAATCGGGAGTAAACTGCAACCACTGATTGTGTGCGCAGAAATAGGTTTTCAGGCTATTTACGCTGATTTCAACCCCTTTGGGTTCTCCCGTAGAGCCTGATGTAAAAATGATATAAGCCGTATCATCAGGCGCATGGTGATAAACGTTATGGCTGTTCTCTGTCGTTACCGGCTGGCTGCACACCGCTTCTAACGCCTCACCACTGAGCCAGTTGGTGGTGTTATCCAGCGCCGGGTGAGAGACCGCCAGCACAACAGGCGATGCCAGCCGGGCCAGCAATTTGCGAATGCGTGCTTCTGGCAACTGGCCGTCGAGTGGCACATAAACGGCGCCTGTTTTCCAGCAGGCCGCTGCAATGACCGGCATAATGGCATGCTTTTCAGCCAGCACCGGCACACAGGTCCCCGGTTTCACGCCCCTGGCCGACAGCCAGTGTGCCAGGCTTGTCGCCATCTCTTCGAGCTGCAAAAAGGTATAACTGTGTTTGCCATCGCTTATCGCAAGCTTATGCGGACTGTGTTGCCTGCCAAATGCAAACAGCTCACCCAGCTGATAATCACGGGCTTGCTCACTTTCAACCTGATAAGCCCAACGGGGGAATAACGTCATCTCAATATCCTGTTTACTGTTTTGCAACGCTACGGCTCATGCGGCATTGCGCTGCCACAAGCGGCTGGTGCGAGTCAGCGTAAAGCGCGCTTTCGGCAGGCTATTCGCCCCAATATGATCATAAAAGCCGATACCCAGTTGGTTATCCGGTGGGGTTTGCCACTGGATTTCCGCACACTGATTCTGCTCAGCAAAGGCAATCAGGGTTTCCATCAGCTGGCGCCCGACACGTTGCCCACGCAGGCTGGCGGTTAAATACAGGCAATCCATATACACAAACGGCGCTGCAGACCAGGTTGAATAATCGAGCGTGGCTGATACGTAGCCATGCAGCCTGTCGTCATCATCTGCAACCACCCAAATAAATAACCGGGCAGGCTGGTTGAACAGGGCTGCCTGCAAACGCTGCTGCTGGCCGTCAGCGTGGTAGCTCAACTTTTCGTATTGCGCATGCTCAGCGCACAGTGCTACAAGCTGAACGAGCTCATCAGGTCTGACTGGTCGAATAGTTACACCCACCCGCTGTACCCCTTTTGCAAATAACGCTGTACATTCGCGTCTTCAGGTTTCTCGCTTATCATCACCTGCTCTATCCAGCAGTTACGCTCATAGAACATCACTGCCAGCTCCCAGACACAGGCGATGATGTTGGTTTTTTCTAACGACTGTAGCCTGCCATCACTGCCAGTCGTGAACACCCGATGGCGCAGCATGTTGGCGTCGCACCACGTGCTGATAAGCAGATAATTGCCGTCATCCGCCGCGTGGATAATGGCAAAACCGAGGTGATGCTCGCCGGAAAAATCAGCGTCATCCAGTCCCTGCCTTAACCATTGCTGCTGACGTTGCGCGTCAGGGACAGGCTGTGACGCCTGTTTTTCACTGGTGAGGTAATAGGTTTTTAGCCGTGTCTTCCCGACCGTCTGTGTACCGAGAAAACGCACCTCCCGCTGCTGAAATTTAAGCGGATTCATGCAACACCTTTGCTACCAGCTCGTCGCATGCCGTCAGCGAAAAAAGTGAGTCAGCCAAATCGGGGCATAGCGGCTGCATTAGCTCAGCCAGCAGATGCCAGGCCTGCGGTGCAGCAGACAGCGCCTCATCAGCCTGAACCACCGCAGCAAAATCCAGCGCTGCCTGCGCCATACCGGCAATTGAAAAAGCGTCAAGGGAGGCAAACGTCTGCCAGCGCAGGTAAGCCGTATGGCTGCGTAAAAACTCGACATGCTCTGCACTCAGGGACGCCATACCGGATATCTGTTCCGCCCGTTTTGCCAGCGGAAGAAAAGTCTGGCGATACCAGTCCTGGAATTGCTCGCGGCTAAAATTACTGACTGCGGTTTCAGGTGCGGTAAGCGCACAAAACAAGCGAATCGCATCGGCAGGATATTGCCCGGCCAGATCTTTAATCCACACCGCATGCCCGCGGCTTGTGGAGAAATCTTCACCGTCGAGTTTCAAAAAGCGGTTGGTAATAAAGGTACCGGGGCGAGGTCCGCTCTGGTCAGCCAGTAACAGGCTGCTGTAACCGACCGCATGACTGTAGGAACAATCGAACCCCAGCAAGTGGACCATTTCTGTCTCAGGTGTCCACCACTGCGCAAATTCACCGCGCTCAGGATGCGCTTCCAGATAGCTCTCAACGCAACTTCTGTAACCGGCTAACCCTAAAAACCAGGTATGTACAGGGTAATTATCCAGCGCCGCAACCGGCAGCCCGGCATCGCCAGGGCGCGTTAAGGGCCAGCATTCATTCTCGTTGCTCAGCACCTCATCCAGATAATCGGTCAGGCAGTTTCGCATTGGGCGGCTGGCTAAAGCGTGCCTGACTGCAGGATAGTTCTGACCAATCTTCCAGATATGCTGTTTAACCTGGACAGGTTGCATCGCTCCCTGGCAGGACATACAGGTCATCGCACTGATTTTGTCAACATCCGGGACACGGGCGCAGTGTTCGCACTGACTGGTATCTGAGGAGGTTCCACACCAGTTGCACTGGGTTCTGCCAAAGCCCTCGTAGCCATACAGATTGCAGTCAGCACAGTAGAAGGTCTTATGCGCTTTGCACTGCGTTTGTCCTGCTATCAACCGGGCATAATGCTCACCGGCATGCTGATAAGCTGGGGTGTCAGCAGCCTGCATGAACGTATCAAAGCGAATATTCACCAGCTCCAGCGACAGCTTCATGGCCTGACGCATGAGCCGGGCATAGGCAAAAGGTTTTCTGCGTAACGCCTGCGTTTTTCTGGGTAAATAGCTTTGGTAATCATCACTATAGGTGACGAACAGGACATCATGTCCCAGGTATTTAAGACGCCGTTGCATCACATCAGCGGCGAGAAACGGTCCTGAAAGATGCCCCAGGTGCAAATCGCCATTTGGCGTAGGAGGGGTTGCCGTAACAATAAACTTTAACATTACTAATCATTCCACACCCCATTAAACGATGAGAAGAATTAACCACACTTAATTTTTCAATTCAATTTTGCGTTTCACAGCATTCTGGAATAAAAAAAATAACCAGTTGATTAAAAAGATTTTTTTAAAAAACAAAAAATGCGTGATTATGTTTTCACACAATGACAAAACAGATAAAAAACGTAACCAGGAATCATTAAATAAAATTAAGATTCAATGATGTTTATATTTACAGAATTTAAAACCATTTAATAAATTATGGTGG
>CBIFVZ010000047.1:0-31337 GCA_966185765.1 uncultured Enterobacteriaceae bacterium | reverse complement strand
ATTTTCACGTTGTTAAAGGGCGCTGCCAGGATGCAATGGCATGAAAGCATAATGGCATTATATTGCGCTGCAAGGTGATGCAGGGGAATATAATAGACTGGCTTGTAAAGTATCATGCCTGCAAGAAAGGCGAAAATGCGATGCTGTATTTTATATAAGGAAAAAGAATGTTTATTCAAAAAAGAAAAGGGCGGAGTTTCCGCCCTTTTTTATTTTACTTCAGCGGCTAATTTTATTCCTGCAAATCGCCGCAAAAACGATAACCTTCGCCATGAATAGTAGCGATGATTTCTGGGGTATCCGCAATTGACTCGAAGTGTTTGCGAATCCGGCGAATAGTCACATCCACAGTACGGTCATGCGGCTTCAGTTCACGGCCTGTCATTTTTTTCAGCAGCTCTGCACGCGTCTGAATTTTTCCAGGATTTTCACAGAAATGCAGCATGGCGCGGAATTCGCTGCGCGGCAGCTTGTACTGCTCGCCGTTCGGGCTGATGAGAGAGCGACTGTTGATATCCAGCTCCCAGCCGTTGAATTTGTAGCTTTCAACCGAGCGGCGCTCTTCACTGCCTGCGCCCAGGTTCATTGTGCGTGACAGCAGGTTACGCGCACGAATAGTCAGCTCACGCGGGTTGAACGGCTTGGTAATATAGTCATCCGCGCCGATTTCCAGACCGAGGATTTTGTCTACTTCATTGTCGCGCCCGGTAAGGAACATCAATGCGACATTTGCCTGCTCGCGCAACTCACGCGCAAGCAGCAGGCCGTTTTTACCCGGCAGATTGATATCCATAATCACAAGATTGACGTCATTGTCGGAAAGAATTTGATGCATCTCGGCGCCATCGGTCGCTTCAAATACATCATAGCCCTCCGCCTCGAAAATACTTTTCAACGTATTGCGTGTTACTAGCTCGTCTTCAACGATAAGAATATGAGGGGTCTGCATGTTTGCTACCTAAAATTGCCAACTAAATCGAAACAGGAGTACAGAAGTCCCTGACCTGCCTGATACATGCTGAGAATTAACATGACAGGCTAAAACATGACTAAAGTACGTAATTGCGTTCTTGATGCTCTTTCCATCAACGTCAACAACATCATTAGCTTGGTCGCGGGATCCGGTTCCCTCAAGACCCGACGGTGTCAAAAACGGCTGTCATCCTACCATTTTAACAGCAACATAACAGGGCACCCGGTTTCTGACACTCAATAAAACTACGCTTCGTTGACATATATCAATTTCAATTGTAGCACGTTAACAGGGTGATGAAATCTTCATATCAAATTGTCTGTCTTTATCACATTTTATTAATATGTTTTTTGCTTCACCGCTAACTATGATACAAAAAAAAGCGGAAAAGTGGCTCTAGAAATGTCTCATTTATTAAGGTTTAACAGTGGCATATGGCCCCTGGTATTACGTATTTTAGCGGTGGTACGATAGCTGCGATATCAGCAGGCATTATAGGATAAGATACCGGTTTGTAGCAGATATTTGTTACATAAAGGTAAATTCTCAACGCGAATTATCATTTTGGTGAGAAAAAATGTATTTCCAGATGGTTTGTGCTGATTTTGATTAAGAGGAAATATGCGCGTAATTATCATCCTGGTTGCGCCCGCCAGGGCAGAGAATGTGGGGGCGGCAGCCAGGGCAATGAAAACAATGGGTTTTAGTGAATTGCGTGTTGTTGATAGTGAGGCACATCGACAGCCTGCGGCACGCTATGTAGCGCATGGTTCGACTGAGATTATTGATAATGTGCAGGACTACCCCAGCCTGGCGTCTGCGCTGCATGATGTGGATTTTACCGTTGCGACCACGGCACGTAGCCGCGCGCGTTATCATTATTACGCCACCCCGGCACAGCTGTTGTCACTGTTAGAAGAAAGACGTAGCTGGACGCCGACGGTAGCTCTGGTATTTGGCCGTGAGGATTCGGGGTTAACGAATGAAGAACTGGCGCTGGCGGATGTGCTGACCGGCGTGCCGATGGTGGCCGACTATCCTTCATTGAATCTGGGACAGGCGGTGATGGTGTACTGCGCTCAGCTGAGTTCACTGATATCTGTTGAGGCTGCAAGTGAAACGCCAGCGCCAACAGGGCAGCTGGCGGCGTTACGCACGCGTATTGAGGTATTGCTCGAAAAGCTGGATGTCGCGGATGATAAAAAAATGGCTGACTGGTTGCAGCAGCGTCTGGGCTTTTTAGGGCAGCGTGATACCGCAATGCTGCACCGATTGCTTCATGATATCGAAAAAAAATTAACAGAGTAAAAGTCTGAAATTCTCAATGGAATTGGTTTTTTTGGCCGGGTGTATTCCGTGGCATGGTGAGATTTAACGGTTTTCTGGCCTGATGCCGCCGCGATTGCAATGGGTAATTACGGTGAGTAATTTAAATATTCGTTGACCTGCCAGCACAGATACTTTATCCAATAGGGATACACGACAGGAAAATGTACCAGAGCACACACATCATGATTCGCAACGGCCTGACTATCACCATTATTACCACCACCATTACCACAGGTAACGGGGCGGGCTGACGCGTACAGGAAACATCGAAAAAAGCCCGCTCCTGACCAGGAGCGGGCTTTTTTTTGTTCTGAATTCAAGGGGTAAGAAAAGCATGCGAGTGTTGAAATTTGGCGGTACATCGGTAGCGAATGCAGAGCGCTTTGCGCGCGTTGCCGATATTCTGGAAAGCAAAAAAGGACAGGGACAGGTCGCAACCGTACTTTCTGCCCCTGCTAAGATTACCAACCACCTTGTCGCGATGATTGAAAAAACCATCGCCGGCCAGGATGCTTTACCGAATATCAGCGATGCCGAGCGCATTTTTGACGAGCTGTTGCAGGGGCTGGCGAAGGCGCAACCGGGATTCCCACACGCGCGTATGAAGGCATTTGTGGATCAGGAGTTTGCGCAGATTAAGCATCTGCTGCATGGCATCAGCCTGCTTGGCCAGTGCCCCGACAGCGTCAATGCCGGGCTGATTTGCCGTGGCGAAAAGATGTCTATTGCTATTATGGCAGCGTTGCTGGAGGCGCGTGGGCACAGCGTGACGGTTATTGATCCTGTCGAGAAGCTGCTGGCCGTGGGTCATTATCTCGAATCCACCGTGGATATCGCCGAATCCACGCGTCGTATCGCGGCTAGCCGCATTCCGGCTGACCATATGATTCTGATGGCAGGTTTCACTGCCGGGAATGAGAAGGGTGAACTGGTGGTACTGGGGCGCAACGGCTCCGATTATTCCGCTGCGGTGCTGGCCGCCTGCCTGCGTGCCGAGTGCTGTGAAATCTGGACCGATGTTGACGGCGTTTATACCTGCGACCCGCGCCAGGTACCGGACGCCAGGCTGTTGAAGTCGATGTCCTGGCACGAAGCTATGGAGCTTTCCTACTTCGGCGCTAAAGTGCTTCACCCCCGCACCATCTCCCCAATTGCTCAGTTCCAGATCCCCTGCCTGATTAAAAACACCGGCAACCCGGACGCACCTGGCACGCTCATTGGTGAGAAGAGCGGTGAGCAGGACGATATGCCGGTTAAAGGCATTTCGAATCTTAATAACATGGCCATGTTCAGCGTTTCCGGCCCAGGCATGAAAGGGATGGTCGGCATGGCCGCGCGAGTGTTCGCGACAATGTCGCGCAGCGGTATCTCGGTTGTGCTGATAACTCAGTCTTCTTCTGAATACAGCATCAGCTTCTGCGTACCGCAGAGCGACTGCCCCCGCGCCCGCCGCGCGCTGGAAGACGAATTCAAACTTGAGCTGAAAGAAGGGCTGCTGGAGCCACTGGCCATTGTTGAGCGCCTGGCGGTTATCTCGGTGGTGGGTGACGGCATGCGTACCCTGCGTGGGATCTCCGCAAAGTTCTTTGCTGCACTCGCCCGCGCACGCATCAACATTATTGCGATTGCCCAGGGGTCATCTGAGCGTTCCATTTCTGTTGTAATTAACAACGATGATGTCACCACGGGTGTACGTGTGGTACACCAGATGCTGTTTAACACCGAGCAGGTGATTGAGGTGTTTGTAATTGGCGTGGGAGGTGTTGGCGGTGCGTTGCTCGAACAACTCAAGCGCCAGCAGGCCTGGCTTAAGAAAAAGAATATCGACCTGCGGGTGTGTGGAGTGGCTAACTCGCGCGCAATGCTAACCAATGTCCACGGGTTGGATCTGGAAAACTGGCGTCCTGCGCTGGCTGAGGCGTCAGAGTCGTTCAATCTGGGGCGTCTGATTCGCCTCGTGAAGGAGTATCACCTGCTGAACCCGGTGATTGTTGACTGTACCTCTAACCAGGCGGTGGCCAGCCAGTATGTGGACTTCCTTAACGAAGGCTTCCATGTTGTCACGCCAAACAAAAAGGCCAACACCTCGTCAATGGCCTACTATCAGCAGTTACGCGTGGCGGCTGCGCGCTCGCGCCGCAAATTCCTTTACGACACCAACGTTGGCGCGGGTCTGCCGGTGATTGAAAACCTGCAAAACCTGCTAAACGCAGGTGATGAGCTACAGCGCTTTACCGGAATTTTGTCCGGGTCACTGTCCTTTATTTTCGGCAAACTGGATGAGGGCATGACGCTCTCTGAAGCGACGCGCACGGCGCGTGAGCTGGGCTATACCGAGCCAGATCCCCGAGATGATCTCTCCGGGATGGACGTCGCCCGTAAGCTTCTGATTCTGGCACGCGAAAGCGGTTACCAGCTCGAGCTTAGCGATATCCAGGTGGAGTCGGTGCTGCCCGCTACGTTTGACGCCGAAGGTGACGTGGACAGCTTTATGACCCGCCTGCCAGAGCTTGATAGTGAGTTTTCCACTCGCGTTGCCCAGGCACGCGATGCAGGTAAAGTACTGCGTTATGTGGGGCTGATTGAAGAAGACGGCGTGTGCCGCGTACGGATTGAAGCGGTGGATGGCAACGATCCGCTGTTTAAAGTGAAAAATGGCGAAAACGCGCTGGCGTTTTACAGCCACTATTATCAGCCGCTACCGTTGGTGCTGCGTGGCTACGGCGCTGGCAACGATGTGACGGCCGCAGGCGTGTTTGCAGATCTGCTGCGCACGCTGTCATGGAATTCGGGAGTTTAAGATGGTTAAAGTGTATGCCCCAGCCTCAATTGGCAACGTCAGTGTGGGCTTTGATGTGCTGGGTGCGGCCGTGTCGCCAGCGGATGGAACACTGCTGGGCGACTGCGTCAGCGTAGAAACCGCAGCGCAGTTCAGCCTGAAAAATGTCGGGCGTTTTGTCAGTAAGCTGCCAACTGAACCACGTGAAAATATCGTGTATCAGTGCTGGGAGCGTTTTTGTGAAAAGCTTGGCAAAAACGTGCCGGTCGCGATGACGCTCGAAAAGAATATGCCGATTGGCTCGGGGCTTGGCTCCAGCGCGTGTTCCGTTGTAGCGGCACTGATGGCGCTCAATGAGCACTGTGGTAAACCGCTGGATGATACAGAATTGCTGGCGCTGATGGGCGAGCTGGAAGGGCGCATCTCAGGTAGCGTGCACTACGACAACGTCGCGCCGTGTTTTCTGGGCGGTATGCAGCTGATGCTTGAGGAGCGGGGGGTTATCAGTCAGCCCGTACCCGGCTTTGACGACTGGTTTTGGGTGATGGCCTATCCGGGCATTAAAGTGTCTACCGCCGAGGCGCGGGCCATCTTGCCAGCTCACTATTCCCGTAAGGATATTGTGAGCCACGGTCGTTATCTGGCGGGATTTATCCACGCCTGCCACACGCGCCAGCCTCAGCTGGCGGCAGCGCTGATGCGCGATGTTATTGCTGAGCCGTATCGCACTCAGTTGTTGCCAGGCTTTAAAGAGGCGCGCCAGGCGGCCAGTGAAATGGGCGCGCTGGCGTGTGGGATTTCCGGCTCCGGGCCGACGCTGTTTACCGTGTGCGGCAACCAGGATGTTGCACAACGCATGGCTGACTGGCTCAGCCAGCACTATTTACAAAATGATGAAGGCTTCGTTCATATTTGCCGTCTGGATACAGCGGGCGCACGAGTACTGGGATAACTATGAAACTCTACAATCTGAAAGATCATAACGAACAGGTCAGCTTTGCACAGGCCGTTACACAAGGACTGGGCAAACAGCAGGGGCTGTTTTTCCCGCACGAGTTGCCGGAATTTAACCTCACTGATATCGATGCCATGCTGGAGATGGATTTTGTCAGACGCAGCGGCAAAATTCTCTCAGCCTTTATCGGCGATGAAATTCCTGCACAAATTCTCGAAGAACGCGTGCGTAGTGCGTTTGCTTTCCCGGCGCCGGTGGCGAAGGTGAGCGATGACGTCGCATGCCTTGAGTTGTTCCACGGCCCGACGCTGGCATTTAAGGACTTTGGCGGGCGCTTTATGGCGCAAATGCTGTCACATATCAGCGGTGACAAGCCGGTCACGATTCTGACGGCAACCTCTGGCGATACGGGGGCCGCCGTTGCTCATGCGTTTTACGGCATGAAAAACGTGCGTGTCGTTATCCTTTATCCGCGCGGCAAAATCAGCCCGCTACAGGAGAAACTGTTCTGCACGCTGGGTGGCAATATTGAAACAGTTGCTGTTGAAGGTGACTTTGATGCCTGCCAGGCGCTGGTGAAACAGGCATTTGATGATGAAGCGCTGAAGCAGGCGCTGGGGCTGAACTCGGCAAACTCCATTAACATCAGCCGCCTGTTAGCGCAGATTTGCTACTTCTTTGAAGCGGTTGCACAGCTGCCACAGGAAGCGCGTAACCAGCTGGTTATTTCTGTGCCAAGCGGTAACTTTGGCGACCTGACCGCCGGGCTGCTGGCAAAAGCGCTGGGTCTGCCGGTCAAGCGTTTTATTGCGGCCACCAACGCTAACGACACCGTGCCGCGTTATCTGCAAAGCGGTGAGTGGGCACCGAAGGCGACCGTTGCCACGCTCTCCAACGCAATGGATGTTAGCCAGCCGAACAACTGGCCGCGGGTTGAGGAGCTGTTCCGCCGCAAAATCTGGCAGCTTAAAGAATTGGGCTATGCTGCGGTAGATGAAGAAACCACCCGCGCGGCGGTGCGTGAGCTTAAAGGCCTGGGTTACGTTTCAGAGCCGCATGCTGCCGTGGCATGGCGTGCGCTGCGTGATGACCTGCAACCTGGCGAGTTTGGCCTGTTCCTGGGAACCGCTCATCCGGCGAAGTTCAAAGAAAGCGTGGAAGAGATTTTGGGTGAAACGCTGCCGCTGCCGGTTGAGCTGGCAGAGCGAGCGGATAAGCCGTTGCTGTCAGTGAATATGCCCGCCGATTTTAATGCGCTGCGTGCGTTACTGATAAAGTAACGCCAGAGCGAGCCGTGAATAATCGCTCCCCGGAGCGGTTGTTCACGCTATTACCTCGCACTGCCTTAAGGCGTCAGATTAAAAAGGGAAGATGTCAGACATCTTCCCTTTACTGTTTCCCGGTCATGGCTGAATGCGCCAGCTACTGCTCGTGGCGTTTAAACACTAACTCACGCGCAGTTGAGTCAGCCTCATCAAAGAAATAGCCTTCGCTGTTAAACGCCATCAGCTGCTCTGGCCGGGTCAGGCGGTTTTGGATGATGTAGCGGCTCATGAGGCCGCGCGCTTTTTTGGCATAAAAGCTGATGACTTTAAACTTGCCATTTTTTTCATCAAGAAATACCGGTTTGATGAGATTCGCTTTCAGTTTTGCTGTTTTCACCGACTTAAAGTATTCGTCCGAGGCGAGGTTAATGACAACATCATCGCCTTGCTCAGAGAGCGCCTCGTTGAGCTTATTTGTGATGATATCGCCCCAGAAGCTGTAAAGGTCTTTGCCTTTTTTGTTCTCAAGTTTGATTCCCATTTCCAGGCGATAGGGCTGCATCAGATCCAGCGGGCGCAGCACCCCGTACAGACCGGAGAGCATGCGCAAATGGCGCTGGGCAAAGTCAAAATCGTCTTCACTGAAGGTTTCGGCCTGCAGACCAGTGTAGACATCACCTTTGAATGCCAGAATGGCCGGGCGCGCGTTTTGTGCAGTAAATTGCGGGTTCCAGTCGTGAAAGCGTGTGGCGTTAAGCGACGCGAGCTTGTCGCTGATGCTCATCAGCGAGGCTATCTGCGGGGCAGACAGCTTGCGCGCTTCACGGATAAGCTGCTGGGAATAGTTCAGCAGTTCAGGCTGGGTGTGGCGTTCGGTTGCCAGAGGGCTTTGGTAGTCCAGCGTTTTGGCTGGAGAAATCAGAATGAGCATCGCTTTTCCTTCCCGGTGAGATGACGATACTGTACCAAACTTTTCGCCGCTCTGGCTTGCCGTCACTGCCAATGGCTGCGATTGCGTTCCTGATAGTTATCTGGCGTGCGGTTATCCCACGCACCGGGTTCAAGTTGCAGGTTGAGTTCAGGATAATGGGCAGGATCAAATACCGGGTCTAGGCCCAGACTCCGCTGGCGCAGCCAGTCGCTGACGATAATCTTCACGACGGGTGCGAGCATCAGAATCGCGAGCAGATTGATAATAGCCATCACAGCCATTGCGATTTTTGCCATCGGCCACACCGACGGCATACTCACGAAGCAGCCGAGTGCAACGATGCCAGTCACTCCGGCACGAAAGAGTATGCTTCGGTGAGGGCTGAGGTTAATAAGAAATCCGAGGTTATTTTCTGCATAGACCACGTTTGCGGCAATGGAGATAAAGGCAAAACAGCAGAACACCAGCGAAATGATATTGCCTCCCCACGGACCCAGCAGCGCCCTCATCGCGTTGTACATCATCAGCGGGCCATCAGCGGGGATACTGGTGTTATCCATAATGCCCGACAGCAGCAATAGTGTGCCAGAGAGCGTGCCTATTACCAGTGTATCAATGAACACTCCCATAATCTGCACGATGCCCTGCGAGGCGGGATGTTGCAGCGCACTTACTGTGGCGCCTGCGGCATTTGGGGTGGAACCCAGCCCGGCCTCACTTGAAAACATGCCGCGCTGAAAGCCGTTATTTAGCGCCTGGCCCAGGGTGTAACCCATCGCGCCTGCTGCTGCGGAATGCCAGCCAAAGGCCCCACTCAAAATAGTCCAGAGAAGGTCCGGCAGGCGGTCAATATGCCAGAGAAGAATGCCAAGACTCGGGATTATCCACACCAGCGCAAACAGCGGTACCAGCCACTGGGCAAGGCGCGCAATCCCTTGTATACCGCGACGGACCATTAAGACGACCAACACGACCAGTGGTACAGCGCACGCTTCGGGCGGGATGTCCAGGGTGTAACTTGCCACCCGGCTGATAGCATTTGCCTGAAGCGTATTGAACAGAAAACCAAAGGTGATCACCAGCAAGATGGCAAACAGCCGGGCAATCCAGTACATGCCCAGGGCATGCTCCATATACCAGGCGGGGCCGCCGCGCAGGTGGCCTTTATTGTCTCGTCGTCGATAAAGCTGGGCCAGCGAACACTCGGCAAAGGTGATTGCCATACCAATCAGGCTGGCTACCCACATCCAGAAAATGGCGCCCGGACCTCCTGCAATGAGTGCCAGTGCGGCGGCAATGAGATTTCCGCTCCCGGCACGAGCGGCAAACGCAATAGCGAGTGCCTGAAAGGGGGTAATGCTGCCGGGAGGGGCGGTGTTGTTTTTTTTCAGTGCTGCAGAGAAGGCGCTGAAATAGCGCAGAGGGAGACGGCGAATCAGCCAGAGAAACCAGAGGCCTGCTCCTGCGAGCAGATAAATCATGACGGAGCCCCAGAGCAGATCATTGATAAAAATAAAAAAATAACGCATTGATGTTCTTTTGACTCTCCTGCTCAGTCTCTTACACGGCCTGGAAACCGCATTACCCCTGATTTTTAGTGGGGGAAGTTTACCACAGCGTGCACGTTGTGATGACTTCGGTTGCGCCAAAAGTGTCGCGTGATATTATCGGGTAAGACCGGTTACATCTCCCTAACATAGCGTTTCTAAGAGAAATAGTATCATGACGGATAAATTGACCTCCCTGCGTCAGTTCACCACCGTGGTGGCCGACACCGGAGACATCGCGGCAATGAAGTTGTACCAGCCGCAGGATGCCACCACTAACCCTTCCCTGATTCTCAACGCAGCACAAATTCCTGAATACCGTAAACTGATTGACGACGCGGTTGCCTGGGCAAAAAGCCAGAGCAGCGATCGTGCACAGCAGGTTGTGGATGCAACCGACAAGCTGGCCGTTAACATCGGTCTTGAGATCCTCAAACTGATCCCGGGGCGTATTTCGACCGAAGTGGATGCGCGCCTGTCTTACGACACCGAAGGCAGCATCGCCAAAGCAAAACGCCTGATTAAGCTCTACAACGATGCGGGCATCAGCAACGAACGCATTCTGATTAAGCTTGCGTCAACCTGGCAGGGTATTCGTGCTGCTGAGCAGCTGGAAAAAGAAGGCATCAACTGTAACCTGACTCTGCTGTTCTCTTTTGCTCAGGCGCGTGCCTGTGCTGAAGCAGGCGTCTATCTGATTTCCCCGTTTGTGGGCCGTATTCTGGATTGGTACAAAGCCAATACCGATAAAAAAGAATATGCAGCGCACGAAGATCCGGGCGTGGTTTCTGTGAGCGAAATTTATGCTTACTACAAAGAGCACGGCTATGAAACCGTGGTGATGGGCGCAAGCTTCCGTAACGTGGGTGAAATCCTGGCGCTGGCAGGCTGTGACCGCTTGACCATTGCACCGGCTTTGCTCAAAGAACTGGCTGAAGCGGATGGTGGCGTTGAACGCAAGCTCGCTTTCAATGGCGAAGTGAAAGCACGCCCGGAGCGTCTGAGCGAATCGACGTTCCTCTGGCAGCATAATCAGGATCCGATGGCAGTTGATAAACTGGCCGAAGGTATCCGCAAATTTGCCATTGACCAGGAAAAGCTGGAAAAAATGGTCAGCGAACTGCTGTAATCGCCTGGTGGCCGGGTTCACCGGCCACGCTTTTCTTCCCGTTTTTGTCTGTTGTACCTTCCTGCGTGTATTATTCCGTGTAAGAACCTGATGATTGCGGAATAGCTATGAATACCTTTCGTATTGGACTCGTTTCCATCTCTGACCGCGCTTCCAGCGGTATCTATGAAGATAAAGGCATCCCGGCGTTAGAAAGCTGGCTGGCGAAAGCGCTGGCGACGCCGTTTATCCTTGAAAAGCGCCTGATCCCTGACGAACAGCCGATTATTGAACAGACGCTGTGTGAGCTGGTGGATGAAATGGGCTGCCATCTGGTGCTGACCACGGGTGGCACCGGGCCAGCGCGGCGTGACGTGACGCCCGATGCAACGCTTGCCATTGCCGATCGCGAAATGCCGGGTTTTGGCGAGCAGATGCGCCAGGTGAGCCTGCGTTTTGTGCCCACGGCGATTCTTTCGCGCCAGGTGGGAGTGATTCGCAAACAGGCGCTGATCCTCAATCTGCCCGGTCAACCAAAGGCGATTGAAGAAACGCTTACCGGGGTGAAGGATGAGGCCGGGAATGTGCTGGTGCACGGCATTTTTGCAAGCGTACCGTATTGCGTACAGTTGCTGGAAGGGCCGTATGTCGAGACGCACCCCGAGGTGGTAGCGGCTTTTCGCCCCAAAAGCGCGCGTCGTGAAACAATATCCTGAAGTTAATCATTTCATGTCATAAACTTTCGTGCTTGTGGTCGCTGCGAGGCTTTCCGTTTTATAGTCACCTTTGCTTTACATGAAACGGAAAGCAACCAGTACACCATAAATGCGCTGATGGCTCAGGACCAGGAAGGTCACTCCCCGGCAGCAACCAATAAAAGGCCCGGAAGCTTATGACACAACACACACGACCTCTTAACCGCCAGGATTACAAAACGCTGACGCTGGCCGCTCTGGGCGGCGCGCTCGAATTTTACGACTTCATTATCTTTGTCTTTTTTGCCGCCGCCGTCGGCGCACTATTCTTCCCGGCAGATATCCCCGAATGGCTGCGCCAGGTGCAGACGTTCGGCATTTTTGCGGCCGGCTATCTGGCGCGTCCGCTGGGTGGCATCATCATGGCCCACTTTGGCGACAAAGTCGGGCGTAAGAAAATGTTCACCCTGAGTATTCTGCTGATGGCGCTCCCGACGCTGGCTATCGGTTTGTTGCCCACTTATGCCACCCTCGGCATTGCTGCACCTTTACTGTTGCTGCTGCTGCGTATTATGCAGGGGGCGGCTATCGGCGGCGAAGTGCCGGGGGCCTGGGTTTTTGTGGCCGAGCATGTCCCCGTGCGACGCACCGGCATTGCCTGCGGCACGCTAACGGCAGGGCTGACCATCGGTATTTTACTGGGGTCGGTGGTTGCAACGTTGCTCAATACCTGGTTTACGCAACAGGCAATTCTTGACGGCGGCTGGCGTATTCCGTTCCTGTTAGGGGGCGCGTTTGGCTTGCTGGCAATGTACTTACGCCGTTGGCTCCAGGAAACGCCGGTATTTATCGAAATGCAAAAGCGCAAGCAGCTTGCTGACGAACTGCCGATTAAGGCAGTCGTGCAGAACCACAAAACGGGGGTGGTGGTGTCCATGTTGCTGACGTGGTTGCTCTCAGCGGGCATTGTGGTGGTTATTCTAATGGCTCCCGTGTGGCTGCAAACGCAGTTTGCTATGGCACCTGCGCTTACGCTTCAGGCTAACAGCGTGGCCATCATCATGCTGTGCCTGGGCTGTCTTCTGGCGGGGCTGTCGGCAGACCGCTTTGGCTCCGGCATCACGTTTATTGTGGGGAGCCTGATGCTGGCGCTGTTTAGCTGGCTTTTCTATCACCACGCCGGTAGCTCAACGGGGGCGCTGTTTATGCTCTATGGACTGGCGGGAATGAGTGTCGGTGTGGTTGGGGCCGTGCCGTTTGTGATGGTGCGTGCTTTTCCGGCGGCGGTCCGCTTTAGCGGTATCTCTTTTTCTTACAATGTGTCTTATGCGATTTTCGGCGGCATGACGCCGATTGTGGTGACGCTGATGATGCGCATTTCGCCGCATGCACCCGCCTGGTACGTATTAGCGCTGGCGTTGATGGGACTGGGACTGGGTGTCTGGCTGCTGAGCGCACGCCAGCAAGAAAAACAAAGCGCGCAAGGCGTACTGGTAAGCGAGTAAGAAAAACGCCCTCATGTTGAGGGCGCTTTTTAATTAGCGGCGCTCGCCAATCGGCAGAATGGTGCGGCCGTGCTGCTCGTTGAGCACTTCGCCCATCGCCAGATAAAACGCGCTGGCGCCACAGACAATGCCAACCCAGCCTGCAATGCGCACAATGCTTTCGCTATCAACCAGGTGGCCAATGCACAGCAGGGCGAACAGAACGGTCAGGCTCAGGAACACGAACTGCAACATGCGTGGACCGGTGAGGGTTCCAAAGAACATAAACAGGGTGAAGACGCCCCACAGACCCAGGTAGGCACCGAGGAAGTGGCCGTCAGCCGCGTCTGCCAGGCCCATTTTCGGCATCAGCAGGATAGCGACCAGCGTCAGCCAGAAGCAGCCGTAGGACGTAAATGCGGTCACGCCAAAGGTATTATTCTTCTTATATTCCATCAGGCCGGCAAAGATTTGTGCCAGGCCGCCGTAGAAAATGCCCATCGCCAGGATGGTCACATCCATCGGGAAAAAGCCGGCATTGTGCAAATTCAGCAGAATGGTGGTCATGCCGAAGCCCATCAGGCCGAGCGGAGCTGGATTAGCCAACGAAGTGTTGCCCATAATTCCTCATCAATCATTAATAAAAAGCAAAAGTAGAAAAAAGGTGCTGCCCGAAACCGCTACTCCAGCAGTGGGCGCGGCATGATAATGGGGCTTGAGGGGGCGTTCAATGATCTGAAAGGGCCAGAAATGAAAAAAATTTGACTTGCCCCCTTGATGACCAGGCGGGAGGCCCCATTTAGTAATCAACCGAATGTTGATGGGCCTGAAAAAACGATAGCCGGGCAGTTGAAATAGACACTTTTGCCCTTATTACAGGTTCACAACCATGATGACGAATTTTTAGTGGAGACGTTTTAGATGGGTAAAATTATTGGTATCGACCTGGGGACCACCAACTCTTGTGTAGCAATTATGGATGGCACTCAGGCACGCGTGCTCGAGAACGCAGAAGGCGACCGTACCACGCCTTCAATCATTGCTTATACGCAGGACGGTGAAACTCTGGTAGGCCAGCCGGCTAAACGTCAGGCAGTAACCAACCCGCAGAACACCCTGTTTGCTATCAAGCGCCTGATTGGCCGTCGTTTCCAGGACGAAGAAGTTCAGCGCGACGAATCCATCATGCCGTACAAAATTATTGCTGCTGATAACGGCGATGCATGGCTGGATGTTAAAGGCCAGAAAATGGCTCCGCCGCAGATTTCTGCTGAAGTCCTGAAAAAAATGAAGAAAACCGCCGAGGATTACCTGGGCGAGCCGGTCACTGAAGCGGTCATTACCGTACCGGCGTACTTCAACGACGCACAGCGCCAGGCAACCAAAGATGCTGGCCGCATCGCGGGCCTGGAAGTAAAACGTATTATTAACGAACCGACTGCCGCAGCGCTGGCTTACGGTCTGGATAAAGAAACCGGTAACCGTACCATTGCAGTGTATGACCTCGGCGGCGGTACGTTTGATATCTCCATCATCGAAATCGATGAGGTGGACGGTGAGAAAACCTTCGAAGTACTGGCAACCAACGGTGATACCCACCTGGGTGGTGAAGACTTCGATAACCGTCTGATCAACTATCTGGTCGATGAGTTCAAGAAAGATCAGGGTATCGATCTGCGTAACGATCCGCTGGCGATGCAGCGCCTGAAAGAAGCGGCTGAAAAAGCAAAAATCGAGCTGTCTTCTGCGCAGCAGACCGACGTAAACCTGCCGTATGTTACCGCAGATGCGACCGGTCCGAAGCACATGAACATTAAAGTGACCCGTGCGAAACTGGAAAGCCTGGTTGAAGACCTGGTGAACCGTTCTATCGACCCGCTGAAAGTGGCGTTGCAGGACGCAGGTCTGTCGGTTTCTGACATCAACGACGTTATCCTCGTTGGCGGTCAGACCCGTATGCCGATGGTTCAGAAGAAAGTCGCTGAGTTCTTTGGTAAAGAGCCGCGTAAAGACGTTAACCCGGACGAAGCTGTTGCTGTAGGTGCAGCGGTTCAGGGCGGCGTACTGGCTGGTGATGTGAAAGACGTGCTGCTGCTGGACGTTACCCCGCTGTCTCTGGGTATCGAAACGATGGGTGGCGTGATGACCTCTCTCATCAACAAAAACACCACTATCCCGACCAAACATAGCCAGGTGTTCTCTACCGCTGAAGACAACCAGTCTGCGGTAACCATCCATGTGCTGCAGGGTGAACGTAAACGTGCGTCTGACAACAAATCTCTGGGCCAGTTTAACCTGGACGGGATCAGTCCGGCACCGCGCGGTATGCCGCAGATTGAAGTCACCTTTGACATCGATGCCGACGGTATTCTGCACGTGTCTGCTAAAGACAAAAATAGCGGTAAAGAGCAGAAGATCACTATTAAAGCGTCTTCCGGTTTGAGCGAAGAGGAAATCAAACAGATGGAGCGTGACGCTGAAGCCAATGCTGAAGCTGACCGTAAGTTTGAAGAGCTGGTACAGACCCGCAACCAGGCGGATCATCTGGTACACAGCACCCGTAAGCAGGTGGAAGAAACCGGTGAGCAGCTGCCAGCAGACGACAAAACGGCTATCGAATCTGCACTGAGCGCGCTGGAAGCATCACTGAAAGGTGAAGACAAAGCCGACATCGAAGCCAAAATGCAGGCGCTGGCGCAGGTTTCCGCCAAACTGATGGAAATCGCTCAGCAGCAGCATGCCGAGCAGGCTGGCAGTGCTGATGCTTCTGCGAACAATGCGAAAGACGACGATGTTGTTGACGCAGAGTTTGAAGAAGTAAAAGACAAAAAATAATCGCCCTGATGCAGGGTAGATAAACCAGCACGGGCGTCGGGGTTCTCCTCTACGCCCGTGCTCGCTTGTTAGGGCAGACTTAAAACGATGGCGAAGAAAGATTATTACGAGATTTTAGGCGTTGATAAGAGCGCGCAAGAGCGCGATATCAAAAAGGCCTATAAGCGTCTGGCCATGAAATTTCACCCGGACCGTAACCAGGGCGATAAAGACGCGGAAAGCAAATTTAAAGAAATCAAAGAAGCCTATGAAATCCTGACCGATGCCCAGAAGCGTGCGGCCTACGATCAGTACGGTCACGCGGCCTTTGAGCAGGGCGGCGGTGGCGGCTACGGCGGCGGTTTTGGCGGCGGTGGAGCTGACTTCAGCGATATCTTTGGTGACGTGTTTGGCGACATCTTCGGCGGTGGCCGTGGTCGTCAGCGCGCGGCGCGCGGCGCTGATTTACGCTACAACATGGAGCTGACGCTCGAAGAAGCCGTACGCGGTGTCAGTAAAGAGATCCGCATTCCGACGCTGGAAGAGTGTGATGTTTGCCACGGCAGCGGCGCAAAAGCGGGTTCTCAGCCGCAGACCTGTTCCACCTGTCATGGCTCCGGCCAGGTACAGATGCGCCAGGGCTTCTTCACGGTGCAGCAGACCTGTCCACACTGTCAGGGACGCGGTACGCTGATTAAAGACCCATGCAACACGTGCCACGGTCACGGTCGCGTTGAGAAAACCAAAACGCTGTCTGTGAAGATCCCGGCAGGTGTCGATACTGGCGATCGCATCCGTCTTGCGGGTGAGGGCGAAGCTGGCGAACACGGCGCGCCATCAGGCGACCTGTACGTACAGGTGCAGGTAAAAGCGCACCCAATCTTCGAGCGTGAAGGCAACAATCTTTACTGCGAAGTGCCGATTAACTTTGCTATGGCGGCACTGGGCGGTGAAATTGAAGTGCCGACCTTAGACGGCCGCGTGAAGCTGAAAGTACCGGGTGAAACCCAGACTGGCAAACTGTTCCGCATGCGTGGCAAAGGCGTGAAATCAGTGCGCGGTGGCGCGCAGGGCGATCTGCTGTGCCGCGTGGTCGTTGAAACACCTGTGGGTCTTAACGACAAGCAGAAACAGCTGCTCAAGGACTTGCAGGAAAGCTTCGGCGGCCCGACAGGTGAGAAAAACAGCCCGCGCTCCAAAAGCTTTTTCGATGGCGTGAAGAAGTTCTTTGATGATCTGACGCGTTAACGTCAGTCAGGTTCGGTAAAAAACCTTAAGGTGAGCCTGCTCCCTTAAGGTTTTTTTATGTCCTGATACTTCACGATTCAGCTTTTCATTAGCGGTGTTTTTTTATTAATGCTTTCAATATCAAAACATTAAATGCTATCCATTATATTTCATAAGGTTATATTTTTTATCATTCGTAAAAAGCGAGCATTTCGCCAGTTATAAACTTATTTTACCGATGTTTCTGTCTGGCCTATGATCGTACTACTTCGGTTTTGCATGACGAGAAAGTCTGACAATGAAACTCCTGCAACGTTTTTTTCACAGTGACGCCGCTGGCGGTGTTCTCCTGATTATTGCTGCGGTTCTTGCCATGAGTATGGCGAATTTTGGCGGGACGCGCGATCTGTACTTTACCTTCCTCAATCTGCCGGTTGATCTGAAGGTGGGCAACCTTGAGATCAATAAAAATATGCTGCTCTGGATTAACGATGCCCTGATGGCAGCGTTTTTCTTGTTGGTTGGGCTTGAAGTGAAGCGCGAGCTGCTCACCGGCACGCTTGCCAGCCGCCAGAGAGCTACTTTCCCGGTGATTGCCGCAATCGGTGGCATGGTCGTGCCTGCGCTGATTTACCTGATGTTTAACGTCGCCGACCCGGTGACGCGTTCTGGCTGGGCCATTCCGGCAGCAACCGATATTGCCTTTGCACTTGGTGTACTGGCGCTACTGGGCAGCCGCGTGCCGGTTGCACTGAAGGTTTTCCTGATGGCGCTGGCGATAATTGACGATTTGGGCGCCATTATCATCATTGCTCTGTTTTATACCCATCAGCTGTCATTGCTGTCTCTTGGGGTGGCGGCGGCGGCCATTGCCGTGCTGGTGGTGATGAACCTGCTCAACGTACGGCGCATTGGTCTTTATCTGCTGGTGGGTGTGGTGCTGTGGACTGCGGTACTGAAATCCGGCGTTCACGCTACGCTTGCGGGGGTGATTATTGGCTTTCTGATCCCGCTCAAAAAGGAGCGCGGCTATTCTCCGGCAAACGATCTTGAGCATATTCTGCACCCGTGGGTCGCGTTTCTTATTCTACCGCTGTTTGCGTTTGCCAATGCGGGCGTGTCGCTGCAGGGGGTGACGGTTGGCGGTCTGTTCTCATTGTTGCCGCTTGGGATCATTGCCGGTCTGTTGATTGGTAAGCCGTTGGGCGTGGGGCTTTTCTGCTGGCTTGGGTTGAAGTTCAAACTGGTATCGTTGCCTGAAGGCACTACTTTCCGGGATATTCTCGCCATTGGTGTGTTGTGCGGCATCGGCTTTACCATGTCGATATTTATCACCTCGCTGGCGTTTAGCGATATCGAGCCTGAACTGATAGGTCTTGCCAAGCTTGGCATTCTGATTGGCTCAGTGCTCTCCGCTGTTGTGGGTTATTGCATGCTGAGAGCGCGATTTTCTCGCACGGTCTGAGTTAACGACCCGGCACGGTGCAACTCAGAGAGGGCTTTTGTGTCACATATCAATTACAACCATCTTTATTACTTCTGGCATGTGTGCCGGGCTGGATCGGTGGTAGGGGCAGCGGAAACGCTGTTCCTCACGCCGCAGACCATTACCGGACAGATTAAGGCACTGGAAGAGCGCTTACAGGGAAAGTTGTTTAAGCGTAAAGGGCGCGGGCTTGAGCCATCGGAACTGGGGCAGTTGGTATTTCGTTATGCCGACCGGATGTTCAGCCTGAGCCAGGAAATGTTGGATATTATTAACTACCGCAAAGAGTCGCACCTGTTGTTTGACGTGGGCGTGGCGGATGCGCTTTCCAAAAGCCTGGTAAGCGGCGTACTGGAAACCGCCGTGGAAGATGATGACCAGATACGCCTGCGTTGTTTTGAATCTACCCATGAATTGCTGCTTGAACAACTCAGCCAGCATAAACTGGATATGATCCTCTCCGACTGCCCGATTGACTCTACCCAGCAGGAAGGGTTGTTCTCAATGAAAATTGGGGAGTGCAGTATCAGCTTCTGGTGTCGAACACCGGCACCAGAGCTACCTTTCCCGGCATGTCTTGAAACCCGCAGCCTGCTTATCCCTGGTCGTCGCTCCATGCTGGGACGCAATCTGCTCAACTGGATTAACACGCAGGGGCTGAAGGTTCAAATACTTGGCGAGTTCGATGATGCGGCACTGATGAAGGCCTTTGGCGCAGCGCATAACGCTATTTTTGTTGCCCCCACCTCCTATGCCCAGGATTTTTATCGAGACGGCGACATCGTGGAGGTGGGACGCATTGATAACGTGATGGAGGAGTACCACGTTATTTTTGCCGAACGCATGATTCAGCATCCGGCGGTACAGCGTATCTGCAACCGTGACTACTCAGCGCTCTTTACGCCACCGCCACGCTAAACCGCAGACATAAAAAAACCGGCCTGAGCCGGTTTTTTTATCAAAGCTGTTAAAAAAGGCGATTATGCCATTTTAACAATCTGCGCGACCAGGTTGGCCTTATGACGCGCTGCTTTGTTTTTGTGGATCAGACCTTTAGCGGCCTGGCGATCCACGATCGGTTGCATGTCGTTAAATGCTTTCTGCGCAGCTTCTTTATCGCCTGCTGCAATCGCCGCGTATACCTTTTTGATGTAGGTACGCATCATGGAGCGACGGCTAGCGTTGTGCTTGCGGCGCTTCTCAGACTGTACGGCGCGTTTCTTAGCTGATTTGATATTAGCCAAGGTCCAACTCCCAAATAATCATATGTGGACAATTCAAAGGCCGAGGAATATGCCCGTTCGACCTTCTTTTGTCAATGGATTTGTGCAAATAAGCGCCGTAAATGATCCGGCACCGGTTACGTGATGATGGCGCAGGATTCTACCAGCTTGCGGCGCGCGAATACAGCCTTTCAGCCATAAAAATCCGCATTGATTCGGCATGAGGCCAACATAATGATGAAATCATTGCAGCTTTATGCTAAACGGGCTATTCGCCGGTTAATTTTAGGCGCTGTACAAGGTATAATCCGCCGATTTCCACTGTTCTGAGCCTGTCATGAAGCTGATACGCGGCATACATAATCTCAAGGCCGAGCACCGCGGCTGTGTGTTGACCATAGGTAATTTTGACGGCGTGCACCGCGGGCACCAGGCTTTACTTGAGTCTCTGGTAGCGCAAGGGCGCAGGCGTCATCTGCCGGTGATGGTCATGATTTTTGAACCGCAGCCGCTGGAGCTTTTTGCCGCTGAGCGCGCGCCTGCGCGTCTGACGCGTCTGCGTGAAAAGTTGCGTTATCTGGCCGAGTGCGGCATTGATGCCGTGCTGTGCGTGCGCTTTGACCGCCGCTTTGCGGCTCTAACGGCACAGAACTTTGTAAGCTCGCTGCTGGTAGACAAATTGGGTGTGCGCTATCTCGCCATTGGCGATGATTTCCGCTTTGGCGCTGGTCGCCAGGGGGATTTCTTGTTATTACAGAAGGCGGGCGAAGAATACGGTTTTGACGTCGTCAGCACGGATACCTTCTGCGAAGGCGGCGTGCGTATCAGCAGCACCGCAGTGCGCCAGGCGCTGGCTGAAGATAACCTTGTGCTTGCCGAAAGCCTGTTGGGCCACCCGTTTACTATCAGCGGTCGGGTCGCGCACGGCGACAAGCTGGGGCGCACTATCGGCTTCCCAACCGCTAATCTGCCGCTGCGCCGCCAGGTTTCCCCGGTGAAAGGCGTGTATGCCGTGGAAGTGCATGGCCTGGGCGAAAACCCCCTGCCGGGAATAGCTAATATTGGCACGCGCCCAACGGTCGCCGGGCTGCGTCAGCAGCTGGAAGTTCACCTGCTGGATGTTGCAATGGACCTGTATGGTCGCCATATCGATGTCATACTGCGCAAAAAAATACGCAACGAACAGCGCTTTGCCTCGCTGGATGAACTGAAAGCGCAAATCGCGCGAGACGAAATCACAGCCCGCGCTTTTTTTGGGCTCAACACAACGGAATGAATGTTCGCACCCGCCGTGAATCTACAGCCGCGAACCTGCAATCGATGCTTTAACCAAACCGAAATACGGAACCGAGAATCTGATGAGTGATTATAAATCCACCCTGAATTTGCCGGAAACAGGGTTCCCGATGCGCGGCGACCTCGCTAAGCGCGAACCGGGCATGCTGGCGCGCTGGACCGACGACAACCTTTACAACGTCATCCGTAACGCGAAGAAAGGTAAAAAAACCTTCATTCTTCACGATGGCCCTCCCTATGCGAACGGCAGCATTCATATTGGTCACTCGGTTAATAAGATTCTGAAAGACATTATCGTGAAGTCCAAAGGGCTTTCCGGTTTCGACTCCCCGTATGTCCCGGGCTGGGACTGCCACGGCCTGCCGATTGAGCTGAAGGTTGAAGGGCTGATTGGCAAACCAGGGGAGAAAGTGTCTGCTGCACAGTTCCGTGAAGCATGCCGCAAATACGCCGCCGAGCAGGTTGACGGCCAGCGTAAAGACTTTATCCGTCTGGGCGTGCTCGGTGACTGGGACCATCCTTACCTGACGATGGACTTCAAAACCGAAGCCAACATCATTCGCGCACTGGGTAAAATCATTGGCAACGGCCATCTGCTCAAAGGGGCCAAGCCAGTGCACTGGTGCGTGGATTGCCGCTCGGCGCTGGCTGAAGCGGAAGTGGAATACTACGACAAAACCTCCCCGTCTATCGACGTGGCCTTTCATGCGGTTGATGCTGACGCGGTAAGCGCGAAGTTTGGTGCAGCCACTGTTAAAGGCCCGGTGTCACTGGTTATCTGGACCACCACCCCGTGGACGTTGCCTGCCAACCGCGCCATTTCACTGCATCCTGAATTTGAATACGCGCTGGTGCAGGTTGACGGTCAGGCGCTTATCATCGCCAAAGATCTGGTGGAAAGTGTCATGAAGCGCGCTGGTATCGACAGCTGGCAGATTGTTGGCACCACGAAAGGCGCCGAGCTTGAGCTGATGCGCTTTAAACACCCGTTCCTCGACTTTGATGTGCCGGCCATTCTTGGCGAGCACGTCACGCTTGACGCCGGTACTGGTGCGGTGCATACCGCTGGTGGTCACGGCCCTGACGACTACACTATCAGCCAGAAATACGGCCTGGAAATTGCCAACCCGGTCGGTCCGGACGGTTGCTACCTGCCGGGAACTTACCCGACGCTGGATGGCGTTAACGTCTTTAAAGCCAACGATACAATTGTTGAACTGCTGCGCGAGAAAGGTGCACTGCTGCACGTTGAAAAACTGCTGCACAGCTACCCGTGCTGCTGGCGCCACAAAACGCCAATTATCTTCCGCGCTACGCCGCAGTGGTTTGTGAGCATGGACCAAAAAGGCCTGCGTGCGCAGTCGCTTCAGGAAATCAAAGGCGTGCAGTGGATCCCGGACTGGGGCCAGGCGCGTATTGAGTCTATGGTCGCTAATCGCCCGGACTGGTGTATCTCTCGCCAGCGCACCTGGGGCGTACCGATGTCGCTGTTCGTTCATAAAGATACCGAAGAACTGCACCCGCGCACGCTGGAGCTGATGGAAGACGTCGCTAAGCGTGTTGAAGAGGCGGGCATTCAGGCGTGGTGGGATCTTGATGCGCGCGACATCATGGGTGACGACGCGGATAACTACGTGAAAGTGATGGATACCCTGGACGTATGGTTTGACTCTGGCTCCACCCACGCTTCCGTAGTGGATGTGCGTCCTGAGTTTGCGGGTCACGCTGCCGACATGTATCTCGAAGGTTCTGACCAGCATCGCGGCTGGTTTATGTCCTCGCTGATGATTTCAACGGCAATGAAAGGTAAAGCGCCGTATCGCCAGGTGCTGACACACGGTTTCACCGTGGACGGTCAGGGCCGCAAGATGTCCAAGTCCATCGGCAACACCGTTAGCCCACAGGACGTGATGAACAAGCTGGGTGCAGACATCCTGCGTCTGTGGGTGGCGTCTACCGACTACACCGGCGAAATGGCGGTTTCTGATGAAATCCTCAAGCGTGCCGCTGACGCCTATCGCCGTATTCGTAACACCGCACGCTTCCTGCTGGCCAACCTGAATGGCTTTGATCCAGTAAAAGACATGGTCAAGCCAGAAGAGATGGTGGTGCTGGATCGCTGGGCGGTGGGCTGCGCGAAAGCCGCGCAGGCAGACATCCTCAAAGCCTATGAGGATTACGACTTCCACGAAGTAGTGCAGCGCCTGATGCGCTTCTGCTCAGTCGAAATGGGCTCGTTCTACCTCGACATCATTAAAGACCGCCAGTACACCGCGAAGGCAGAAAGCCGGGCGCGTCGCAGCTGCCAGACCGCGCTGTATCATATCTGTGAGGCGCTGGTGCGCTGGATGGCACCGATTCTCTCCTTTACCGCAGATGAGGTCTGGGGCTACCTGCCGGGCGAGCGTGAGAAATATGTGTTTACCGGCGAGTGGTACGACGGCCTGTTTGGTCTTGCAGATAACGAAGCCATGAACGACGCTTACTGGAGCGAGCTTTTGAAAGTGCGCGGTGAAGTGAACAAGGTCATTGAGCAGGCGCGCGCCGATAAGCGCGTGGGCGGCTCGCTTGAAGCGGCGGTCACGCTCTATGCAGATCCGGAACTGGCGGCAAAACTCACCGCGCTGGGCGATGAACTGCGATTTGTCCTGTTGACCTCCAGCGCGAGCGTCAGTGATTATGCGCAGGCAGGCGACGACGCCCAGCAGAGCGAACTGCTCAAAGGGTTGAAGGTCGCGCTGCATAAAGCCGAAGGTGAGAAATGCCCGCGTTGCTGGCATTACACCACCGATGTCGGTCAGGTGGCGGAACACGCAGAGCTCTGCGGTCGCTGTGTCAGCAACGTCGCCGGTGACGGCGAAAAACGTAAGTTTGCCTGATGAGTAAACCGATACTTTCTACCGGACTGCGCTGGCTGTGGCTGGCGCTTCTGGTTCTGGTGGTGGATCTGGGTGTTAAACAGTGGATTATGGATAACTTCCAGCTGTATGAGACCCGGGCGTTAATTCCGTTTCTGAACCTGCACTACGCGCATAACCCAGGGGCGGCGTTTAGCTTCCTTGCGGATAAAGGCGGCTGGCAGCGCTGGTTCTTCGCCGGTATTGCGGTGGGGATTGCCGTGGTGCTGGTGGTGCTGATGTACCGGTCAAGCGCCAGTCAGAAGCTCAACAATATTGCCTATGCGCTAATCATTGGCGGCGCGCTCGGCAACTTGTTTGACAGGATGGTGCACGGTTTTGTAGTCGATATGATTGATTTCTACGTCGGCGACTGGCACTTCGCCACCTTTAACATTGCCGATATGGGTATCTGTATTGGTGCCGCGCTGATTGTGCTGGAAAGCTTTATCCCTTCCGGCAAATCGGCTAAGCAAAAGGAAAGCTGATGGCTGATTCAGTACAAAGCGACAGCGCGGTGCTGGTGCACTTTACGCTCAAGCTTGAAGATGGCTCCACGGCGGAGTCAACGCGCGCGGGCGGTAAGCCTGCGCTGTTCCGTCTTGGTGACGGCAGCCTGTCGGAAGGGCTGGAGCAGCATTTGCTGGGCCTTAAGGCCGGTGCGAAAACAAACTTCACGCTTCAGCCGGAAGATGCTTTTGGCATTACCAGCCCGGATCTTATCCAGTATTTCTCCCGTCGCGAGTTCATCGATGCCGGTGAGCCAGAGCCAGGCGCGATTATGCTTTTTACCGCAATGGACGGCAGCGAAATGCCAGGCGTGATATGTGAAGTGAACGGTGATTCCATTACCGTTGACTTTAACCATCCGCTCGCCGGGCAAACCATCCATTTTGATATTGAAGTACTGGACATCGATCCGGTACTGGAGGCGTAAATGCAGATTCTGCTGGCTAACCCTCGCGGCTTTTGCGCTGGGGTCGACAGGGCTATCAGCATCGTGGAAAACGCGCTGGAAATTTACGGTGCGCCTATCTACGTGCGCCATGAAGTGGTGCATAACCGCTACGTGGTGGATAGCCTGCGCGAGCGTGGCGCTATTTTCATAGAAGAAATCAGCGAGGTGCCGGACGGCACCATCCTGATCTTTTCCGCACACGGTGTTTCCCAGGCGGTGCGTAACGAAGCGAAAAGCCGCGATCTGACCATCTTTGATGCCACCTGTCCGCTGGTAACTAAAGTGCATATGGAAGTGGCGCGCGCCAGCCGCCGCGGTGAAGAGTCGATTCTTATCGGCCACGCCGGACACCCGGAAGTGGAAGGGACGATGGGCCAGTACAGTAACCCAAAAGGCGGCATGTATCTGGTGGAGTCGCCGGAAGATGTCTGGAAGCTCAGTGTTAAGGATGAGAACAAACTCTCCTTTATGACCCAGACCACGCTCTCCGTTGACGATACCTCTGACATCATTGATGCACTGCGTGAACGCTTCCCGAATATTGTCGGGCCGCGCAAAGACGATATTTGCTACGCCACCACCAACCGCCAGGAAGCGGTGCGGGCGCTGGCCGAGCAGGCGGATGTGGTGCTGGTGGTTGGCTCAAAGAATTCGTCAAATTCCAATCGCCTGGCGGAGCTTGCCCAGCGTATGGGCAAAACCGCGTGGTTGATTGACGATGCTGACGATATTCAGGAGTCCTGGTTTACTGGTGTGAACTGCGTCGGCGTAACGGCCGGAGCCTCCGCGCCGGATATTCTGGTGCAAAACGTTATCTCGCGCCTGAAAGCGCTCGGCGGTGAAACGTTGCAGGAGCTGACAGGGCGCGAAGAAAACATCGTTTTTGAGGTCCCTAAAGCGTTACGACTGGATGTTCGTGAAGTGAAGTAACCTTTTGTCGTGATGATTATGAGAAGATGCCAGGCACTGCCTGGCATTTTTTTATCCTTTTTAAGGAGATACGCATGACCCGGATCCCGATTATTCTCGATACCGATCCCGGTATTGATGATGCCGTTGCCATTGCTGCTGCGCTACATGCGCCAGAGCTGGATTTACGGCTTATTACAACCGTTGCGGGTAACGTCAGCGTCGACAAAACCACCCGCAATGCGTTGCAACTGATGGATTTCTGGCACGCATCGGTGCCGGTTGCCCGTGGTGCCGCCACGCCGCTGGTACGCCCGCTGCGTGATGCAGCCTCAGTGCATGGTGAGTCTGGCATGGCGGACTATTCCTTTGAGCAGACCCAGCGCACGGTACTGGACAAGCCAGCGGTTGAGGCGATGTATGCGTGCCTCAATGCCAGTGCAGAGCCGGTAACGCTGGTGGCGATTGGGCCACTGACGAACATTGCGCAGTTGCTGGGCCAGTATCCTGAGTGCAAAAACAACATTCGCCGCCTTGTGCTGATGGGCGGCTCTGCCGGGCGCGGCAATTTTACGCCTTATGCCGAGTTCAATATGGGCGTTGACCCGGAGGCTGCCGCACAGGTGTTTGCGAGTGGCCTGGAAATCCAGATGTGCGGGCTGGACGTCACCAACCATGCCGTGTTGACGCCGGAGTACCTGGCGTTACTACCAACGCTTGGGCGTAGCGGGAAAATGTTGCACGCGATTTTTAGTCACTATCGCAGCGGCTCTATGTCAACGGGACTACGTATGCACGATCTTTGTGCTATTGCCGCCCTGGTGCGCCCGGCACTGTTTGGCTGGCGTGCGTGTTTTGTGGCGGCAGAAACCCAGGGCCGCTGGACCGCAGGCGCGACGGTGGTGGATATTGACCACAAATTTGGATTACCCCCGAATGTGCAGGTGGCGCTGGAGATTGATGTGGCGGGTTTCCAGGACTGGGCTTCGCAGGTGCTGGCGCTTGCGCCATAGCGAAGGCTTAGCGGGGCACTTTGTGGGCCACGAGCAGACGTGTGCTCAGTATGTCCACGCGCAGGCTGGGGACATCATGCTTTTTACTGATATCCGCCACGGATTATCATTAAATTCTAATTATGTGCAGGTTTGGCTGGCAGCCCGCGTGCGGGCTGGCTACCCTGAAAACGTTCGAACGACAATTTAACACGTGAAAAAGAGTATAACTATGCATGAAGCACAGGTCCGCGTCGCTATCGCGGGAGCGGGTGGCCGTATGGGACGGCAGCTGATTCAGGCTGCTCTGCAAATGGATGGCGTAACGCCGGGTGCCGCGCTGGAGCGCGATGGCTCCTCGCTGGTTGGCAGCGATGCCGGTGAGCTGGCAGGTGCTGGCCGCTGTGGCGTAACGGTTCACAGTAACCTCGATGAGGTGGTGAATGATTTCGATATTCTCATCGACTTCACTCGCCCGGAAGGCACGCTGAACCACCTGGCATTTTGCCGTCAGCACGGTAAAGGCATGATAATCGGCACTACCGGTTTTGATGACGCAGGTAAAAAAGCCATTGAAGAGGCTGCTGCCGACATCCCGATTGTGTTTGCCGCGAATTTTAGCGTTGGCGTGAACGTGCTGCTGCGCCTGCTGGAAAAAACCGCCAAAGTGATGGGCGATTATACGGACATTGAAATTATAGAAGCGCACCATCGCCATAAAGTGGATGCGCCGTCTGGTACGGCACTGGCGATGGGGGAGGCGATTGCAGGCGCGCTGAATAAGGATTTACGCGACTGTGCGGTATACGCGCGTGAGGGCCACACGGGTGAACGTGAGCCAGGTACTATCGGTTTTGCAACCGTGCGCGCAGGTGACATTGTTGGGGAGCATACCGCGATGTTTGCTGATATCGGCGAGCGTATTGAGATTACCCACAAGGCATCCAGTCGTATGACATTTGCAAATGGCGCTGTTCGCTCAGCTATCTGGCTTAAAGCGAAGGAAAAAGGTCTTTATGATATGCGTGATGTGCTGGATTTGCGCAATATCTAATTTCATTACCCATCGTGATGTGGTTATTACAATCGTAATATATTGATTGTCAGGGCAATTTATTGTTGCCCTTTTTATTTTTTGTTTTAATTTGGTGGTTTTTATATTCTCTTCACGAAGTGGTTAAAAATCACGGTTATTGACAATTTGATAACCGGCTTTTGCTTAATTTGACCATTTGGTCCACTTTCATGGTTGTGATAGACTGTTTTTCTATTTTTCCTGACCACGAAAGCGTTTTACTTACCTGGTTTTCTCTTGTTTTTGGCTCACAGTGTAAGTTATTCCCCTCAGTGCCTCAAAAACATCATAAAAAATCGCCTTTGGGCTGGACTTCTCCACACGTTATCTCTAGAATGCCGCCGTTTGCCAAAAATTCACCTGGTGGGCGTTTATGCATTGATTCTTCCGTGATGGTTGAATTAATATGCAAATAAACTGATTGTTTATTCCCTGGAGGACGTTTTGATTAAGTCAGCGCTGTTGGTTCTGGAAGACGGAACCCAATTCCACGGTCGGGCCATTGGGGCAACAGGATCGGCTGTGGGAGAGGTCGTTTTCAATACTTCAATGACCGGTTATCAAGAAATCCTCACCGATCCTTCCTATTCCCGCCAGATTGTCACTCTCACTTATCCCCATATTGGTAACGTCGGTACTAACCCGGCAGATGAAGAATCGGCGCAGGTTCACGCACAGGGTTTGATAATCCGCGACCTGCCCATCATCGCCAGCAACTACCGCAGCCAGGAAGATCTTTCAACGTATCTCAAACGTCACAACATTGTGGCGATTGCGGATATCGATACCCGTAAGCTCACTCGCCTGCTGCGTGAAAAAGGGGCGCAGAACGGCTGCATTATTGCAGGCGACAATCTTGATGCTGCACTGGCGCAGGAAAAAGCGACGTCTTTTCCTGGCCTCAAAGGTATGGATCTGGCGAAGGAAGTCACTACCGGGGAATCCTACAGCTGGCTTCAGGGCAGCTGGACGCTGGCAGGTGAACTGCCGGAAGCGAAACAGTCTGACGAACTGCCGTTCCACGTCGTGGCTTACGACTATGGTGTGAAGCGCAACATTCTGCGCATGCTGGTAGACAGGGGCTGCCGCCTGACGGTCGTGCCTGCGCAGACCCCGGCAGAAGACGTACTGAAAATGAATCCGGACGGCATCTTCCTGTCCAACGGCCCTGGCGACCCGGAGCCGTGCGATTACGCTATCGCTGCCATTAAACGCTTCCTTGAAACGGATATCCCGGTATTTGGTATCTGCCTGGGTCACCAGCTACTGGCGCTGGCAAGCGGCGCTAAAACCGTGAAGATGAAATTCGGCCACCACGGCGGCAACCATCCGGTTAAAGATATCGACCGCAACAGTGTGATGATCACCGCCCAGAACCACGGTTTTGCGGTTGATGAAACGACGCTTCCGGCCAATTTGCGTGTGACGCACACTTCGCTGTTCGATGGCACTTTGCAGGGCATTCATCGTACCGATAAAGCGGCATTTAGCTTCCAGGGACACCCTGAAGCAAGCCCTGGCCCGCACGATGCCGCGCCGCTGTTCGACCACTTTATTGAACTTATCGAGCAATATCGTACTTCCGCGAAATAATCAGGAGCGAAAAAGAGCTATGCCAAAACGTACAGACATTAAAAGCATCCTGATTCTTGGCGCTGGCCCGATTGTTATCGGCCAGGCCTGTGAGTTCGACTACTCCGGTGCACAGGCGTGTAAAGCACTGCGTGAAGAGGGCTATCGCGTCATCCTGGTGAACTCCAACCCGGCGACCATCATGACCGACCCGGAAATGGCGGATGCGACCTACATTGAGCCTATCCACTGGGAAGTGGTACGCAAAATCATTGAAAAAGAGCGCCCGGATGCGGTGCTGCCGACGATGGGCGGGCAGACCGCACTTAACTGCGCACTGGAGCTTGAGCGCCAGGGCGTGCTTGAAGAGTTCGGCGTGACCATGATTGGGGCTACTGCTGATGCGATCGATAAAGCCGAAGACCGCCGCCGTTTTGATGTGGCGATGAAAAAAATCGGCCTCGATACCGCACGCTCTGGCATTGCCCACACTATGGATGAAGCGCTGGCCGTTGCGGCTGACGTGGGTTATCCGTGCATCATCCGTCCGTCCTTTACTATGGGCGGCACCGGCGGCGGTATCGCTTACAACCGTGAAGAGTTCGAAGAGATTTGCGCCCGTGGTCTTGACCTGTCTCCCACCAACGAACTGCTGATTGACGAGTCGCTTATCGGCTGGAAAGAGTACGAGATGGAGGTGGTGCGTGATAAAAACGACAACTGCATCATCGTCTGCTCCATTGAAAACTTCGACGCGATGGGCATCCACACCGGTGACTCCATCACTGTAGCACCGGCCCAGACCCTGACCGACAAGGAATACCAGATCATGCGTAACGCCTCAATGGCGGTACTGCGTGAAATCGGCGTGGAAACCGGCGGCTCTAACGTGCAGTTTGCGGTGAACCCGAAAAACGGTCGTCTGATTGTTATCGAAATGAACCCGCGCGTGTCACGTTCTTCGGCGCTGGCGTCTAAAGCGACAGGCTTCCCGATTGCAAAAGTCGCGGCCAAACTGGCGGTGGGCTACACCCTGGATGAGCTGATGAACGACATCACCGGCGGGCGCACCCCGGCATCGTTCGAGCCGTCTATCGACTACGTTGTCACCAAAATTCCGCGCTTCAACTTCGAAAAATTCGCGGGCGCGAACGACCGCCTGACCACTCAGATGAAATCCGTGGGTGAAGTGATGGCGATTGGTCGCACGCAGCAGGAGTCCCTGCAAAAAGCGCTGCGCGGCCTGGAAGTGGGCGCGACCGGTTTTGACCCGAAAGTCAGTCTGGACGACCCGGAAGCGCTGACTAAAATCCGCCGCGAGCTGAAAGATGCCGGTGCTGAGCGTATCTGGTATATCGCTGACGCCTTCCGCGCCGGTCTGTCTGTGGACGGCGTATTTAACCTGACCAACATTGACCGCTGGTTCCTGGTGCAGATTGAAGAGCTGGTGCGCCTGGAAGAGCAGGTCGCCGAGGTTGGTATCACCGGCCTGAATGCTGACTTCCTGCGCCACCTCAAGCGCAAGGGTTTTGCCGATGCGCGCCTGGCGAAACTGGTGGGCGTAGCTGAAAGCGAAATCCGCAAGCTGCGTGAGAAGCTGGCTATCCACCCGGTTTACAAGCGCGTGGATACCTGTGCGGCAGAATTTGCGACCGATACGGCATACATGTACTCCACCTATGAGGAGGAGTGCGAAGCCAACCCGAGCCAGGATCGTGAAAAAATCATGGTGCTGGGCGGTGGGCCGAACCGTATTGGCCAGGGCATTGAGTTTGACTACTGCTGCGTACACGCCTCGCTGGCGCTGCGCGAAGACGGTTAC
>CBIFVZ010000046.1:0-31389 GCA_966185765.1 uncultured Enterobacteriaceae bacterium | reverse complement strand
CAAATCCCTTCGCCGGCGTTATCCGGATCAGGTTCGACGGGTATTATCTCAGCGCGCATCACGCGGCACCCCGTTGAGAACGACGGCTATTGTAATGAGTTTATCTGGAAGGAGAAAGCAGCAGGTTTGTTGTGCCAGAGCAGACGGTATTTCTTGTATGACTGAGCGGTTTTTTAGGATGACGTTCAACCGTTCAACCGTTAGTCTTTTAAACATTCGGTCAGAGACAATGAATATTTCATTGTGCCCAGATCTGTCAGTGTGTGGGGGGGGCCGGCTGAAAATCGCCGAAGCGTTCGCGGCTGGCCGGGGCGAGGCCCAGGGATGGGCCGAGTAATCATACGGAGCTTACCGTACCCGATAAGCCAGACGGGATAAGCGCAGGGGACCGCGAAGCGGCGATTTTCTTTGCCGGGAGCCTGGATTCAAAAGGAGGCGGCGGCGAGCCTCCTTTTGCCGTTCACGTACTCTATCGGCAGGTTAGAAATGCAGGCTTAAAGTGAACGGAACATTCCACAAAACGAAAAAGCTAAGTCATAAGCACTGCATAAAGTGAGCAGAACATTCCACCGCACGGAAGAGGTAAGGTGTGAGCACACAACAATCCCAGGCGTTCCGCCGCCACTAGGAGCCAGGCGGCGCAAACCACGCCGACTTAAAATCAAACCACCCCAGCGTATTCATCCGTACTCCGCGCATACTGCGCTGGCCCTGAATCATCAACCAGTGGTGAATCAGCGGCACAATCATCTGGTCGGCCATCAGACGCTGGCACCACTGCGCCAGTATCAGTTCATCCGCCCGCCACTGGCGGGCATCGGCTTGCCAGTCACCGGGAATACAGCGTTGAAGCAGCGGGATTTCATACAGATGCGCAAACAATGAAAATTCCAGCGGTAGCGTAAAGTTAGCGCTGTTAAGCCAGACGTCACTAACCGCCTCACCGCTGTGCCATTCATCATAATCAACCACCTGAATGTTGAGGGTGACACCCTGTTCAGCCAGCAGTCGGGAGAAGATATCGCTTAATACCCGGTGTTCCACGTGATCGCGATAATAGGTGAGGGTCAGACTTTCCAGCCCGGCGGGTTTTTCAACATCCTGCGCCAGGTGTGCATGATGCCAGCGCGGTAGCAGGCCGCTTGCCGGGAACCAGTAGCGCTGATAACGCTCCCCGGCACGGTAAATCAGATTAATCGGGGAGAGAGTCTGGCTGAGCCAGCACCGCAACTGGGCATTGGCTCCACGCGGCGAGCGGGCGTCAAACAGTAAGTAGTAGCAGCCTTCTTCCAGACGGCTTTCCACTGCCTTTTCACTCTCTCTGGTGCCCTCAAGCTGTACACCAGGGCTGAGGTCTTCGCCAATTTCCGGCAGTACCCAGAAATTCACTTCATCTATCAGGGCACGATAACCAAAATAGTCGTCAAAAGCGTGGATACGTAGCTGGCTGCTGCTGTTACGCGCCACCGCATACGGGCCAGTGCCGACTGGCTTGCTGGCAAACTCAGGGATACTGCTCCACTCGCGCGGCAGGATCATGGCGGTGACGCTGCCCATCAGCCAGGGTAGCCAGCGATCCGGCTGTGAAAGATGGATATCCAGCGTCCAGTCGGTTGGGGAGTCGACACGCGTAATATGCGCATACAGCGGGAGCGCGATAATTCGCTGCAGCGAGGTGATGACGTCCAGCATATCCAGCTCGCGGCCGTGGTGAAAGCGGATGCCGGGGCGCAGGAAAAAACGCCAGTGCGTTTCGCTGAGCTGCTGCCAGTGGTGAGCGATATCAGCTTCGGGTTCCCCGTTTTCCTCATTTATGCGCGTCAGACCACTGAAAATTTGTCGGGCAATGTGGGTTTCCGAACGGCGTAGCGGTGAGCCGGGTAGCAGGTTTTGCAGTGGACGATAGTACAGCACCCGTAAGATATGGCGCCCCTGGCGAAAGCTGCGCCCAAGATGGGAGACAATCATCTGACGTACTGCGTCTTTATCGCCAACCAGCTGTACCAGCTGATCGATTCTGTCCTGCTCCAGCAGATCCTCGGCGCGCTGCTGCTGGAGCGTTAGCCCGGTGTAGAGAAACTCAAGACGTGAGCGCTTGCCGCGTCCCGCTTCAGCCTGCCAGCTAAGCCAGCCTTTCTCCTGCATGGCGTTAAGCAGCGTTCGCATATGGCGGCGTGAGCAGTTAAGCAGTTCCGACAGTTCACTGAGTGTGGTGTCCTGTGGCTCACCATTGCAACTCTGCCACAGACGGATGAACTGTTGTTGCAGGCGGGCTGACGGCATAAAAGGGGAACTCCTTTAGCTGAAGTCATCAATTTTTCTTTCCCTGTATTATGCAAGAATACCAGCATGATGAAAGCGAAGACGTGTGAATCATATCCCGGTTCATGCTCGCCTGTAAGCTGACATCATGTGTGACTGAGTATTGGTGCTTTTCACCGGCCGGCAGTAATTTACTGCTGGCTTTTTTCGTTTATGCTTAGCCCGCCGCGTGGTGAACAGGGAACTCTTTATGCATTGGTTTTTGACGACAGGAAGGCGCCTTAACCTGGTGTACGTCGCCTTTATGGCCGTGTCTTTTATGATTGGTGTTGCAGGTGCGCTGCAAATGCCAACGTTGAGTCTGTTTCTGACTCGCGAAGTTCAGGTGCGTCCGTTCTGGGTCGGCCTGTTTTATACCGTGAATGCTGTCGCCGGGATTCTGGTGAGCCTGCTGTTAGCAAAGCGCTCGGACAGCCGCGGCGACAGGCGAACGCTGATTTTGATTTGCTGCGCGATGGCGGTTGGCAACAGCCTGCTGTTTGCCTTTAACCGTGATTATCTGACGCTGATTACTCTGGGCGTACTGTTTGCGGCGGTGGCAAATACCGCCATGCCGCAAGTGTTCGCGCTGGCACGCGAATATGCCGACAGCTCGGCCCGCGAGGTAGTGATGTTCAGCTCAGTTATGCGCGCCCAGCTGTCACTGGCGTGGGTGATAGGGCCACCGCTGGCGTTTACGCTGGCGCTTAACTACGGCTTCACCACCATGTTTCTGATTGCCGCCGCGATTTTTGTGATGAGCCTGGCGCTGGTGTTTTTCGCACTACCGTCGGTTGAACGTGTGCAACCCGCAGAAGGGATTGCGATAACGGATGCAACCGGTTGGCGCGACAGTAATGTGCGCATGCTGTTTCTCGCCTCTGTGCTGATGTGGACCTGCAACACGATATATATCATCGATATGCCGCTGTGGATTAGTCAGGATTTGGGGCTACCGGATAAGCTTGCCGGGCTATTGATGGGCTGTGCGGCGGGTCTGGAAATCCCGGCCATGCTGCTGGCTGGCTACTACGTTAAGCGTATCGGCAAAAAACGTATGATGCTGATGGCGGTGGCTGCGGGGGTGATGTTTTACGTTGGATTGCTGTGCTTTCAGAGCCAGACCGGATTGCTGGCGTTGCAGTTTTTCAATGCGGTGTTCATTGGCATTATTGCCGGGATAGGCATGCTATGGTTTCAGGATTTAATGCCGGGGCGTGCGGGTTCAGCCACCACGTTGTTTACCAGCAGTATTTCGACCGGCGTGATTCTGGCTGGCGTCATCCAGGGCGCGGTGGCAGAACGTTTTGGTCACGCGGCGGTGTATCAGGTGATTGTTGGGATTTCGCTTTTAACACTGTGGATGACGGCGCGGGTGAAAGACGTTTAAGTAAAACCCCTCTCCCGGGTGGGAGAGGGGTGGGTGTTACTGCATAAACGCCGGCAACTTCTTCTCGTAAGCGGCAATGGCATCTTCGTGCTGCAATGTTAAACCGATGCTGTCCAAACCATTCATCATGCAGTGGCGACGGAAAGCATCAATGTTAAAGCTATAGCTTTTCTCCCCGGCCTGCACCGTCTGTGACTCCAGAGAGACCACAAAACGAATGCCAGGGTTCGCCTGCACCAGCCTGAACAGTTCATCTACCTCTGCGTCACTTAATGTGACCGGCAGCAGCTGGTTGTTGAAGCTGTTACCGTAGAAAATGTCGGCAAAACTCGGTGCAATCACGACTTTGAAACCGTAGTCGGTCAATGCCCAGGGCGCGTGCTCGCGCGAGGAGCCGCAGCCAAAGTTTTCACGGGCCAGCAGAATCGACGCGCCCTGGTATTCAGGAAAGTTCAGCACAAACTCCGGGTTAGGCTGTTCGCCTTTATCATCCAGAAAACGCCAGTCGTTAAACAGGTGGGCGCCAAAGCCGGTGCGCGTCACCTTTTGCAGAAACTGCTTCGGGATGATGGCGTCGGTATCGACGTTCGCGGCATCCAGCGGAACGACCAGGCCGGTGTGTTGGATAAATTTCTCTGCCATGGTTTTCCTTCCTTATTTCATGTCGCGGATGTCAGCAAAACGGCCCGTAACCGCAGCGGCAGCTGCCATTGCCGGGCTGACCAGATGCGTGCGCCCGCCGCGCCCCTGGCGGCCCTCGAAGTTACGGTTGCTGGTGGATGCGCAGCGTTCGCCGGGATTCAGGCGGTCGTTATTCATCGCCAGACACATGGAACAGCCGGGCAAACGCCATTCAAAACCGGCTTCGATAAAGATTTTGTCCAGACCTTCTTCTTCTGCCTGGGCTTTTACCGGGCCAGAGCCAGGCACCACCATAGCCAGTACGCCAGGCGCTACTTTGCGCCCTTTCGCGATAGCGGCAGCTGCGCGCAGGTCTTCAATACGTGAGTTAGTGCAGGAGCCGATGAACACTTTATCGATAGCCACATCTTTCAGCGACACGCCCGCCTGCAGGCCCATATAGGCCAGCGCTTTTTCCGCCGACGCACGCTCAACCGGGTCGGTAAAGGAAGCCGGGTCTGGCACGTTGTCAGTAACAGAAATGACCTGGCCTGGGTTAGTGCCCCAGGTGACCTGCGGCGCGATGTCCTCAGCACGCAGTGTCACGACGGTATCAAAGCTTGCGCCTTCGTCAGTGCAGAAAGTTTTCCAGTACGCGACAGCATTGTCCCAGTCCTGGCCCTTCGGCGCGTGGCGGCGTCCTTTCACGTAGTTAAACGTGGTGTCATCCGGCGCGACCAGGCCCGCTTTGGCACCCATCTCGATGGCCATGTTGCACAGCGTCATGCGGCCTTCCATGCTCAGCGCCTGAATGGCGGGTCCGCAAAACTCCACCACGTGGCCGGTGCCGCCTGCGCTGCCGGTTTTGCCGATGATAGCCAGCACGATGTCTTTAGCGGTGATGCCCTCAGCTGCCTTGCCGGTTACTTCAATCTTCATGGTTTTGGCGCGGCCCTGTTTCAGGGTCTGGGTTGCCATTACATGCTCAACCTCAGAGGTACCAATGCCAAATGCCAGTGCGCCAAACGCGCCGTGGGTAGCCGTATGGGAGTCGCCGCAGACAATGGTCATGCCCGGCAACGTAATGCCCTGCTCGGGACCCATTACGTGCACAATGCCCTGGAATGGATGGTTGAGGTCATACAACTCAACGCCGAACTCTTTGCAGTTCTTCATCAACTCCTGCATCTGAATGCGAGCCATCTCGCCGCTGGCGTTGATGTCTTTCGTCTGCGTGGAGACGTTGTGATCCATTGTGGCGAAGGTTTTGCCCGGCTGGCGCAGTTTGCGCCCGTGGGCGCGCAGGCCGTCAAACGCCTGCGGTGAGGTGACTTCATGCACCAGGTGACGGTCGATATACAGCAGTGGAGTTTCGTTCGGCGCTTCGTACACCACATGGGCATCAAATAATTTCTGGTATAACGTCTTCGCCATGATCACACCCCTTCTGCAACATAGCGGGCAACGATGTCACCCATTTCTTCTGTACTGGTTGCGCTGGCGTCGCCTGCCAGATCGCTGGTGCGAATGCCTTCTTCCAGCGCTTTGTTAATCGCGCGCTCAATAGCCTGAGCGGCGTCTTCAGCATCAAGGCTGTAGCGCAACAGCAGCGAGAGCGAGAGGATTTGGGCAATTGGGTTAGCGATGTTTTTACCGGCGATGTCCGGTGCAGAGCCGCCCGCAGGCTCATACAAACCAAAGCCTTGTTCGTTGAGGCTTGCTGAAGGCAACATACCCATAGAGCCGGTTATCATCGCGCATTCGTCAGACAGAATGTCGCCAAACAGGTTGGAGCACAGCAGCACGTCGAACTGTGCTGGGTTTTTCACCAGCTGCATAGTGGCGTTGTCAATGTACATGTGTGCCAGCTCAATGTCCGGGTACTCTTTGCCGATTTCGCTAACAATTTCGCGCCACAGCACGGAGGTTTGCAGCACGTTGGCCTTATCGATTGAGGTGACTTTTTTGCCACGCTTGCGTGCTGATTCAAAGGCGATACGTGCAATACGTTCTATCTCAAAGCGGTGATAAACCTCAGTGTCATACGCTTTTTCGTACATCCCGCTGCCTTCGCGGCCTTTCGGCTGACCGAAGTAGATGCCGCCGGTCAGTTCACGCACACACAGAATATCAAAGCCGTTGGCGGCAATGTCCGCACGCAGTGGACAGAACGCTTCCAGTCCCTGGTACAGACGAGCAGGGCGCAGGTTGCTGAACAATTTGAAGTGTTTGCGCAGCGGCAGCAGCGCACCGCGCTCTGGCTGCTCGGCAGGCGGCAGGCGTTCCCATTTCGGGCCACCAACGGAGCCGAACAGGATTGCGTCTGCCTGCTCGCAGCCTTCAATGGTGCCCGCCGGTAACGGTGTACCCTGACGATCAATGGCGGCTCCACCAACGTCGTACTCGCTGGTGGTGATGCGCATATCGAAGCGTTTACGTACGGCGTCCAGCACTTTCATTGCCTGCGCCATTACTTCCGGACCGATGCCGTCACCCGGCAATACTGCTATATGGTAGTTCCTGGACATGTCACACGGTTTCCTGATTTTGTTCTTTGATTTGTTTGCGTTGTAATTCTTTTTCGACTTCGTTAGCGCGCCAGATATTGTTCAACACATGCACCATCGCCTTCGCCGAGGATTCGACGATATCGGTCGCCAGCCCCACGCCGTGGAAACGGCGACCGTGATAGTTGACCACAATGTCCACTTGACCCAGCGCGTTTTTGCCGTGGCCTTTGGCCCCCAGTTTGTAGTCGACCAGCTCAATATCGAAGTCAGTAATACGGTTGATGGCCTGATAGACCGCATCAACCGGGCCGTTACCTGTTGCCGCTTCGGTTTTTATTTCATCGCCACAGGCAAGCTTCACAGACGCGGTTGCCATTTCGCTGGAGCTGGACTGTACGGTGAAGTAATCCAGGCGGAAATGCTCTGGCTCTTCCTGCTGTTTATTAATGAACGCCAGCGCTTCCAGGTCGTAGTCAAACACCTGGCCTTTTTTATCGGCCAGCTTCAGGAAAGCGTCATACAGATAGTCCATGTTGTATTCACTGTCCTTGTAGCCCATCTCTTCCATGCGGTGTTTCACAGCTGCACGGCCAGAGCGTGAGGTCAGGTTCAACTGCACCTGGTTGAGACCGATGGACTCCGGTGTCATGATTTCGTAGTTTTCGCGGTTTTTCAGCACGCCGTCCTGGTGGATACCAGAGGAGTGGGCGAAGGCGTTAGCGCCCACCACCGCTTTATTACCCGGAATGGGCATGTTGCAGATTTGACTGACGGTCTGGCTGGTACGCCAGATTTCGTTGTGGTTGATGTTAGTGTGCAGGTTCATCATTTTGCTGCGCACTTTAATGGCCATGATAACTTCTTCCAGCGCACAGTTACCTGCGCGCTCACCGATGCCGTTGAGCGTGCCTTCAACCTGGCGTGCGCCTGCCTGCACAGCGGCAATGGCGTTACCGACCGCCATACCCAGGTCATCGTGGGTATGGACAGAGATAATGGCTTTATCGATGTTGGGAACGCGCTGGTACAAAGAGGAGATGATGTTGCCGTATTCACTGGGGGTCGTGTAGCCCACGGTGTCCGGGATGTTGACGGTGGTGGCACCGGCGTCAATGGCGGCTTCGACGACGCGCGCTAAGTCTTCGATTGGCGTGCGCCCTGCATCTTCACATGAGAACTCGACGTCATCGGTATAATTGCGTGCGCGTTTAACCATGTACACCGCGCGTTCAATCACTTCGTCCAGTGTACTGCGCAATTTAGTGGCAATGTGCATGGGCGAGGTGGCGATAAAGGTATGAATACGGAACGCGTCGGCGACACGCAACGCTTCTGCGGCGACATCAATGTCTTTCTCCACGCAGCGCGCCAGTCCGCACACGCGGCTGTTTTTGATCTGGCGAGCAATAGTCTGCACGGATTCAAAATCCCCCGGTGAAGAGACCGGGAAGCCGACTTCCATTACATCAATACCCATACGCTCCAGCGCCAGCGCAATCTGCAGCTTTTCTTTCACACTCAGGCTTGCCTGCAATGCCTGTTCACCATCACGTAAGGTTGTATCAAAAATAATGACTTGTTGGCTCATGGGTTGGGTCCTTGTTCTGTCTTAAGCGCCCTGCATCGAGCATAAAAAAACCCGCGCAGTGGCGCGGGTTTTTATCGTTCTGGAAGGTTATCTCAACGTTTAGCGTTGTCCACCAGACTACCGCGCACAGTGAAGGCGTTTAGTAGTAGGCCGGTTAGACGAACAATATTGAACATTGGATAACCTCGTATCGAATTCAGCGATGCCCTTAGTGGTACTTGAATACAGGGGGGGCTGTCAATCATTTTGTGTGAACCCACCGCATTAGCGAAACACAAAGTGGAGAAAATGGATTTTGGCAAATATTCTGCGTGTCGCTTTTAGGATAGATATAATTACTGTTTTTGATGTCTGTCACAATTTTCACTTCAGTTTTTTAGTTAAGGCTGAAAGTTATGGGTTATTTCCCTGCGGTATGGGGAAGGCATTTTATTGCGTAAGAATTTAATGATAGTCGCGATAAAGCAATTTATTATCAAAATGAATTAGGTTTTGTATTTGTCCTGTGAATGAATTGTGCCGGTGATGAAATTATGTTTTGATTGCGCCTGTGCTGTTGCTATATGCTGGCAAGGTCGATTTGCAAGATTCGCGTTATTAGGGATATTCTCTACGGATTGGTTTAAGAATTACTTAATCCACACGGCGTTCTCATCTGATTTTATTAAACTGTGAGGTAGCACGGCATTTGGTCGTGTCTAAAGGAATGGCTGTTTTTAATGGGGAAATGTATGTCTGAGGAAAAACCAGACAGCCTGGATGCTGTAGAAGGAATAAAATCGCATTTGCGGCAAGTAGATCTCAATCTTCTCACGGTTTTTGATGCGGTGATGCAGGTACAAAATATTACGCGTGCCGCACAAATGCTGGGGATGTCGCAGCCTGCGGTCAGTAACGCTGTAGCCCGTCTGAAGCTTATGTTTGATGATGACCTGTTTGTACGTTTTGGTCGTGGTATCCAACCCACACCCCGGGCGTGGCGCTTGTTTGAATCAACGCGTCAGGCATTACAGCTCATCCAAAATGAATTACCCGGCACGCAATTTCAGCCTCATACCAGCGAGCGCGTCTTTAATCTTTGCATTTGTAGCCCGCTTGATAATTTGCTGACGTCATTAATTTATAATCGTGTTAAAAAGCTGGCACCGCATATTCAGCTTCAGTTTACTTCGTCATTAAATCAAAATATTGAACAACAGTTGCGCCATCAGGAAGGCAGTTTTGTCATTGGTTACGATGAACTCCCTGGATCGGAATTTTCATGCATTCCGCTCTTTTATGACGAAATGGTACTGGTTGTTGGAAATTCGCATCCAAGATTGAATAATCTCAAAAGAGAGCAGGATATATATCAGGAGCAACATGCCGTAGTGGCGCTCGACAGTTTTACGTCGTTCAGCGCACCCTGGTACGACACGCCTGAAAAACGTAGCATGGTAGCTTATCAGGGCATGGCAATGACCAGCGTATTAAATGTGGTTTCACAAACTAATCTGGTGGCGATTGCCCCTCGTTGGTTAGGTGAGGAATTTGCCGCAAGCCTTGACCTTAAAGTCATGCCGTTGCCGCTAAGGCAGGAAAACCGGCGCAGCTATTTGTGTTGGCATGAAGCTGCCGGACGCGATAAAGGTCATCAATGGATGCAGGAAATACTTATCAGCATCTGCCGTCGGTAAGGCGCCATGTAATCAATACTATCAACTGGAATTGGTAAATAATCTGGCATTTTGTTTTGCCTGGTTGGTGGCTGGTGTCGGCTCTCAAGGAAAAACGAAAAATAATTAGATTTCCTGCTGGTTTTTTCCTTTTTTTTGAAATTTTAATTTATTGGATTTACTTATATCTGGATCATCACATGGCGAATGACGAATTAGCAGAGCGCGAGTGACCTGCTCTGGGGCGCAATAGACCATAAGGTGCATTGCTTGCCTGATTTTCAGCGGTTATGTTAAAGGAACTAACAGGCAGGCGCGGGGCCATGCCAGACGGTGTACAGAGCTTCTGTCGCCCGTCGATAACAAAAAAGAGCCTGGAGGCAAAGCATGGAGATGTTGTCAGGAGCCGAGATGGTCGTGCGATCTCTCATCGACCAGGGCGTGAAGCAGGTATTCGGTTACCCGGGAGGCGCGGTACTGGATATTTACGATGCGCTCCATACGATTGGTGGTATCGATCATGTTCTGGTTCGCCATGAGCAGGCGGCAGTGCATATGGCAGATGGCCTGGCACGTGCCACGGGTGAGGTGGGTGTTGTGCTGGTGACATCCGGACCTGGTGCTACGAATGCAATTACAGGGATTGCTACGGCATATATGGACTCGATTCCGATGGTCGTGCTTTCAGGGCAAGTCGCTACGTCTTTAATTGGCTATGATGCTTTCCAGGAATGTGACATGGTCGGGATTTCCCGCCCAGTGGTGAAACACAGCTTCCTTGTAAAACAAACTGAAGATATTCCCACCGTGCTGAAAAAGGCCTTCTGGCTGGCGGCGAGTGGCCGCCCCGGACCGGTGGTTGTGGATTTACCTAAAGATATTCTCAATCCAGCTAACAAGCTGCCCTACGTCTGGCCGGACGCGGTCAGTATGCGTTCCTATAACCCCACGACCCAGGGCCACAAAGGTCAGATAAAGCGAGCTTTGCACACACTGGCTATCGCAAAGAAACCGGTCATGTATGTGGGCGGTGGCGCGATTAGTTCAGGCTGTCATGAGGAGCTTAAAATCCTCGCCGAACGCCTGAATATTCCCGTGGTTTCCTCACTTATGGGGCTGGGGGCGTTTCCGGGCACCCATAGCCAGGCGCTGGGCATGCTTGGCATGCACGGCACCTATGAAGCGAATATGGCGATGCACAACGCTGATGTGATTTTTGCCGTGGGTGTTCGTTTTGATGATCGCACGACCAACAATCTTGAAAAGTATTGCCCGAACGCGACGGTGCTGCATATTGATGTTGATCCGGCGTCGATTTCTAAAACGGTGACGGCGGATGTCCCTATTGTGGGGGATGCACTGGCGGTGTTGCAGCAGATGCTGGAGCTTATTGAGCAGGAAGTGTCCGCACAGCCGCTGGATGATATCCGCGACTGGTGGCAGCAGATTGAGCAATGGCGCGCGCGTAAATGCCTGAAATACGCTCAAGACAGTGAGACCATCAAGCCGCAGGCAGCCATTGAGGCAATTTACCGTCTGACTGGTGGCGATGCGTACGTGACATCTGACGTGGGTCAGCATCAGATGTTTGCCGCGCTGCATTACGCTTTTGATAAACCGCGCCGTTGGATCAACTCCGGTGGTCTTGGCACGATGGGTTTTGGTTTACCCGCCGCGCTGGGCGTGAAGCTGGCGCTACCTGATGAGACGGTGGTGTGTGTAACAGGCGATGGTAGTATTCAGATGAATATCCAGGAACTGTCTACAGCATTACAGTATGCGTTGCCGGTGCTGGTTTTGAATCTTAATAACCGCTACCTCGGCATGGTGAAACAGTGGCAGGACATGATCTACTCCGGACGCCATTCCCAGTCGTACATGCAGTCGTTACCAGATTTTGTGCGCCTGGCAGAAGCTTATGGTCATGTCGGCATCAGCATCACTAAGCCTCAGGAGCTTGAAAGCAAACTGGGCGAGGCACTGGAGCAGGTTCGTGCCGGGCGGCTGGTGTTTGTAGATGTTACTGTCGATGGCACTGAACACGTCTACCCCATGCAGGTGCGCGGTGGCGGAATGGATGAAATGTGGCTGAGCAAAACGGAGAGAACCTGATTATGCGCCGGATATTATCTGTCTTACTGGAAAACGAATCAGGTGCTCTGTCGCGCGTGGTCGGTCTGTTCTCTCAGCGTGGCTACAACATCGAAAGCCTGACGGTGGCACCCACAGAAGATCCCACACTGTCGCGAATGACTATCCAGACGGTGGGGGATGAAAAGACTATCGAGCAAATCGAAAAGCAACTGCATAAACTGGTGGATGTGCTGCGCGTAAGTGAGCTGGGGCAAGGTTCGCACGTTGAGCGCGAAATTATGCTGGTGAAAGTGCAGGCAAGTGGTTACGGGCGCGAAGAGGTGAAGCGTAGCGCGGAAATTTTCCGCGGGCAGATTATCGACGTAACACCGAGCCACTATACCGTGCAGTTGGCAGGGACCAGCGAAAAACTTGATGCCTTCCTGTCGACCATCCGTGATGTAGCCAAAATTGTTGAAGTGGCGCGTTCCGGTGTGGTGGGACTTTCACGCGGCGATAAAATTATGCGTTAAGCCAGAATATGAACTGGCTCACAAGCCCGGCAGTATTGCCGGGTTTTTTTTTGCCAATCAGAGCGGCGTTGATTTAAAAGCGGTTGCTCTGGCGTTTATTCTGCAGGTAGATTGTTAAAAGATGTAACCTGAGTTTTCGTACGGATAAGGTTACCGTATATCAGATTCTGGAAGGGGCAACCGTGAAACTGGATGAAATTGCGCGTCTCGCTGGCGTGTCGCGCACAACGGCGAGTTATGTCATTAATGGCAAAGCCAGGCAGTACCGCGTAAGCGATAAAACGGTGGAAAAGGTGATGGCGGTGGTGCGCGAGCATAACTATCACCCCAATGCTGTAGCTGCTGGCTTGCGTGCCGGACGCACACGCTCAATTGGCCTGGTGATTCCCGATCTGGAAAACACCAGTTATACCCGTATTGCGAACTACCTTGAGCGCCAGGCGCGCCAGCGCGGCTATCAATTGCTGATTGCCTGTTCTGAAGATCAGCCAGATAACGAAATGCGCTGCGTGGAACATTTGTTACAGCGCCAGGTCGATGCGATTATTGTCTCGACGTCGTTGCCTCCGGAACATCCTTTTTATCAGCGCTGGGCCAATGGCTCATTTCCGATTATCGCGCTCGATCGTGCGCTGGACAGAGAACATTTTATCAGCGTAGTCGGTGCCGATCAGGAGGATTCACAGATGCTCGCCGCCGAGCTGCGTAAGTTCCCGGCTGAACGCGTGCTTTATCTTGGCGCGTTACCGGAGTTGTCGGTGAGCTTTTTGCGTGAGCAGGGCTTTCGCACTGCCTGGGAAGATGACGCGCGCGAGGTTAACTTTTTATATGCCGACAGTTATGAGCGCGAGGCGGCAAGTGCGTTGTTTAGCCGCTGGCTTGAGAACAACCCAATGCCCCAGGCGCTATTCACAACGTCGTTTGCACTGTTGCAAGGGGTAATGGATGTCACGCTGCGTCGTGAAGGACGCCTGCCGCCAGATTTGGCGATAGCTACCTTTGGCGACCACGAGTTACTCGATTTTCTGCAATGCCCGGTGCTGGCCGTGGCGCAGCGCCACCGTGATGTCGCTGAGTGTGTGCTGGAACTGGTGCTGGCAAGCCTTGATGAACCACGCAAACCGCAGCCTGGTTTGACGCGCATCAGAAGAAATTTATGGCGGCGGGGCAATTTAAGTCGCATTTAATTGTTCAGGCGGCATGAGTCGCCTGATAATTGAGATTAATCTATTACTTACGGATTAAAAATAATCAGAAAGCGCTAACTTATCCGAAACTGATATTTTAATTCCATGCACAAACATGCTTTCTTACATTTTAAATAGACGCCCTTACCCCCATTGCTGATGCCGATGATGGCTCAAAGCACCCAGTATGCATGGGGCTAAATTGCACTTCTCCTGCGCTAATGTTGCGGTATCTGACGCTGTTCATCCCCTGTGAATTACCTTAAAATGCCGCCCGCGTCGCAAAGTGGACACATCGATTATCTTTTCCTTTATCCGCAATTTTATTAATGAGTCTAAAGGCTGGTGTCCATTTTTTTCGCAACGATTCATGGCGTTAATTTCATATCGCAGAGTTAATCGTTTTATTTAGGGCGAGTATTCGCCGCTAAACGCTTTTTTTTGCCCCGACTTAATTCCGATGCTGGCTTGACAAGGTTTTCCTCCGCTCCGTAAACTTCTTTATGTGGGAATTTGTGGAGTAAAGTGGTGAAAAGGGTCATCAAAGGGTGAGGCTGACATGTTCCGTGGGGCAACGGTAGTCAATCTCGACAGCAAAGGGCGGCTTGCCGTACCAACCCGTTACCGGGATAAGCTGGTCGAGAACGCATCCGGTCAACTGGTTTGCACCATTGACATCCATCACCCATGCCTGCTGCTTTACCCATTACCTGAATGGGAAGTGATTGAGCAAAAGTTATCACGTTTGTCCAGCATGAATCCCGTTGAGCGGCGGGTACAGCGGTTACTGCTGGGCCATGCCAGTGAATGTCAGATGGACAGCGCTGGTCGTTTGCTGCTGACGCCTGTTTTGAGGCAGCATGCGGGGCTGACAAAAGAAATCATGCTGGTTGGGCAGTTCAACAAATTTGAACTGTGGGATGAAGCGACCTGGCATAAACAGGTCATGGAAGACATCGAAGCTGAGCAGTCCTCAGCCTCCGGGCTTTCTGAGCGATTGCAGGATTTGTCATTGTAATGACGGTAGAAAATTTTAAACACACCACGGTGCTGCTCGATGAGGCCGTTAATGGCCTGAATATTCGCCAGGATGGTATCTACATTGACGGTACTTTTGGTCGCGGTGGCCATTCCCGTTTGATTCTCTCTCAGCTGGGAGAAACAGGGCGGTTGATCGCAATCGATCGCGATCCGCAGGCCGTGGCGGTGGCGCAGGGAATAAACGATCCACGTTTTTCTATCGTGCATGGCCCTTTTTCAGCACTGGCAGAGTATGTCAGTGAGCGTGGGCTGACCGGAAAAGTTGACGGCATTTTGCTGGATCTCGGCGTTTCATCGCCGCAGCTTGACGATCCGGAGCGTGGATTTTCCTTTATGCGCGACGGGCCGCTGGATATGCGTATGGATCCCACTCGCGGGCAGCCGGCGGCACAATGGTTACAAACGGCAGAAGAAGCCGATATTGCCTGGGTGTTAAAAGCCTATGGTGAGGAGCGTTTTGCAAAACGTATAGCGCGCGCCATTGTTGAGCGCAACCGTGAAGCGCCAATGACGCGTACGCGTGAGCTGGCTGAAGTGGTGGCTGCGGCAACGCCGGTAAAAGATAAACACAAACACCCCGCGACCCGTACCTTCCAGGCGGTGCGCATCTGGGTCAACAGTGAACTGGAGGAAATAGAGCTGGCGCTAAAAAGCTCGCTGGACGTACTGGCCCCGGGTGGGCGGCTTTCTGTCATTAGTTTCCATTCGCTGGAAGACCGGCTGGTGAAGCGCTTTATGCGTGAATGCAGTCGTGGTCCGCAGGTTCCGGCCGGGATCCCGATGACAGAGGCGCAGCTCAGCCAACTGGGCGGTCGCCAGCTTAAAACAATAACAAAAATGATGCCGGGCGAAGAAGAAGTGGGAGAAAACCCGCGTGCCCGTAGTTCAGTATTGCGTATTGCAGAAAGGACGCAAGCAGCATGATAAGCAGAGTGGCAGAAGCCCTGAGCAAAATGACCGGGTCGATCGGAAGCACCGAACGTCACGCCTTGCCTGGCGTTATTGGTGGCGACCTGTTGCGGCACGGGAAGCTGCCACTCTGTCTTTTCACTGCCATTATCATTACCGCCATTTTCGTGGTGACCACCGCGCACCATACTCGCCTGCTGACAGCACAGCGTGAGCAGATGGTAGTGGAGCGCGACGCGCTGGACATCGAATGGCGCAACCTGATTCTTGAAGAAAACGCGCTGGCTGACCATAGCCGGGTAGAACGCGTTGCGAAGGACAAGCTGCAGCTGCAGCACGTTGATCCATCGCAGGAAAATATTGTAGTGCAGAAGTAAAACGCTTCCGGCAATAAGGAATAAAGCGACCGATGAAAGCAACAGCGGCAAAAACGCTAAAACAGAAACGTCAGGACGAACAGGCCAACTTTATCAGTTGGCGTTTTGCGTTGTTATGCGGCTGTATTTTACTGGCGCTGGGGCTGCTGCTGGGGCGTACTGCCTGGTTGCAAATCATTAATCCCGATATGCTGGTGCGCCAGGGGGATATGCGCTCGCTGCGTGTGCAGGAAGTGGCCACCTCGCGCGGTATGCTGACTGACCGGGCCGGGCGGCCGCTTGCGGTTTCTGTGCCGGTTAACGCTATATGGGCCGATCCGAAAGAACTGCATGACGCCGGGGGTATCACACTTGATAACCGCTGGAAGGCCCTGTCTGATGCGCTGAAATTACCCCTCGACCAGCTGGCCGCACGCGTCAATGCCAATCCAAAAGGGCGTTTTATTTATCTTGCACGTCAGGTTAACCCTGAGATTGGCGACTACATCAAAAAACTCAAACTCCCCGGCATTCACCTGCGACAGGAATCCCGTCGTTACTACCCTTCCGGGGAAGTGACCGCTCACCTCATTGGTTTTACCAACGTTGACAGCCAGGGCATCGAAGGCGTCGAGAAAAGTTTCGATAAGTGGCTGACTGGCCAACCGGGCGAACGTATCGTACGTAAAGACCGCTATGGTCGCGTGATTGAAGATATCTCCTCAACCGACAGCCAGGCGGCACACAATCTGGCGCTGAGCATTGATGAGCGTTTGCAGGCTCTGGTCTATCGTGAACTGAATAATGCCGTTGCCTTTAACAAGGCAGAGTCAGGTAGTGCTGTGTTGGTGGATGTGAATACCGGCGAAGTGCTGGCGATGGCTAACAGCCCTTCCTACAATCCCAATAATCTGGCAGGCACGCCTAAAGAGGTGATGCGTAACCGTACCATCACTGACGTATTTGAACCCGGTTCTACCGTTAAGCCTATGGTGGTGATGACGGCTTTACAGCGCGGAGTGGTGCGTGAAAATAGCGTACTTAATACCGTGCCTTACCGTATTAACGGTCACGAAATCAAAGACGTGGCGCGCTACAGCGAATTGACCCTGACCGGGATTCTACAGAAGTCGAGTAACGTGGGTGTGTCGAAACTCGCGTTAGCGATGCCGTCCTCAGCGTTAGTGGATACTTACCAACGTTTTGGGCTTGGAAAGTCGACCAATTTGGGGTTGGTCGGAGAACGCAGTGGCTTATACCCTCAAAAACAACGGTGGTCTGACATAGAGAGGGCCACCTTCTCTTTCGGCTATGGGCTAATGGTAACGCCGTTACAGTTAGCGCGAGTCTACGCAACAATCGGTAGCTATGGCGTATACCGTCCGCTGTCCATAACTAAAGTGGATCCGCCAGTACCGGGTGAACGCGTCTTCCCGGAATCCATTGTGCGTACTGTAGTGCACATGATGGAAAGCGTAGCACTACCTGGCGGTGGCGGAGTGAAGGCCGCGATTAAGGGCTACCGCATTGCTATTAAAACCGGTACGGCGAAAAAGGTCGGTCCGGATGGTAAATACATCAATAAATATATTGCTTACACCGCGGGCGTTGCACCTGCCAGTAATCCGCGCTTTGCGCTGGTAGTGGTAATTAACGATCCGCAGGCAGGTAAATACTATGGCGGTGCGGTTTCCGCACCGGTCTTTGGCGCCATTATGGGTGGCGTTTTGCGCACAATGAACATTGAACCTGATGCACTGGCAACAGGTGAGAAAAGTGAATTTGTGATTAATCAAGGTGAGAGAACCGGTGGCAGATCGTAATTTGCGCGACCTTCTCGCTCCGTGGGTGTCTTCAGCACCAGAGCGAGCTCTGCGGGAGATGACGCTTGACAGCCGTGTCGCGGCGTCAGGAGATCTCTTTGTCGCAATTAAAGGGCATCAGGCGGACGGGCGTCGATACATTCCGCAGGCGATAGCGCAAGGTGTGGCTGGCGTAGTGGCAGAAGCGGAAGGTGAAGCTACCGATGGTGAAATTCGTGAAATACACGGTGTGCCGGTCATCTATCTGGCCCAACTGCACCAGCGTCTGTCCGCGTTGGCCGGACGTTTTTATCATGAACCGTCACAGCGTTTGCAACTGGTTGGCGTGACAGGTACGAACGGAAAAACCACCACTACACAACTGTTGGCTCAGTGGGCGCAGTGGCTGGGCGAGACCAGTGCAGTTATGGGGACGGTGGGTAACGGACTGCTGAATAAAGTTGTTCCTACGGAAAACACCACTGGTTCTGCGGTCGACGTACAGCAAGTGCTCGCTAACCTTGCAGGGCAAGGTGCCACTTTTGCTGCAATGGAAGTCTCCTCACACGGCCTGGTTCAGCACCGCGTGGCGGCACTGAAATTCGCCGCATCCGTTTTCACTAACCTTAGCCGTGACCACCTTGACTATCACGGTGATATGGAACACTACGAAGCCGCTAAATGGCTTCTGTTTTCTGAGCATACGTGCGGTCAGGCAATTATTAACGCCGACGACGAGGTTGGTCAGCGCTGGCTTTCGATGCTGCCGGATGCGGTTGCCGTGTCAATGGAAAGCGCGTTTGAGTTCAACCCCGGCCGCTGGCTGAAAGCAACGCATGTGGATTATCACGACAGCGGTGCCACCGTGCGCTTTAGTTCAAGCTGGGGCGATGGTGAAATTGAAAGCCGCCTGATGGGGGCGTTCAACGTTAGCAATCTGCTGCTGGCGCTGGCGACGCTACTTGCGCTCGATTATCCACTGGCGCAACTCGTTGAAAGCGCTGCGCGTCTGCAACCGGTTTGCGGACGCATGGAAGTGTTCAGCGCACCAGGCAAGCCGACTGTCGTGGTGGATTACGCCCATACGCCGGACGCACTGGAAAAAGCCCTCGAGGCGGCACGACTGCACTGTAAGGGCAATTTGTGGTGCGTATTTGGCTGCGGTGGCGACCGTGATAAAGGTAAGCGCCCACTAATGGGAGCCATTGCTGAAGAGTGTGCTGACATTGTTGTTGTCACCGACGACAACCCTCGTACCGAAGATCCCCGCGCTATCGTTAACGATATTCTGGCTGGCATGCTCGATGCAGGCCAGGCACACGTTGTGGCGGGCCGTGCTGAAGCGGTCACTAATGCCATTATGCAGGCTCAGGCTGATGATGTGGTATTGATTGCTGGTAAAGGCCATGAGGATTACCAGATTGTCGGCAATCGTCGTCTGGATTATTCCGACCGTGTGACGGCTGCACGCTTGCTGGGGGTGACAGCATGATTCGTCTCTCTCTGGCAAAACTGGCCCAGGTGGTTGAAGGGCAATTGTTAGGTGCTGATGGTGAAATTGATGCCGTTACCACCGACACCCGTAAATTGACGCCGGGATGTCTGTTCGTTGCGCTCAAGGGCGAACGTTTTGACGCGCACGATTTTGCTGACCAGGCGTTGCAGGGTGGTGCGGGCGCACTGCTGGTCAGTCGCCGTCTGGACGTTGATGCCTCGCAAGTGCTGGTGGACGATACGCGCCTGGCGTTTGGGCGACTGGCTGCGTGGGTGCGCCAGCAGGTGCCAACGCGGGTCGTCGCACTGACGGGTTCATCCGGTAAAACGTCTGTAAAAGAGATGACCGCAGCGATTCTGCGCCAGTGTGGTAATACACTGTATACCGCAGGCAACCTGAATAATGACATCGGCGTCCCGATGACGTTGTTGCGTCTGACGCCGGAGCACGACTATGCGGTGATTGAACTGGGCGCTAATCACCAGGGTGAAATTGCCTGGACAGTAAGCCTGACGCGCCCGCAAGCCGCGCTGGTCAACAATCTTGCCGCTGCTCATCTGGAAGGTTTTGGTTCCCTTGCAGGTGTGGCAAAGGCTAAAGGCGAAATTTTCTCCGGGCTTGCTGAGAACGGCATTGCCATTATCAATGCCGACAATAACGACTGGCTAAACTGGCAGCAGATTATTGGCACGCGTAAAACGTGGCGCTTCTCGCCAAATGCCGCCGACAGTGATTTCACCGCAACCAACATTCATATCACCGCGCACGGAACTGAGTTTACATTGCGCACTCCAACGGGGGACGTGGCAGTGACGCTGCCGCTACCAGGCCGGCACAATATTGCCAATGCGCTGGCGGCAACGGCGCTGGCAATGGCCGTAGGCGCATCGCATGACGCTGTAAAACAGGGGTTAAGTGAACTGCAGGCCGTGCCGGGGCGCCTTTTTCCTGTGCAGTTAGCAGAAAATCAGCTCCTGCTGGATGACAGCTATAACGCTAATGTTGGCTCTATGACGGCGGCCGTACAGGTGCTTTCTGAAATGCCAGGCTACCGCGTGATGGTGGTTGGCGATATGGGCGAGCTGGGTGCAGAAGCCGTGGATTGCCATCGTCAGGTGGGTGATGCGGCGCGTACAGCGGGCATTGATCGCGTGCTGAGCGTAGGTAAATTAAGCGACAACCTGAGCCGCGCGAGCGGTGTAGGCGAACATTTTAATGATAAACAGGCGCTTATTACGCGTCTGAAGGCGTTGCTCAATGAGCACGCCATTATGACAATTTTAGTGAAAGGTTCACGTAGCGCCGCCATGGAAGAGGTTGTTTGCGCACTACAGGAGAAGGGCACATGTTAGTCTGGCTGGCCGAACATTTGGTCAAATACTATTCCGGCTTTAACGTTTTTTCATATCTGACGTTTCGCGCCATTGTGAGCCTGTTAACGGCTCTTATTATCTCCTTGTGGATGGGGCCGCATCTGATTGCCCGTCTGCAGGCGCTTTCTTTCGGTCAGGTTGTGCGTAACGACGGCCCGGAGTCACACTTTAGCAAACGCGGTACGCCAACGATGGGCGGGATCATGATCCTCACCGCGATAGTCGTGTCCGTGCTGATGTGGGCTTACCCTTCTAACCCTTACGTCTGGTGCGTACTGTTCGTACTGGTCGGTTACGGCATCATCGGTTTTATTGATGATTACCGTAAAGTGGTGCGCAAAGATACCAAAGGTCTGATTGCCCGCTGGAAGTACTTCTGGATGTCACTTATTGCCCTGATTGTGGCTTTTGCGCTCTACATCACTGGCAAAGACACACCCGCCACTGAGCTGGTGGTCCCTTTCTTCAAAGATATCGTGCCGCAGCTCGGTATTTTCTACATTCTGCTCGCCTACTTTGTGATTGTGGGTACCGGTAATGCGGTAAACCTGACGGACGGCCTGGACGGCCTGGCTATTATGCCAACCGTGCTGGTTGCCGCCGGTTTTGCCCTGGTCGCCTGGGCGACCGGCAATATGAATTTTGCCAGCTATCTGCATATTCCTTATTTACGCCACGCCGGTGAACTGGTGATTGTCTGTACTGCTATCGTTGGTGCCGGGCTGGGCTTTTTATGGTTTAACACGTATCCAGCGCAGGTCTTTATGGGCGATGTGGGTTCGCTTGCGCTGGGCGGTGCGTTAGGTGTTATTGCCGTGCTGCTGCGCCAGGAGTTTCTGTTAGTGATTATGGGTGGCGTGTTCGTCGTTGAAACGCTGTCGGTCATCCTTCAGGTGGGGTCGTTCAAGCTGCGCGGTCAGCGTATTTTCCGCATGGCGCCAATTCACCATCACTATGAACTCAAAGGCTGGCCAGAGCCGCGCGTTATCGTGCGCTTCTGGATTATTTCGCTGATGCTGGTCCTGATTGGACTGGCAACGCTGAAGGTACGTTAATCATGGCAGATTATCAGGGTAAAAAGGTTGTCATCATTGGGCTTGGCTTAACGGGCCTGTCTTGCGTGACATTCTTTATGGCGCGTGGGGTTACGCCGCGCGTTATGGATACCCGTCTGTCACCACCGGGAATGGATAAGTTGCCACAGGAAGTGGAGTACCACACCGGTAGTCTGAATGCAGACTGGTTGATGGATGCGGACCTGATAGTTGCAAGCCCAGGCATCGCGCTGGCAACGCCTGCGCTCAGTGCTGCGGCAGATGCAGGCGTGGAAATTGTCGGCGATATCGAGCTTTTTTGCCGTGAGGCTCAGGCACCTGTTGTGGCGATTACCGGCTCTAACGGTAAAAGTACTGTGACGCGACTCGTTGGTGAAATGGCCGAGGCGGCGGGTGTCAATGTGGGCGTAGGCGGCAATATCGGTTTGCCTGCGCTGATGTTACTGGATCCCGCACGCGAGCTGTACGTGCTGGAGCTTTCCAGCTTCCAGCTGGAAACCACCAGTAGCCTGAAGGCGGTGGCTGCCACAATACTGAACGTGACTGAAGACCACATGGACCGCTATCCGTTTGGCTTGCAACAGTATCGCGCGGCCAAGCTGAAAATTTATGAAAACGCCAAAGTGTGTGTGGTTAACGCCGACGACGCCCTGACAATGCCGGTGCGTGGTGCGGACGAGCGCTGCATTAGCTTTGGCGTTGATGTTGGTGATTATCATCTCAATCATCAGCAGGGTGACACCTGGCTGCGCGTGAAGGGTGAGAAGGTGCTGAACGTTAAAGAGATGACGTTGACTGGCCAGCACAATTACACCAATGCCCTGGCCGCGCTGGCGCTGGCTGACGCCGCAGGACTGCCGCGTGCCAGCAGCCTCAAGGCGCTGACCACATTTGGTGGCCTGCCGCATCGTTTTCAGCTCGCGTTGGACAGGCGCGGTGTGCGCTGGATTAACGACTCCAAAGCGACCAATGTTGGCAGTACCGTAGCTGCGCTGAACGGTCTGAAGGTTGAGGGTACGCTGCATCTGCTACTTGGTGGTGACGGAAAGGCCGCCGACTTTTCACCGCTTACGCGTTATGTGCAGGGCGATAACGTGCGTTTGTACTGCTTTGGGCGTGATAGGGCTGAACTGGCGGCGCTACGTCCGGACATTGCCGAGCAGACCGAAACGATGGAGCAGGCTATGCGCTTGGTTGCCCAGCGTGTAGCGGGTGGTGATATGGTGCTGTTGTCTCCGGCATGCGCCAGCCTCGATCAGTTTAAAAACTTTGAGCAGCGGGGCGATCAATTCACCCAGCTTGCTAAGGAGCTTGGCTGATGCGTTTTTCTCTGCCACGCCTGAGCGTACCGCGTATACCAGGAACCGGGATCCTGGTATGGCTGTTTGTGCGCCTGCGAGGCTGGGTGATGGGTTCGCGAGAGGCCGACGACAGCAGCATGGTGCTCTACGACAGGACTCTGCTATGGCTTACGTTTGGACTGGCGGCAATTGGTTTTATTATGGTGACCTCGGCATCCATGCCAGTGGGCCAGCGTCTGGCAAACGATCCTTTCCTGTTTGCCAAGCGCGACGGTTTTTACATCCTGCTGGCGTTTGCACTGGCGATGATCACACTGCGTTTGCCAATGGATTTCTGGCAGCGCTATAGCGCACCGATGCTGATCGCCGCGATCGTCATGCTGATGATCGTGCTGGTGGTGGGTAACTCAGTTAACGGGGCATCGCGTTGGATCTCCCTTGGCCCGCTGCGTATTCAGCCTGCCGAATTTACCAAGCTGGCGCTGTTTTGCTACCTCGCGAACTATCTGGTGCGCAAGGTAGACGAAGTGCGCAACAACATCCGTGGCTTTCTTAAGCCAATGGGCGTGATTCTGGTACTGGCTGTGTTGCTGCTGGCGCAGCCGGACCTTGGTACGGTGGTAGTACTGTTTGTGACCACGCTGGCGATGCTGTTTCTGGCCGGTGCTAAGTTGTGGCAGTTTCTGGCAATTATCGGTATGGGGCTTTCTGCGGTTGCATTGTTGATTCTGGCCGAGCCATACCGTATGCGTCGCGTAACCTCTTTCTGGAACCCCTGGGAAGATCCATTTGGCAGCGGTTATCAGCTCACCCAGTCGCTGATGGCATTTGGGCGTGGTGAATTCTGGGGCCAGGGACTGGGGAATTCAGTTCAAAAACTGGAATATCTGCCGGAAGCACATACCGACTTCATCTTCTCCATTATTGGGGAAGAACTAGGATATATCGGTGTGGTACTGGCGCTTTTAATGGTATTCTTCGTCGCTTTTCGCGCTATGTCGATAGGGCGTCGTGCGCTGGAAATGGACCAGCGTTTCGCTGGTTTTTTATCCTGTTCTATCGGTATCTGGTTCAGTTTCCAGGCGCTGGTAAATGTTGGCGCCGCCGCAGGCATGTTGCCCACCAAAGGTCTGACGCTGCCGTTAATCAGTTACGGCGGTTCGAGTCTGTTGATTATGTCGACGGCCATCATGATGCTGCTGCGCATAGATTATGAAACGCGCCTGGCAAAAGCGCAGGCGTTTACAAGGGGCGTACGATGACGAAGCGATTAATGGTGATGGCAGGGGGAACCGGAGGACACGTCTTCCCGGGGCTTGCCGTTGCACACCATTTAATGGCGCAGGGATGGCAGGTACGCTGGCTGGGTACTGCCGACCGTATGGAAGCAGATTTGGTTCCTAAACATGGAATCGACATCGACTTTATTCGCATTTCTGGCCTGCGTGGCAAAGGCGTAAAAGCGCTATTGCTGGCACCTGTACGTATTTTTAATGCCTGGCGCCAGGCGCGCGCCATCATGAAGCGCTTTAAACCTGACGTAGTGCTGGGTATGGGTGGGTATGTCTCTGGCCCTGGCGGCCTGGCTGCGTGGTCGTTGGGTATTCCGGTAGTGCTGCATGAGCAAAACGGGATCGCCGGATTGACCAATAAATGGCTGGCAAAAATCGCCACGAAGGTCATGCAGGCTTTTCCGGGCGCATTCCCGAATGCAGACGTCGTTGGTAATCCGGTTCGTGCAGATGTGCTGGCGCTACCCTTGCCAGAGCAACGTCTGGCGGGGCGTGAAGGTCCGGTGCATGTGCTGGTGGTTGGCGGTTCCCAGGGCGCGCGCGTGCTTAATCAGACGATGCCACAGGTGGCCGAGCGCCTTGGCGAACGCGTGATTATCTGGCATCAGACCGGCAAAGGCGCCCAGCAAAGCGTGCAGGAAGCCTATGCGGCAGTCGGCCAGCCGCATCACAAAATTACCGAGTTTATTGACGATATGGCTGCAGCCTGGAGCTGGGCTGATGTGGTGGTGTGCCGTTCAGGCGCGCTGACGGTAAGTGAAATCGCGGCGGCAGGTTTGCCTGCGATTTTTGTCCCATTTCAGCATAAAGACAGGCAACAGTACTGGAATGCGCTGCCGCTGGAGAAAGCCGGTGCGGCAAAAATCCTTGAGCAGCCCCAGTTTACGGCAGACGCCGTGGCGCAGACGCTCCAAAGCTGGGATCGTCTGACGCTTCTGGACATGGCACAGCGTGCGCGAAATACGGCTATACCGGATGCGACCGAACGTGTCGCCCGCGCTGTCAGTGAAGCCGCAAAAGCATAAATTTTTATGAGCGCCATTTGCGCTCTTTGGCAATCAGAGGTTAAGGCGGCGTTGCGCCGCAGGTTAAAGATGAATACTCAACAACTGGCGAAACTGCGTTCAATCGTGCCCGAGATGCGTCGCGTCCGGCACATCCATTTTGTGGGCATAGGCGGGGCCGGCATGGGCGGCATTGCCGAGGTGCTTGCAAATGAGGGTTATCAGATAAGCGGTTCCGATCTGGCCCCAAACCCGGTTACGCAACAGTTGTCGCAGCTTGGTGCCACTATTTATTTCAACCATCGCCCAGAAAACGTACGTGATGCAAGCGTGGTCGTGGTTTCCAGCGCGATTACACAGGACAACCCGGAAATCGTCGCCGCTCATGAGCTGCGCATTCCGGTCATCCGCCGTGCTGAGATGCTGGCGGAGTTGATGCGCTTTCGCTATGGCATTGCCATTGCTGGTACGCACGGTAAAACGACGACCACAGCGATGGTGTCGAGCATTTACGCTGAAGCCGGGCTGGATCCGACGTTCGTTAACGGCGGACTGGTGAAGTCTGCTGGCACGCATGCGCGCCTGGGTCACAGCCGTTATCTGATAGCTGAAGCGGACGAAAGCGACGCATCATTCCTGCACTTGCAGCCAATGGTCGCTATTGTGACTAATATCGAAGCCGACCATATGGATACCTACCAGGGCGACTTCGAAAACCTGAAGCAGACGTTTATTAACTTCCTGCACAACCTGCCCTTTTATGGACGTGCAGTGATGTGTGTGGACGACGATGTGATTCGTGAACTGCTGCCGCGCGTGGGCCGCCAGATTACTACCTACGGCTTTAGCGAAGACGCTGACGTACGTATAGAAAATTACCGTCAGACCGGCGCGCAGAGCTTCTTCACGCTGGTGCGTCAGGATAAGCCGGAGCTGCATGTTCAACTGAATGCGCCGGGGCGACACAACGCCCTGAATGCGGCGGCGGCGGTGGCGGTTGCCACTGAAGAGAACATTGATGATGCGGCGATCCTGCGTGCACTGGAAGGTTTCCAGGGCACCGGTCGCCGCTTTGACTTCCTGGGTGAATATCCGTTGGAGCCGGTCAATGGCAAATGTGGTAGCGCCATGCTGGTGGATGATTATGGTCATCACCCAACGGAAGTCGATGCAACTATCAAAGCGGCGCGCGCGGGCTGGCCGGATAAAAACCTGGTCATGATCTTCCAGCCGCATCGTTATACGCGCACGCGCGATCTTTATGATGATTTTGCCAACGTGCTGACGCAGGTTGATGCACTGCTCATGCTGGATGTGTATTCCGCTGGTGAAGCGGCGATCCCGGGCGCGGATAGCCGTTCACTGTGCCGCACCATCCGTGGGCGCGGGAAAGTCGATCCGATCCTGGTTCCAGACGCTGACGCAATCGCCGGGATCCTGGCGCCTGTGCTAACCGGAAATGATCTGATCCTCGTTCAAGGTGCCGGTAACGTCGGTAAAATTGCAAAAAAACTGGCTGAAATTAAATTGCAGCCTCAAACTCAAGAGGAAGGCCAGAATGACTGATAAAGTTGCGGTCCTGCTGGGCGGTTCTTCCGCTGAGCGTGAGGTCTCTCTTCAGTCCGGCAGCGCAGTACTGGCAGGGCTAAGAGAAGCGGGTGTAGAGGCTTATGCCGTTGACCCGCGTGAGACGCCGGTAACAGCGCTCAAAGAAGAAGGCTACGACAAAGTCTTTATCGCGCTACACGGGCGCGGTGGTGAAGATGGCACGATGCAGGCAATGCTCGAATATCAGGGCCTGCCGTACACCGGAAGCGGCGTAATGGCTTCGGCTATTACGATGGACAAGATGCGTACCAAGCTGCTATGGCAGGGCGCAGGACTGCCGGTGGCGAATTCTGTGGCTCTTAACAGCCGCGAGGGCTTTAGCGCAGAAGCGGCAATACAAATTGCCGCACTCGGTATGCCGGTTATCGTTAAGCCAAGCCGTGAAGGTTCAAGCGTCGGGATGTCTAAAGTCGACACGGAGGACAAACTTGCCGAAGCGCTTGAGCTGGCATTTAAGCATGATGATGAAGTGCTGGTGGAAAAATGGATGAGTGGCCCGGAGTTTACTGTTGCAGTACTGGGCGATGACATTCTGCCTTCTATTCGCATCCAGCCTGCAGGTGTGTTTTATGACTATGAGGCTAAGTACCTCTCAGACGACACACAGTATTTTTGCCCGGCGGGGTTGAGTGACGAAAAAGAAGCGGCGCTGGCGGCGCTGGCGCGCAAAGCATGGCAGGTGCTCGGCTGTAGCGGCTGGGGGCGAGTGGATGTAATGCAAGACAGCGATGGTGAGTTTTATCTGCTTGAGGTGAATACAGCACCAGGCATGACCAGTCATAGTCTGGTGCCTATGGCGGCGCGTCAGGCGGGAATGAGCTTCTCGCAGCTGGTTGTACGCATTCTGGAGCTGGCAGACTGATATGTCTCAGGCGGCCCTGAACGTTCGCTCCCGCGAGGAGGAAAACTCCCCGCGTCGTAGTAACGGCACGCGTCTGGCAGGCATTATTTTCCTGTTAGCCGTGGTGATGACCGTTTTGGTCGGCACGCTGATGGTAGTGAGCTGGATGGAAGATGCGCAGCGTCTTCCGCTGTCAAAGCTGGTGCTGACCGGCGAGCGTCATTACACACGTAATGACGATATCCGCCAGTCAATTCTGGCCCTGGGAGCACCGGGGACCTTTATGACGCAGGATGTGAACGTCATACAACAACAAATTGAACGTCTGCCCTGGATCAAGCAGGCGAGCGTCAGAAAGCAATGGCCGGACGAATTGAAGATTCATCTGGTTGAATATGTTCCGCTGGCGCGCTGGAATGACCAGCATATGGTAGACAGTGAAGGAAATTCCTTTAGCGTGCCTGCCGCTCGTACCCGCAGGCAAGTCCTGCCAATGCTTTATGGCCCGGAAGGTAGCGAGAAAGAAGTACTGGAAGGGTACAGAACGATGGGCGAAGTGCTGGCAAAAAGCCGGTTCACGCTGAAAGAAGCGGCAATGACCGCACGCCGTTCCTGGGTACTCACGCTTAATAATGATATTAAGCTCAACCTCGGGCGCGGCGATACGATGAAACGTCTGAATCGCTTTGTGGAACTCTATCCGGTTTTGCAACAGCAGGCGCAGACCGACGGTAAAGTTATCAGCTACGTCGACCTGCGCTATGACTCAGGCGCTGCGGTAGGTTGGGCTCCGGCCCCCGTTGAGGATCTTAATCAGCAACAGAATCAGGCACAGGCAGAGCAACGATGATCAAATCGACGGACAGAAAACTGGTAGTAGGACTGGAGATCGGCACAGCGAAAGTGGCCGCTTTGGTAGGGGAAATTCTGCCCGACGGTATCGTGAATATTATTGGCGTGGGTAGTTGCCCGTCGCGTGGCATGGATAAAGGTGGCGTTAACGATCTGGAATCGGTAGTGAAATGCGTACAGCGTGCTATCGATCAGGCTGAACTGATGGCCGACTGCCAGATCTCTTCGGTTTATCTGGCACTGTCCGGCAAACATATCAGTTGCCAGAATGAAATTGGGATGGTGCCCATTTCTGAAGAAGAAGTGACGCAGGAAGACGTTGAAAATGTCGTCCACACCGCGAAATCAGTGCGTGTACGTGACGAGCACCGCGTCCTTCATGTTATACCGCAGGAATACGCGATCGATTATCAGGAAGGTATTAAAAATCCGGTAGGACTGTCCGGCGTTCGCATGCAGGCGAAAGTGCACCTGATCACATGCCATAACGATATGGCAAAAAACATCGTTAAAGCCGTTGAACGATGCGGATTAAAAGTTGACCAACTCATTTTCGCCGGTCTTGCAGCGAGTTATTCGGTGCTAACCGAAGATGAACGTGAGCTGGGTGTCTGCGTTGTTGATATCGGTGGTGGTACAATGGATATTGCCGTCTATACAGGCGGCGCGCTGCGCCACACCAAAGTTATCCCTTATGCGGGTAACGTTGTGACCAGCGATATTGCTTACGCTTTTGGCACGCCGCCAAGCGATGCAGAGGCAATTAAAGTGCGCCACGGCTGTGCGCTTGGGTCGCTTGTCGGTAAAGATGAAAGCGTTGAAGTACCCAGTGTGGGGGGGCGTCCACCGCGCAGTCTTCAACGCCAGACGCTTGCTGAGGTCATTGAGCCGCGCTATACCGAGCTGCTCAACCTAGTGAACGAAGAGATTTTGCAACTGCAGGAGCAACTGCGCCAGCAAGGTGTGAAACATCATCTTGCAGCAGGCATTGTGCTGACTGGCGGCGCTGCGCAAATTGAAGGTCTGGCGGCCTGTGCGCAGCGCGTGTTCCACACGCAGGTTCGTATTGGACAGCCGTTGAATATCACCGGGCTGACTGACTATGCCCAGGAACCGTACTACTCGACGGCAGTAGGTCTGCTGCACTATGGGAAAGAATCCCATCTCAGTGGTGAAGCAGAAGTGGAAAAGCGGGCCTCGGTTGGCTCGTGGGTTAAGCGAATTAACGGTTGGCTGAGAAAAGAGTTTTAATTTTTTTAAGAGACCGTAGAAAATTAACGGTTTCAGGCGACAGGCACAAAACGGAGAGAAACTATGTTTGAACCTATGGAACTGACCAACGACGCGGTGATTAAGTCATCGGCGTCGGTGGCGGCGGCGGTAACGCCGTAGAGCACATGGTGCGTGAGCGCATCGAAGGTGTGGAGTTCTTCGCGGTGAATACCGATGCTCAGGCGCTGCGTAAAACAGCGGTTGGCCAGACGATTCAGATTGGTAACTGCATCACCAAAGGGCTGGGTGCAGGCGCTAACCCGGAAGTGGGCCGTAACGCTGCGGATGAAGACCGTGATGCGCTTCGCGCAGCACTTGAAGGCGCGGACATGGTGTTTATCGCCGCAGGTATGGGCGGTGGCACCGGTACGGGTGCGGCACCTGTCGTGGCGGAAGTGGCCAAAGACCTGGGCATCCTGACTGTTGCCGTTGTCACCAAGCCATTTAACTTCGAAGGCAAAAAGCGTATGGCCTTCGCAGAGCAGGGTATCAGCGAACTGTCCAAGCACGTGGACTCCCTGATTACTATCCCGAATGACAAGTTGCTCAAAGTGCTGGGTCGCGGTATTTCGCTGCTTGATGCCTTTGGCGCGGCAAACGACGTGCTCAAAGGTGCGGTACAGGGTATTGCCGAACTGATTACCCGTCCGGGTCTGATGAACGTTGACTTTGCCGATGTGCGCACCGTAATGTCCGAAATGGGCTATGCGATGATGGGTTCCGGCGTGGCGCAGGGTGAAGACCGTGCAGAAGAAGCCGCAGAAATGGCAATTTCCAGCCCGCTGCTGGAAGATATCGATCTTTCTGGCGCGCGCGGTGTGCTGGTTAACATCACCGCGGGCTTTGACCTGCGTCTGGATGAGTTTGAAACCGTGGGTAATACCATCCGCGCGTTTGCTTCTGACAATGCTACCGTGGTTATTGGTACTTCCCTCGACCCGGACATGAACGACGAGCTGCGTGTGACCGTGGTTGCAACCGGTATCGGCATGGACAAACGCCCGGAAATTACGCTGGTGACGAATAAACAGCAGGTTCAGCCGCAGGGCATGGACAGGTTCCAGCAGCACGGTATGACACCGCTTAGCCAGGAGCAGAAGTCCGTCGCAAAAGTGGTTAACGATAACAGCACTCAAACGGCGAAAGAGCCAGATTATCTGGATATTCCGGCCTTCCTGCGCAAGCAGGCTGACTAAGAATAAACCGGAAGTTGGGTTTTTTACGCTCTTTGTGCTAAACTGCCCCGCCGATGGTGATGTACACTATTGGCTGGATGAGTAATTTGGCGAGATTATACGATGATCAAACAAAGGACATTAAAACGTATCGT
>CBIFVZ010000045.1:0-31516 GCA_966185765.1 uncultured Enterobacteriaceae bacterium | reverse complement strand
GGCCATGGACCTTACTCCTCAATTACTTACGCTTTAAACTGGCTAATACGGCAAATGGGTTTGGTTTTTGCGCCTCATCGGGCAGTTCGCCAAAGACCATGTCCGCGTCGGACACTTCACAGTGTTCAGAATCGTGCACCGGAACCACGGGCAAGGAAAGAATGATTTCATCCTCTACCATTGCAAGCAGATCGATTTCGCCGAACTCGTTAACCTGAATCGGCTCATACGCTTCCGGCAGTGCTTCGGCCTGTTCGTCCGTGACGACCGGGCTAAAACAATACGTTGCGTGAACATCGTGCGAGAACGGCTGACCGCAGCGCTGACACATCAGCGTTACGCTCACCCGCGCCTCACCGGTAATTACCGCGAGACGCTGGTTGTCGATTGCGAACGACAGCGCGCATTCTACATCACTGTCCACGCTGACAACAGACTCAGCGACACGTTCAACCTGCTCAGGCAGGTACACACCCCGATAATCAAGGCGTTTTTGAGCGGTGCGGACCGGGTCCAGTGTCAGGGGTAATTTAACCTTTTGCATAGGGCGCGCATATTAACTTCGTAACGACACAGAGTCAAAGGAAAAGGCAAGTACCACCTTCCGTTTGTCATTTATTCACACATCCCCACCTGTGGTGTTTACTATAGGGCAATCATCTCGCCTCATAATGGACTCTTTTGACTATGCTTCCTCTCGTCCTTGCCTCAACCTCCCCCTTTCGCCAGAGCCTGCTCGCAAAGCTTGGCCTGCCATTTATTGTTGCTGCGCCAGATGTCGACGAAACGCCGCTGCCGGGCGAAAGCGCACGCAGGTTGGTCATGCGCCTGGCAGCGGCTAAAGCGCAGGCGTTAGCACAACATTATCCTGCGCACCTTATTATAGGTTCCGATCAGGTGTGTGTTCTTAATGGGCAGATTACCGGTAAGCCACATACTGAAGAAAATGCCGTGGCCCAGCTTATGCAGGCGCGCGGCAATATTATTTCTTTTTATACCGGTCTTGCGCTCTACAACAGCCACAGCGGCCAACTGCAAACGGAGTGCGAGCCTTTCGATGTACATTTTCGCCATCTGACAGAGCAAGAGATTCGTCATTACGTACAGACAGAAAAACCGCTACAGTGTGCGGGCAGCTTTAAAAGCGAAGGATTGGGTATTGCGCTGTTTGAACGGCTTGACGGGCGTGACCCCAATACGCTGGTCGGCCTGTCACTGATTGCGCTGTGCGCAATGTTGCGAAATGAAGGGCGTAATCCGCTACAATAACGCCCCGTCATGCTTTTATTTATGGCTGCGTAGCACTTTCAGGCAGTTGCGCAGCCCATCATCCAGCGGTGCTTCGACGCGCATCTCTTCACCCGTTTTCGGATGAATAAAACGCAACGCGGCCGCGTGCAAGAACAGTCGGCTCAAGCCGGTACCGCTCAACTGATTATCAAAGTCGCGGTCACCGTAGCGATCATCGAAAGCAATCGGATGGCCCGCATGCTGAGTGTGGACACGAATCTGGTGAGTACGCCCTGTTACCGGGCTACAGCGCACAAGTGTTGCGAATGCATAGCGCTCTTCAACCTTAAAACGCGTTTCTGAAGGTTTACCTTCGCTGTTAACACGCACGATGCGCTCACCGCTTTGCAGAATGTTTTTCAAAAGCGGTGCCTGAACGACTTTAACGTGGGACTGCCACTGACCGCGCACCAGCGCCAGATAATCTTTTTGCATTCCCTTTTCTCGCAGCTGTTCATGCAGCGAGCGTAACGCCGAGCGCTTTTTAGCCACCAGCAGCACGCCGGACGTATCGCGATCGAGGCGATGCACCAGCTCCAGAAAACGAGCTTCCGGACGCAACGCACGCAGGCCTTCTATCACACCAAAACTCAGGCCGCTTCCGCCGTGGACAGCCGTGCCGGAAGGCTTATTGAGCACCAGAATATGCTCATCTTCATAAATGATGGCATCGTTAAGCGCAGAGACTTTCTGCAAATGCGGTGAAACGGGAGCCTCTTCACGCTCGGCGACGCGTACGGGCGGGATACGCACTTCATCCCCGGCCATTAACTTGTATTCTGGCTTGATGCGCTTTTTATTCACGCGCACTTCACCCTTACGCAAAATGCGGTAAATCATACTCTTAGGCACGCCCTTGAGCTGAGTACGCAAAAAATTATCAATACGCTGTCCGGCTTCATCTGAAGAGATAGCGACGATTTTTACACTGGGAGTCTCTGTTTTCATGGTCGGCGATTCTAAAGAGGCCACCGGCTTCGCGCCACTGATTTTTACGTCCCAACTCGCATATTCAGGATGAGGGTAACCTGAATATTTCACCACCAGGCTACAAACGGGATTTTGTGTATATACTTAGTCTTGCACGCGTGTTTTCACAGTTTTGTTGGTGTTATTGCCTGTTATTACAGCGATAAGATTGATGCAGTTGAAAAACTGTGAGCAACCGGGTGATAAAAGGTAAAAGCCTTCTTGCTATAACAAGGTTAGCAGTGGAATAATGTTGCGGTTTTCCGTGTTTACACTTGTTAAAACAAGGCTTTTGCGGAATGACCAATTTTGCCTGAACGTTTACTCGCGCAGCAATGGCGTAAGACGTTGTGAACTTTCAGGCAGTTAGCGGGCTGCGGGTTGCAGACCTTACCGGCATACGGAATCTTCTCTGGCACACTCCATCCAGGCTGTTCCCAGGATTAAATGCACTGTTTTTCCGGTTGAAAAACAGGCTGCCGATACTTTGCGCCTCTATGCAAGCGACAACCGGGAGGTTGACGACTCTGCGAACAGTCACGAGGCCATCGGCTCACATCCGGTAAGACGTACCATGCCCGCCGCTCTGTCGCCAATGTAAGAATAATGAGTCAGTTACGATGAAAAGAATGTTAATCAACGCAACTCAACAGGAAGAGTTGCGTGTCGCCCTTGTGGATGGGCAGCGTCTGTACGACCTGGATATTGAAAGCCCGGGCCACGAACAGAAAAAAGCAAACATCTATAAAGGCAAAATTACCCGCATCGAACCGAGCCTGGAAGCCGCGTTCGTTGACTATGGCGCAGAACGTCATGGCTTCCTCCCCCTCAAAGAAATCGCCCGCGAATACTTCCCCAGCAACTACTCCGCACACGGCCGCCCGAATATTAAAGACGTGCTGCGTGAAGGTCAGGAAGTCATTGTCCAGATTGATAAAGAAGAGCGCGGCAATAAAGGTGCTGCCCTAACGACCTTTATCAGCCTCGCAGGCAGTTATCTGGTGTTAATGCCGAATAACCCGCGTGCGGGTGGGATTTCTCGCCGCATTGAAGGTGACGATCGCACTGAACTGAAAGAAGCGCTGTCTTCGCTGGAAGTGCCAGACGGCATGGGCCTGATTGTCCGCACCGCAGGGGTGGGTAAGTCAGCCGAAGCGCTGCAGTGGGATCTCGGTTTTCGACTTAAGCACTGGGAAGCTATCCAGAAAGCTGCCGAAAGCCGCCCTGCCCCCTTCCTGATCCACCAGGAAAGCAACGTTATTGTGCGTGCTTTCCGTGACTATCTGCGCCAGGACATTGGTGAAATTCTTATCGATAACCCGAAAGTACTGGAGCTGGCGCGCCAGCACATTGCTGCGCTGGGCCGTCCGGATTTCAGCAGCAAAATTAAGCTTTACAGTGGCGAAATACCGCTGTTCAGCCACTATCAGATTGAATCTCAGATTGAGTCAGCCTTCCAGCGCGAAGTGCGCCTGCCGTCTGGCGGTTCAATTGTTATCGACACTACCGAAGCACTGACCGCTATCGACATTAACTCCGCACGAGCTACCCGCGGCGGTGATATCGAAGAAACAGCGTTCAACACGAACCTTGAAGCTGCCGATGAAATTGCTCGTCAGCTACGCCTGCGCGACCTGGGCGGTCTGATTGTTATCGACTTTATTGACATGACACCGGTTCGCCACCAGCGCGCCGTTGAAAACCGCCTGCGTGACGCAGTACGCCAGGACAGAGCGCGCATCCAGATAAGCCACATTTCCCGCTTCGGTCTGCTGGAAATGTCACGCCAGCGTCTTAGTCCTTCTCTTGGCGAGTCCAGTCACCATGTATGCCCGCGCTGTAGCGGTACGGGTACCATCCGTGATAACGAATCGCTGGCACTTTCTATTCTGCGCCTGATTGAAGAAGAAGCGTTGAAAGAAAATACCAAAGAAGTGCATGCCATTGTGCCGGTTCAGGTGGCGTCTTATCTGCTTAACGAAAAACGTGAAGCGGTAAATGCTATTGAAACCCGACAGGAAGGCGTGCGCTGCGTCATCGTTCCTAATGACCAGATGCAGACCCCGCACTACTCCGTCCTGCGGGTACGTAAAGGTGAAGAGACCCATACGCTTAGCTACATGCTGCCAAAGGTACATGAAGAAGCAATGGCAATGCCGTCCGACGATGAACATGCCGAGCGTCGTCGCCCTGAGCAGCCTGCGCTGGCAACCTTCGTTATGCCTGACGTGCCGCCGGTTCCGCAGGAAAGCGCGGCTAAGCCTGCAGCACCTGCTGAACATAAACCAGCCGCAACCGCCCAGGGACCTGGACTGGTAAGCCGTTTCTTTAACGCATTGAAGAAAGTATTTGCCGGTGAAGAGAGCGCGCAGCAGGAACAACCTCAGTCGGATGATAAGACGCAGAAGAAGTCAGATAACCGTCAGGAGCGTCGCCAGAATAACAACCGCCGCCAGAACAACCGTCGTGACCGCAATGAGCGCGGCGATCGTAATGCTCGCGGCGATAACCGTGACAACCGCGAAGCGCGCGACAACCATCGTGATAGCCGCGACAACCGTAACGAAGGCCGCGAAAGCCGCGATGACAATCGCCGTAATCGTCGCCAGCAGCAGAATGCTGATGGACAGGCAGCTCGCCAGGCACCACCGGCTCAGCAAGCTGTAGAAGAGACGGAGAACAAACCCCGCGAGCCACGTCGCGATCGCAACCGTCGTCGTACGGAAGACAAGCGCCAGGCTCAGCAGGAAGTCAAAGCACTCCAGACCCAGCCAGAAGAGCTGACTGATGACAGTGCTCAAGAAGAAAATGTTCAGAAGATGCCGCGCCGCAAACAGCGCCAGCTGACACAATCGGTGCGTGTTGACGCAGCTCCCAGCGAACTGCAGGCGGATGTTGAACACGTTCAGGCTGAACAACAACCTGCTGAACAAGTCAAAGCGCCGTCAACAGAGCTGGTAACGCGTCCACTGCCTGGCGTTGTCGCACAAGAGGCTGTAGCAGATAGCGAATCAGTTGAAGCAGACGACAACAGTGAAGGCCGTGGTGATAACAACGGTATGCCGCGCCGTTCACGTCGTTCGCCGCGCCACCTGCGCGTCAGTGGTCAGCGCCGTCGTCGCTATCGTGATGAGCGTTACCCGACTCAGTCGCCAATGCCGCTGGCTGGCGGTTTCGCCTCTCCGGAAATGGCTTCAGGCAAAGTGTGGGTAAGCTATCCGGTTGCACCTATGCAGGAGCCAGAGGTTATTGAAACTGCTGCGGCAGAAAAAGCGGCTACGCAGGAACTCAGCGTTGCCGAACTGGCCCAGGCGCTGGGTGGTGTGCAGGTCGCGCAACCTGTAGCAGCCGCCATTGAGCCGCAGGAGCCTGTCGTTGAAACCACGCATCCGCAAGTTATTTCAACTGCGGTAGATGAAGCACCGCAGATCATTTCTGCTCGTGATGAACAGACTGCGGAGCGCGTGACTGCAGAAGCGACACCAGCTGAGACTGCCGCAGACGATGCACAACCTACGCTGGATGCATCGCAAACGCAGGACACTGCTGCTGTGGCTGAGACTGCACAGCAGGAGCAGACTACCGCACCGTCTGATCAGCCAGAAGCTTACGTAGAACACAACGCACAGCCTGTTGAAACGCCAGTTGAGACACCGCGCAGCGAAGCCGCAGAACAGGCGAGTGACGCTGAAGCCCAGCCAGTTGGCGTTGAAAGTCACGCTCCTGAAGTTGCCGCCGAGGCTACAGTAACCGAAGATGTCATCGTCACCGCACCGCCGGTGGCTCACGAGCGCGTGGTAAAAGCCACTTCACCGGTCAAAACACCGACGATGGCGACTGCACCTTCCCATGCCACTGCACCGATGACGCGTGCCCCGGCTCCGGCTTATATACCGGAACCGCCGCGCCATAGCGACTGGGTACGTCCGACGTTTGATTTTGCAGGTAAAGGCTCTGCGGGTGGCCACAGTGCTACCCACAAGGCTACCGCGCCAGCAACCAAACCGAGTGCTGTAGAGTAATCTGCCACTTTGATAAAAAAGCCGGTCTCTGACCGGCTTTTTTATTGCTCTGTGCCACCCTGCAATCCGCCGTTCTCGCCATACACTCCCCCAGGTAATATCTGACGCAAGCCTCCCTCAATAACACATTATTGGTAAAACCAACCGAGCCTGCTTCGTCCTGACTATGGATTACAGTGGGGGAATCACCTGACCCAAACGTCATGATAAAACAATACTGACCAGCCGGGTAAAGCCCCATGCGCCCGACGCACAAGCCTTCCAGAGAAGGTAATACGCAGCACAGGTTTACATCAGGCTTAAAAAGTCCGTAGCGGAATCTCCCCCAATGCTGAACACAAATACAGGCTGGAAATCAGCAACGAGCAAGACAATTCGCGGGTTAACACTGGTTTGGAGGCACCTTCATAAAATCGGCCTTCTGTCGGTTATAAAAAAGCCGGGGCTTGAGACCTCGGCGAATGAATGAAATAACGGGCTGGCGCTATGCAGTACGGCGGGCAAAATCTCGCGGCCGGAAGCCAAGCAGAGCAAGCGTGGCAAAATAGGCAACAACGCCGACTCCCACAACGGCCACCAGGCGCAACAAACGGTACGGCATGCTGCCCACATCCCAGGCTGGCATAATCTGCATCATGCCAAACAGCGCAGCGGACATGACCAGCACTGCGATAACCAGGCGCAGCAGAAAGCCGCCCCAACCTGCCTGTGGCTGGAAAATATTGCGCTTGCGCAACTGCCAGAATAAAAGCCCGGCGTTAAGACAGGAAGCAAGACCGATAGACAATGACAAACCGGCGTGTTTCAGCGGACCAATAAATGCCAGGTTCATCAGCTGCGTCGCAATAAGTGTAACAATGGCGATTTTTACCGGCGTTTTAATGTCCTGGCGCGAATAAAAACCAGGCGCCAGCACTTTCACCAGAATCAGACCAATCAGGCCAACAGAATAGGCAACCAACGCGCGCTGGGTCATCGCCGCGTCAAACGCAGTGAATTTACCATACTGAAACAGCGACACCGTCAGCGGCTGTGCCAGTAGTCCCAGTGCTACCGCGCTTGGTAACGCCAGTAAAAAACACAGGCGCAGCCCCCAGTCCATCAGGCGGTTATATTCCTCATGATTACCACTGGCAAAACTACGCGACAGCGAGGGCAACAGAATGGTGCCCAGTGCCACGCCCAGCACGCCAGAAGGAAACTCCATCAGCCTGTCAGCGTAATAGATCCAGGACACAGAGCCGGACACCAGGAACGAGGCGAAGATAGTGTTAATGATAAGCGAGATTTGGCTTACGGAAACGCCGAGGATCGCAGGTCCCATTTGTTTCACCACACGGATGGCGCCCGCGTTTTTAAAGCTAATACGCGGTAACACCAGCATGCCGATTTTTTTCAGGTGCGGCAGTTGATAAAAAAGCTGCAACACGCCGCCTACCGTCACCGCCCATGCCAGTGCCAGCACCGGCGGGTCAAAGTATGGAGCGGCAAAAAGCGCAAACAGAATCATGCTGATGTTCAGGAGCGTCGGCGCAAATGCCGGTACCGAAAACCGGTTCCAGGTATTGAGTATTGCACCTGCGAGAGAAGCCAGTGAAATCAGAAAAATATAGGGGAACGTAATACGCAGCAGCTGTGAGGTTAGCTGAAACTTCTCAGGCGTGTCGGCAAAACCCGGTGCAGTCACCATAATAACCCAGGGCGCCGCCAGCATCCCCAGTACGGTAATGACGGCCAACGCCAGGGTCAGTAGCCCGGAAACATAAGCGACAAAGACCTGTGTTGCTTCTTCGCCTTCCTTACTCTTGTATTCTGCCAGGATCGGCACAAAAGCCTGGGAAAATGCCCCCTCAGCAAAAATACGTCTTAGCAGGTTCGGTAACTTAAAGGCGGTGAAGAAGGCATCAGTTGCAATACCGGCACCGAACACCCGGGCCACAATAGCATCACGCGCAAACCCCAGAACGCGCGAAAACATCGTCATTGAGCTGACCGCAGCCAGCGATTTCAAAAGATTCATCTGTGGTTGTATCCTGTATACCCCAAAGCTGTTCGGCACACTGTTGGGGTATAACGCCAGTCTTGCTGGCGTCCTGTGTCATGCGAAGCGCTTAGTCTACCTAAGCGCAGGGGAAATACTACCGAGAGTTATTCTGGATGGTCACTCACTCATCGCCTCATGCCATAGCGCTTCTACCACGCGCTGGGCGCGAAGTGCCTCTTCACCTGCAGTTTCAGGAACCGTCTGATTCATCACACAGTCGATGAAGTGATGAGCACAGCCAACGAACCCTCGCTGCTCCAGCGTGCTTTGCCAGCCTGCAATGGGTGCTTCGACAATTCCTGTACCGCGCTCCTCGCGCCATACGCGCATATCGGTGATATCAATCAGCGCACCGTCCGTTATTGCCTGTAACCACTCGCGCTGGCTACCCGCACGCCGGTGCATGCTGGTGGTGATTTGCACCCCGCCGCGTATAAAATGGTGTTCCGCGTAGAGCATGTGTCCGTGCTCGTTCGTTTGCAGCCGTCCACTCTCCAGGCGTGCGTCGCCACCCGCCAGCCACAGTGCGGTATCCACCACGTGCAGATAATCATCCAGCAGCGTAAAGCGCAGATCGCCTGGACCTACGCTGTCGGTACGATGTTTATCCATACGCAGTGACGCCGCGCTGTTCATCTGTGTTTTGAGGTTACGATAAAGTGGTGCAAAGCGGCGGTTAAAGGCCACCATAAGCGTCAGGTTCTGGCGTGTCGCCAGCGCCACCAGCTTCTCGGCATCGCCCAGCTTTGCCGCCAGCGGTTTATCCACACAAACGTGAACACCAGCACGTAGCAACTCGCTCACCACCGCAAAGTGGCTTTCTGTCGCGCTGTGGACAAAAACCGCATCACAGCGAGCCGCCAGCTCATTGAGCGAAGAGACATACGGCATACGGTACATGGCGCATACGGATTCTGCCTTTGCGCGCGTGGGTGAAAAGGCGCCTACCAGTTCCCAGTCGCGCGCAACACTCAGTACTGGCAACCACGCCTTTTGCGCAATGCCACCCAGACCGACTATACCAATACGTAGTTTTGCCACCGCTATTCTCCCAGGTGCTCCAGCAACGAGCTAAGACGCTGCTTAAGCTCTTCCACTTCTTGCTCAAGGCGCTCCACTCTTATCGCCAAATCTTCAGCCGGCACGCTTGCCGATTCCATAACAGAAACCCGCGTTTCCAGCGCACCGCTGAACAGATGCATATAGCGGCTCTCACGCTTGCCTGGCTCACGTGGCAAGCGGGCGATATAAGGCCCATCCTCACGCTCAAGCAGATTCTCCAGCACCGCCTCAACTTCAGCCATATCACTAAACTCATGCATACGGGCGGCACGCATGCGCAGTTCACCGGGTGTCTGGGGGCCTCGCAGCAGCAGCGTTGTCACAACAGCCACTTGCGCCGCAGACAGTTTCAGGTCGCCAAATTCAGAATTACAAAACCGTTGTTCATATTTCGTCACACGGTTGCCAAAACCACTCACAGTGCGCAGGTAATGGCTTTTCACCAGCTCATCAAGCGTTTCCTGTACCTGCTGCTCGTTAAGATTCATCACAGGTTCGCGGTTGGTTTTTTGATTGCAGGCCGCAACCACGCTATTGAGCGACATGGGATATTGCTCCGGCGTCGTGACCTGCTTTTCCAGCAGGCTGCCAATCACCCTCGCTTGTGTCGGACTTAGCTGATATTTCATCTCATCTCCTTAACGACCGGCACGCCAGCCCGGGGCCGTCAGCGCCGTCAGTACGTGATCGCGCCAGACTCCGTCAATCATCAGATAGTCTTTTGCGTAGCCTTCTTTTTCAAATCCGAGTCGTGCGAGCAAATCACCACTGCGGCGATTGTGCGGCATGTAGTTTGCCATAATGCGGTGCATATGCTGGGTGTGCTGCATATAGCGTATAGCGCTGGTCAGCGCTTCAAACATCAGCCCCTGGCCCTGCCATTTTTCCCCCAGCGAATAGCCAAGATAGCAAGCGTGAAAAGAACCGCGAACCACGTTAGAAAAATTCGCCACACCCCGAATTTCGGTTTCATTCGGGTCCAGCAGCGCAAAATAGTACGCGTTACCCTGGCGGTGCATGTCGTCTATCAGCGCCAGCCGTGCCTGCCAGCCAGACGGATAACAGTGGCTGTCGTCACGCACTGGTTCCCAGGGTTTTAGAAACAGGCGGTTTTCAGCGTAGTAGTCGGCCAGACGCCAGGCATCTCTGTCATAAATCAGGCGCACAACCAACCTGTCCGTCGTCAGCCGTACCTTAGGCACATTGCTACGGTAGCCAAACATCTCTCCCGTCTCCTTAATCAGTCATTAAGATGTCTTTGGGTTACTATAAACGCGCCACACTCGTCTGTGAAAACAGTAACATGCGTTTTCCTGATTTTTTCTTAAATTGGTGAGAGAACGCGTCCCCCCAGCCGTCATGGTAAGGGAGGTCAGTTTGCCCTCAGGCCGGGTTATCAACCATACTTAGCGCTGCGCAACACAAAACAGGAGGAAAACGTGAAGCTCTATATTTACGACCACTGCCCTTTTTGCGTAAAAGCCCGCATGATTTTTGGCCTCAAAAATATCCCCGTTAACATTAACATTCTGCTCAATGACGACGAACAGACGCCCACGCGCATGGTTGGCAAAAAGATAGTGCCCATTTTGCAAAAGGATGACAGTCGTTATATGACCGAAAGCATGGATATTGTGCACTATGTGGACAACATTGACGGCAAACCGCTACTGACCGGCGCGCGTAGCCCGCAGCTTGAAGAATGGTTACGTAAAGTGAACGGCTATATCAACCATCTACTGCTGCCACGCATCGCGAAAGCGCCGTTTGATGAATTTGCCACGCCAGAGGCCCGCGCGTATTTCACTCGTAAAAAAGAGGCCACCATTGGCAGCTTTGCCGACCACCTCGCCCATTCCAGTGGGCTGATAAAGAACATCAGTAGCGACTTGCGCGCACTGGATAAACTTATTGAGCAACCTAACGCCGTAAACGGGGAGCTTTCTGATGATGATATCCATCTCTTTCCTTTGCTACGCAGCCTGACGTTGGTCGCAGGCGTTGACTACCCCAGCCGTGTGGCGGACTACCGCGACAATATGGCAAAACAAACTCAGATTACCCTGTTAACGTCACGCGCATTATGACAACTGGCTCCGCCGACTGCGCGGGGCCGCTTTCAGTTTTGTCTGCAGGTCTATTCTCGGCTGGTGCCGGATGCTGCTTTGTGTCACGATCGCTCGATCGGCATGCAAAAGAGGATTGCTATGAAACAAATGCTTATGGCCGTGACGCTGGTCGTCACCGCTCTGCTGACAGGTTGTAATCAGCTGACGTCTTACACTATCGGTGAACAAGAAATTAACCAGGCGCTGGCTAAGCGTGGCAATTTTGAAAAAGATATTGGACTACCTGGCGTTGCCCAGGCACATATTGTGCTGACCAATCTCACCAGTCAGATTGGCCGTGAGGAACCCAATAAAGTCACACTTAATGGTGATGCACAGCTTGATATGAGTTCGCTGTTTGGCAACCAGAAAGCCACCATGAAATTGACGCTCAAGGCACTACCCGTCTTTAATCAGCAGGAAGGCGCGATTTACCTGCAGGAGATGGAAGTGGTGAACGCCACGGTGGAACCTCAAAAAATGCAGTCCGTGTTGCAAACGATAGTGCCCTACCTGAATCAGTCGTTACGCAGCTATTTCAATCAAAAACCAGCTTATGTACTGAGCGAAGATCGCAGCAAAGGCGAAGCGCTGGCAAAGAAACTGGCGAAAGGGATTGAAGTAAAACCCGGTCAGCTCCTGATTCCTTTTACTGACTAATCACTTTCTCTGGCAGCTGGCGGTATGAACGTGACGCTGCCAGAGATCGGATAACGTCATCTCTGCATCCACGCTTACGCGTATCTAACTACTATTTTTTCACCAAAGAGTGCAAACGTAAACGTTTGGGCTTATCCTTAGTGCCCGGCGTAAAACAGCCCATTGTTGACTGATTTCCCTCAAGCCGGAGCACATTCATGACCAACCAGACCCAGGTATTAAAAATCCGCCGCCCCGACGACTGGCACCTCCATCTGCGCGATGGTGAGATGCTGCAAACCGTCGTGCCGTATACCAGTTCAACCTATGGCCGCGCGATTGTGATGCCGAATCTGGTTCCACCTGTCACCAGTGTAGATGCTGCACGCGACTACCGTCAGCGCATTCTCAATGCTGTTTCGCAGGGCCATCATTTTACGCCGCTGATGACCTGTTATCTGACCGATACGCTTGACCCGCAAGAGCTGGAACGCGGCTTCAATGATGGCGTATTTACTGCTGCAAAACTGTATCCGGCCAACGCGACCACCAATTCCAGCCACGGCGTCACCAGTGTTGATGCCATTATGCCGGTGCTGGAGCGTATGGAAAAAATCGGTATGCCGCTGCTGGTACATGGTGAAGTCACCCATGCCGATATTGATATTTTTGACCGTGAAGCACGCTTTATTGAAACCGTCATGGAACCACTGCGCCAACGACTGCCGGGGCTAAAGGTGGTATTTGAGCACATCACTACGCGCGAAGCGGCCTGGTACGTGCGCGAGGGTAACTCGCAGTTGGCCGCTACCATCACACCGCAACATCTGATGTTTAACCGCAATCATATGTTGGTGGGTGGCATCCGTCCTCACCTCTACTGCCTGCCTGTACTTAAACGCAACGTACACCAGCAGGCACTGCGTGAATTAGTTGCGAGCGGCTGCGAGCGCGTGTTCCTGGGTACCGATTCAGCCCCTCACGCTCGTCATCGTAAAGAAGCGTGCTGCGGTTGTGCAGGCTGCTTTAACGCACCGACTGCGCTTGCGGCATACGCTACGGTGTTTGAAGAGTTGAATGCACTGCCACTGCTTGAAGCCTTCTGTTCCCTGAACGGCCCGCGCTTCTACGGGCTTGAAGCTAATAGCGATTATATCGAGCTGGTGCGCCAGCCGCAGACAGTGGTTGAGAGCATCGCAGTGGGTGATGATACGCTTGTTCCCTTCCTGGCCGGTGAAACATTAACCTGGTCGGTTAAAATATAACGCTATTTTTCGCTCCCCCTGTTGCAAGGCCTGAATATTAACTGTATATATATACAGCATTAAAGACAGGGGGTCACCATGCGTATTGAAGTTACTATTGCCAAAACCACTACGCTGCCGGGCGGCGCTATTGATGCATTAAATGGCGAGCTTGCGCGTCGTATTGAAAACGCGTTTCCGGATTATCCGAGTGAAGTACTGGTTCGTTATGCCGCCAGCAATAACCTGTCGGTGACAGGCGCCACAAAGGAAGACAAAGAGCGCATCAGCGAAATTCTGCAGGAAACCTGGGAAAGCGCTGACGACTGGTTTCATACCTGAGCCTTCAGGGTCCGGTGTTTGTACCTGTGCCGGGCTTCGCCGTCCGACTTTTTTAATGAATAAACCACAGAGTGTTACAGAGTATTGCTGTTTTCAACCCTTCAGGTTTGTGATGCTTTATTCTTATCCAGTTTCAACAAAAAAAGCGCAACGGCGTGTCTGAATTAATTTCCCGCTGCTTATTTTTAAATTTTTTGATATAATTAACCTGCTTCATTAAGAAAAAGTACGTATTAACCTCATTGTCCGTTGTCATAAACACGTATATAAGGAGGTTAGGATGGAAAAGAATAACGAAGTCATTCAGACGCATCCCCTTGTTGGATGGGACATCAGTACTGTAGATAGCTACGACGCGCTGATGTTGCGCCTGCACTATCTAACCGCCAATAAAGCGCAACCAGAAGAAACTGAAATTGGCCAGACGCTGTGGTTAACCACGGATGTTGCCAGACAGTTTATTTCCATTCTGGAAGCAGGTATCGCTAAAATTGAATCCGGGGAATATCCGGGCGACGACTTACGAAAACATTAATTTTACATACATGTTACACACCAGAAAACGGGCGCCAGTTTACGGCGCCTTTTTTTATTTTTCAGACTTGTGTGTTATTCACCGGTTAATTACCCTGCCAATAATCGGCAAAAACCGGAGAAATCTATGCGTTACGACTTAATGATTGTGGGTAGCGGTTCGGTGGGCGCGGCCGCTGCCTGGTATGCCACCCAGGCCGGGCTTAATGTGCTGGCTATTGACGCAGCGCATCCTCCGCATCAGCAGGGTAGCCACCACGGCGACACGCGTCTGATGCGCCATGCCTACGGTGAAGGCGCTAACTATGTCCCTCTGGTTTTACGCGCGCAAACGCTGTGGGATGAATTACAACAGATAAGCGGCGAACGTTTGTTCCAGCGCAGCGGTGTTATCAATGTTGGACCTGAAGACTCACCCTTTCTGCACAACGTGAAAGCCAGTGCACGCGAATGGCAGCTACCACTTGAAGAATTCGACGCTAACGCGCTGATGGCGCGCTGGCCTCAAATCAGCGTTCCTGATAACTACATTGGCTTGTTTGAACCCAACTCTGGTGTATTGCACAGTGAAACCGCAATCGCAACACTGCTACGCCTGGCGCGTGAGGCCGGCTGCTCACAGCAGTTCAATACGTCAGTTAAGGCCGTGCGTCAGCTTTCAGACGGCATTGAGGTGGAAACCACCGACGGCATTTATCAGGGCAAAAAAGTGCTGGTCAGCGCAGGGACCTGGGTCAAGTCACTGTTCCCTTCCCTGCCCATTACACCCGTGCGCAAAATTTTTGCCTGGCACCAGGCCGATGGCCGTTACAGTGAAAATAACCGCTTCCCGGCTTTTACAGGAGAATTGTCCAACGGCGATCGGTTCTACGGTTTCCCGGCTGATAATAATGAGCTGAAAATCGGCAAACATAACGGCGGACAGGCTATCAGCACACCGCAAGAGCGCAGCGCGTTCGGCCGGAATGCGAGTGACGGCAGTGAAGTCTTTAGCTTTTTACGCCAGATTCTACCCGGCGTCGGTGTTTGCCTGCATGGCGCTTCCTGTACTTATGATAACTCGCCGGATGAAAATTTCATTATCGACACGCTGACGCACATGCCTGACGCGCTGGTTATCACCGGGCTAAGCGGCCACGGCTTTAAATTTGCCACCGTGCTTGGCGAAATCGCCTGCCAGTTTGCGCAGGGAAAAGATCATGAATTTGATCTTACCCCCTTTCGCCTCGCGCGCTTTACGCAAAGTAGCTGATCCGTGCTTTACCTGTGAGCCAGAACGGTGCCTGACATTCAGGTGCCACTTTTACCCTGCGTTACCGGGTGGCTTTGTGTTGTCGCGCAGGCGCGGTCACCCAGTCAGAAAAACACATTCAGCCTCCAGCATCCGCTCCGGCCAGGGAAATCGTGTGTCCATACGTTGCTTACAGATGTGCTCACCTGACACTGTGACGCGACACGCCATACTCGCTTTAACGCACAGGGTACATGTAGATATGGTCTGGTCGCGTCAGGACACAGAGTACCGCTTTCCCATGATGCCCACCTCAGATTTGCCCCCTGTCCCAGGGGAGTGTTAAACCAGATAGCATAGACCTCTGTCAGAAAGCGTAAGCATCTGCCACCATGATTTACACAACGTTAATTCATATAAAAAAACCAATTTCACCGTGAAATACAGAACCAAAAACCACAAAAATAAAAATTAGCAGTTTAAATAAATATTTTTCATTAAAAATAAAACCGTTTTATTTGAATTCAGAATTAACATAAAACATTGCAATTATAAAAATAAGACCTGACAGGGGTCTTGGTTATATATTTATTACCTTTGGTTTTAAGAAGAAATGAAACGAGCAGCGACATCGCTGATAACATTTATTTTTCATCACCCGCAACCCAAAAAATTTGATGTTTTCAGGCAAATAATTCGAAAGACATTTAAAACCACTAAGACTTCCCATATCCAGTCCGAACGTTAAATCACATAATAAAAACGGAATGACTGAAAATAAATGACAGCTTTCATTCAATTTTATTGATTATATTTTTAATTGTTTTTCCAGGCGTTAATTTTTGTTGCATTTATTATTATCTCACGCCAAATTAAGCCACATGGACTCTTTACTGGCGCAAATCTATGCAATGGCGTAATTCAAAAGACAGGTATGGACATCTCGCAATTATTTTTCACTGGCTGGTGGCGTTGAGCATCTATGGCATGTTTGGACTCGGCCTGTGGATGGTGACACTAGGCTATTATGATAGCTGGTACCATAAAGCCCCTGAACTGCATAAAAGTATTGGCATTATACTGCTGCTGGTGATGCTGGCTCGCGTTATCTGGCGCTGGATATCAGCACCGCCGCCAGCCCTTGAGGGTTGGTCCCGGTTTACCCGTCTCAGTGCCAGTGTGGCACATGTGCTGTTATATCTGCTTATCTTTGCGATCATTTTTACCGGCTACCTGATTTCTACAGCAGACGGGAAGCCCATCAGCGTTTTTGGCTGGTTTGATGTACCTGCCACATTCAGTGACGCAGGCGAGCAGGCCGATTTAGCCGGTGATGTACACCTGTGGCTTGCCTGGAGTGTGGTACTGCTCTCTGTCGCTCACGCCCTGGCCGCACTCAAACACCATTTTATTAATAAAGACAATACCCTTAAGCGCATGCTGGGGAAGTCATCATCTAATCATGGAGCAAAATAATGAAAAAAAACCTGCTGGGAATCACGCTAAGCGCCCTGTTATTAACCACCGGCTCTGCCGTTGCCGCTGATTACAAAATCGATAAGGAAGGCCAGCATGCCTTTGTTAACTTCCGTATTCAACATCTGGGATACAGCTGGTTGTACGGTACGTTCAAAGACTTTGACGGCACGTTCACCTTCGATGAAAGTAATCCGGCTGCAGATAAAGTGAATGTCACCATCAATACCACCAGCGTAGATACTAATCACGCTGAGCGTGATAAACACCTGCGCGGCAAAGACTTCCTGAACAGCGGGAAACATCCGCAGGCCACTTTCACCTCGACTGAAGTGAAAAAAGAGGGTGATGAACTGGATATCACAGGCAACCTGACCCTTAACGGCGTCACGAAACCGGTGAAACTCGAAGCGAAGCTGACCGGTCAGGGTAAAGATCCCTGGGGAGGCGAGCGCGTAGGTTTTGAAGCTGAAGGTAAAATCCGCCTTAAAGACTTCAACATTGAAAAGGACCTGGGTCCGGCTTCTCAGGAAGTAGAGTTAATTATCTCTGTTGAAGGCATTCGTCAGTAATACACCGCCCCGCCACACCGGCGGGGCAAGTGCTTATTCCGGGTCGGGGATACCCAGCTGTGTGTTAAGCATTCCACGTGATTTATTAAAAATCTTCATCCCGTTTTCCCGCCCGGCACGCCGACGACGCTGTTCTTGCGGCGCCAACGCCAGCTCATCGCGGCAACGTTCACTACAGCAACCCTGAAACTGTTCTGCACAAACCGGGCACTGAATAAACAGCAGATGGCAACCGTCGTTTTTGCAGTTAGTATGGCTGTCGCACGGCGTTCCACACTGATGGCAGTGAGCGATGACATCCTCGGTAATACGCTCGCCCATACGCTCATCAAAAACAAAGTTTTTACCAATAAAGCGCACTGGTAACCCCTGTTCACGCGCCCGACGAGCATATTCGATAATGCCGCCCTCAATGTGATAAACCTTTTTAAAGCCGTTGTGGCGCATCCAGGCGCTGGCTTTCTCACAACGAATACCACCGGTGCAGTACATGACAATCTTTTTATCACGGTGAGCGTCCATCATTTCTACTGCTTTGGGCAACTGCTCACGAAACGTATCGGCCGGGATTTCCTGCGCCTGTTCAAAACGCCCGACTTCATACTCGTAGTGATTACGCATGTCGATAAATACCGCATCCGGATCATCAAGCATGGCGTTCACCGCTGCAGCGTTCAGATATTCGCCGACGTCAGCGGCGTTAAAAGTCGGATCGTCAATGCCATCGGCCACAATTCGCTCGCGTACCTTCATACGCAATACCCAAAATGACCTGCCATCGTCCTCAAGCGCGATGTTTAAACGCAGCCCGTTAAGTGCCGGATGAAAGTTATAGAGCACCTCGCGCAACGCCTCAACGCGGCTTTGCGGTACGCTTATCTGTGCATTAATGCCCTCGTGCGCCAGATACACGCGACCGAACACATTAAGTGCCATAAACCGCTGATAAAGGTCATCGCGAGTGGTCTGGGGAGAATCAATCGTAAAATACTTATAGAACGAGAGAGTCGTGCGCGGTTCGGCTTCAGCCAGCATGCGCGCTTTCAGCTCCTCATTCGAAATGCGGTTGTGTAACACTGGCATGGTGTTCATTCCCTGCTTTCGGTAAAGAAAAAATTCGCGCAGCATGATAAAACAGCCGCCTGAAATTTACATCCACACATTTTACACTACATTTTTTTCACGCACAGTGGTGAAAGATAAACCACTTACAGGTAAGCCATTTTGGCTATGAAGTAAAAAATGCCACAATAGCGGTTTACCGCGTTTGGCATCGAAGACAGGATTCTCATGACGCATTTACCCCAATTTTCACGTGCGCTGCTTCACCCGCGCTACTGGCCAGTGTGGTTTGGCATCGGTCTGCTCTACCTGGTGGTGTTATTGCCCTATCCGGTTCTTTTGCGCCTGGGCCGCCTACTGGGTCATCTTGCAAAACGTCTGATGAAACGCCGTGTCAGTGTCGCGCACCGCAATCTTGAGTTGTGCTTTCCAGAAATGAGCGAAGCTGAACGCCAGAAGATGGTGGATAAAAATTTTGAATCCGTGGGGATGGGCGTCCTTGAAACGGGTATGGCCTGGTTCTGGCCAGACTGGCGCGTGCGTCGCTGGAGCAAAGTTATTGGTCTGGAGTCCACCACTGCATTGCACGCACAAAAGCAGGGTATTCTGCTGGTGGGTATTCACTTTCTGACGCTGGAGTTAGGTGCACGCATCTGGGGCCTGCATACACCCGGTATCGGTGTCTATCGCCCAAACGACAACCCGGTTATTGACTGGCTGCAAACCTGGGGGCGCCTGCGTTCGAATAAAGACATGATTGACCGTAAAGATGTCAAAGGCATGATAAGGGTAATGAAAAAAGGTGAACTTATCTGGTACGCACCGGATCATGATTATGGCCCACGCACCAGTGTGTTTGTTCCCTTCTTCGCTGTAGAACAGGCCGCAACAACGTCAGGAACCTGGATGCTGGCGAAGGCGTCAAAAGCCTGCATCGTGCCATTCGTACCGCGCCGTAAAGATGATGGTTCAGGCTATGAACTTATTGTTCTGGAACCAGAGTGTGAACCGCCCCTGGATAGCCCCGAAGTCACTGCCGCCTGGATGAACCACATCGTTGAACGCTGCATCATGATGGCACCGGAGCAATACATGTGGCTGCACCGTCGCTTTAAAACCTGTCCTGAAGGCGTACCGTCACGCTATTAATCTCTTCGCGCCCCGGCCGGGGCGCTGTCATATATCTTTAACAAAAAAAATTCCTGCGCGGCGTTGCTCTTTAAATATTCGTCTATCCTTTTCAGAATAATCAACATGTGGTTCCGCTCAGGGAGAAGATTATGCCAATGTTTACCACGCTTGAAGAAGCGATTGATGCCGCACGCGAAGCGTTTATTGCCGATAACGGTGAAGAGGCCATCGTAGAGCAACTCGGCCTGCAAAAATATATCCTGCAGGATGGCGATATTATGTGGCAGGCCGAATTTATCGATAACGATGAAGAAAGCGGTGAATGCCTGACAATATTAACCGCAGAAGCCGCTCAGAGCGTCTTTGACGGCGACTTTGATGATATCGAACTGCTTGCGGAATGGCAGGAAGAAAATACGTTACATGAATGGGACGAAGGCGAATTTCAGCTTGAACCACCACTCGATACCGAAGAGGGCCAGACTGCCGCAGACGAATGGGACGAAACCTGAAAGCCTATTCGTAAGGACCGTGATGTGCATCAATGGGCAGAAGCAGCGTGTCGAACACCAGTGACAACGGCAAATCAAGTATTGTCACATAGCGCCACGCTGTGTCACGCAGCGCCCATTGCACACCCGGATAATATTGATTGCCGTGCCCCTGACCGGGAATAGCACGGCTTATAATACTGCCGCAACCGCTGAGCATTAACGCCATCACGACGACCAGAATTGTTTTCACCTTCTTTTCCTGCCGTTATTCATCTGTAAAGTGTGGGCGAAAAAAAACGCCGCCCGGCCAGGCGGCAGATTGTATCGTTTTTCTGACTGACATCACCATACGACATACACTAAGTCCGTTATCCCGGTGCTATCGGGCACAACAGCTCACCACCAGCACGTTTTAACCTGAGTAAATCAGGCATAAAAAAACGCCGACATTATGTCGGCGCTTTAAGTTGACGTTACCCTCAGGCAACGGAATGGGTCGTCGCCTTATACTGCTGCAACCAGGAGGTATATTTCTCCGGGCTTGCCCACACGCGGTAGTGCAGGCGCGACATAGTAACCGGGTCGCTTAGCAGCACCAGACGGCGGTCGCGCGTCAGCTTATCTGGCGTTTCATTCAGCGCTTGCTCAACGTGACGATCGCGGGCAATCTCCAGCACATGGCTTGCACGGTGACGCGCGGTGGCCATTGCCGTTGCCAGCGCGTTCAACGCCGGGTTAAACACTGCCTGAATAAAGCCATCTTCCAGCGCACGTGCGCGGTTAAGCGCGAGATACTTGTCAGTATCGACCAGCACCTGCGGCGGCGAATACTCTTCCGGGATAAGGAACAGCTTGCAGCGTTTTGCGCGCAGCCCTGCGGTAGCACGACTTGAAATCACTGATACGAAAGGCGACAGAATCAGTGAGAACACAATCGGTGCCAGCCAGAACAGGAAGCGCAGATCCAGCACGGCCATACCTGCCGCCCACACCAGGCCAAGCAGCAGCTGCGAGCCGTGGCGCATGAACGCTTCACTCCACGGCGTGGAGTCATCATCGCGCTGTGGTGAATTCCATACCACTTCCCAGCCCAGGAATGCACTCACCACAAATACCGTGTGGAACAGCATACGCACCGGTGCCATCAGCACGGAGAACAAGACCTCAAGCAGCAATGAGAGCGTCACTCGCAGGAAACCGCCATACTCTTTCGTCCCCTTGCACCAGATAAGAATGATGCTCAGGAGCTTAGGCAGAAACAGCAGTACCATCGTTGAAGCAAAGAGGGCAATCGCAAGTTCCGGTCGCCACTGCGGCCATACCGGGAACAGCTGGCGCGGCTGCAGGAAGTACTGCGGCTCGGTCAGCGCGTGCACCACCTGTAACGCTGTAGAAAGTGCCAGGAACATGAACCATAGCGGCGCTGACAGGTAAGACATCACACCCGTCAGGAACACCGCACGGTGCACCGGGTGCATACCTTTGACCAGGAACAACCGGAAGTTCATCAGGTTGCCGTGGCACCAGCGGCGGTCACGCTTAAGCTCGTCGAGCAAGTTTGGCGGCAGTTCTTCATACGAGCCTGGCAAATCGTAGGCAATCCATACGCCCCAACCTGCGCGGCGCATCAGCGCGGCCTCGACAAAGTCGTGTGACAGAATCGAACCGGCGAAGGAGCCTTCCCCCGGCAGCGGTGCCAGCGCACAGTGCTCAATAAACGGCTTCACGCGAATGATGGCGTTGTGACCCCAGTAGTGGGACTCACCCAGCTGCCAGAAATGCAGGCCGGCGGTGAACAGCGGACCATAGACGCGGGTCGCAAACTGCTGACAACGCGCATACAGCGTGTCCATGCCCGACGCACGTGGCGAGGACTGAATAATCCCCGCGTTCGGGTTGGCTTCCATCAGGCGCACCAGCTGGGTCAGACACTCACCGGTCATCACCGAGTCGGCGTCCAGCACCACCATGTAGCTGTACTGACTGCCCCAGCGGCGACAGAAGTCATCGATATTACCGCTTTTACGCTTCATACGGCGGCGGCGGCGGCGATAGAAGATTTGCCCTTCGCCCTGCACTTCAGCAATAAGCTCCATCCATGCTTTTTGTTCGGCCACACAGATATCCGGGTCGTAACTGTCGCTCAGGATGTAAACGTCAAAATGCTGATGCTGGCCGGTGGCTTTTACCGACTCCCAGGTCGCACGCAGGCCCGCAAAAACGCGACTCACATCCTCATTACAGATAGGCATGATGAGCGCGGTACGGTGTTCCGGGTTAAGCGGTTCATCACCCACTGTGGATGCTGAAATACTGTACTTATCGCGGCCAATCAGTAGTTGCAAAAAGCCCATCAGCGCAGTCCAGAACCCTGCGGATACCCAACAGAACAAAATGGCAAACAGAATCAGTATGCCGCTTTGCAGAATATAGGGCAGCAGCTGCATAAACGACACCCACAGATCCTGGCCCCACATATCCATCGGATTAATCAGCGCCCATCCCTGGTATGGCAGAATGGTCTTCATATACCAGGTCGCAACGGCCGTCTGCGCCAGCGTCAGGATAAGCAGAATATAGCGACGGATTGACCCCACCGTACGCCACTTTTGCTCATTCACCTGCTCTTCTTTAGACATCGCGTGATGGCGCGGGGACATATTGCGCCCACGCAGGCGATCCCAGAAACGGCCGATAGGGTTGGTACGCCAGGGATCCGGCACCATTGAAGAACGATGAATTTTCGGCATAGCCTGCAACTGAGTGCGCCCTTCGGCATCGGTTATCAGTTGATTGCCGCCAAGTGAATCCGGCCAGCTGTTTTCCAGGCGTTGCTTTACTGAACCCAGTGGGGTGTCATCCTCACGGGAATAGCGATGTCCTTCGCCATCAAGCGCCCGATGGACGCCACTGATGTCCGTATCCGGCAGCTTTGCCGCCTGCTGCGCGGGTAGACCTAATGCCTTAACGTAATCCTGATTCATTGATTTACTCATTTGCAGGTAGCTGATAGCTCCAGGTCTCACTCAGGGTTTTATCGCCGTTAACCAGCGCGGCACGCATTTCGGTGGTCTTCTTCTCGTCTTTCATCTTCACGCGCAGCGTCAGGCGCCAGCCTTTTGTCACCGGGTTATAGCGCACGCTGTTTTCAACGATTTCGCCGTTATCACCAATACTGGCCTGTGCCGTCACCGGCGTATCAGCCGCAAGCTTGCTCATTTCCGCGCCAGCAAAGTCCACAATGAACGCCGTGGTGCCATCCGGCTGGCGAATCAAGTTTGCCTGCTTCACATCACCGGTAGAACGGCGCGTCTGCTGTACCCAGGCACTGTCTTTGCTGTGGAGCTTGTCTTCATCACGGGTAAAGAGAATAGAGTATTTAAAGTTCATCTCTTTACCTGCCGCAGGCAGCTCATCCGGCGTCCAGAAAGCAACAATGTTGTCGTTGGTTTCATCGTTAGTAGGGATTTCCACCAACTCCACGCGGCCTTTGCCCCAGTTACCTTTTGGCGTTACCCAGGCACTCGGGCGCAGGTCGTAGCGGTCATCCAGGTCTTCATAGCGAGAGAAATCGCGCCCACGCTGAAGCAGACCAAAACCTTTCGGGTTTTCTGTAGAGAAGGTGCTAACAGCCAGATGTTTCGGGTTGTTCAACGGGCGCCAGATCCACTCGCCATTACCCGCCTGAATAGACAGACCGTTGGAGTCATGCATTTCAGGGCGATAGTTCACTGACGGTGACGGCTGGTTTGGCCCAAACAGGAACATACTGGTCAGCGGCGCAACGCCAAGCTTACCGACCTTGTCACGTAAATAAACTTTGGACTCGACATCCACGACACTGTCGCGTCCCGGGCGAATAATAAAGCGGTAAGCCCCGGTGGCACGCGGCGAATCGAGCAGCGCATAAACCACCAGCCAGTTGGCTTTGGGCTGCGGACGCTCAATCCAGAACTCGCGAAAACGCGGGAACTCTTCACCAGACGGCAGCGCAGTATCAATAGCCAGACCGCGTGCAGACAGGCCGTAAACCTGACCTGCGCCAATGACACGGAAATAGCTTGCCCCCAGCATGCTGACTATCTCGTCATTTTTACCTTTTTTATTGATGGGGTAGAGCACTTTAAAGCCCGCGAAGCCAAGACCCTTAACGGCGTCTTTATCGTGCTTCACATCGCCAAAATTGAAAAAATCAGGGCTGTATTTAATTCGGTTAACGCTATCGGCGGTCACTTCGTTAATAGCAACCGGCGTGTCGAAGTACATCCCCTGATGATAAAATTCGAGTTTGAAAGGGGTATTGAGTTTATTCCAGTAGGCTTTGTCATGATTAAACTGGATCTGCTGGTAATCCGCATACTTCATATCACGGAAAACGGAAGGAAGGTTGCTTTTTGGCGCTTCGTAGCTTTTACCGGCCATCGCTTTTGCCTTCTTTGCAACATCATCAATAGAGAAGGCCCAAACCGAGGTGGTATAAAGGGACAGCAATACCGCAGCACCTAACCAGCGCATTTTTTTCATTTCTGGTTTATGTTTCATAAAAATCAGCACATCCCCCTTTGTGTGCTAAGGTCAATCCGATCCATTCTAATGGATACTTCAGCTTTCCGACAACCATATAGCGGGCAGGTTCACTCTGTTAGCAACAGCGCTAAACGACTCATACTTTGAAGAATACGCTTTATACGAATATCCTGGAGACAGTTTGTCCGGGTTAGTGTAGGGTTAGCGACCCAATGTAGACCTTGCCCGTCTTAAGGGTAAGACGAATAGTCCGATATTCTGGTGGAGTGAGATGAGTAAAGCACCGGTAGCACGCGAATTTTTCCTTGATTCGATAAGAGCCTGGCTCATGTTACTGGGCATCCCCTTCCACCTGTCGCTGATTTATTCCAGCCATCGCTGGCACGTTAATAGCGTTGATCCTACCTGGTGGTTAACACTTTTTAACGATTTCATTCATTCCTTCCGGATGCAGGTTTTCTTTGTTATTTCCGGCTACTTTTCTTACATGCTTTACCTGCGCTACACCCACAGCCACTGGTGGAAAGTGCGCGTGGAACGCGTCGGCATTCCCATGCTCACGGCTATTCCTCTGCTGACGCTACCGCAATTTCTTATGTTGCAATTTGTTTCCGGCAAAGCAGAAAAATGGCCGCGGCTCAGCCTGTATGAAAAATATAATACGCTGGTCTGGGAGCTGGTTTCCCATCTGTGGTTTTTACTGGTTCTGGTTATTTTAACCAGCCTCGGTTTCATTCTGTTTAGACATTTAAAACAATATGCCGCCACGGCAGAAAAAACCTTCTCACTGATAAAATTATCTCTACTGTTTTTGGGGTTTGGCATTATCTGGGCTGGCCTGCGTCGCCTGCTGCTCATTGCTTATCCCCCCATTCTCAGCGACGGACTGTTTAATTTTGTTGTGATGCAAACGCTGCTTTATTTACCCTTCTTTATGTTGGGTGCGGTGGCGTTTAAATACCCGGCGCTGCGTCAGCGTTTCATTACCCCTTCCATCGGCTGTTACATCGGTTCAGCGCTGGCGTTTGCCGCCTACCTGCTCAACCAACGTTTTGGCAGCGGCGATGGCTGGATGTATGAAACAGAATGCCTGATTCTCATGCTGATGGGGCTGTGGATGACAAACGTGGTCTTCTCACTGGGCCACCGCTTCCTGAACTTTCATTCGCCACGCGTGACCTATTTCGTTAACGCTTCGCTGTTTATTTATCTGGTGCATCATCCGCTGACGCTGTTTTTCGGTGCGTATATCACGCCTCACATTACCTCTAACACGCTGGGCTTTTTCACCGGGCTGGTATTTGTGATTAGCATCGCCATCGTGCTGTATGAGTTGCATCTGCGCGTACCGCTGCTGCGTTTTTTGTTTTCCGGCAAACCACAAAGTAAACTCAATAATGCACAGGTTACCCGCCGCCAGGAGTAGACACCCTACAACAGCCACTCCACCGGCAGACGCGCAGCAATACGCACCACCAACCGCTGCCAGAAGCGCGTCTGCGGCTCTTTTTTGAGCACCACTTCCTGTTCGCCGTGGCGCTCAATCCAGTTTATGCGCCGCCATTTATCGAGCCTTAACTCCCACGCCGCCGCACCGCGGCTGTGAGTAAAACGTTGATGAATGGTTTGTGCCAGCTCGCGACTTTCAATCACAAATCCCATTTCGGTATTAAGCATGGCCGAGCGTGGGTCAAAGTTGAATGAGCCGATAAACACTTTATCGCCATCAACGCTGAAAGTCTTCGCATGCAGGCTGGAGCCGGAGTTGCCGGTAAGCCCTCGATCGTGAGGTGCGCCGCTCGCACGCTGTGGTTTAAGTTCAAACAGCGCCACACCAGCGCGTAGCAGCCTTTTACGCCAGCGAGCGTAGCCCGCATGGACCACTGAGACATCATTCGCCGCCAGTGAATTGGTGAGGATAGCGATTTTCACTCCACGCCGCGCCAGCATCAGCAATTGCGCCACGCCGGATCGGGTGGGGACAAAATAAGCGGAGATAATATCGAACTGAGACGTTGGCTCGCCAATCACCTTTATTAAGCGCAGCCCCAGCAGCGAACGCAGACGCGCCTTGCCCTCTCCTTTACGCGGATCGTCACTCAACAGTCGTGTGCGCGCCCAGATAGTCTCGAGCTGCCCGGACTCCAGCTGGTTTACAAAGCGCGAAGTGCGCAGACGCTCAAGGTAGCGCTGCGCCATCGGTGTTGAGCGAACATCATGCGGCAACTCTACTCGCCGGGTCAGTTCATCTTCACTCACATCCAGTACCTGGGCGAGAGCGATGACCGAGCCTGATTGCCAGTAGCGTTCAAAATCCTCACACACGTCAGCCACAACCGGACCCACCGCCAGTACATCCAGATCGGTAAATAACGGTTGCTCACCGGTTCCAAAGTAGGCATCACCCACGTTGCGTCCACCTACAATGGTGGCTTCGCCGTCAACGGTAAAACTTTTATTGTGCATGCGCCGGTTCAGGCGCGCAAAGTCAGTGAGGTAGCCCAGCATGCGCAGGGTACGAAAAGAAAACGGGTTAAACAGGCGAACTTCAATATTGGGATGCGCATCCAGCAGCCGCAAAATATTGTCCATGCCAACGGTGTTATTATCATCAAGCAACATGCGCACCTTCACGCCACGTCTGGCGGCAGCAAGGAGCGCACCAAACAGCAACCGCCCGGACATATCGTCTTCCCAGATATAATACTGTACGTCCAGGGTGCGCTCTGCCATGCTGGCCAGCTGATAGCGGGCAGCAAACGCGTCGAGGCTGTCATCAAGTGGATGAATACCGCACAATCCCTCATGGCGTGCCGCCTCGGGCGCAATAGCGCGCCCCAGGCGCGTGGCATGGTCGTTATTGGTCAGCAGGCTGCGCCAGGAGGCGTCGGTAAAGTCGGGCGTTTTCTTCGTCATAGCACACGAAGTATACGTGCTCCGGTTGACGGTGTGTCCGCAGAAAATGCGCTACGACATTCAGGGCGATTTGCGCCGCGGCGGGACGTGGGTAACCGTAAGCACCGGTACTGATAGCCGCAAACGCCACGCTGTGAAAACCATTGTCGCTTGTCAGCTGTAAACTGTTGCGATAGGCGCTTGCCAGAAGTGCCTCCTCACCTTCACTTCCCCCGCGCCACACCGGCCCAACGGCATGAACAACGGCCTTCGCCGGTAAATTGCCTGCCCCGGTAATGACCGCCTGTCCGGGCGGACACTCACCCTGTCGCTGGTATACTTCCCGACACTCGGCCATCAGCGCGGCTCCTGCGGCCCGGTGAATAGCGCCATCAACGCCACCCCCGCCCATCAGCGAGCGGTTGGCGGCATTGACGATGACATCCACCCGCATCTGGGTAATATCCCCTTCTATAATATTGATTCGCTCTTGCATGATTCCTCCTTTACCCTTTCTTTAGCATAGTCCGCGCCACAGAAAGTAAAACGCCCTGCAAAGCAGGGCGTCAGATTGCTGACAAAGAAGGAAAAAACGTGGTTTTTCCTTCTTTGTGGTGAGCAGACGAAAATCAATAAATTGATTTTCCTTATTTTTTATTGGGTATCATCCATCCTGTCTGTGACAGGATGCGGTAAGGCATCAGTCTCACGCCCTGCAAAGCAGGGCGTACGGGAAAAACCATTCAGTCAGTAAGCGACTCATATCGCCACCCTGACTGCCAGGCACAGTGGCTAGTCGTCTTCAGACGTTTCGTCCTGGTAAGCCTCTTCCTGCAACTCTTCCCACATGGCGTTGACCGCCTCACGGCTTAACTGAGCAAGAGTACGCCAGAATGCCGATGTCGCGTGGGCTTCCACCTTGCCAAGAAAAGTGTCATGCCACGGCAAAATAAAATCAGCAAAAAGCGGCTCCAGTGCATCACTTTCATCGTCTTTTCTCTGGTCTTCAAGCCAGGAGGCGGCAAGCAGCAGCGCACCGAAGCTGTCTGCCGGGCCTTCACCGAGCGGCATGCCGAGCGCCTTAAGAAACTGGCTCACCTCATCTTCACGGCTGCCTTCAACCCATGCTGAACGATAAGGCGGTACGCTGCACGCCTCCCCAACAAACAGCGCGTTGTAATCTGCCGCCAGCTCGCGTACATCACAATTTTTCTGCAAACGTGCCAACAGGTCGTCCTGCTCAAGCGGCCAGTGCTGCGCCAGCTTGCCCTCACGAATGAGGGTATACAGCGGCTCCAGCAACGGGTCCTGCGGCTGACGATTAAAAAGCGAGCCGAGGATGCGGCAGATAATTGAAAACTCGTTCATCAAAAAATTTCCGTTTTAGTTCAGAGTGCCGATAGTTCAGGGATCGGCGCTTTGCCGCGCGTCTCAAGGAAGTTCAGCAGGCGACGCGGCGAGACGTTAAGAATACGATCTTCAGGGAATTCTACTTCATCAAGAATTTTACGGCACTCGTTGAACTCACCCAGCGTAAAGGCGGTGTGGGAGTCTGAACCTAACGCCAGCCAGCCGCCTGCATCACGTACGGCCTCAGCAATCGCGCGACAATTGGGTTTACTGCCCATGCGCGAGTGGGTAAAAGAGGAGTTGTTGAGTTCAAGTGCGACCTGATATTGCGCTGCCGCTGCGGCAATGGCCGGAATATCTACCGGGAATTTCGGGTTACCGGGGTGGCTAATCATGTGCACATCACTGTTGGCCATAGTGGCAATCATTGCCTCGGTATGGCGCGCTTTATCCTGCGGCGGGAATACCGGCTCGTGAAACCCTGCAATGATAAGGTCCAGTGCATCCAGCATGGGACCCGTGCAGTCAATTTCGCCTTTGGTGTTTTTAATGTTGGCCTCTATGCCGCGCAGAATACCTACGCCATCGACCATCCGCGGCCAGATTCGCATATTGATAAAGTGCCAGTGGTGCGGCGCGTCTGCCATATCCGGGCCATGATCGGTGATAGCAAAAAGCGCGATCCCTTTCTCTTTAGCCACCGCAATATAGTCATGAAGCGTGCTATAAGCATGGGTACTGGCGACGGTGTGCATATGCAAATCAACGGGGTACATCATTGTTCTCCTCAAAAGCTTTTGTGCGTGAAGCAGCAGGTCAGTAACCGCGCTGTCTGTCTACCAGGCCGCCGGGTTGCGCCCCTTGCTCAAGTTTACCGATGGCAGCGGCAATCCACTCCACCGCCTGGGCTGGACGCGTGACCGCGCCGATATGTGGCGTAATGGCTATTCGCGGGTGCGCCCAGAGCGGACTGTCTGGCGCTAACGGCTCCGCAGAAAAAACATCCAACGTTGCGCGGCTGAGTTTACCACAGTCAAGTGCCGCCAGCAGATCATCCACCACCACATGCGCACCGCGTGCCACGTTCAGTACATAAACTCCCTGCGGCAACTGTGATAACAGTGTGGCATTAATGATACCGACCGTGTCTGGCGTACTGGGCAGCAAATTGATAAGCACCCGACAGCCGTTGAGGAATGCCGCCAGCTGCTCATTGCCAGCAAAGCTCACCACGCCCGGATAGTTTTTCACCGAGCGGCTCCAGCAGCGGATCGGAAAATCCCATTCTCGCAGGCTCTCTGCCACTTTTGCGCCCAGCACACCCGCACCCAGAATACCAATAGTAAACGTTTCACGTGAATACTCCTCCAGCGGCTGCCACCGCGCCTGAGCCTGGAGGGCCTGGTAATCATCAAAACGGCGAAACCAACGTAGCACCTGGCTTACGGCATATTCCTGCATTTGCTGCGCCATGCCCGTATCTTCAAGGCGAAACAGCGGTACATCCTCACGCAGCATGGTCGGGTAGGTTCGCAGACGCTCCAGAATGGCATCGACCCCGGCCCCCAGCACAAATACGCCCTTGAGTTTACGGCCCTGCAACATCTCCACCGGCGGTTGCCACACCAGCGCGTAATCGGCATGAGCGTTATCGCCCGGCTGCCAGACGCGCACGCGCGCCTCTGGCAGCGCCTGTGCTAACCGTTCGCTCCATTCACTGGCGTTAAAGGACGGGTGCCAGAACAGAATATCCATGTGCTCTCCTGATCTCGTTTGCTAAACCATTGCTCTTAATGGATAAGCGTACAAACGGCGTGCGCTGCGATCCACTTTTTCCGCGCCTTTTCGTAGCTAGCGCTGCCTTCAAACGCTGCATGGTTATGCAGGACGCGTACTTTTAGTACTTAAGTTGTGCTTTTTAGCACCAGATTGCGTGAAGTTTGGCTGAACACATTGAACAGTAATAAATTTGCGTTGACGGCTTCGGGGCTTTCCCCTACATTAGCGCCGGTTAACGCTACGGTGTGAATGACAATATGGTGAGGTGTCCGAGAGGCTGAAGGAGCACGCCTGGAAAGTGTGTATACGGCAACGTATCAAGGGTTCGAATCCCTTCCTCACCGCCATATTTTTTAAGAGAGCCTGAACTCACGTTCGGGCTTTTTTATTGCATATCGCACAGACGAGGAAGGGTGAGAAACCTTGACCAGGGTTCGACAACAGGCAACGCCTGTTGGACAGACGCCGAGCCTGTGAGGCGGCTGCCCGCAGGGCGAGCAAAGCGAGTCAATCCCTTCCTCACCGCCATATTTTTTAAGAGAGCCTGAACTCACGTTCGGGCTTTTTTATTGCATATCGCACAGACGAGGAAGGGTGAGAAACCTTGACCAGGGTTCGACAACAGGCAACGCCTGTTGGACAGACGCCGAGCCTGTGAGGCGGCTGCCCGCAGGGCGAGCAAAGCGAGTCAATCCCTTCCTCACCGCCATATTTTTTAAGAGAGCCTGAACTCACGTTCGGGCTT
>CBIFVZ010000044.1:0-33028 GCA_966185765.1 uncultured Enterobacteriaceae bacterium | reverse complement strand
GTTTGACGCTCTGTCAAGCGTAACTAATACTCCGCGCCATAAATAGCTCGGCCAAGAGAATCAGGAGCGTATAGGATGGCGGAAAGCTTTACGACGACTAATCGATTTTTCGACAACAAACATTATCCGCGTGGGTTCTCTCGTCATGGTGATTTCACCATTAAAGAGGCTCAGTTGCTTGAGCGTCACGGCTACGCATTTAATGAGCTGGATCTCGGCAAACGTGAGCCTGCAACGGCGGAAGAGACGCAGTTTGTAGCAGTGTGCCGTGGACAGCGTGAGCCGGATACCGAAGCAGAACGCGTCTGGAGCAAATATACCGCGCGCATTAAGCGCCCGCGTCGTTTCCACACTCTCTCAGGCGGTAAGCCTCAGATGGATACTGTAGAAGACTATTCAGACAGCGATGATTAAAGAAAGGGGCTACGGCCCCTTTCTTTATCCCAGCATGCTTCTCAAGTGAATCAATAGCCTGTCGATGGCGCGATAGCTAAGCGCTTCCTGTAAATGCTTGCGCTGTATGGCCTTAATGCCCTCTATATCTGCAATGGTGCGCGCAACCTTAAGTAGACGTTGCCATGCACGTACGGACAGACCCAGGTGAGTGAGCGACTGTTCAAGCCACTCGGCGTCACCTGTGCTAAGTGGGCAATAAAGACGGATCTCATGATTATCTAATTGCGCATTCAATCGCCCCTGGCGTTGGAGTTGTCGATTACGTGCTGATTCAACGCGCATTCTTACGCTGGCACTGGTTTCACCCGCCTGTTGTTGTTGGCTGAGTGTGCCCGGCGGCAATAAGGGAATTTCCAGCGACATATCAAACCGGTCCAGAAATGGCCCGGATAACCTGGCAAGATAACGTAAATTCTGCTCTGGACTACAGCGGTTGTGGGTTCCCTGATAGTGTCCTGTTGGGCTTGGATTCATGGCGGCAATGAGCTGGAAACGTGCCGGGTAGTTGATTTTGGCACGCGTTCGAGAAATCAGTATTTCTCCCGACTCTATTGGCTCCCGGAGTGCATCCAGCACCCGTTTTTCGAACTCAGGAAGCTCATCAAGAAACAGCACACCATTGTGGGCCAACGAAATTTCCCCCGGTGCAGGTATTCCACCACCTCCAACCATCGCGGACAGTGAGGCGCTATGGTGTGGTGAGCGAAACGGCCGCTGGCGCCACTGCTGCTGAATGTGTTGTGGATTGACCAGGCTAAGAATTGCCGCACTCTCCAGCGCTTCTGTGTCACTCAGGGCGGGAAGTAAACTACCCAGTCGAACTGCCAGCATCGTTTTGCCTGTGCCGGGTGGACCCAGCAGGAGAAGGTTGTGACTACCGGCAGCGGCAATTTCCAGCGCGCGTTTGCCCTGCTCCTGCCCAATGACTTCAGACAGATCTTCGCGTACCTCAGTTGTTACAGGCGGGAGTTTTGGAGGGGGAGGTAATTCCGTTCTCCCTTCCAGAAATGCGCACACTTCGGTGAGGTGCTGTGCAATAAAACAGCCTTTTTGTTCAATGAGGCTCACTTCATGCGCGTTTTCACTCGCGACAATAACTTGCCGTCCGGTATTAAGTGCCGCCAGCGCCGACGAAATGGCGCCAGGAACACCTCTCAGTGCGCCTGTAAGCGCCAGTTCTCCAACGTATTCATATCGCTCCAGTCTGTCGCTGGAAAGCTGCTCTGAAGCAGCCAGAAGCGCCAGAGCGATGGGTAAATCGTATCGTCCTCCCTCTTTAGGCAGGTCGGCAGGTGCCAGGTTAATCGTAATTTTACGAGCAGGATAGCTGTAACCGCTGTTGATAATCGCGCTGCGCACCCTGTCTCTGGCCTCTTTTACGGTAGTTTCCGGCAGCCCCACCATTGTCAGGCCGGGTAACCCCTGGCTGATATGTACCTCGACGGTAACCAGAGGAGCGTTAACGCCGAGCGCTGCGCGCGTATGTACAATTGCCAGTGCCATTTTCTCTCCTTGTGAAAGCGTTATGATGGAATGCAGCGCATCGGGATAAAAGCAGGGATACGGCTAACTGCGAGCATGTTCCCTGAATAAAAATGTGAATTAACTTATTTTCATGACTTTTACGCCCACGATCGCAACATGGCGGGTGGTAAGCGCTTCCTTAGACGAAAATTCTGGTGTGAGCATTTTTCATTTTTTGCTTATCCTTATGAAAATAAATAATTTTCACGAAAATAATTAGCTTGCTCACCACTGAGGGATTAAAAAAAACTTGTCACCTCTGTAATCTCTGTGATAACTCTGTAGGCATTACTTCGAACGAGTTGAAAGAACGAACACCAATGAAAGCCCTTCTACGAGTGATTAGCCTTGTTGTGATTAGCGTGGTGGTGATTATTAAACCGCCGTGCGGGGCTGCGCTCAGGAGAAGAAAGGCTTAAAATTCAAGCCCGAATCGAAAGAACCCCCGCACCGAAAGGTCCGGGGGTTTTTTGTTGGACTAACGATATCGACCTGAGGAACAGACTATGTGTTGCAGAATAAAATGCTGTTTCTCCCCTATGAAGACGGGAGAATAACGATGACCGGAGCACAGTGGGTAGTACATGCGTTGCGAGCGCAGGGTGTTGAGAAAGTTTTTGGTTATCCTGGCGGAGCGATAATGCCGGTCTACGATGCGTTGTACGACGGCGGTGTGGAACACCTACTGTGTCGGCATGAGCAAGGCGCTGCAATGGCAGCAATTGGGTTTGCGCGTTCAACGGGTAAAACCGGGGTCTGTATCGCGACTTCCGGCCCTGGCGCCACCAATCTGATAACGGGCCTGGCTGATGCGCTGTTAGATTCGGTTCCTGTTGTTGCTATTACCGGTCAGGTTGCTGCGCCGTTTATCGGTACAGATGCCTTTCAGGAAGTGGACGTCCTGGGCCTGTCTCTGGCTTGTACCAAACACAGTTTCCTGGTTGAATCACTTGACGATTTACCGCGCATTATGGCCGAGGCCTTCGAGATTGCGCAGTCTGGACGCCCAGGCCCGGTGCTGGTCGACATCCCCAAAGATATTCAGCTGACTGAAGGCGAGCCTGAGCCTTTCCTGAGCGCCGTTGTGAATGACGAACCGCTGCCGCTGACGCAGATCCAGCAGGCTTACGACATGCTGGCGAGTGCACATCGCCCAATGCTTTACATCGGTGGTGGGGTGGGCATGGCGCAGGCAGTTCCGGCGCTGCGTGAATTTATGCGTGTGACGCAAATCCCATCAACCTGCACGCTCAAAGGACTTGGCGCTGTTGCACCAGACGATGCAGGCTATCTCGGCATGCTCGGTATGCATGGCAACAAGGCAGCCAACCTTGCGGTACAGGAGTGCGACGTGCTCATCGCCATCGGTGCGCGCTTTGACGATCGCGTTACCGGCAAACTCAATACCTTTGCGCCAGGCGCGAAGGTCATTCATATGGATATTGACCCGGCGGAAATGAACAAGCTGCGTCAGGCCAACGTTAGCCTGCGGGGTGATTTAAAAGCGCTGCTGCCTGCGCTGCAACAGCCGTTGGCGATTGATGCCTGGCGTAAACAGGTCGCACACCTGCGTGAAGAATCTGGCTGGCGTTACGACCATCCAGGGGACGCCATTTTTGCACCGCTGCTGTTAAAGCAGTTGTCTGAACGCAAGCCCAAAAATAGCGTTGTGACCACTGATGTAGGGCAACATCAGATGTGGGCTGCACAACACATGTCATTTGCACGCCCTGAGAACTTCATCACTTCCAGCGGCCTCGGCACGATGGGATTTGGCCTGCCTGCGGCGGTCGGAGCGCAAATCGCACGCCCTGATGACACGGTTATCTGCATTTCCGGCGATGGTTCGTTCATGATGAATGTTCAGGAGCTGGGCACGGTGAAGCGCAAGCAACTGCCACTCAAAATCGTCTTACTGGATAACCAGCGTTTAGGCATGGTGCGTCAGTGGCAGCAGCTGTTTTTCAACGAGCGTTACAGTGAAACCAACCTTTCCGATAACCCCGATTTTCTCGTTCTGGCCAGTGCCTTTGGTATCCCAGGCGAGCGTATTACCCGTAAAGACCAGGTAGAAGCAGCATTAGAGACTCTGCTCAACAGCAAGGGGCCATATCTGCTTCATGTCTCGATTGATGAGCTTGAAAACGTCTGGCCTCTGGTGCCGCCCGGTGCCAGTAACTCTCAAATGCTGGAGAAAGTATCATGATGCAACATCACCTTGCCGTGCAGGCGCGTCTGCGCCCGGAAACTCTGGAGCGTGTTTTGCGCGTGGTACGTCACCGCGGGTTTCACCTCTGCGCCATGAATATGGAAGCGGCGCCAGGAACGGATGATATTAATATCGAAATGACCGTTGCCAGCCCCCGTCCGGTCGAATTACTGTTTAGTCAGTTAAGCAAACTGGTGGATGTCGCGCATGTCGAGATCCAGCAACCCACATCGCAACAAATACGCGCCTGAGAGTGCAAACAGGAAGATAAAAAAATGTCGACTAAGAAAGCTGATTACATTTGGTTTAACGGTGAGATGGTTCCGTGGGGAGAAGCGAAAGTTCACGTCATGTCGCATGCGCTGCATTATGGCACGTCGGTTTTTGAAGGTATCCGTTGCTATGACTCTCACAAAGGGCCGGTCGTGTTCCGTCATCGCGAACATATGCAGCGTCTGCATGATTCCGCCAAAATTTATCGCTTCCCGGTATCCCAGAGCGTGGATGAACTGATGGAAGCCTGCCGCGCCGTGCTGCGTAAAAACAACCTGACCAGCGCCTATATTCGTCCGCTGGTTTTTGTAGGCGACGTGGGTATGGGTGTGAACCCGCCTCCGGGCTATACCACTGACGTTATTATTGCCGCCTTCCCGTGGGGCGCGTATCTGGGTGCAGAAGCGCTGGATCAAGGCATTGACGCGATGGTGTCTTCCTGGAACCGCGCGGCGCCTAACACCATCCCGACTGCCGCGAAAGCGGGCGGTAACTACCTGTCTTCTCTGCTGGTCGGCAGCGAAGCGCGCCGCCACGGCTATCAGGAAGGCATTGCGCTGGATGTTAACGGCTATCTGTCTGAAGGCGCGGGTGAGAACCTGTTTGAAGTGAAAGATGGCGTACTGTTTACGCCGCCGTTCACCTCTTCTGCACTGCCGGGTATTACCCGTGATGCCATCATCAAGCTTGCGAAAGATCTCGGTATCGAAGTGCGTGAGCAGGTGCTGTCCCGCGAGTCGCTCTATCTGGCCGATGAAGTCTTCATGTCTGGTACTGCAGCGGAAATCACGCCGGTGCGTAGCGTAGACGGTATCCAGGTCGGCGCAGGCCGCTGTGGTCCGGTCACCAAGCGTATCCAGCAGGCGTTCTTTGGCCTGTTCACCGGCGAAACTGAAGACAAATGGGGCTGGTTGGACGCGGTTAACGCTAAGTAATTATTCGCCCGGGTGGCAATGCACCGCCCGGGCAATCTGACAGACGGGAGTAAACAGAGCATGCCAAAGTATCGTTCCGCTACCACCACCCACGGTCGTAATATGGCGGGAGCCCGCGCGCTGTGGCGCGCAACCGGGATGACCGATGCCGATTTCGGCAAACCCATTATTGCAGTCGTTAACTCTTTTACCCAGTTCGTACCGGGCCATGTGCACCTGCGCGACCTGGGCAAACTGGTTGCTGAGCAGATTGAAGCCGCAGGCGGCGTGGCGAAAGAATTTAATACCATCGCTGTGGACGACGGTATCGCTATGGGCCACGGCGGCATGCTGTATTCACTGCCGTCGCGCGAGCTGATTGCTGACTCCGTTGAGTACATGGTCAATGCCCATTGTGCTGACGCTATGGTGTGTATTTCCAACTGCGACAAAATCACCCCAGGGATGCTGATGGCCTCTTTGCGCCTCAACATTCCGGTTATCTTCGTATCCGGCGGCCCGATGGAGGCTGGTAAAACCAAACTGTCTGACCAGATAATCAAACTCGATCTGGTCGATGCCATGATTCAGGGCGCCAACCCGAACGTCAGCGACGAGCAGAGCGACCAGGTTGAGCGCTCAGCCTGCCCGACCTGTGGCTCCTGCTCCGGCATGTTTACTGCTAACTCCATGAACTGCCTGACTGAGGCTCTGGGCCTGTCGCAACCGGGCAACGGTTCGCTGCTGGCAACGCACGCCGACCGTAAGACGCTGTTTCTCAATGCCGGTAAGCGCATTGTTGAGCTGACCAAACGTTATTACGAGCAGGATGACGCCAGCGCACTGCCGCGTAACATTGCCAGCAAGGCGGCCTTTGAAAACGCTATGACGCTGGATATTGCGATGGGTGGTTCAACCAATACCGTGCTGCACCTGCTGGCTGCCGCGCAGGAAGCCGAAATCGATTTCACCATGAGCGATATCGACCGCCTGTCGCGCAAAGTACCTCAGCTGTGCAAAGTGGCGCCGAGCACCCAGAAGTATCATATGGAAGACGTGCACCGTGCTGGTGGTGTTATCGGTATTCTCGGTGAGCTGGACCGCGCCGGGCTGCTGAACCGCGATGTGAAAAACGTGTTGGGCCTGACGTTACCGCAGACTATCGCGCAGTACGATGTGACCGTGACAGACGACGAGGCGGTCAAACGCATGTTTTCTGCGGGGCCTGCGGGTATCCGTACTACAAAAGCGTTCTCGCAGGATTGCCGCTGGGACTCGCTTGATGTTGACCGTGCTGAAGGCTGTATTCGTTCACTGGAACATGCCTACAGTCAGGACGGTGGACTTGCCGTGCTGTACGGCAATTTTGCTGAAAACGGCTGTATCGTGAAGACTGCAGGCGTTGACGACAGCATTCTTAAATTTCGCGGTCCGGCCAAAGTCTACGAAAGCCAGGATGACGCTGTAGAGGCAATCCTCGGTGGTAAAGTGGTAGCCGGGGATGTGGTGGTTATCCGTTATGAAGGGCCAAAAGGCGGGCCGGGCATGCAGGAAATGCTCTATCCGACCACCTTCCTCAAGTCGATGGGGCTGGGTAAAACCTGCGCGCTTATCACCGATGGGCGTTTCTCTGGCGGTACCTCCGGATTGTCTATTGGGCACGTGTCGCCGGAGGCAGCCAACGGCGGTAGTATCGGGCTTATCGAAGACGGCGATATGATTTCCATTGATATCCCGAATCGCGGTATTCAGCTTGACGTGAGTGACCAGGAGCTGGCAGCGCGCCGCGAAGCCCAGGAAGCGCGTGGTGCGCAGGCCTGGACGCCGCGCAATCGTCAGCGCGAAGTCTCTTTTGCGCTGCGTGCCTATGCAAGCCTTGCCACCAGTGCAGATAAGGGCGCGGTGCGCGACAAATCGAAACTGGGGGGCTAACGATGAGCGTGCCACAGCCATTGTCCGCTGCGCCAGACGGCGCGGAGTATTTGCGCGCCGTCCTGCGTTCGCCGGTGTATGAGGTAGCCCAGGTTACGCCGCTGGAGCGTATGGAAAAACTGTCTGCTCGGCTGGATAACGTTGTGCTGGTTAAGCGAGAAGACCGCCAACCGGTACACAGCTTCAAGCTGCGCGGCGCCTATGCCATGCTGGCCGGACTGACCGCTGAGCAAAAAGCGCGCGGCGTGATTACCGCTTCGGCAGGTAACCATGCGCAGGGCGTTGCATTATCTTCAAGCCGTCTTGGTGTGAATGCGCTTATCGTAATGCCGGTGAGTACGGCGGATATCAAAGTCGATGCGGTGCGCGGCTTTGGCGGTGAAGTGCTGCTGCATGGCGCCAATTTTGATGAGGCAAAGGCGCGCGCAATTGAGCTTTCTGAACAGCAGGGCTACACCTACGTGCCGCCGTTCGATCACCCGGCGGTGATTGCAGGCCAGGGTACGCTGGCGCTTGAGTTGTTGCAGCAGGATGCACACATCGACCGCGTTTTTGTACCGGTCGGTGGCGGCGGTCTCGCCGCTGGTGTCGCGGTGCTTATCAAGCAACTGATGCCGCAAATTAAAGTTATTGCCGTTGAGTCTGAAGACTCAGCCTGCCTGCGGGCAGCGCTGGAAGCCGGTGAGCCGGTTGACCTGCCGCGCGTTGGGCTGTTTGCGGAAGGTGTGGCGGTTAAACGCATTGGTGATGAGTGTTTCCGTCTGTGCCGGGCCTACATTGACGACATCATCACCGTCGACAGCGATGCCATTTGTGCGGCAATGAAAGATATTTTTGAAGACGTGCGTGCGGTGGCCGAGCCTTCCGGTGCGCTGGCGCTGGCGGGGATGAAAAAGTACGTGCAGCAGCACAGCATCCACGGCGAGCGTCTGGCGCATGTGCTGTCCGGAGCCAACGTTAACTTCCACGGTCTGCGCTATGTGTCCGAGCGTTGCGAGCTGGGCGAGCAGCGTGAAGCACTGCTCGCCGTGACCATCCCGGAGGAGAAGGGTAGCTTCCTGAAGTTCTGTCAGCTGCTGGGTGGGCGTTCCGTTACTGAATTTAACTATCGCTTTGCCGATGCAAAATCAGCGTGCATTTTCGTTGGTGTGCGCCTGAGTCGTGGCCTCGAAGAGCGGGAGGAAATTTTGCGCCTTCTGAGCGAGGGCGGCTACAGCGTGGTGGATTTGTCCGACGACGAAATGGCCAAGCTGCACGTGCGCTACATGGTGGGGGGCCGCCCCTCGCATCCGCTGCGCGAGCGGTTGTTCAGCTTTGAGTTCCCGGAGTCACCGGGTGCGCTGCTGAAGTTCCTGCAAACGCTCGGAACCCACTGGAATATTTCGTTGTTCCACTACCGCAGTCATGGCACCGACTACGGGCGTGTGTTGGCGGCGTTTGAACTGGGCGATCACGAGCCAGATTTCGAAACCCGCCTCAATGAGCTGGGCTACGACTGCCACGACGAGACGAATAACCCGGCGTTCAGGTTCTTTTTGGCAGGGTAGTTGCATTGATGACCGGAAGCCAGCGCCGTTTCCGGTCATCTTTGAAATGGCTGGGCAATCATTCCTTGTACGCTCTGACGGCCATGCCGGGAACGAAGCAGGTGAGCCAGGTATAAATTCAAATGCCGGAAGGGCGATTTACCAGGGAAGGTAAGATGAAATTTGCATCCGTTATTCTTATGCTAACTTTTTTGCTTAGTGGTTGCGGTAGTATTCTCTCCAGGGCGGCAGGTGAGCATTATACGTATTATCATGGTACACAGTTCGATGCAGAGAGTGTCACGCTTGATAAGCCACTTTCGTTTATATTATTGTTGGACTTACCCTTTTCTTTTGTCGCCGATACCCTGCTTTTCCCGGTTGATTTAATTTATTCACCCTACTGCGGTTTTCTTGTCTCCCATGCTCCTTCTTATACAAAACCGGGATGTGAGAACAATTAAGGCTGGCAGGAGCAGGCATATTTAATTAACTTCTCCGTATCATAAAAACGTAGACGCCGCTCCGTTATGTGACTGGTATCCTTTGAACTATCGGGAGGTGGAGCCAGGGGAGCTTATCAACGCTTTTTGTCTCTTTGGCGACAAGTTCGCGTTCTGTACAGTAATCACTTTCGGTTTGGCCAGATCAATGAAACTTACCGATACAGTAACGAATAACACCTCGCTTTCGTTTCTGTATCTGAGGCGTTGGTGTTAATTCATTTACTGGCTCATGGAGCCTGCAAAATCTTCCAGAACGCTTCAATCAGCGGCTCATGCAGCCGCTTTTTTTGTGCACAGACACCAAGTTCAAACGGTGTTTTTTCATCGCTTCGCTCCAGAATCATCACGCGATTGCGTACAGGTTCAGGGCTATTTTCCAGCACCACCTCAGGGATAAGCGCCACACCGCATCCGAGTGCGACCATTGATACCATTGCCTCATGGCCGCCAACGGTGGCGTAGATAAACGGGTTACTGATGCGCTGGCGGCGAAACCATAGCTCAATGCGCCGACGCACCGGCCCCTGGTCCGGCAAAATGAAAGGAATATTTTGCCAGTCCGGTGTGGTCTGGCTGACCTGGCTGCGTACCGGGCACGGCAGCGCTGGCGCAATCATCACTACCGGCAGATTATCCAGCATTGAAAACGCAATTGCGGCGGGTAGCGTCTCCGGTTTGCCGGCAATGACGATATCAGCTTCGCCAGACAAGGCTTTTTCCACCGCATCGGCCGCATCCCCGGTTGAAAGCTTGATTTCTACCGACGGATGTTCAGCGCGAAAGCGGTCAAGTATTGGCGGCAGATGGCTATAGGCGGCGGTAACCGAACAAAACAAATGCAGTTCGCCACTCAGCGATGGCCCACGTTGATCGATAGCGTGGCGCAGTTGCTGGTATTGCAGCAGCGTCTGCTGTGCAAACAGACGCAGTGCTTCGCCCGCTTCGGTTAACGTCACGGTACGGTTATCGCGAATAAACAGCGGTTGACCCAGATCGTCTTCCATACGTTGAATCTGGCGTGAAAGCGTAGAAGGACTGACGTGCATGGCGCGTGCGCTGCGCCCGAAGTGGCGGCTTTCGGCCAGGTGCAGGAACATTTTCAGATCGCGAATATCCACAGACGGACTCCCCGGATTTATCGTTGCGTTATTTGCAACATGATGTTGTTAATATATCAATTTGCGCAACGGATTTCCTGTCATATAGTGGAGTCATTGAGCAGCCACCGCGCTGCATAAAAACGAACGCATCACGACACCGACGGAGTATCACATGGCTAACTATTTCAACACGTTAAATCTGCGTCAGCAGCTGGCGCAACTGGGTAAATGTCGCTTTATGGCACGTGACGAATTTGCCGATGGCGCAAGCTACCTGAAAGGGAAAAAAGTGGTCATCGTCGGATGTGGTGCTCAGGGCCTGAACCAGGGCCTGAATATGCGCGACTCTGGTCTGGATGTTTCTTACGCGCTGCGCAAAGAAGCCATCGCTGAAAAACGTGCGTCATGGCGCAAGGCGACCGAAAACGGCTTTAAGGTTGGGACCTACGAAGAGCTTATTCCGCAGGCAGATCTGGTGGTTAACCTGACGCCGGACAAACAGCACTCCGACGTGGTGCGTGCGGTACAGCCAATGATGAAAGACGGTGCGGCGCTCGGCTATTCTCACGGCTTTAACATCGTGGAAGTGGGCGAGCAGATCCGTAAAGACATCACCGTTGTGATGGTGGCACCGAAGTGCCCGGGTACCGAAGTGCGTGAAGAGTACAAGCGTGGCTTTGGCGTACCGACTCTGATTGCGGTTCACCCGGAAAACGACCCAAAAGGTGAAGGCATGGCGATTGCCAAAGCGTGGGCGGCGGCGACCGGCGGTCACCGTGCAGGCGTGCTGGAGTCTTCCTTCGTAGCAGAAGTGAAATCTGATCTGATGGGCGAGCAGACCATTCTGTGCGGTATGTTGCAGGCAGGTTCGCTGCTGTGCTTCGATAAGCTGGTGGCAGAAGGGACGGACCCGGCCTACGCTGAGAAGCTGATTCAGTTTGGCTGGGAAACCATCACCGAAGCCCTGAAGCAGGGCGGTATTACGCTGATGATGGACCGTCTGTCTAACCCGGCGAAACTGCGTGCTTACGCGCTGTCCGAGCAGCTTAAAGAGATCATGGCACCGCTGTTCCAGAAGCATATGGACGACATCATTTCCGGCGAATTCTCCTCCGGCATGATGGCCGACTGGGCGAACGATGATAAGAAACTGCTGACCTGGCGCGAAGAGACCGGTAAAACCGCGTTCGAAACCGCACCGCAGTACGAAGGCAAAATCAGCGAGCAGGAGTACTTCGATAAAGGCGTGCTGATGATTGCAATGGTGAAAGCAGGCGTTGAGCTGGCGTTCGAAACTATGGTGGACTCCGGCATCATTGAAGAATCTGCATACTACGAATCTCTGCACGAGCTGCCGCTTATCGCTAATACCATCGCACGTAAGCGTCTGTATGAAATGAACGTGGTTATTTCTGACACGGCAGAATATGGTAACTACCTGTTCTCCTACGCTTGTGTACCGCTGCTGAAAGGCTTTATGGCCGAGCTGCAGCCGGGTGACCTGGGTAAAGCGATTGCTGAAGGTGCGGTAGATAACGCACAGCTGCGAGATGTGAACGAAGCAATCCGTGGCCATGCGATTGAGCAGGTGGGTAAGAAACTGCGTGGTTATATGACCGACATGAAGCGCATCGCGGTAGCGAGCTAATTCCCCGTCGTCTTTCAACTTACCGATGCGTTGGCTGCGTTCGTACACCCCAGTCACATAGTTATCTATGCTCCTGGGGCTGTACTCACTTGCCGCCTTCCTGCAAACTGAAATCCTTAGGGTAAGCTGTGAGATAAAAAACCGGTGCAATAAGACACCGGTTTTTTTATTTGCGATACAGCACCTTGATGATGTGATAACCAAACTGAGTATGCAGCGGGCCTGTCGGTTCAAGCACCGGGCAGGAAAATACGACTTTATCAAACGCCGGAACCATCTGGCCTTGTTTGAACTCGCCTAAATCACCACCTCGTTTGCCTGACGGGCAAATAGAGTGCTTTTTAGCAAGCTTCGCAAAATCGCCGCCGTTTTTTATCTGCTCCAGCAGATCCAGAGCCAGTTTTTCTTCTTTTACCAGAATATGCAGTGCTGCCGCTGTTTTCGCCATGATTGCGCCTTGAATAAGGGAAGTGAGGGGCGGGATTTTAGCATGGGTTACCGGCGGTACAGCACCTTGATGATGTGCCAGCCGAATTTGGTTTTTACCGGACCGTAGGGTGTAAGCAACGGGCAGCTGAACACTGCCTTATCGAACGGGCCAGCCATCATGCCCTGTTTGAATTCGCCCAGGTCACCGCCTTTACGCCCCGACGGGCAGCTGGAGTGCAGTTTTGCCAGGTGAGCAAAACTGGCGCCTTTTTCCAGCTTTGCCATAATTTCCTGCGCTTTGGTTTCGGTTTTGACCAGAATATGCAGTGCGGCGGCGGTTTTAGCCATGTTCTCTCCCGTAAAATTTTTAGTCCCGCGTAGTCAGGCGCTTAGCGTTTGTCTGTGCAAAGCGCGTTAAATCCCGCGTCTGCTTTTGCTACAATCCGTGCCCCGTTCATTGTCTTAGCAAGCAGGAAGTAATGCGTCTTAATCCCGCCCAACAAGAAGCCGTCGAATTTGTTACCGGTCCCTGCCTGGTGCTGGCGGGCGCAGGCTCGGGCAAAACACGTGTTATCACCAATAAAATTGCCCACCTGATCCGCGGCTGCGGCTATCAGGCTCGCCATATCGCTGCGGTGACCTTTACCAACAAGGCCGCGCGCGAAATGAAAGAGCGCGTGGCGCAGACGTTGGGGCGTAAAGAGGCACGCGGGTTGATGATTTCCACTTTCCATACGTTAGGTCTGGATATTATCAAGCGCGAGTATAACGCGCTGGGCATGAAATCCAATTTCTCGCTGTTTGACGATACCGATCAGATGGCGCTGCTCAAAGAGCTGACGGATGAGTGGCTGGAGCAGGATAAAGATTTGCTACAACAGCTGATCTCCACGATCTCTAACTGGAAAAACGATCTGCTGACGCCGCCGCTGGCTGCGGCCAGAGCGCAGGGTGAGCGCGAACGCCTCTTCGCCCATTGCTACGCGCTGTACGATGCACACCTTAAAGCCTGTAATGTGCTCGACTTTGACGACCTGATTATGTTGCCAACGCTGCTGTTGCAGCGCAATGAAGAGGTGCGTGAACGCTGGCAAAACCGCATTCGTTATCTGCTGGTGGATGAATATCAGGATACCAATACCAGCCAGTACGAACTGGTGAAGCTGCTGGTGGGTACACGGGCGCGCTTTACCGTGGTGGGCGATGATGACCAGTCTATTTACTCCTGGCGCGGCGCGCGGCCTCAGAATCTGGTACTGCTGAGTCAGGATTTCCCGGCGCTGCGGGTGATAAAGCTTGAGCAAAACTACCGTTCTTCCGGGCGCATTCTTAAGGCTGCCAACATCCTGATTGCCAATAATCCGCACGTGTTCGAAAAACGTCTTTTCTCTGAGCTGGGCTACGGTACAGAGTTAAAAGTGGTGACGGCAAACCATGAAGAGCATGAGGCAGAGCGCGTGACCGGCGAGCTTATTGCCCATCACTTCATCAACAAAACCCAGTATAAAGATTACGCTATCCTGTATCGCGGTAACCACCAGTCGCGGGTGTTTGAAAAACTGCTGATGCAAAATCGCATTCCGTATCGTATTTCTGGCGGTACGTCCTTCTTTTCGCGCCCGGAAATCAAAGATTTGCTGGCTTACCTGCGCGTGCTGACCAATCCCGATGACGACAGTGCCTTTCAACGTATTGTTAATACACCGCGACGCGAAATTGGGCCAGCTACGCTGCAAAAGCTGGGCGAATGGTCCACCCAGCGCAACAAGAGTATGTTTAACGCCAGCTTTGATTTGGGGCTGGGTCAGACGCTGACCGGACGTGGTCTGGAAGCGCTACAGCGCTTTACTTCCTGGCTTGGCGAAATCGCCCAACTGGCGGAGCGCGAGCCGGTGGCCGCCGTGCGTGATTTGATTCGCGGCATCGATTACGAGTCATGGCTGTATGAAACCTCACCCAGTTCGACTGCTGCTGAAATGCGCATGAAAAACGTCAACACGCTGTTCGGCTGGATGACTGAAATGCTTGAAGGCAGCGAGCTGGAAGAGCCGATGACGCTCACCCAGGTAGTCACGCGCTTTACGCTGCGCGATATGATGGAACGCGGCGAGAGTGATGAAGATGTCGACCAGGTGCAGCTGATGACGTTACATGCTTCAAAAGGCCTGGAGTTCCCGTACGTTTATCTGGTGGGTATGGAAGAAGGGCTGTTGCCGCACCAGAGCAGCATTGATGAAGACAATATTGATGAGGAGCGGCGTTTGGCCTACGTGGGCATTACCCGCGCCCAGAAAGAGCTGACGTTTACAATGTGCAAAGAGCGCCGCCAGTACGGTGAGCTGGTGCGCCCGGAACCCAGCCGCTTTCTGTTAGAGCTGCCGCAGGATGATCTGCAGTGGGAGCAGGAGCGTAAAGTGGTAACCGCGCAGGAACGCATGCAGAAAGGCCAGGCTAACGTTGCAAATATCCGGGCGATGCTGGCGAAATCGCGCGGCGGCTGAGGCCTGTCGCGCGGTGATGGCTCAGGCGTTGACGTCCAGAGGCCAGTGCACGTAGCTTTGCCACAGTACTTCCTGACTTAACATTTCCGCACCCAGCGGATGACCGCTGAGCCAGCATTGCGGTAGCGTCATGTGCAGCGTTTCGCCTTCGGTCTTCAACGTCAGTGCGGGCACACAGTCATCGCGACGTCTGCTGGCAAAAATAATGGCCAGGCGCAGCAAACGACAAAGGTGTTCGGCTGCACGCGGTGGAACCGCGTTTTGCTGGTGCAGGGAAGAGAGGTCTACCGGGTTAGTCTGGTTGAGGAGCAGCGTTGCCAGTAGCGTTTTCTGTGCTGGCGTGAAGCCGGGCAAATCGAGATTGCGCACCAGATAGGCAGCATGCCGGGGAGCCTGCTTAAAATCGATACTCAGGCCAATTTCATGCAACAGGCAGGCGCTACTTAACAGCTCCAGGCTCAACGCATCCAGTTCCCATCCGGGGGAAACCTGCTGCGCCAGCGTTCTGGCCAGGTTTTCCACGCGCGTTGCCTGAGCGACATCAACCATAAAACGGCGCTGAATGTTGCGTAGCGTACGGCTGCGAATGTCCTGATCAACCGCCAGATGCAGCATGCCATAGACCAGCCCTTCGCGCAGTGCGCCACCGGCAAGCGTCATGCTCTCAATACCCAGCTCGGTAAACACCGCAATCAGGATAGCAAGCCCGCTTGGGAACACCAGCGCGCGCTCAAGCGTCAGACCTTCAATCTCCAGTTCTTCAAGGCGTCCGCACTGAATGGCGCGTTGTTTCAGCTGCTGGAGTTTTAAAAGCGTAATGCGCTCATCCATGCCCTGCGCCATCATAATTTCCTGCAATGCCTGCACCGTGCCGGAGGCACCTACGCAGACTTTCCAGCCATGATAGCGTAACTCATCGACCTGCGGGCGCAGCACGTCGCGCGCGGCCTGCTCGGCGGCGGCAAAGTTTTCTTTGGTCAAAGAACGGTCGGCAAAGTAGCGCTCAAGCCAGGTGACGCAGCCCATTGGCAGGCTGAACAGCGAGGTGGCCTGCGCCCCTGTGCCGGTCACTAATTCCGTGCTGGCACCACCGATATCCACCACTAAGCGGCGGTCATCACCGCCGGTGGTGTGCGCCACGCCCTGATAAATCAGGCGTGCTTCTTCTTCGCCGCTGATAACCTGAATCGGGCAGCCAAGAAGTGTTTCGGCACGCTCAATGAAGGCGTCTGCGTTAGTGGCAAGGCGCAGGGTGGCGGTAGCAACGACGCGGATTTGCGCCTGAGGAATGTCCTGAAGTCTTTCTGAGAACAGCTGCAAACACTGCCATCCGCGTTCCATCGCCTCATGTGACAGTTGGTTGCTGCTGTCCAGACCCGCGGCCAGTCGGACTTTACGTTTGACGCGGGTCAGTGTCTGAATACTTCCGGCGACTTCGCGTACCACCAGCATATGAAAGCTGTTGGAGCCAAGGTCAATTGCCGCATAGAGCGAGGACGTATTCAGCATGCTGTATTAACCCGTACGGCGACGATTGCGTGAGTTATTGTTGCGACGCGGGCCGTTGCCGGAGCGGTTACGCACCAGGCGTTTTGGCGGCGGCAATTCGCTCATCAGCGCATCCGGATTGTATTTACTGACCGGGATAGCGTGGCCGATGTAGGTTTCAATCGCGGGCAGGTTCAGCGCGTACTCTTCACAGGCAAGGCTGATAGAGTGACCGCTGGCACCTGCGCGGCCGGTACGGCCAATGCGGTGCACGTAGTCTTCACAGTCATCCGGCAGGTCGTAGTTAAAGACGTGCGTCACGGCCGGGATGTGCAAACCACGGGCGGCAACGTCGGTCGCAACCAGGATATCCAGGTCGCCCTGGGTGAACTCTTCAAGAATGCGCAGACGTTTTTTCTGTGCCACGTCGCCGGTCAACAGACCCACACGGTGACCGTCGGCGGCCAGATGGCCCCAGATGTCTTCACAGCGGTGCTTGGTATTGGCAAACACAATGGCGCGATCCGGCCACTCTTCTTCAATCAGCGTTTGCAGCAGGCGCATCTTTTCTTCATTGGAAGGATAGAACAGCTCTTCTTTGATGCGATGGCCCGTTTTCTGCTCTGGCTCGACTTCCACGTACTCGGCGTTATTCATTTGTTCAAACGCCAGTTCGCGTACGCGGTAAGAGAGCGTGGCGGAAAACAGCATATTGAGACGCTGGTCAGCCGCTGGCATGCGACGGAACAGCCAACGAATATCTTTGATAAAGCCGAGGTCGTACATGCGGTCGGCTTCGTCGAGCACCACAACCTGGATGGCGCCGAGGTTAATATGGTTTTGCTTGGTATAATCAATAAGGCGACCCGTGGTGCCGATAAGAATATCGACGCCGCTTTCCAGCACTTTAAGCTGTTTATCGTAGCCATCGCCGCCATAGGCGAGGCCGAGCTTCAGGCCTGTGGCCTGCGCAAGTGGCGCTGCGTCAGAGTGAATCTGCACCGCCAGTTCACGTGTGGGTGCCATGATCAAGGCACGTGGCTGATTCGTCTGGCGACCTTCTGGCGCGGGATGTGAGAGTAAATAATGAAACGTTGACGTCAGAAACGCCATCGTTTTGCCAGTACCGGTTTGCGCCTGTCCGGCTACGTCGCGGCCCGCAAGGGTCAGCGGAAGTGCCAGAGCCTGAATAGGGGTGCAGTTGTAAAAGCCTTTCTTTTCAAGGGCTTCAACAACCTTCGGGTGCAGGGCGAAGTCGGAAAACTTCTGTTCTGTTAAATGTGTTTTGCTCATAGTGTGGTAGAATATCAGCTTACTATTGCTTTACGAAAGCGTATCCGTTGAAATAAAGTCAACCTGACTGATGTAAAGGCTGCGTCCCATTGTCATAATTTGCACTGTGCACGATTATGTGGCACAGCTTAAATTTACACCAGCAAAGCCAGGCATAATCCTGTGGAGTTAAGTATGAGCGATAAAATTATTCACCTGACTGATGACAGTTTTGACACGGACGTACTTAAGGCAGAAGGGTTGATTTTGGTAGATTTCTGGGCAGAGTGGTGTGGTCCTTGCAAAATGATCGCCCCAATTCTGGATGAAATTGCCACTGAATATGAAGGTAAACTGACCGTTGCCAAACTGAACATCGACCAGAATCCGGGTACGGCGCCGAAATACGGCATTCGTGGTATCCCGACGCTGCTGTTGTTCAAAAATGGTGAAGTCGCGGCCACGAAAGTGGGCGCACTGTCTAAAGGGCAGCTTAAAGAGTTCCTGGACGCTAACCTGGCGTAAAGCATCTCAGCCGGTGCGTCTGGTGGTCCGAAATTTCTGCGGACCGCTGGACGCCCGGTGCCAGCCATGCTAAGTTACCTGAACTGCATTCTTAACTTACCTTAGTTTGAATCTTGTAATATTCGAAATCTCTTGCCAGCTCTGCTCCAGGCGTGAGAAATGAAGTCGCTTTCGGGCCTGCTCCCAATCCGTTTTGTCGTTCCAGTTCTGAGCGTCTGTAACCAGGCCGCGATCGGACACGGGGTGATGGCCATTAACAGGCATGGACTACCCTGCCTTACCATTTACATTACAGTTCGAGAATTACCCCGAGTTTAAGAACCCACCATTATGAATCTTACCGAATTAAAGAATACGCCGGTTTCAGATCTGATTACTCTCGGCGAAAACATGGGGCTGGAAAACCTGGCCCGTATGCGCAAACAGGACATCATTTTCGCCATCCTCAAGCAACATGCGAAGAGTGGTGAGGATATCTTTGGCGACGGCGTGCTGGAGATTCTGCAGGATGGATTTGGATTCCTCCGTTCAGCAGACAGTTCCTACCTTGCCGGTCCCGACGACATCTATGTATCTCCCAGCCAAATCCGCCGCTTTAACCTTCGCACTGGTGACACCATTTCTGGCAAGATTCGCCCGCCGAAAGAAGGTGAGCGCTATTTTGCCCTGCTGAAGGTTAATGAAGTTAACTACGACAAGCCGGAAAACGCCCGCAGCAAGATTCTGTTTGAGAACCTGACGCCGCTGCACGCAAATTCCCGCCTGCGTATGGAGCGCGGAAACGGCTCCACGGAAGACTTAACCGCTCGCGTACTGGATCTGGCCTCTCCGATTGGCCGTGGCCAGCGTGGTCTGATTGTTGCTCCGCCGAAAGCGGGTAAAACCATGCTGCTGCAGAACATTGCGCAGAGCATCGCTTACAACCATCCAGACTGTGTGCTGATGGTGCTGCTCATTGATGAACGTCCGGAAGAAGTAACCGAGATGCAGCGTCTGGTGAAAGGCGAAGTGGTTGCGTCAACCTTTGACGAACCGGCGTCTCGCCACGTTCAGGTTGCCGAAATGGTGATTGAAAAAGCCAAACGCCTGGTTGAGCACAAAAAAGACGTCATCATCCTGCTTGACTCCATCACACGTCTGGCGCGTGCCTACAACACCGTGGTACCAGCGTCCGGTAAGGTCCTGACCGGTGGTGTGGATGCAAACGCCCTGCACCGTCCGAAGCGTTTCTTCGGTGCTGCGCGTAATGTGGAAGAGGGCGGGAGCCTGACCATTATCGCCACCGCGCTGATTGATACTGGTTCGAAAATGGATGAAGTGATTTACGAAGAATTTAAGGGCACCGGTAACATGGAACTGCACCTTTCTCGTAAAATTGCCGAAAAACGCGTCTTCCCGGCTATCGACTACAACCGTTCCGGTACGCGTAAAGAAGAATTGCTCACCACGTCTGAAGAGCTTCAGAAAATGTGGATCCTGCGTAAGATTATTCACCCGATGGGCGAAATCGATGCGATGGAGTTCCTCATTAACAAGCTTGCTATGACCAAAACCAATGACGAATTTTTTGACATGATGAAACGTTCGTAATTGCAGCAAACTCGGGGAAGCGCCACGTTTTAACGTGGCGTTTTTCTTTTGTGCTTTATACGATTGTGCTGTCGCTGCTATATTTGACAGGATTTCACGGACGATGCCTTTGGCAGGGTAAAATTAATACAGTCAGAGTGAAATATAACGCCGTTTGTCCCGCAGCATCGGTGCATCTTTGGGTAGTCCAGAGAGACTGCCGAGGCATCAGCGCGGGGCGTACATTTTGCAGAGAGCGCTCATTGTGAATTTAATCTCCGCTGGTACTGAACTGCTCAGTATTTTTCTGTTCACAACCGTCTTCCTTTTTTTTGCACGTAAAGTCGCTAAAAAAATTGGTCTGGTCGATAAGCCGAACTTCCGCAAGCGTCATCAGGGGTTGATTCCACTGGTCGGCGGTATTTCTGTGTATGCGGGCATCTGTTTTACCTTCTGGCTTGCGAATTACTACATCCCCCATGCGGCGCTCTATTTGAGCTGTGCTGGTGTGCTGGCGCTGGTTGGGGCGCTGGACGATCGTTTTGATATCAGCGTGAAAATTCGTGCCACCATTCAGGCCCTGATTGGCGTCATCATGATGGTGGTCGGTAAGCTTTATCTCAGCAGCCTGGGCTATATTTTCGGTACGTGGGAGTTGGTGCTGGGGCCGTTTGGTTATTTCCTCACACTGTTTGCCGTGTGGGCGGCGATTAATGCGTTCAATATGGTGGATGGCATTGATGGTCTGCTTGGTGGGCTGTCGTGCGTCTCTTTTGCCGCAATGGGTATGATTTTGTGGTTTGACGGCCAGACCAGCCTTGCGATGTGGTGCTTTGCCATGATTGCCGCCATCCTTCCCTATATCTGCCTTAACCTTGGAATACTGAGCCGTCGTTACAAAGTCTTTATGGGCGATGCCGGTAGTACGCTGATTGGCTTTACCGTTATCTGGATCCTGCTGGAAACTACCCAGGGGAAAACCCATCCAATTAGCCCGGTTACCGCACTGTGGATAATCGCTATCCCGCTTATGGATATGGTAGCGATTATGTATCGCCGTCTGCGCAAGGGTATGAGTCCTTTCTCACCAGACCGTCAGCATATCCATCATCTGATCATGCGGGCTGGCTTTACGTCCCGGCAGGCTTTTGTGCTGATTACGCTTGCCGCGGCCCTGCTGGCCGCCATTGGCGTGACGGCAGAATATCTGCATTTCATTCCTGAATGGGTAATGTTGGTATTGTTTTTGCTTGCATTTATGCTCTATGGCTATTGTATCAAGCGCGCCTGGAAAGTGGCCCGCTTTATCAAACGCATTAAACGCCGCATGCGCCGCAGTAGCAGTCCTGCATGAGCAACGTAAACGGGGAAGAGATGAAACAACACATACCTGGTGATAGCCTGGCGGTGACGGAAAACGAGCTTGATATCCGTGGCCTGGTTCGTACTCTCTGGCGCGGTAAATTCTGGATTGTGGGCTGTGCGTTGCTGCTTGCTGTTGCGGCCCTGGTATATACCTTTTTTGCGCGTCAGGAGTGGAGTGCGACGGCGATTACCGACAAGCCGACGGTGAACATGCTCGGCAGCTACTATTCCCAGCAGCAGTTCCTGAGTAACCTTGATGCGCGTGCAAGTCAGGTGGCGCTTGATACACCGTCTGCAATGGATGAAGCCTACAAAGAGTTCATCATGCAGCTCTCCTCGTGGGATACGCGCCGTGATTTCTGGAACCAGACAGATTATTTCCGCCAGCGTCAGTCCGGCAACAGCAAGGCGGATGCCGCGCTGCTCGATGAACTTATCGACAATATTCAGTTCACCGCCGGTGATATTACGCGCAACCTCAATGACAGCGTCAAGCTGGTGGCCGAAACCGCGCCGGATGCCAACAATCTGCTGCGCCAGTACGTGGCGTTTGCCAGCCAGCGAGCAGCAACCCATCTCAATGATGAACTCAAAGGGGCCTGGGTGGCGCGAGCGACGCAGATGAAAGCGCAGGTCAAACGCCAGGAAGCCGTGGCGCAGTCAATTTACGATCGCCGCCTTAACAGCCTGGAGCAGGCGCTGAAAATCGCCGAAAAGCATAATATCAGCCGCAGTGAAGCGCAGGTGCCAGCCGACGAGTTGCCGGATTCACAACTGTTTACGCTGGGCCGCCCGATGCTACAGGCGCGCCTGGAGAACCTCCAGGCTGTCGGTCCCTCCTACGAGGTGGATTACGACCAAAACAAAGCCATGCTGGCGACCCTGAACGTAGGCCCCACGCTTGAGCAGCGCTTCCAGACCTATCGATACCTGCGTACCCCAGAGGAGCCGGTTAAGCGCGATAGTCCGCGTCGCGGCTTTTTGTTAGTGATGTGGGGAGCCGTTGGCGCGCTGGTTGGCGCGGGCATTGCTTTGGCTCGTCGCCGTACGCATTCCTGATTTTTTGATGGCGATGAAGGCGCTCTGTGGGCGTCTTCATCCTGTTTAATCAAGGCAGAGATACACCGTGAAAGTATTGACCGTTTTTGGTACGCGCCCTGAAGCAATCAAGATGGCGCCGCTGGTTCATGCGCTGGCCGACGATCCCTTTTTTGAGTCGAAAGTCTGCGTGACGGCTCAGCATCGCGAGATGCTTGACCAGGTTCTGGCACTCTTTTCTATCCAGCCTGATTATGATTTGAATATCATGCAGCCAGGCCAGGGCCTCAGTGAAATCACTTGTCGCATCCTCGAAGGATTAAAGCCGGTACTGGAATCGTTTCGGCCTGACATCGTGCTGGTACACGGTGATACAACGACCACCGTTGCCGCGAGCCTGGCGGCATTTTATCAGCGTATTCCTGTGGGCCATATCGAGGCGGGTCTGCGTACGGGCGATATTTATTCACCGTGGCCGGAAGAGGCAAACCGTACACTTACCGGGCATCTGGCGAGGTTCCATTTCGCGCCAACGGAAACCTCGCGCCAGAACCTGCTGCGGGAAAACATCCGCGACGACAGGATTTTCGTCACGGGTAACACGGTGGTTGATGCCCTGCTGGCAGTGCGCGAGCGGGTTGTGAACGATGAAGCCCAGCGCGCGGCGCTCAACGCCCGTTACCCCTTCTTACAGCTTAATAAAAAGCGCATTCTGGTCACCGGCCACCGTCGTGAGAGTTTTGGCAGCGGTTTTGAAAATATCTGTCATGCGCTGGCCGAGCTTGCGGCGCAAAACCCCGATGTACAGATTATCTATCCAGTGCACCTCAATCCGAACGTCAGCGAGCCGGTAAACCGCATTCTGGGGAACATCGACAACATCATGCTGATTGAGCCGCAGGACTACCTGCCGTTTTTCTGGCTGATGCATCATGCTTATCTCATCCTGACCGACTCAGGCGGCATTCAGGAAGAGGCACCCTCACTGGGTAAACCGGTTCTGGTGATGCGCGATACCACAGAACGCCCTGAGGCCGTTCAGGCAGGAACGGTACGGCTGGTGGGCACCGACACGCAGAAGATTGTCGCGGAAGTTACGCGTCTGCTAAACGATGAAGACGCGTACCTGGCTATGAGCCGCGCCCATAATCCGTACGGTGACGGTAAAGCCTGTGAACGCATTATTACCGCATTGAAAAATAATCGAGTCACTCAATGAGTTTTAATACTATTTCCGTAATTGGTCTGGGCTATATCGGCTTACCGACCGCTGCGGCATTTGCGTCGCGCCAGCAGCGCGTAGTAGGCGTGGATATCAATGAAAACGCGGTTGCGACCATCAACCGGGGCGAAATTCATATTGTAGAGCCGGACCTCGGCCTTGCCGTAAAAGCCGCTGTTGAAGGTGGCTATCTGAGCGCACGTACCACACCGGTTGAGGCAGATGCTTACCTGATTGCCGTGCCGACGCCGTTTAAGGGCGAGCACGAGCCAGATATGACCTACGTGAAGGCGGCGACTGAAGCCATTGCGCCTGTGCTGAAAAAGGGCGCACTGGTGATTCTGGAATCAACCTCGCCGGTGGGGGCCACTGAGCAAATCGCCGAATGGCTGGCGCAGTTGCGCAGCGATCTGAGCTTTCCGCAGCAGGCAGGGGAAGCGGCGGACGTTAACATCGCTTACTGCCCGGAGCGCGTACTGCCGGGCAAGGTGATGGTGGAGCTTATTCAAAACGATCGCGTGATTGGCGGGATGACGCCAGCGTGTTCTGCACGTGCCAGCGCGCTTTACAATATTTTCCTCAAAGGCGAATGCGTGGTGACCAACGCCCGCACGGCGGAGTTGTGCAAGCTAACGGAAAACAGCTTTCGTGACGTTAACATCGCTTTTGCCAACGAACTATCACTTATCTGTGCCGATCAGGGGATTAACGTCTGGGAACTGATTGGTCTGGCTAACCGCCATCCACGCGTTAACATTTTACAACCTGGTCCGGGGGTTGGCGGTCACTGCATCGCGGTCGATCCGTGGTTTATTGTGGCTCAGAATCCGCAGCAGGCGCGTCTGATTCGCACGGCTCGCGAAGTGAACGATGGTAAACCGTATTGGGTGATTGACCAGGTGAAGGCCTCTGTGGCCGACTGCCTGGCCCACAGCGGTAAGCGCGCCAGTGAGCTGACCATCGCGTGCTTTGGTCTGGCATTTAAGTCAGACATTGATGACCTGCGTGAAAGCCCGGCAATGGCTATTGTCAGCGAGCTTGCTGACTGGCACCGCGGTGAGTTGCTGGCGGTTGAGCCGAATATTCATACACTACCGAAAAAGCTTCAGGGACGCTGCGAGCTTGCCAGCACGCAGGATGCGCTCGCGCGCGCTGATGTGCTGGTAATGCTGGTGGATCACCGTCAGTTTAAGGCCATTGATGGTGCGCAGGTGGTACAGCAGTATATTGTTGATACACGCGGAGTGTGGCGTTGAGTCGCCCTGCGCTGGCGGTTATCCGGGCAAGCGTTGAACCGCTTGCCTGGGAGAGTGAGTTTTTTGGGCTGGCGAGCGGGATTGTCCGTTTTTCTGATTCCGCGCCAGCGCTGGATATGACGCAATTGCAGCCTTATGAGCGTGTGCAGGCGAAGATTGCGGCACAGGACACTGCGCTGCTTGATGGTTTACAGGCACTGGGGTTTCGGCTGGTGGAAGGTGAGGTGGAGTTAAGCCTCGCCGTGGGCAAGCATAATGCCAGTGCTGGACTTGATGTTGCCGACATGGCAGATATCCCGGGTCTACGGGCTGCGGCAGGCGTATTCAGCCAGAGCCGCTTTCGCGCACCCTGGTATCGTGCGGGTGAAAGCGAGCGTTTTTATGCTCAATGGGTGGAAAACGCCGTACGCGGCAGCTTTGACCATGAGTGCCTGGTGTTGCGTGACGGCACGGCGTGCGCAGGTTTTGTTACGCTGCGCCAGCTTAATGAACACGAAGGGCGCATCGGTCTGCTGGCCGGGCGCGGCGCGGGCGCGCTGTTGATGCAGGCGGCGCGCCACTGGTGCGAAACGCGTGGGCTTTCCCGGCTATGGGTCACAACCCAGGTCAGTAACCGGGCGGCGCTGCGCCGATATATTGCAAGCGGAGCGACGATTGAGCGCTCCGCTTACTGGTTATACAGGTGAGAACATGATTCCTTTTAACGCTCCGCCAGTGGTTGGCAGTGAAATCGACTATATGCGCCTGGCAATGGAAAGCGGCAAGTTGTGCGGTGACGGCGGTTTTACCCACCGCTGCCAGCAGTGGATGGAACAGCGTTTTGGCAGCCGTAAAGTGCTGCTGACGCCGTCATGCACTGCCTCGCTGGAGATGGCGGCGCTGCTGATTGATATTCAGCCCGGTGATGAAGTTATCATGCCGAGTTTCACCTTTGTTTCCACGGCTAACGCCTTTGTGCTGCGCGGCGCGCGTATTGTCTTTGTTGACGTGCGCCCGGACACCATGAACATCGACGAACGCAAAATCGAAGCGGCGATTACGGATAAAACTCGCGCGATTGTGCCGGTGCATTACGCGGGCGTTGCCTGTGAAATGGACACCATCATGCGCATTGCGCAGCAGCACAAGCTGTGGGTCATTGAAGATGCGGCGCAGGGTGTGATGTCCACCTGGAAAGGTCAGGCATTAGGTGCTATTGGCCACATCGGCTGCTTTAGCTTTCACGAAACGAAAAACTACACCGCAGGCGGTGAAGGCGGCGCGACGCTGATAAACGATCCGGCACTGATTGAGCGTGCGGAAATTATTCGTGAAAAAGGCACCAACCGCAGTCAGTTCTTTCGCGGTCAGGTTGATAAATACACCTGGCGCGATATTGGCTCCAGCTACCTGATGGCCGATTTACAGGCGGCCTATCTGTGGGGGCAATTTGAGGCCGCAGAGCGCATCAACCAGCAGCGGCTGGTGCTGTGGCAGAACTATTACAATGCACTGTTACCGCTGGCGCGCCAGAAGCGCATTGAGTTGCCGGTACATCCCGACGGCTGTGTGCATAACGCACACATGTTTTATATCAAGTTGCGTGACGCTGACGACCGCAGCGCGCTGATTGACTGGCTTAAAGAAGCCGGGATCCTCGCGGTATTCCACTACATTCCGCTGCACAGTAGCCCGGCAGGGCAACAGTTTGGCGAATTCCACGGCGAAGACCGCTTTACTACCGTTGAAAGTGAGCGCCTGCTGCGCCTGCCGCTCTTCTACAACCTTGCCCCGGTGGACCAACGTACCGTGATGAGTTCGCTACTGAGCTACTTCGCCTGATGTCGCTGGCGCGGGCTTCGGTATGGACGGCAGCGTCTACGCTGGTAAAAATTGGCGCGGGCCTGCTGGTGGTCAAGTTACTGGCTGTGGCCTACGGTCCCGAGGGTGTGGGACTGGCGGGTAACTTTCGCCAGCTAATAACCGTGCTTGGGGTGCTGGCTGGGGCCGGGATTTTTAACGGCGTGACTAAGTATGTGGCGCAGTATCACGATGAGCCACAGCGCTTGCGTCAGATTATTGGCACCTCATCCGCGATGGTATTGGGCTTCTCCACGTTGCTGGCGCTGGTGTTTTTGCTGGCGGCGCGGCCAGTCAGCCTCGGCCTGTTTGGTCATGCTGATTATCAGGGACTGGTGCGCCTGATTGCGCTGGTGCAGATGGGTATCGCCTGGGCTAACCTGTCGCTTGCAATAATGAAAGGCTTTCGTGATGCGGCAGGTAACGCGCTGGCGCTCATTGTCGGTAGCCTGATGGGTGTGCTGGCTTATGTTGTCTGCTGGCGCGTAGGCGGCTACCAGGGCGCGCTGCTTGGCGCGGCGCTGCTGCCAGCGCTGGCGGTGATTCCCGCTGTGCTGATGTTAAAACGTCGCGCTCATTTGCCGCTGGGCTGGCTGAAGCCTGTCTGGGACAACGCGATTGCCAGTAGCCTGGGTAAGTTCACGCTTATGGCGCTGATGACCTCCATCACCATGCCGGTCGCGTATGTGATGATGCGTAATCTGCTGGCCGCCCGCTACGGCTGGAGTGAGGTTGGCATCTGGCAGGGCGTGAGCAGTATTTCTGATGCTTATCTGCAATTTATTACCGCGTCATTCAGCGTTTATCTTCTGCCGACGCTATCACGCCTGAGCGGCAAGGCGGAGATTGCCCGAGAGATAGGGCGGGCGCTGCGTTTTGTGCTGCCTGCGGTGGCGCTGGCAAGCCTGGCCGTCTGGTTGCTACGCGATTTTGCCATCTGGTTGTTATTTTCAGACAAATTCACCACCATGCGTGACTTGTTTGCCTGGCAATTGACGGGCGATGTGCTTAAGGTTGGCGCCTGGGTTTTTGGCTATCTGATCATTGCGAAAGCCTCGCTGCGGTTGTATGTCGTCGCGGAAATCAGCCAGTTTGCGCTGCTGACCGGCTTTTCTCGCTGGCTTATCCCGGCACATGGCGCATTGGGGGCGACACAGGCTTATATGGCGACGTATATCGTCTGGTTCTCTCTGTGCGTCTGCGCATTCCTTATCTGGCGTAAACGAGTATGACAACATTGATTCACGTTCTGGGATCGGACATCCCACACCATAACCGCACTGTTCTTGAGTTCTTTGCACAGACGCTTAACGCGCCCGCGCAAGGTAAAGCGTTTATGGTAGTGAGCCAGGATGCTATGTTGGCGAGCGCTTACCCACAGCTGGATATCACGCTTTTTGAGAGCAAAAAATCGCTGGCGAAGGCTGTTGTGGCAAAGGCAAAAGCCGACCGGCAGCAGCGGTTCTTTTTTCACGGCCAGTTTAATGCGCCGCTGTGGCTGGCATTGCTCACGGGTGGTCTGAAGCCTGCGCAGGTGAACTGGCATATCTGGGGCGCTGACCTGTACGAGGCCTCCACGCGTCTTAAATTTCGTCTGTTCTATCTGTTACGCCGCCAGGCGCAAAAGCGTGTGGGGCGCGTATTTGGCACCCGCGGTGACCTGCTTTATTTCATGACGCACTATCAGAAGGTCGCCACAGAGCTGCTTTACTTCCCAACGCGCATGAATCCCGCACTGAACACGATGGCAAATGTACGGGAAAATCACTCACCACTGACCATTCTTGTCGGCAACTCCGGCGATCGCAGCAATCTTCATATTGATGCCTTAAAGGACATTCATCGACAGTTTGGAAGCAGCGTGCGCGTTATCGTGCCGATGGGTTACCCCGGCGGCAACGAGGCGTACATTGCAGAGGTTGAAGCAGCGGGAAAGGCGCTTTTCAGTGGTGATAACCTGTCTGTGCTACGTGAGAACCTGCCTTTTGATGACTATCTTGCATTGCTGCGTAGTTGTGATCTCGGGTACTTTATCTTTGCCCGCCAGCAGGGCATTGGCACGTTATGCCTGTTGATTCAGGCAGGCGTACCCTGTGTACTGAACCGCGACAATCCGTTCTGGCTGGATATGGTTGAGCAGCAGCTTCCGGTGCTGTTTAGCGCCGATGTGCTTAATGAGGCGGTGGTGCGTGAAGCCCAGCGCCAGCTACAAAGCGTGGATAAAAGCCGCATCGCCTTCTTTAGCCCAAATTACATCGCAGGCTGGCACAACGCGTTGCGCGTGGCGGCGGGAGCGTCAGTATGAGTCTGGTGGAATTCGGCGGGCTTTTTCTTATCTGGCTGTTGTCGGTGCTGTTTATCGGCACGCTCACCTGGCGTGAGTTTCGCCGGGTGCGTTTTAACTTCAACGTCTTCTTTTCGCTGCTGTTCCTGCTGACGTTCTACTTTGGCTTCCCGTTTACCGCCACGCTGGTGTTTCGTTTTCATGTCGGCGTGGTACCGGCTGATATTTTGCAACAGGCGCTGCTCTCAGCGAGTGGTTTTTACGCCGTCTATTACACCGCCTATAAAACCCGGTTGCGCCCGGCGCAGCCAACACCGGCACGGCGGCTCTTTAGTATGAATCGGGTTGAGACAAACCTGACCTGGATAATTTTGCTGGCGGTGGCGCTGGTGAGCGTGGGGGTGTTCTTCCTGCACAACGGTTTTCTGTTGTTTAAACTGCAATCTTACAGCCAGATCTTCTCAAGTCAGGTGAGCGGCGTTGCGCTCAAACGCTTCTTTTACTTCTTTATTCCGGCGATGCTGGTGGTGTATTTCCTGCATCAGAGTAAAGTCAGCTGGCTATTCTTTCTGGCGAGTACGGTGGGGTTTGGCCTGCTGACTTACGCCATCGTCGGCGGCACACGCGCCAACATTATCATTGCTTTCGCCATCTTCCTGTTTATCGGCATCATTCGCGGCTGGATAACGCTGTGGATGCTGGCGGCTGCGGGGGCGCTGGGCGTTGTCGGGATGTTCTGGCTGGCGCTCAAGCGTTATGGCCTTAACGTTAGCGGTGATGAGGCGTTTTACACCTTTTTATATCTCACCCGCGACACCTTCTCGCCGTGGGAAAACCTGGCGTTATTGATTCAGAATTACGACAAAATTGACTTCCAGGGGCTTGCGCCAATCGTGCGCGATTTCTACGTCTTTATTCCTTCCTGGCTGTGGCCAGACCGTCCAGCGGCGGTGCTGAACAGCGCCAACTACTTTACCTGGGAAGTCCTGAATAACCATTCTGGTCTGGCTATTTCCCCCACGCTTATCGGTTCATTACTGGTAATGGGGGGGGTATGGTTTATTGTGCCGGGCGCGATAGCCGTTGGGCTGATTATCAAATGGTTTGACTGGCTGTTTGAGCGCGGCAACCGGGAAACGAATCGCTATAACGCGGCTATTTTGCACAGCTTCTGTTTTGGAGCCATTTTCAACATGATAGTCCTGGCGCGAGAAGGTCTGGACTCGTTTGTCTCCCGCGTGGTGTTTTTCCTGATTGTTTTTGGCCTTTGCCTGCTGTTGGCAAAGCTGATTTTCTGGCTGCTGGATAGCGCGGGGCTGATTCATCCGCGGCTGCGCGCGAGCGGCGATAATGCACCTCTTACCCCTGTAACTGACAAGAAAACCTATGAATAACAGGACTGATGCGCCGGTATATACCATTCGCGGCCTGAACCTGCTGGGCTGGCGCGATATGAATCACGCGCTGGATTATCTGAGCGCGGACGGCGTAATGAAGCAAGGTACGCTGGTGGCGATTAACGCTGAGAAAGTGTTAGCCGCAGAAAACGATGCACAGATACGCGAGCTGATTGCGGCTGCGGAGTTTAAATACGCCGATGGCATTAGCGTGGTGCGCTCAATTCGCAAAAAATATCCGCAGGCACAGGTGTCGCGCGTGGCGGGCGCAGACTTATGGGAAGCCTTAATGGCGCGCGCCGGTCGTAACGGCACGCCGGTATTCCTGGTCGGTGGGCGTGCGCAAGTACTGGCGCAAACCGAGCAGAAGCTGCGTGCGCAGTGGAATGTGAACATTGTCGGCAGCCAGGACGGTTATTTTGACGCGCAGGCGCGTGAGGCGCTGTTCGAGCGTATTCGCGACAGTGGCGCGCAGCTGGTGACCGTGGCGATGGGCTCGCCGCGCCAGGAGATTCTGATGCGCGACTGTAAGCGCGTGCACCCGCATGCGTTGTATATGGGCGTTGGCGGGACATATGATGTCTTTACCGGTCACGTTAAGCGCGCCCCAAAAGGTTGGCAGAATCTCGGTCTGGAATGGCTATACCGGTTGTTAACACAGCCCAGCCGTATTACGCGCCAGCTGCGGCTGCTGCGCTATCTTGCCTGGCACTATACCGGACGCCTCTAGTCAACAGGGCGGCGTTCGTCGCCTTCTTCCCTAATCAATATTATTTCCACGCCAGACGGCTGGGTTTCCGGGCGTCTGAGTTGCTATTTTCAGCAAAATACGAAACCATTGCCGCCGCCTGGCGCTGCGATGTACGCCTGGCTGCAACTCTGGCCACAATAATAACCGGTGAAACCGGAACGCTTTGCGAAAAGATTAAGAGGGATTATGGCAAAAAATAAACCCGAGCTTCAGCGTGGTCTGGAAGCTCGACATATCGAACTGATAGCCCTGGGCGGGACGATTGGCGTTGGCTTGTTTATGGGGTCCGCCAGTACGCTCAAGTGGGCTGGCCCATCGGTGCTGCTGGCATACATTGTGGCTGGGCTGTTTGTGTTTTTCATCATGCGCTCTATGGGCGAGATGCTGTTTCTGGAGCCGGTCACGGGGTCATTCGCCGTTTACGCCCATCGCTATATGAGTCCATTCTTTGGCTATCTCACGGCCTGGTCTTACTGGTTTATGTGGATGGCGGTGGGGATCTCGGAGATAACCGCCATTGGCGTGTATGTGCAGTACTGGTTCCCGGATGTTGTCCAGTGGATACCGGCGCTGATTGCCGTCGGGCTAGTGGCACTTGCTAACCTTGCCGCCGTGCGCCTGTATGGCGAGATAGAGTTCTGGTTCGCGATGATTAAGGTCACGACCATCATTGTGATGATTGTGGTAGGTCTGGGCGTGATTTTCTTTGGTCTGGGCAATGGTGGTATACCCACTGGTTTTAGCAACCTGACGGAACATGGTGGTTTCTTCGCCGGTGGCTGGAAGGGGTTTCTGACGGCGCTGTGTATTGTTGTGGCGTCATATCAGGGTGTGGAACTGATTGGTATTACCGCAGGCGAGGCTAAGAATCCGCAGGTTACGTTGCGCAGTGCGGTGGGTAAAGTGCTGTGGCGCATCCTTATTTTCTATGTCGGTGCCATTTTCGTTATCGTTACCATCTTCCCGTGGAACGATATCGGCTCTAACGGCAGCCCGTTCGTCCTGACTTTTGCCAAAATTGGTATTACAACCGCAGCCGGAATTATTAACTTTGTGGTACTGACCGCAGCGTTGTCAGGCTGTAATAGTGGCATGTACAGCTGTGGGCGCATGTTTTACGCGCTGGCAAAAAACCGTCAGCTACCGGCTGTGATGGGGAAAGTGTCGAAAAACGGCGTTCCGGTAGCCGGTGTGGCAGTTTCTATTCTGATTTTGCTGATTGGCTCCTGCCTGAACTACATCATCCCAAATCCACAAAGCGTATTTGTGTACGTTTATAGCGCCAGCGTTTTACCCGGCATGGTGCCGTGGTTTGTGATTCTGATTAGCCAGCTGCGGTTTCGTAAAGCGCATAAAGAAGCGATTGCCAGCCATCCGTTTCGCTCGCTGATGTTCCCGTGGGCTAACTGGCTGACGATGGCGTTTTTGCTTTGTGTGCTGGTGGGAATGGGTATTAACGACAGCACCCGTATGTCGCTGATTGTGGGCGTTCTGTTTCTTGCTATGGTGACGGTGGCCTATAAGATTCTGGGGCTGGGAAAGCACGTAGAATCAACAAAACAGAGCAGTTAAAGCGCAGAATGCGCAAAGCATAACCAAACGCGCATTTTGTGAAAAAAAGCACTAGACAGCAGGGCGCGAAGTCCGTAGTATCCCCCTCCGCAACGGCGCTACGCGCCCGTAGCTCAGCTGGATAGAGCGCTGCCCTCCGGAGGCAGAGGTCTCAGGTTCGAATCCTGTCGGGCGCGCCATTTTAGTCCCGGCGCTAGAGCTGCGGTGGTCTGAGAAGTAGTCAGAACCGCGTGAAAGAATACAGTGGTGGCTATAGCTCAGTTGGTAGAGCCCTGGATTGTGATTCCAGTTGTCGTGGGTTCGAGTCCCATTAGCCACCCCAGATTTTGCTGGGACATGCGAAGGTGGCGGAATTGGTAGACGCGCTAGCTTCAGGTGTTAGTGTTCTTACGGACGTGGGGGTTCAAGTCCCCCCCCTCGCACCACGACTTT
>CBIFVZ010000043.1:0-35287 GCA_966185765.1 uncultured Enterobacteriaceae bacterium | reverse complement strand
AACGACCAAAGCTTTGCACTTTGATCTTGATATCGGATGACATAAAACACCCCTTGTTGTGATTGTGCGCCGGGAATCGCCGGTTTGTTATCAAATAATGAAGCGGCTAAATCATCGCCGTTCTGGAACTCCATGACGCGAAATCTGGCACCTAAACGGTGGACTGTCCAGCCAGGGCAATTTGTTGTGATTGTCATCACGTAATGATGGGGGTTCTCACCCAGAGATGCGTGATATAAATCACGTTTTTTGTGTTTAAAAAACCACCGCAGCGAGAAAAGACGTCGTGATACGGGATTATTTGTGATTAATGTCACAAATTAAAGTCTTATGAATGTTTTATATGTGTGATCTGAATCACTTATTGAAACTGCGAATTTTTACGTCTGTGATCCGGATCGCCTGGCGCATGTGCGGGTTGTGTGGCGTAGTCGCGACAATTCGCCCAGGTGCGCCATACTCAGTTAAGCATATTCTGTTGGCTAATAAGGGACGGCACGATGAAGCTTATAGGCAGTTACACCAGTCCTTACGTGCGCAAGATTTCGATAATGCTGCTGGAAAAGGGCATCACGTTTGAATTTGTGAATGAATCACCGTGGGAGCCAGGAAGTCACGTTGCGGTGCACAACCCGTTGGGGAAAGTCCCGGCGTTGGTCACTGATGATGGTCAGACCTGGTTTGACTCACCGGTGATCGCTCAATACCTTGAGCTGATGAGTATTGCTCCCGCGCTGGTGCCGCGTGAACCGCAGGCGGCACTGTGGGAACGCCAGGTGGAGGCGGTGGCGGACGGCATTCTGGATGCTGCCGTGCTGCTGGTACGTGAACGCCAGCGCCCCGCCGCACAACAGTCAGAGGAATGTCTGACGCGCCAGCGTGAAAAAATCGTGCGCGCCCTTGACTGGCTGGAGCACAACCTCAGCGAGCAGCGCATTAATATTGACCCGCCGCGACTCGGTGCAATAGCTGTCGGTTGTGCGATTGGCTATCTCAAATTTCGCCGCGTGGCGGCAGGCTGGTGCGCCACCCGGCCGTTGCTGGTGCGCATGGCAGACAAACTGTTTGCGCGCGAAAGCTTTGCCCGTACTGAACCTCCCGCTTCATGACCTTACGCTATGACAGGGGCGGTCCGCCCCTGTTAAACTGCGCCTTATGTTCCTCACAACGACACGGTCCCATGAGTCAGAACGCTTTATTCAGCCAGCTTCCCGCCACTGACAAACTGCTGCGCGAGGAGGCCTTCGCGTCGCTGAACGCCGAATATGGTCATACCCGCCTGGTAGACACGCTGCGCCAGATGCAGGATGAGGCGCGCGCAGAAATCCGCACGCAGCAGCGCCTGCCGCACTGGAGCCAGAACTGGGCTGAAGCTGCGCGCGCACGCCTGAGCCGTGCTGATGTCAGCGCCCTGCGCCCGGTGTTTAACCTGACGGGAACCGTGCTGCACACCAATCTGGGGCGCGCCGTTCAGGCTGAGGCGGCGGTTCATGCCGTGGCACAGGTTATGCGTGCGCCGGTGACGCTGGAGTATGATCTGGATGGGGCCGGACGCGGCCACCGCGACCGGGCGCTGGCAGACTTATTGTGTGAGCTTACCGGTGCGGAAGATGCCTGCATTGTGAACAACAACGCGGCGGCGGTGCTGCTGATGCTGGCCGCCTGCGCGAGCGGCGGTGACGTGGTAGTCTCACGCGGTGAGCTGGTGGAAATTGGTGGTGCGTTTCGCATCCCGGATGTGATGCGCCAGGCAGGGTGCAGGCTGCATGAAGTGGGCACGACTAACCGCACGCACCTTAAAGACTACCGCGAGGCACTCAATGAGCAGACTGCGCTGTTGATGAAAGTGCATACCAGCAATTACCACATTGAAGGCTTTACTAAAGCCGTGAGCGAGGCGGAGCTGGTCACACTGGGCGAGGCGTCTGGTGTGCCGGTGGTTACTGACCTTGGCAGCGGCTCGCTTATCAATTTGACCGAGTACGGTTTGCCTGACGAGCCGATGGTGCAACATCTGATTGCCGCTGGGGTAAGCCTGGTGAGTTTCTCGGGGGATAAGCTGCTTGGTGGCCCACAGGCCGGTATCATTGTGGGTAAAAAGGCGCTGATTGCCCGCCTGCAATCCCATCCGCTTAAGCGCGCGCTGCGCGCCGACAAAATGACGCTGGCCGCGCTTGAGGCCACGCTGCGCCTGTATAAACACCCGGAAAAACTGCGTGAGAGCCTGCCGACGCTGCGCCTGTTGACGCGCCCGGTGGAGGACATCACCGCGTCTGGCGAGCGTCTGCGGGAAGCGCTTGCCGCGCGTTTTCCCGATTTCACTTTGCGCGTTGAGCCGTGCCTGTCGCAAATCGGCAGCGGTTCGCTGCCGGTGGAGCGTCTGGCCAGCGCGGCACTGACTTTTACGCCTGCGGACGGGCGGGGTAGCACGCTGGAGGCGTTGTCCGCTGATTTGCGCGCACAGACAACGCCGGTAATAGGGCGCATTGCCGACGGCCGCCTGTGGCTGGATTTACGCTGCCTTGAGGATGAAGCAGGCTTACTGGAGATGTTGCTCAAATGATTATTGCCACCGCCGGACACGTTGACCACGGCAAAACCACGCTGCTTGAGGCGCTGACCGGTGTTAATGCCTCTCGTCTGCCGGAAGAAAAAAAGCGCGGTATGACCATCGACCTCGGTTATGCTTACTGGCCGCAGCCTGACGGCAGAGTTATCGGTTTTATCGACGTCCCGGGGCATGAAAAATTTCTCGCAAATATGCTGGCGGGCGTGGGCGGTATTGACCGTGCGCTGCTGGTGGTCGCCTGTGATGACGGCGTGATGGCACAAACGCGGGAGCATCTCGTCATTCTGGCTCTCACCGGGCGCCCGGCGTTAACGGTGGCACTCACCAAAGCCGATCGCGTGAGCGATGAACGGGTGGCGCGAGTGCGCGATGAAGTGCTGGATACCGTCACGCAAATGGGCTGGTTAAACGCCGACCTGTTTGTAACGGCCGCAACACAGGGACAGGGCATTGAGGCACTGGCCGGGCACCTGCGCGAGCTTGCCGAACGGCCACATCCGGCAAATAAGCGCTTTCGTCTGGCGATTGACCGCGCCTTTACCGTAAAAGGAGCCGGGCTGGTGGTGACCGGTACGGCGCTGTCGGGGGAGGTCAGCGTGGGCGACAGCCTGTGGCTTACGGGCAGCGATAAACCGATGCGCGTGCGCGGGCTACACGCGCAAAACCAGCCGGTAGAGCGTGCTCACGCAGGCCAGCGTATTGCGCTTAACATAGCCGGTGACGCTGAAAAAGCGGATATCCAGCGCGGCGACTGGCTGCTTACCACGCGTCCTCCAGAGCCGGTCTCACGGGTGATTGTGCAGCTGGAAAGTCACGCGCCATTGCAACAGTGGCAGCCGCTGCATTTACATCACGCGGCAAGCCACATTACCGGACGCGTGTCGTTGCTGGAAAACGACCTTGCTGAACTGGTGCTTGATGTGCCGCTGTGGCTTGCTGATAACGACAGACTGGTGCTGCGTGACATCAGCGCACGCCATACGCTTGCTGGCGCGCGTGTGCTGCTGCTTGACCCGCCTCGGCGCGGTAAACGCCGCCAACCGTTTCTGGACTGGCTCTCCGGGTTGAATCAGGCGCGTGACGACGAACAGGCCTTCAGCGCCTGGCTACAGCGCGGCGCGGTGTCGCTCCCGGCCTTCGCCTGGGGGCGTCAGCTGGCGCAGCCGGGGCTGGAAAAGCTGTTGCAACGCCCCGGCCTGCTGCGCGCCGGGGATTATGTCTTAAGCCCGGAAGTCGCCGCAGGCTGGCAGCAGACGCTGTTAAAAACGCTTGCCACTTACCACGAGCAGCATGACGACCAGCCGGGTCCTGGCCGCGAGCGCCTGCGGCGCATGGCGCTACCGGCTGAAAACGAAGCGTTAGTGCTGGAACTGATTGAGCATCTGCGCCATGAAGGATTGCTGGAAAGCCAGCAGGGCTGGCTACAGCTTCCTGGCTACAAGCCGGGCTTTTCCGGCGAGCAGCAGGCACTGTGGGAGCAGGTCGAAACGCTATTTGGTGACGATCCGTGGTGGGTGCGCGATCTGGCAAACGAAACCGGGCAGGACGAGCAGAAAATGCGTCAGTTTCTGCGCCTTGCTGCACGTCAGGGGCTGATCACCGCGATCGTTAAAGACCGCTACTATCGTCGCGATCGGATCCTCGAATTTGCCGGACTTATCCGCAGGCTGGATCGCGACGGCGGTGCCACCAGTGCGGCTGATTTTCGCGACAACCTGGGCGTCGGGCGCAAGCTCGCCATTCAAATTCTCGAATACTTCAACCGTATCGGTTACACCCGGCGGCGCGGTAACGAGCATAGGCTGCGTGACGCCCGGCTGTTTAGCGCCGACTGACCCTTCACAGGTATCAGAGCCGCGCGCTGGTGCGCGGTCCTGATAACCACATACCCATCACGGTTTTATCTGCCGTTATCGTTATAGTTCATGGTGTTAATGACAACATGGAGACGTACGATGGCTGCATCCTTTTTCTATATCCCTTCTGTGAACGTGATTGGCCAGCATTCGGTGAAAGACGCGCTGGATTTTATCGCTGACCGGGGTTTCAGGCGTGCGCTTATCGTGACCGACCGCGGCCTGGCAGGATTGAAGGTTCCTGCTGCGCTGTGCCGTGAGCTGACGCAGCGTGGCGTTGGCTCCATTGTTTACGATGAAACGCACCCGAACCCAACGACCGCTAACGTAGAAGCAGGCCTGGAACTGCTACGCCAGAATGACTGTGACTGCGTGATATCCCTCGGCGGCGGCAGCCCGCACGACTGTGCGAAAGGCATTGCGCTGGTGGCAACCAACGGCGGCGATATCCGTGACTATGAGGGCGTGGACCAGTCAAAACTACCGCAACTGCCGATGGTGGCAATTAACACGACGGCCGGTACAGCCTCGGAAATGACGCGTTTTTGTATCATTACCGACGAAGCGCGCCACATCAAAATGGCGATTGTCGATAAGCACGTCACGCCATTGATGTCGGTTAACGACCCGCAGCTGATGATGGGCATGCCACCCTCACTCACCGCCGCAACCGGTATGGATGCGCTGACCCATGCCATTGAAGCCTATGTGTCTACGGCTGCCACACCCATTACTGACGCCTGTGCGCTTAAGGCCATATCGATGATTGCGCAGTCGCTGCCGATGGCGGTCGAACACGGTGACAACCAGGCCGCCCGCGAAGCGATGGCCTGGGCGCAGTTTATGGCCGGGATGGCGTTTAACAATGCGTCACTGGGATATGTGCATGCGATGGCGCATCAGCTTGGCGGTTTTTACAACCTGCCGCACGGCGTGTGTAACGCGGTATTGTTGCCGCACGTGCAGAGCTTTAACAGTAAAGTGGCCGCCGAGCGTTTGCGCGACTGTGCCGCCGCGATGGGCGTGCAAGTTAAGGGCATGGATGCGGACCAGGGGGCGCAGGCGTGTATTGATGCCATTAAAGCGCTGGCAAGCCGTGTGAAAATCCCGGCGGGCCTGAGCGAGCTGGGCGTGAAGGAGGAGGACATTGCGGTGCTTGCTACCAATGCGCTCAATGATGCCTGCGCGCTGACGAACCCCATTCAGGCCAGTCATGAAGAGATCATGGGGATATTCCGCTCGGCGATGTAATCGCTGCTGCAAACGCAAGCCGCCCGGTGTTGTGCCGGGCGGTTTTTTGTTTTGTCCGCATCCACTGTAAGTCGGGAAAGCGGCGGTTTAAGCCTATCCGTAACATCACCGGGCCTGACTTCATGCCCCTGAGCTTGCAGGCGTAATCAGGTTCGGCCGTTTTCGTGCTGAATCGTGGCGGGATCAAAGTTGATATGCTTTCGTGCGGTTATGGTGAAACTCTCCAGTTCAGGAAGCCAGAGGGATAAGGATCATGAACCGCTTTATTCTTGCGGATGCTGCAAAGTGTATTGGCTGTCGCACCTGCGAGGTGGCCTGCGTAATGGCCCACCAGGATGCACAGAGCCGCACCGTTAGCGCCCGCACGTTTACACCGCGTATCCGCATTATTAAAGGCAGCTACGTTTCTACTGCCGTTGCCTGTCGCCACTGCGAAGATGCGCCATGCGTCGGCGTGTGCCCCTCGGGCGCGCTGGTGACAGAGAGTGAGGCGGTGCAAATCCACGAGGCGAACTGCATCGGCTGCAAAAGCTGCATGATGGCCTGCCCGTTTGGCGCTATTGATATAGTGACGGCGCACAGTGACGTTGCGCCACTAAGCGTGGTGAAGTGCGACCTGTGCCAGCACCGCAGCGCCGGACCTGCCTGTGTGGCAGCGTGCCCGACAGGGGCGCTGCGCTGTATGGATGGCCGCGCGCTGCGCAGCAGCGGCGTGGAGAAGCGTCGTCGCGCGGCGCTGGGGGAATTTGCCTGATTGTGCGCCGCGGCACGTACCGCGGCGCTCCTGTCAGTCTGCCTCGCGCCAGGCGCGCTCAATTTCTTCAGCCAGGATTTTCACACCCGCTTCAATTTTTTCCGGCTCCGGCACATAGTTCATGCGCATACACTGCTGCGTGTGCGGCCACGGTTTCTCAAGGCCAGGGAAGAAGTGATTGCCTGGCACCATCAGCACGCCGCGCGCCTTCAGACGCTGGTACAACAGCTCCGTTGAAATCGGCAAATCCTTAAACCACAACCACAGGAAAATCGCGCCTTCCGGCTTGTGAATCAGGCAGCGTTCGGCAGGCAAATAGCGGCGTAAAATGGCGATGGTTTCCTGCACGCGCTGCTGGTAGAAGGGTTTAATCACCGTTTCTGACAGGCGCAGCATATCGTTGCGCTTAATCATCTCGCAGGCGATAGCCGGACCGATGCCGCCAGGGGCCAGGCTGACAATGCCGTTCATGTTGCTGATAGCGGAGATGATTTTCTCACTGGCGATGATAATACCGCAGCGGCTGCCCGGCAGACCCAGTTTTGACAGGCTCATGCACAGAATAATATTCGGGTTCCACAGTGCGCAGGCTTCGCTAAAGATGATCCCCGGGAACGGCAGGCCGTAGGCGTTATCGATAACCAGCGGGATACCGTACTGGTTGGCAAGCCCGTCGAGCTTACGCAACTCATCGTCGGTGATGACATTGCCTGTTGGGTTAGTGGGGCGAGAAACGCAGATCATGCCGGTATCATCGCCGATATGCAGGTGTTCGAAGTCCACGTGGTACTTAAACTGGCCGTCAGGCAACAGTTCGATATTGGGGCGTGTGGAGATGAACAGATCGTCTTCCAGTCCTGCATCGGCATAGCCGATATACTCCGGCGCCAGTGGGAACAGCACTTTCTTGCTGCTGCCATCGGCCATGCGGCCGGCGAACAGGTTAAACAGATAGAAAAACGCGCTCTGACTGCCATTAGTCAGTGCAATATTCTGTGGTCCAATATCCCAGCCCTGCGTGTCACGCAGCATACCAGCCAGCGCAATCAGAAAATCATTTTTTCCTTGCGGACCATCGTAGTTACACAGCGCGTCGGTCACTTTACCGTTGGCGAGCATCTCAGCCAGCAGTCCCTGGAAATATTCTTCCATCGCTGGAATTTTGGCCGGGTTACCGCCGCCAAGCATGATAGCGCCGGGGGTACGCAGGCCGTCGTTGAGATCTTCCATCAGGCGCGTAATGCCTGAATGGCGGGTAAATTTGTCGCCGAAAAGTGAAAACGTCATAGCGGTAAATCTGTCGGTGAGTGGTTATAAGAGGCTCACCATAACGCCAGAGTCTGCACGGTGCAAACCAGGGCTCGCTCACGATTTCGTGTGGTTGTATGGTCTTAACGCTGAAATGGCAGCATTTTATTCTGTTGTGAGGTGTGTCCGGGGGCGGGGTATCGTGAGCGGTATTGATAGCGTGTAGGCAGCCCGAGGGTCCCCGGGCCGTAAAGGTGCCTGGGGACCCTGTGGATCAGCGTGCCGTGACCTGTACCACAATAATTTTATCTTCCCCCCGATGGCGGCTAAAACCGTAGCCCTGTTCGACTTTGAGCGGCAGATGCTGGCCTGCGCCTGTCGCCGGGTGGCGGGCGCGAAATTGTGCCAGCTTGCGCCAGTGTGCAAGCGTAGTGGTCTGGGCTGTGCTGGCATCGGCCCAGTTCATGTCTGAGCGGGTGCCTTGCAGCGGGTCTGACCCCGTTGGCCCAAAGGGACGCAGGGTTTCATCGCCGTAAAAGATTTGCACTGCACCCGGGGCGAGCAACAGCAGTTCAGCCGCGCGCGCCCCGCCTTCACGGAAAAGCCGCGTGTCGTGAGAGGAGATATAGCTCAGTACGTTAAAATGCTGCAACTTGTCGGCCATTTGCTGCCAGTTAGCGTCCATTCTGGCGAGGCAATCCACCGCCTCAGCCGCTTGCTGTTGGTAGTCAAAGTTGAGCATGGCATCAAAGCCGCTGTCGTAATAGTCGCTACGCATCACGCCGTGGCCCCAGGCTTCGCCGGTCATCCAGAACGGCGCGTCGTCGAGTTTCTTATCCGGATTAGCCTGTTTCCAGGCTGCCAGTGCGACGTTTGCCTTGTTTTTCAGCGCCAGCCAGCTGGCCTTGTCGACGTGTTTGGCGGTATCCACGCGAAAACCATCAATACCAAAGTCACGCACCCAGCGAGTGAGCCAGTGAACGATATAGTCACGGGGTGTGAAACCAGCTATTGCCCGCGCTGCGGTATCGGGCTTGTTGCGCAGGAAATGCGGCAGACCGGATGGCTGCGTGGATTCGGTTTTTATATCCGGTAAAAACGCCAGCGACATCGTGAGATCGTCAAAACCGGGGTTATCGTAATCACCGATATCGGTACGAATCCAGGCTTTGCCCCACCAGTTATCCCAGGCGGCTTTGTCACCAAAGTTGATGTAGTCATTAAAACTGTGCCAGCTCTGGCCAGGGCCTGGTCGCCAGTCGGTCCAGCGTGTGCCGAGGGTATTTTCTTGTGCTTCACCCTCAAGCCACAGCGCGCCGAAGTGAAATTCCTGCATATCAGCAAGCGTTGCGTAACCGGCATGGTTCATCACCACGTCAAACAGCACGCGAATGCCGCGCCGGTGCGCTTCATCAACCAGTTTACGCAAGTCTGCTTCGCGGCCCATGTTGGCATCAAGCCGGGTCCAGTCAAGCGGGTAATAGCCGTGGTAAGCGTAGTGTGGGAAATCCCCCTTCTCACCGCCACCAACCCAACCGTGGATTTGCTCCAGTGGCGAGCTAATCCACAGCGCGTTGACGCCAAGCTGTTGCAGATAGTCGAGCTTTTGCGTCAGTCCCGCGAGGTCGCCACCGTGAAAAGTGCCGATTTCCGCCATGCCGTCCGGCTGGCGGCCATAGCTGCGGTCATTTTCCGGGTTGCCGTTAGCAAAGCGGTCGGTCAGCACAAAGTAGACGGTGGCGTTTTGCCAGGAGAAGGCGGCGGGAGCGTCGGTGCTGGCGCGCTCCAGCAACAGCAGCCCGTGGCTTTCAGGCGCAGGTAGCAGCGTCACGCTGCCGTTTTTAACCTTTGCCGTCTGGCCGCTGTAGAAATCGCGCACGAGGCTGCCCTCGCTAAAGCTCTGGCTAACGTTAACCGTGACGGGTTTGCCGTCCCATTTTACGCACTGTGCAACAGCGGCCGCTGGCGCATCCTGCGGACTTTGTACCGACAGGCGCAGCGTTGGCGTACCGGATCGGGTATCAAGCGCAATGTGATAAACGCCGTCGCGAAAAAGCCGCCAGCCTGGCGCATCGCCCTTGCAGGGCGTGAGCGACAGCATCTGGTTGAGTTTTATGACTTCTGCGGGCTGCCAGCACTGTTGGTCAAAACTGAGCCTCAAAGGGAGCGTACCCTTCGCGAGCTTTGCATCGGTTGTGAAAACGCCGGGGCTGTGTTCGCTAAAGGGCGGGAGGCCGGGGACAGACCACTGCGCCAGTGCCAGGCAGGGGAACAACAGGAGTGAGAGGACCAGAGGTTTCATGCTGTTTATTCCTGTAGTGTTTTTTTAAGAGTCTGGCATGCGTCGCGCATAAAATGCTCATCCTGAAGCCGCGAAAAAGGGGCGCAGGGTTGAGGCTGAGTCAGGGAGCCTGTTTTCATCGGGTTTATCCGGCTAACTTACTAATTAAATAGTGTTTTAGTCTGACTCAGGTCTCAGGAGCGCGATAAGATTTCGAAATTGGTCTATTCATATACTGTGCAAAGTGGGTATTTTTGATACTATCTGCGCACCATGAGTTATTTTATGGTGATAGTTGTGGCTGCTGTTTAGCACCGCATCCAACCAGGAGAGATAATGATATCAACACGCTACCGATCGTTCGGGGCTGTGTTACTCATGTCGCTTACGCTGGGTTTCTCAGGAGAGGTTCTGGCAACGAAGCACGCGGCAGAAAAAACGAGTCATACATCCCTAACAACGCAAAGTAACGGCAAATTGTTGGCCAGCAGTAAAAAAGAGTATTCTCGCAATAGTGTAAGCAGTTCACTTCCTGACTTGCGACAATACCCTTCCGGAACGAAAAGGAAAAAAGCATTTCTCCGGACTGTTATGCCCTACATTTCTAAGCAGAACGCTGCTATCACCGCCGATCGCAACTGGCTGATTTCAAAGCAGTACGACGGCCGTTGGGCGCCTTCTGAACGTCAACGCTTACAGCAGCTTGCCTCGCGCTACAAAGTGTCCTGGAATGGCAACACGCGCCAGATCCCGTGGAATGCTTTGCTGGAGCGCGTGGATATTATCCCGAGCAGCATGGTTGCAACTATGGCGGCGGCGGAAAGCGGCTGGGGTACGTCGAAGCTTGCGCGCACCAATACCAATTTGTTTGGTATGAAGTGTTCGCGTAGCAGCTGCAACAGCGAACCTGGCAAGGTGAAAGGCTATCTGCATTTCACCTCGGTCAAGGAGTCGGTGAATGCTTACGTGAATAACCTGAACACCCATCCGGCGTACAAGTCATTCCGAAGCTCCCGCGCGCAGTTGCGCAAGGCCGACCAGGAGCTGACGGCGAGCAACATGATCCACAAACTGAAGGGGTACTCGACCAAAGGGACGAGCTACAACAACTTCCTGTTGACCATGTATCAGGGCAATAAGCATCTGATGACCGCTGTGAACTGATTTTGTCCGTTTAACAATCATGCCGGGAAGCGCTGCTTGCCCGGCATTTTTTTATGCTGCGTTTTGGCTATCCACTTTGCGCAAAGGCTAATCCCACTCTCAGGCGCGCGAATCTGTTGCGGCGTGGTCGCGATACTCCCGTGGCGTGCTGTCATAGCTTTTTTTAAATACCGAATAGAAATATTGCAGCGAGGGGTAACCGCACATTTGTGAAATCTCATTAATCGGCAGCGTGGTTGAGGCCAGCAGACCGCGCGCTTTTTCCAGCTTTTCAGCGTGAATCGCGGCATGAATGGTTTCGCCGGACTCCTCCTTAAAACGTTTTTCAAGATTGGAGCGGGAGATGCCGACAGCGTCCAGAACCTGCTCAACTTTGATGCCCTTACAGGCATGGTTACGGATAAAGTGCATGGCCTGGATGACCGCCGGATCGCGCAGCGAGCGGTAGTCCGTCGAACGGCGCGCCACAACGCTTAGCGGCGGGACCAGAATGCGCTGCAATGCCAGAGGTTGCCCGGCCAGCAGCTGGTGTAACAGCCGTGCTGCCTGGTAGCCCATCTGCCGTGCGCCCTGCGCCACTGAAGAGAGCGCTACGCGCGACAGATAGCGACTCAGCTCTTCATTATCAATGCCTATCACACACAGTTTTTCCGGCACCGGAATATGTAAATGCTCGCACGCCTGCAACAGGTGGCGGGCGCGCGCGTCGGTCACGGCAATGATGCCCGTCTGGGGCGGCAGTGTTTGCAGCCAGTCGGCCAGACGGTTCTGGGCGTGCTGCCAGTGCTCGGGAGCGGTTTCCAGCCCCTGATAGACCACGCCGCGCCACACGCCTGACCGTGCGCGTCATCAGCAGTACCTCGAGCGGCGACAGACGTTCAGCGCACTGTATGAGCAACTCAAACCGTTGATGTCCTGAATGATTTACTGAGCGAATAACTGCCGGGTATTATTCCCGATGGTTATCATTGCCAGGCGTTTTAATAATTCATGCGATTTACTTTCGCAAAAAATAGGGTTAAGAATGCTCGCATCAATAAGTATAGGGATGTTGAGTAATGGAAAATCAGGCAGTGAAGACCTCAGCTGCGTTTAACGTAGCGTCATGGATTGCGCTTTTGGGCGGCGCGGCGGCGTACCTTGTTGGCCTGTGGAACGCGCAGATGCAGCTTAATGAGAAAGGCTATTACTTTGCTGTGCTGGTGCTCGGGCTGTTTGCCGCCATCTCACTGCAAAAAACCGTACGTGACCGCATTGAAAACGTGCCAACGACGGCACTGTATTACGGTGCCTGCCTGGCGGCGTTTGTGGTTTCTGTCGCACTGCTGCTGGTAGGCCTGTGGAATGCCGAACTGCTCCTGAGCGAGAAAGGTTTTTACGGACTGGCGTTCTTTTTGTGCCTGTATGGCTCAATTGCGGTGCAGAAGAACGTGCGCGACAGCGGCAGCCGCCTGTTAGGCCAGCCGCGTGATAACCCGGAACTGCCGGACGAAAATCTGTAAACATGAACGAAGGCTCCGCGTGCGGAGCCTTTTTTCTGGCAGAGAGTCAGCTGACCAGCCTGTGCCTGTCGAGACGGCGCAGCCCCAGTGCCAGCAGCAGGCTGCCGCCGAGGGTTACGGTAAACACCCACGCCATATCCAGCACCGGCCACTGTTTTATATCCAGTCCGTGAGTACGCAGAAAGTGAATCAACAGGGCGTGAAAGCCGTAAATACCCAGCGAATGGCGTGAAATCACCGCAAGCCCGGGTAAGGGGCGTTGGTTGAGCCAGCTTTTTGCCAACAACAGCAGGCTTATTGAGGCGACAAACACCAGTGGCCCGGCGTAAAGATAGTAGGTGTCGGCGAAGTTACCGCGCACGTTAAGCTCATGGCGGGTACCCGTGGCGATAGCGGCAACACACAGGGTAAACACCAGCGCTGAGGCGAGGCCCACGCCTTTTTTGTCGGTTTGCATGACGCCAATGGCGCGGCCAAGCAGGCCATAAAGCACGTAGTAAAAGGTATCGCCTTCAATAAACAGGTTCACTGGTAGCCACTGAAAACCCTGTGCTTTTTGCGCTACCGTGTTGGGGTTAGCCAGCACGCCGAGAATCACCAGCAGTGGCAGCAGCGTTTTTATGCCGACACGCTTGACCTCTATCAGGGGGGAAAGCAGGTAAACGATGAGCAGTGCAAAGAAAAACCACAGGTGATAGAACACCGGTTTTTGCAGCAAATAAAGAAAGGATTTACTGACGCTGATGGGCGTAAAAAGCCAGATGTAAAGCAGCGCTACGGCGCTGTAGAACACAATACACAGGCCGATGCGCAAAAAATGTCGCCCCCGGGCGCTGCGTTCACCAAAGAACAAATAACCGGAAATCATAAAAAACACGGGAACGCAGACGCGGGAGGCGGAGTCGAGGACATTAGCGAGGGTCCAGCTCGGCATACTGATGCTGTTAGCGTTATTGAGGTACCAGGTGGTGGTGTGGATGGTAATGACCATCAGACAGGCTATCCCGCGCAGATTATCTATCCAGTTAATTTTTTGCTGCATCAGTTCCTCTGTACTGTTTTTACCAACAGCCAGTGTGACGGTTGGGCGGGGTGTAAGGCACTCGGGCCAGTCTGAGTTTTGACCGCATTCACAAAATACGCTTCACTATTCAGGCATTCAGCCTGTAAGCGGGTGCGTAAAAACAATAAAAATGGTAGCGGGTAGACAACGTAATGAAACCTATGATGATAGCAATACTGGCGCTGGGCAGTGTTGCGCTGGCAGGCTGTACGGCTCAGGAGCAAGATGCACCGCCCAGGAATGCGCAAAAAACGCCCATGAGCGCGGCGCGCACCCTGACGATGGAGCAGGTGTGCAAAGATGAGGCGGCGCGGCGCTATAACACCGAGGCGCAGCAGATTCAGGTGCAGGGGTTCGAGGCGTTTCAGGGCAGTTATGAAATGCCAGGGCGTACCGGGCGTGAGGAAGGCTTTACCTGTACCTTTGACCCCGAAGGGCAGTTCCTGCACTTGTCCATGCGCTAAAGGCAGGTGGCTTTTCTGGCTGATGTTTCGGCAAAATTAGCTGCCTTTTCTGGCTGTATATCTGCCTTTGTGCGGGTATACTGGCCGTTTCCGTAATGATATTGCGCGTATCGCACACGAAACTATTATGCAAAAGTTTGATACAAAGACCTTCCAGGGCCTGATCCTGACCTTACAGGATTACTGGGCTAGCCAGGGCTGCACCATTGTTCAATCTCTGGACATGGAAGTCGGCGCAGGCACCTCTCACCCCATGACCTGCCTGCGTGCGCTTGGCCCGGAGCCAATGGCCGCTGCTTATGTTCAGCCTTCGCGCCGTCCGACCGATGGCCGCTATGGCGAAAACCCAAACCGTTTACAGCATTATTACCAGTTCCAGGTGGTTATCAAGCCATCACCGGACAATATCCAGGAGCTGTATCTCGGTTCCCTGAAAGAGCTGGGTCTGGACCCGACCATTCACGATATCCGCTTTGTCGAAGACAACTGGGAAAACCCAACCCTGGGTGCCTGGGGTCTTGGCTGGGAAGTATGGCTCAACGGCATGGAAGTCACACAGTTTACCTACTTCCAGCAGGTAGGCGGCCTTGAGTGTAAGCCGGTGACCGGCGAAATCACCTATGGCCTTGAGCGCCTCGCCATGTACATCCAGGGCGTGGACAGCGTGTACGATCTGGTCTGGAGCGACGGCCCGTTGGGTAAAACCACCTATGGCGACGTGTTCCACCAGAACGAAGTGGAGCAGTCGACCTACAACTTCGAATACGCCGATGTGGGCTTCCTGTTCACCTGCTTTGAGCAGTACGAGAAAGAAGCACAGCAGTTGCTGGCGCTGGAAAAACCGCTGCCGCTGCCGGCCTACGAGCGCATTCTGAAAGCGGCGCACAGCTTTAACCTGCTTGATGCCCGCAAAGCCATTTCTGTGACCGAACGCCAGCGCTATATTCTGCGCATTCGTACGCTGACCAAAGCCGTGGCCGAAGCCTACTACGCCTCCCGTGAGGCGCTGGGTTTCCCGATGTGCAACAACAATAAGAAGTAAGAGGCCGCCATGTCTGAGAATACTTTTTTGGTGGAAATTGGCACTGAAGAGCTGCCACCGAAAGCACTGCGCAGCCTGGCTGAATCCTTTGCTGCTAATGTTACCGCTGAACTGGACGGCGCGGGCATTGCCCACGGCGACGTACAGTGGTTTGCCGCGCCGCGCCGCCTGGCGCTGAAAGTGGCGCAACTTGCTGCCGCACAACCCGATCGCGTGGTGGAAAAACGCGGCCCGGCTATCGCCCAGGCGTTTGATGCCGACGGCAATCCGAGCAAAGCGGCCGAAGGCTGGGCGCGTGGCTGCGGTATCACCGTGGACCAGGCCGAGCGTATGGTCACCGATAAAGGCGAGTGGCTGCTTTATCGCGCCAACGTCCAGGGCGAAAGCAGCGACGCACTGTTGCCGGATATGGTCAGCCGCGCGCTGGCTAAACTGCCGATTCCAAAACTGATGCGCTGGGGTGCCTCCGACGTGCACTTTGTGCGCCCGGTTCACACCGTCACGCTGTTGCTGGGCGACAAACTGCTGCCTGCCACTGTGCTGGGTATTGCGTCTGACCGCGTGATTCGCGGCCATCGCTTTATGGGCGAGCCGTCTTTTACCATCGATAACGCCGATCAGTATCCGCAGATTCTGCTGGAGCGCGGCAAAGTGATGGCTGACTACGAAGCGCGTAAGGCGCAGATTAAAGCCGATGCCGAAGCAGCCGCGCGCCAGATTGGCGGCAAGGCCGATCTCAGCGACAGCCTGCTTGAAGAAGTGACCTCGCTGGTTGAATGGCCGGTGGTGCTGACGGCGAAATTCGAAGAAAAATTCCTCGCCGTGCCTGCCGAAGCGCTGGTGTACACCATGAAGGGTGACCAGAAATACTTCCCGGTGTATGGCAATGACGGCAAACTGCTGCCGAACTTTATCTTTGTGGCCAACATTGACTCCAAAGACCCGCAGCAGATCATCGCCGGTAACGAGAAAGTGGTGCGCCCGCGCCTGGCAGACGCCGAATTCTTCTTTAATACCGACCGTAAAAAACGCCTTGAAGACAACCTGCCGCGTCTGCAAACCGTGCTGTTCCAGCAGCAGCTGGGTACGCTGCGCGACAAAACTGACCGCATTGAAGCGCTGTCTGGCTGGATTGCGCGTGAGATTGGCGCGGACGTGAACCACGCGACGCGCGCGGGCCTGCTGTCTAAGTGCGATCTCATGACCAACATGGTGTTTGAGTTCACTGACACCCAGGGCGTGATGGGCATGCACTACGCGCGTCACGACGGCGAAGCCGAAGACGTGGCGCTGGCGCTTAACGAGCAGTACATGCCACGTTTTGCCGGGGATGAACTGCCGTCAAGCCTGGTTTCCTGCGCGGTGGCGATTGCCGATAAAATGGATACCCTTGCGGGCATCTTCGGCATTGGTCAGCATCCGAAGGGTGACAAAGACCCGTTTGCGCTGCGTCGTGCCGCACTCGGCGTGCTGCGTATCATCGTTGAGAAGAACCTGCCGCTGGACCTGCAGACGCTGACCGCTGAAGCGGTGCGCCTGTACGGCGACAAACTTACCAATGCCAACGTTATCGATGACGTTATCGACTTTATGCTGGGCCGCTTCCGCGCCTGGTATCAGGAAGAAGGCCACGCCGTGGATACCATCCAGGCCGTGCTGGCCCGTCGTCCGACCCGCCCGGCAGACTTTGATGCACGCGTGAAGGCGGTAACGCACTTCCGCACGCTGGACGCTGCGGCCGCGCTGGCAGCGGCCAACAAGCGTGTGTCCAACATTCTTGCTAAATCCAGTGAGCAGTTGAACGAGCGTGTTCAGGCTTCTGTCCTTAAAGAGAATGAGGAGATTCGCCTGGCAATGCAGGTGACCGCGCTGCGCGACAAGCTGGCGCCGTACTACGCTGAAGGTCGCTACCAGGAAGCGCTGGTGGAGCTGGCGAACCTGCGCGAGCCGGTGGATGAGTTCTTTGTCAAGGTGATGGTTAACGCCGACGACAAAGACCTGCGCATCAACCGTCTGACGCTGTTGGCGAACCTGCGTGAGTTGTTCCTGAAAGTGGCGGATATCTCGCTGTTGCAGTAACCGTTGCGTTGTACAGGTAAAAACGGCTCCCGAGGGAGCCGTTTTTTATTGCCTGTCTGTTTGAGTCAGCCGCTGGGTAAAATTTGGCTTATTTGAGGTTTTTCATGAAAAATGGCGGTGTTTTGCTGTGTTTTATTTTGTTTGAAAAGGGCCGTTTGCTACCGACTCACGCAAAATAAGCTCGCCCGTAAACGCGCTGCTTGCGCTGAACGCCCCGCCTTCAAGCATAAACAGCAGCTTGTTAATGGTGTCTTTTACCATCTCGGTCACGGGTACTTTCACGCTGGAAAGCGATGGCACGATAAACGGCGCGGTAGGGATGTCATCAAAGCCTATCACCGATACCTGCTCTGGTAGCGCAAACCCGGCCTCGTGCAGGCGCTTGATGGCACCTGTAGCCATATTGTCATTGCTGGCAACCACTGCACTGAACGACGCACCGTTGTCCAGCAGCTGTGATACGGCCCCGGCGCCGCTTTCTGGCGTCCATTTCCCTTCAATAATTAGCGCGTCGTTGAGCGCGATGGCGTGCTTTGCCAGCGCGTCTTTATAGCCTGACAAACGCTCGATAGCGGTAGGGGAGCCGTGAGCGCCGGTGATAAACGCGATATCACGATGACCACGTCTGATGAGTTGTTCCACCGCCGCCTGACTTGCGGCGCGATGGTCGGCAAAAATGCAGTGGCTGACGTTTTTACGTAGCCTGCGGTTGAGCACCATAATCGGTTGGCGGTAGCTCATCACAATCTCGTCCAGTTCATCAGCGCTGAGAAAACGCGGGTAAATGACCAGGGCGTCACAACGTAAATCGAGCAAAAACTCAATGGCTTCGCGCTCCTGGGCGGCACTGTGCTTACCATCTGCAAGCAGCAGCTGGCGACCATGATCTTCTGCCATGTGTGCCGCCTGTGCGAGTAATTCGCTAAAATAGCTGCCGTTATACAGCGTATTGGTCATCACCAGACCGATTGTCTGCGATTGCTGGGTTGCCAGCTGGCGCGCCAACAGATTCGGGCGGTAGCCGCTCTCTTCAATGGCTTTGAACACCCGTTCACGAGCCGCTTTACCCACATAACCTTTCCCGGACAGTACCCGCGAGACGGTGGCTTTTGATACGCCTGCGAGCTTTGCCACTTCCTGCATGGTTGTCATTTTTCACTTCGCCTGCCTTATCCCAACTGCGCATCAGTTTACTTCAGCAGCCATGCTTTTTCAGCCGTTGTGCGCACGCAAATCCCGTGCGGCACAAGTGCGAATGGCGATCTGAATCACGAATATGCATCAAGCCTGGCGGTAATTTGTTGTCAGGTTGGAATAATATATTCATGATTTTGTGGAACCGGTTTCCTGTTTTGGATTGACCCGCCGTGATAACGCCGCGACAGACGGCACGCGCCGGTCGCTAAAACCTTACAGTCTGCGTAAACATTGCGCAGCGGTATCCCTACAACGAGAAGAAACAGACTCATGCCAAAGAACTATGCTGCGACCTGTGCTGCCATCATTGAGGCGCTGGGGGGAGCGGAGAATATTGAGGCCGTTACCCACTGCATGACACGCCTGCGCTTTGTGCTCATAAACCCTGAGCAGGCTGACATTGCCACACTTAAAGCGACGAGCGGCGTGCTCGGCGTGGTGCAAAGCGATAACCAGTGCCAGGTCATCATCGGTAATACCGTGAGTGAGGCTTTTGCTGAGGTGCTCAGGCGGCTACCGGCGCTGGCGACACAACGCGCGGATACGCCGCCGGTTACAGGCAAGCTGACGCTGCGGCGCATTGGCGCAGGCATTCTTGATGCGCTGATCGGCACCATGTCGCCGCTTATCCCGGCCATTATCGGCGGGTCAATGGTAAAGCTGCTGGCGATGATTCTGGAGATGTCCGGTGTGCTGGAGAAAGGGACCTCAACGCTGGTTATCCTCAACGTGATTGGCGACGGTGCATTCTTCTTCCTGCCTATTATGGTAGCGGCGTCAGCGGCCATTAAATTCAAAACCAATATGTCGCTCGCTATCGCCATTGCCGGCGTGCTGGTACATCCCAGCTTTATTGAGCTGATGAGCAAAGCCGCAGCGGGCGAGGTGGTGACGTTTGCGTATATTCCGGTGACGGCGGTCAAATATACCTACACGGTGATCCCGGCGCTGTGCATGACCTGGATCCTGTCGTGGATTGAGAGGGGCATTGACCGTATTACGCCTGCCGTGACCAAAAACTTCCTTAAGCCGATGCTGATTGTACTGGTCGCCGCACCGGTTGCGATTTTGCTGATTGGGCCGCTCGGTATCTGGATTGGCAGCGGCATTTCGGCACTGGTGTACACCATACACGGCTACCTGGGCTGGTTATCTGTCGCCATTATGGGCGCGCTGTGGCCGCTTCTGGTCATGACCGGCATGCACCGCGTGTTTACGCCAACCATCATCCAGACCATTGCTGAAACCGGCAAAGAAGGCATGGTGATGCCCTCAGAAATTGGTGCCAACCTGTCGCTCGGCGGTTCGTCGCTGGCGGTAGCGGTACGGACCAAAAACCCGGAACTGCGCCAGACGGCGCTGGCTGCGGCGGCCTCGGCCATTGTTGCCGGTATTTCTGAACCTGCGCTTTATGGCGTGGCGGTACGGCTTAAACGCCCGCTGATAGCGAGCCTGATTAGCGGCTTTATCTGTGGTGCCGTTGCCGGTATTGGCGGGCTTGCCAGCCATTCAATGGCATCACCAGGGCTTTTTACCAGCGTGCAGTTCTTTGACCCGGCCAATCCGGTCACCGTGCTGTGGGTGATTGGCGTCATGGTGCTGGCCGTAGTGCTCTCCTTTGTGCTCACGCTGATTTTAGGATTTGAGGATATTCCGCTGGCACCGCCAGAGGCGGCTAAAAAGCCACAGGCACAGCCCGCAGCGGCCACGGTTCGCGCGGCGCAGCCCTAAATTGAAGAGGTTAGAGATGTCACAAACGAGATTCCCTGCGGGGTTTTTATGGGGCGGGGCACTGGCGGCCAACCAGGCTGAGGGCGCATATCTTGCAGGTGGCAAGGGCCTGACCACGGTGGATATGATCCCGCACGGCCCACAGCGTCTGGCGGTGAAGCTGGGGCAGGAAAAGCGCTTTACGCTGCGCGACGATGAGTTTTACCCAAGCCACGAGGCGATTGATTTTTACCATCGCTATAAAGAAGACATCGCGCTGATGGCGGAAATGGGCTTTAAGGTATTTCGTACCTCCATTGCCTGGAGCCGTCTGTATCCCAACGGCGATGAACTGTCGCCAAATGAAGAAGGCATTGCGTTTTACCGTGCGGTATTTGAAGAGTGCCGCCGCTATGGCATTGAACCGCTGGTGACGTTGTGTCATTTCGATGTGCCGATGCATCTGGTCACGCATTACGGCTCGTGGCGTAACCGTAAAATGGTCGAGTTTTTTACCCGCTACGCCCGCACCTGTTTCGAGGCGTTTGACGGCCTGGTGAAATACTGGCTGACCTTTAATGAAATCAACATCCTGCTGCACAGCCCGTTTTCCGGTGCCGGGCTGGCGTTTGAGGAAGGTGAAAACCACGAGCAGGTAAAATACCAGGCTGCACACCATGAGCTGGTTGCCAGTGCGCTGGCGACAAAGATAGCCCATGAGGTGAATGCGCAAAACCAGGTCGGTTGCATGCTGGCAGGCGGTAACTTTTATCCGTATTCCTGCAAGCCGCAGGACGTGTGGGCCGCGCTGGAAAAAGACCGGGAAAATCTGTTTTTTATCGACGTGCAGGCGCGCGGAACTTACCCGGCCTGGGCGGCGCGCATGTTCGCTGAGAAAGGCATCTCTGTGGAGATGCAGCCAGAAGATGCCGCAATCCTGAAAAATACCGTCGATTTCGTTTCATTTAGCTACTATGCCTCACGCTGCGCCTCGGCCGATATGAATGACGGCAACAGCAGTGCTGCCAACGTGGTGAAGTCGCTGAAAAATCCGTGGATTGAACAAAGCCAGTGGGGTTGGGGCATTGATCCGCTGGGACTGCGCATCACCATGAATATGATGTATGACCGCTACCAGAAGCCGCTGTTTCTGGTGGAAAACGGGCTTGGCGCATATGATGAGATTACCGCCGATGGGCAAATCCATGACGATTACCGCATTAGCTACCTGCGTGAGCATATTAACGCGATGGCCGAGGCGATTGCCGACGGCGTAGAGCTGATGGGCTACACCAGCTGGGGTTGTATTGATCTGGTTTCAGCCTCAACCGGCGAAATGAGTAAACGCTACGGTTTTGTTCACGTCGATCGTAACGATGACGGCAGCGGCACGCTGGTGCGGCGTAAAAAGAAATCTTTTGGATGGTATCAGAAAGTGATTGCCAGTAACGGTGAGGCGTTGGATTAACCTGAATGGCACAACCGCCAGCCGGGGCTGTGCCGCTGAAGGCATCATTCCATTAACTGTTTACTCAGCCGCGGGTTGGCCTGTAACAGACGTAGCAGCTTCAGCTCTGCGCCAGATGGCCTGACGCGGCGTTCAGCCCATTCCCTTACCGTGGTGACGCTCACGCCCATCACCTGGGCAAATTCTTTGTCTTCGAGTCCTGTACTGTCACGCAATGCCATAAATTCGCTAAACGTATCGGGATGCGTGCGCCCGACGGTGCGTTCTGTTTTTTGAAAAACGATAGATTCGAGGTTATTCAGTAACTCAGAAACAGGATCTTTCAATTCCATGAGAACTCCTTGATAACGTCAACGGCTTAGGAGCAAAGCGGCAAAGGTGTCCTTCCGCTTCCGGGTCGCCAGAACGGGCGTAAATAGTATTCTTTAAGATAGTTCTTAAATGTAAGTCTGGCAGGCGGTGAACGTGGCCGATCGTGCTTAATCAGAATCGGGCGTTAATAACACGCTGAATGAATGGATAATATTTCTGAAAAAAATCCGGCGGTGAAGACCGCCGGGGGGAGAAATTACGCTTTCTGTGCGGCTTTAGTAAGACCGGCATCCGTCTGAGGTGTACGCAGGCTGGCGCGATATTTTACCATCAGCGCCAGTGCCGAGAGCACAGCAGGAATTGCCAGCAGCATAAAGATAGTACGAAACGACAACTGGTGCTCCAGCAGCAGTGCACCACTGAACGCGCCGAGGATACCGCCAAAGCGCCCGATGCCGAGCATCCATGCAACACCGGTGGCGCGGCCATGTGTTGGGTAGAAACCGGCGGCCAGCGCGGGCATTGAAGACTGTGCGCCGTTCATAATGGTGCCCGCAATGAAGACCGCCAGGCCCATCAGGACCAGGCTACTGGTGGCAAAACCGATCAGGCAGACAAATACCCCGGTGAGTAAGTAACCGATTGCCACGACTTTATTGGCATTAAGGCGGTCCATTAGCGCACCGATAATCAGCACACCGATACCGCCGCCAAGCGGGAACAGGGCGGTAATAATAGAGGCTTCGCGCAGGCTGGCACCGGTTTCGCGAATCAATAGCGGTAGCCAGCTGGTCAGCATGTAGAAAATCAGCAGGCCCATAAAGTAGGTCAGGCATAGCATGACGGTGCCAACCACATAGCGTGGCGAGAAAATGACGCCAATGGCCGATTTCGCCTCATTCTCGGGTTGGCCTGTTTCATTGAGCACAAAATACGGATTTTGTGCCAGCGGGGCGATACGCTTAAGAATGGCGGCTATCTGCGCCTGCGACTTATGGTGTACTACCAGAAAGCGTGCCGATTCAGGCAGACAAAATATCAACACCACGGCCAGTACGAGTGGCATTACACCACCCAGAATGAGCACGCTCTGCCAGCCAAAATGTGGAATCAGCCAGGCGGAGATAAACCCCCCCATTGATGAACCTATCGGGAAGCCCACAAACATCAGGTTCACCAGCAGTGCACGTCTGCGTTCAGGCGCGTATTCCGACATTAGCGTGGCCGCGTTTGGCATGGCGGCACCCAGACCAAGACCGGTGAGAAAGCGCAGTAGCGCGAGCGAGTTAAGACTGGTGGCAAATGCTGTCAGCAGGCTAAAGCTGCCAAAGACAAAAATGGACAGCACCAGCACCTTTTTGCGCCCGACGCGGTCAGCCAGTGGCCCGGCAGTAAGCGCACCTACGGCAAGGCCTATCAGGGCTGCGCTCATCACAGGACCCAGATCGGCTTTTTGTACGCCCCATTCCTGCACCAGGTCTGAGGCGATAAAGGCAATAATAGCGGTGTCAAAGCCATCAATCGCGACAGTAATGAAGCACAGCGCGAGGATAAGCCACTGATAGCGGGAAAACGGGCTATCGTTGATAAAGCGCTGAATGTCGATGCGAGTTGTGTTGTTCATCGGGCCGTTCCTGCTCTGGTGCGGTTGCGGTGATATTGTGCGATTAACGCACAAAGTGTCGTTAATCGCTCTTTAATCAAAGCAGAGCGCGGTCAGCCGGGCAATCCTGCCGCCGTGTGTTAGTGTGCGATAATCGTACTCTTTAGCGGTGTTAGCAGCGTCTTCTTTAGTTTAGGTCCATAGAATCAATGTATTAACGATATATCCGGCGGTATAATTAACAGACGATTTTGTGACTGGATTAACATGAAATTAACATGCTGGCCGCAACGAAAAATCGGTATCGAGTCTATCCTGCGACACGTTGTTGGACTATTCTTGTCAGCGTTAAAGCACGGCCGTGCGTCCCTTGTTGAAAGGAGTAAAAATGATGGTGACAGGTAAGTCCTTGTCCCGCTGGTTTGCGCCGTTTATGGCGCTCTTTGTGGTGGTTACCCTGAGTGGCTGTTTTGATAAAGAAGGCGATCAGCGCAAGGCGTTTATCAGCTTTTTGCAAAATACCGCGATGCGCAGCGGCGAGCGTCTGCCAACGCTTACGGCAGATCAGAAGAAGCAGTTTGGGCCATTTGCCTCTGATTACGCCATTCTTTATGGCTTTTCACGCCAGCTGAATCAGGCGCTGGATAACGGTGTTAAACCGGTGGTCGACAGCGTTAACGCGATTCGCGTGCCGCAGGACTATATGACCCAGCGCGAGCCGCTGCGCCAGATTGGCGGTGGTTTAGGTATTCTGAGCCAGCAGATTGAAAGCGCAAAAATGCAGGCTGACAGTACGCGCTCAAGCCTTAAGCAGCCGGATGACTTGAAAAAAGCGTTCGATGCGGCATATGAGAAAATCGTCACTGGCCCGGCAAATGCCATGCAGCCGCTCATCCCGGCGGCACAGACCTTAACCCAGCAGCTGGTGCAGGTCGGTGATTTTGTCGCCCAGCAGGGCACGCGCGTGAGCTTTGTGGCTGACGGCATTCAGTTCCCAACCAGCCAGCAGGCAAGCCAGTACAATAGCCTGATTGGCCCGCTGTCGGCGCAGCATCAGGCCTTTAACCAGGCTTACGGCGCGCTGATGGATTCACTGAAGTAATCTTTCTTCCCCCGCTGCCAGGCGGGGGATGTTTTGCCTGCCTTTCTTTATTCAGCCTACTTTTCTTAGCCTCAGTTCTGGCCTTATAGCCTGATTCCCAGGGTTATCCGCACCGTACCTTCAGGGGGTGTGTACCGCACCTCGGGTATGTTTCTTACCGGTGGTTTATAAGAAACGCATAAGTACCTACGCTTATATGGACAAATATTGCTCCTCAGTGCCAGGTATTAATTTATTTAAAACTTAAGTGTGTTCGCGAGATAAAATCTCATTATTCTTGCTGGTGCGACTTTTTAGTTTGAAAACGACATTTTTTGTTAAAAAGCAGCGAGTCTGGTGCCAGGAAAAAGTTATTCTCTCTGATTTTTTTAATTAATTATTAATGCGCTTTTTGCGGTCCGCATTTGCCGGTGCGCGGACCGCAGGCATACCTGTAACCAATTGATTTTAAATTAATTAAATATTAAAAACTTTCTGCGGACCGCATGTGTAATCTCAGGCTTTTAAATATAATGAACGTCCAGGCAACGGTCTGGGATTAAAAATAAATAAGGAGATTTTTATGGCTGACACTTTACCTCTGGAAACCTTGTATCGTCTTTATAAAGCAGAAACTGGCGATATTATTGATGATATCTATATGAAAATGACCGGTGTATTTAACACTGAGAGTGCAAGTGATGCTGATGAAAACGGGGTTATTCACCGTAAAATGAACTATACGATGGCAATCAATCATCTGTCTCTTGCAAAGACATATTATGTGGTCTGGGATATGCAACGGGCGCCAACGGCGGGAGATGACGCATACCTTGAGCCATTTGTTGATGCCTCAATCACGGATTATCCTACCACTTCCTATCGCTCCAGCTTGAATGCGGCGAAATGTTATCGCGCATGGTAATGCGCTGTTTATAAAAACGTCTTGACCCTGTATTAAGTATATTTCTTATATTTTAAAAGGAATTCCTATGGATATTAATGTGTTATCGAAAGAAATCTGTTATAGCTTGTATAAGGCAAAATTTGGTGATGTTATTGACGGGCGATATAAGAAAATGTCTGGTGGTATCGAACCTGATGATCAACTCGATTTCTTGACCCCGGAAGGTTATTTGCGTTTAAGCCAAAGGTATGTTGTTTACTTCAAAGATCTTACGGATGATAAAATGTATTATACCGGCGAGAGTCTCAGTTCAGCCCCGCCTTCTGCAAGTGTAACCGGGCATTGCTTTTATGAACCATTTGGCGAGAAGGGGGCAGCGATATATCCTGCGATACCTGCATTACACCTCACAAAAACCGTGGAATATTATGAGCCAGGTGGGTACAACTAATTACATGCAATGATGTAATACAGGTATTTTTCTAACGCTTATCTATGGGTTGACACCCTCACATAGCGATTATTAAACGCCGTGTGGTTTTAAACGGCCAGCACGACTCATGCGTCGGGCTGGCCGTTAATAATATTTCGTCTTCTTAATAAGTTCATGTAGCACTTAATGTCACCAGAATATCCCCTGTGGACACCACCACTATGTTGTCTGGTTTGATTTTTCTGAGACGAACGGTTTACCGGATCACTTGCTACTTATCCCCACCTTTGGATTCACACAGTTTTTCTCTAACTTCCCGGTCATCGCATTAATCAGATTCTCTACGCCGGTCGCGGCCATATCGTAGCGCGTTTGCGCGGTGGCGGAGCCGATGTGCGGAAACGCGACTACGTTTGGCATGCTCAGTAGCGGCGAGTCCACTGGCAGTGGCTCGTGCTCAAACACGTCCAGCCCGGCACCGTGGATAATGCCCGCCTGTAACGCCGCAATCAGCGCCTGTTCATCCAGCACCGGACCGCGCCCGCCGTTGATAATAATGGCCGTCGGTTTCATTCTGGCAAGCTGTGCGCTGCTAATCAGGTGATGGGTTTCATCAGTCAGCGGCAGCACCAGGCAAACGAAGTCGGCCTGGGCAAGCAGGTCGTCCAGGCTGCACAGGCGGGCGTTAAAGCGTGCTTCAGCTTCCGGGTGCTGGTGGCGTGCGTTATAGAGAATCGGCATGCTAAAACCAAAGTGCGCGCGCTGCGCCAGCGCCATGCCGATGCGCCCCATGCCGACAATACCCATCGTTTTATGGTGCACGTCAGTGCCGAACCAGTCTGGTGTGATACTGCCGGTCCATTCACCTCTTTTCACTCTTTCAGCGACGTCAACGGCACGACGGGCCGTTGTCAGCACCAGCGTCATCAGGGTATCTGCCACGGTTTCGGTCAGGGCGTCGGGTGTGTGCATGAGTGGGATGCCGCGCCGGGTCAGCGCGTCAACGTCAAAGGTATTGTAACCGGCAGAAATGGTTGAGCAGGCACGTAATTTGGGCATCTTAGCGAGTAACGCTTCATCGACTTTGCCGCCGGAGCCAATAAGACCTTGCGCGTTAGCAAATGCCTGTGCGTGCTGAGCTACCGTGTCAGGGCCAAGACCGTTCACCTGCGTGACGGTGAAATGGGCTTCCAGGCGCGTGAGCAGGTCGTCGGCAGGGAGGGATTTGTACAGGATGACATTGTCTTTCATTGTCTGTTCTCTTGTGTACGTCGGGCCAGGGGCGCATGGGTAATCCAGGCCTTTGAGCATAGCTCACGGGGCGGCATTTACCGCCCCGTTTGCATCAGGCGTGGCTGTGCGCACCAGGGGGCAGTGTTTTTTGATTCTCGGCAGGTTTGACGATAAGCGTTAATCCCACCGAGGCAAACAGCGCCACGGCCATGAAAATATAGGAGGCCGCCGGGCTGCCGGTTGCGCCGTTGAGATAGCCGACAAACCAGGAGCCAAAGAACGAGCCGAGCGCGCCCATGCTGTTAATCAGCGCCATCGCGCCACCGGCCACATTCTTCGGCAGCATTTCAGGGATGATGGCAAAAAACGGTCCGTACGGGGCATACATCGCCGCACCGGCAATCACCAGCAACGTATACGATAGCCAGAAATTGCTGGCCCCCACGGCCCAGGAGCCGATAAACGCCAGCCCGCCAATCAGCAACAGTGGCCAGACAAACAGCTTACGGTTTTGCAGCTTGTCTGAGGCCCAGGACACGGCAATCATTGCGATAGTGGCGGCCAGATAGGGTACGGATGACAGCCAGCCGACCTCAACCATGTCCATTCCGGTTGTGCCAGCGCTGCGGATAATCGACGGCAGCCACAGCACAAAGCCGTACACGCCAATGCTCCAGGCAAAATATTGCAGGCACAGCAGTACAACGTTACGCGAGCGGAACGCCTCGCCGTAGTTGCGCACCGCCTTAATGCCCTGTTGCTCCTTATCAAGCTGCGCCTGGAGTGCGGCTTTTTCGTCGTCCGCAAGCCACTTCACCTGCGCCGGTTTATCCTTTGCGAGCATCCACCAGCAAAACGCCCAGATAACCGCCGGAATGCCTTCAATGATGAACATTTCGCGCCAGCCAAAGGCCTGAATCAGATAGCCGGAGACCACCGACATCCATAGCACCGTGACCGGGTTGCCGAGGATAAGAAAGGTATTGGCGCGCGAGCGTTCCGATTTGGTAAACCAGTTGCTGATATAAATCAGCATGGCAGGCATGACGGCGGCCTCCACCACGCCCAGCATAAAGCGGATAGCGGCAAGCATCGGGATATTGCTCACCACGCCTGTGAGCGAGGCGCAGCCGCCCCACAGAATCAGGCAGATGAAAATCAGCTTACGCACGCTGCGGCGCTCGGCGTAAATCGCGCCGGGAATCTGGAAGAAGAAATAGCCCAGAAAGAACAGAGCGCCGAGCAGGGAGGAGATCCCTTTGGTGATACCGAGATCGTCGTTGATCCCGGCGGCGGAGGCAAAGCTGAAGTTGGCGCGGTCAAGGTACGCCAGGCTGTAGGTGATAAACACCACCGGCATGATGTACCACCAGCGTTTTGCTGCGTTAGTGGGGTTTTTCATCGTTATCCTCTCAGGTCGAGGTGGCGCGTTGTACCAGGTGTAGGGCATGGCCGACGCGTCTCGTTTACGTTGTCATCCTGTTAACGCGCAGGATGGTCGCTATTCGCCCAGTTCGGCGCGGGTGGGCAGCCCTTCACTGTCGCCGGTAAACTGAATGGCGCGTGCGCCTATGCGATTGCCGCGCGCGACTGCCTGCTTCATGCTGTGGCCTTCAAGCAGGGCGCTGACTACGCCAACGGCAAAGCCATCGCCCGCGCCCACGGTATCCACCACGTTGTCCACTTTAATCGCCGGTACGCTGCCGGTTTCACCGCTGGCACTCTTGAACCAGGCGCCGTCGGCACCGGTTTTGATAATGACGGCCTTTACGCCGCGCTCAAGCCAGAAGTCGGCAATGCCCTCCGGCGTACGCTGTCCCGTGAGAATGGCGCCTTCTTTCAGGCCCGGCAGTACCCAGTCGGCCTGACAGGCCAGCGCGTTAAGTTTTTCCACCATCTCGGCTTCGCTTTTCCACAGTACCGGGCGCAGGTTGGGGTCAAAAGAGAGGGTTTTGCCCTCTGCCTTCATGCTTTTTGCCGCGTGGTGCAGCAGTGCGAGCGAGCTGTCTGACAGTGCCGCGGCCACGCCGGTTAAGTGCAGGTGGCGGGCGCTAAGAAAGTAGGGGGCAGAAAAATCGTCCGGCGAAAGGTGACTGGCTGCTGAACCTTTGCGGAAATACTCCACAATGGGATCGGTTCCATCCTCCACTTTAGATTTAAGCTGAAAGCCGGTGGGATAGCGCGCGTCTACCGTCACGCCCTGGCAGTCAATGCCCTCCTTCTCAAGCTGATTAAGGATAAAACGCCCGAAGCTGTCGTTACCCACGCGGCTTACCCAGCCAACGCTGTGGTTAAGGCGCGCCAGTCCGGTCGCCACGTTCAGCTCTGCCCCCGCCGCCCGCTTGATAAAGCGCTCGCAGTCGGCAAGGTCTCCGGTCTCGCTTGCGACGAACATCGCCATCGCTTCGCCAATCGTGATGATGTCTGGCATGGTTTACTCCTTACGTAGCAGGCTGACGTAGTGGCGCGTAACGTCGGTCAGGTCAGTGCCCTGCAATGGAAACTCAATGCCGCGTGGCGCATCTGGCGGCAGCATACTGAGCAGCGCCTGCCAGCGTGGCCCGGCATCGTCGAGCGCAATGGCGCGCACGCCGCGTTCACCCACATCGGCGGCCTTAACGTGAATATAGCTGACGCTGGTCGCAAGGCGTTGTGCGGCCTCTTCCGGCGACTCGTCCACCCACAGCCAGTTGGCCATATCAAAGGTTAAGGAGACTGGCAGGTTGAGCGCCCGGCTGTCGGCGGCAAAGCGTTGCATGGGAGTAAGGCGGCCAAAGGCGCTTTGATCGTTTTCAACCACCAGCTGCACCGGACTTTGGGCCAGCCACTGTTGCAGCGCGGTGAACCGGGAATGGGTGGGCTGATAGTGACCCAGCGACAGCTTGAGCCAGTCGGCGTTAAGCAGGCTTGCTTCGTGTAACAGTGCGGGAATGGCAGGATTCAGCGTGCCGTCATCCAGATAAAGCGCTTGCGGCGCGGAATAACAGGCCATCAGCTGGTGTTGGGTGATGGCCTGGGCCAGCGCGTTGAGTTCGTCTGGCGATGACCCGTTTAGCAGCTCGCGGCGGATCTCCACACCGTCGGCACCGGCGGCGGCAATAATGGGGAGTACAGCGGCCTGGCCGCCGAGCGCTGCGATACAGTCACGGCCATAGGCGGCGGTGACGACAATAATTTTTCTGTCCATTTTCTCTCCGTAGCGGTAATCGCTATACGGTGAATGTCATTTCACGGTAAATGGAACCGGTTCCATTCGAAAGTCATGGAGCAACAATTTATGATCGTCATCACGAAGAAAATCGTCAGCGCGTGGTGGAGCCGCGCACAATAAGCTCGCCGGAGAATTTGCGTTCACACACCGGTTCATCTGAACCTTCTATACGGCGAATAACCTGACTGACGGCGGCGTGCCCAATTTCGCGGGTGGGTTGTTTGAGGGTAGAAATGCCAACGCCTGCCAGCTCTGCCCACTCCAGCTCGTCAAAGCCCAGCAGGCCGATATCGCTGCCCCAGTTGAGGCCCAGGCGGCGTAGCGAGCGGGCGACCTGAAGCGTGAGCGCGCCGTTGGCCGAAATCACCGCCTTGCGCATACCGCGCTGACGGGCGTGGAAATCACGCAATGTGGCATCCAGCAATTCATTGTTGTGCAGTGGGATTTCACCGTTTTCAGCAATGATGCCGGGGTGGCGGGCCAGGGTGTCGTGAAACGCATAAAGCCGTTCGCGGCGCGTGTTCACCGTGCCGAGCGGCTCGCTTAAAAACAAAATGGCTTCAAAACCCTGCTCAATGAGGTGCTCTGCCACGCAGGCGGTGGCCTGCATGTTATCCAGACCGACCACATCACAGGCAAAGTCGGGGATTTTACGGTCGATAAGTACCATCGGCAGCGCCGACTGTTGCAGGCGGTTAAGGCCATCCTCCCGCATGCCGACGGCGTTCACCACAATGCCCTCAACCTGGTAGCTGCGCAGCAAATCCAGGTAATGCAGTTCACGGTCAATTTCGTTGTTGGTGTTACAGACCAGTGGCGTAAAGCCCTGCTCGCGACAGGCGGCTTCAATACCGCTTAATACGTGCACGGAATACGGGTTGGTAATATCGGCAATGATGAGACCAATCAGGCGTGTGCGCCCGCGCTTAAGTCCGCGCGCCATCTGGCTTGGGTGGTAATTTAACTCGGCAATGGCATGGGCTATGCGCGCGCGCAGGTCGTCTGACAGCAGATGCTGCTCGCCGTTGAGATAGCGTGATACGCTGGTTTTACCGGTTTTCGCCGTGCGGGCGACGTCGCTAATGGTGGCGCGGGTTGCCTTGCCTTTCATTGTTGTCTCCTTGCCGTTGTGGCGCAGAGTAGCATATTTTTTTGCCCAGGCGCGGGCCGGGTTTACCTGCCTTTTACCGTGTGGCGAGCGCTCGCTTACCTGGCGCGCCTGCTGCGTGGTGCTGGCATGAATCATTCATCAGCCGTCTTTCTGCGTCCGTGTTATTTCGCTACAGTGTGGCAAAAAACACCTGTGGAGTTTCTGTGGCACATTCCCCTTATCGCGTTATCACGGCGGCCCACTGGGGGCCGATGATGGTGGAGACAGACGGCGAGCGCGTATTGTCGTCGGGCGGCGTGCTGGCGTCTGATTTTTCCAACTCGTTGCAAAGCGCGGTGGCCGACCAGGTCCACAGCAAAGCTCGCGTGCGCTGGCCAATGGTACGTAAGGGCTTGCTTACTTCTCCGTCTGCGCCACATGGGCGTCGTGGGCAGGATGAGTTTGTTCGGGTCTCCTGGGATGAGGCGCTGGAGTTGATTCACACGCAGCACCAGCGTATTCGGACACATTACGGGCCGTCGGCGATTTTTGCTGGCTCCTACGGCTGGCGCTCCAACGGCGTGCTGCATAAAGCCTCCACGCTGTTACAGCGCTATATGAGTCTCGCGGGCGGCTACACCGGGCATCTGGGGGATTACTCAACCGGGGCGGCACAGGTGATTATGCCTTACGTGGTCGGCGGCAACGAGGTGTATCAGCAGCAAACCAGCTGGCCGCTGGTGCTGGAACACACCGATGTGGTGGTGCTGTGGAGCGCCAACCCGCTTAACACGCTGAAAATTGCCTGGAATGCCTCTGACGAACAAGGGCTGGGTTTTTTTGCGCGCCTCAGGCACAGCGGCAAAAAGATTATCTGTATTGACCCGATGCGCTCAGAAACCGTGGCGTTTTTCGGTGATGACGTGGAGTGGCTGGCGCCGCATATGGGCACCGACGTGGCGCTGATGCTCGGTATTGCCCATACGCTGTGGCAAAACGGCTGGCATGATGTGGATTTTCTCACGCGCTGCACCGAGGGGTTCCCGGTTTTTGCCCGCTACTTATCCGGCGAGGCCGACGGCGTTGCCAAAGACGCCGCCTGGGCAGCGGCGATTTGCGGCATAGATGCGGCAAAAATCCGCGAACTGGCGGTGTTATTCCATCAAAATCGCACCATGATAATGGCTGGCTGGGGTATGCAGCGCCAGCAGTATGGTGAGCAGAAGCACTGGATGATAGTCACCCTCGCCGCCATGCTTGGGCAGATTGGTCTGCCTGGCGGTGGATTTGGGCTTTCTTATCACTTCGCCAATGGGGGCAATCCCACGCGCCGTGCGGCGGTGCTGGCCTCGATGCAGGCGCAGGTGGCGGGCGGGGCTGACGCGGTGGAGAAAATCCCGGTGGCGCGCATTGTAGAGGCGCTGGAAAACCCCGGCGCAGATTACCAGCACAACGGTGAAACGCGGCGCTTTCCGGATATCCGTATGATCTGGTGGGCCGGTGGCGGCAACTTTACCCATCACCAGGACACCAACCGTCTGATTGCCGCCTGGCAAAAGCCGGAGCTGGTGGTGATTTCAGAATGCTACTGGACTGCCGCCGCGAAACACGCGGATATCGTGCTGCCGATAACCACCTCGTTTGAGCGCAACGATCTCACTATGACAGGCGACTACAGCAACCAGCATCTGGTGCCAATGAAACAAGTCGTGGCTCCGCGTGACGAAGCCCGTCATGACTTTGACGTCTTTGCCGACCTCAGCGAGCGCCTTGAGCCTGGCGGTCGTGCACGTTTTAGCGAAGGTAAAAGCGAACTGCAGTGGCTGGAAACTTTCTACGATATTGCCCGCAAACGCGGTGAGCAGCAGCAGGTCATGCTACCGGACTTTGCGCAGTTCTGGCACAACAACCAGATTATAGAAATGCCGGAAAGTGAAACGGCGGCGAAGTTCGTGCGTTTTGCTGACTTCCGACGCGATCCGCAGGCATTTCCCTTGAAAACACCGAGTGGGAAAATTGAGATTTTCTCGGCGCGTATTGCCAGCTATGGTTATGCCGATTGCCCGGGGCACCCGACCTGGCTTGCGCCTGACGAGTGGCACGGCAGTGCGCAGGCCGGACAGCTTGAGTTGCTCTCATCGCACCCGGCGCACCGGCTGCACAGCCAGCTTAACTATTCGCACCTGCGTAAGTGGTATGCCGTGGCCGGGCGTGAGCCGGTGCTGTTGCACCCTGATGATGCCAGGGCACGAGGGGTTAGCAACGGTGACGTGGTGCGGGTGTGGAACGCGCGTGGGCAGGTGCTGGCCGGGGCGCAGGTCACGGAAGATATCCGGCCCGGCGTGGTATGTATTCATGAAGGCGGCTGGCCGGATCTGGCGCCAGAGGCGGGCGGTATCTGTAAACACGGCGCGGTCAATGTGTTGACCCGCGACATGCCGACCTCCCGGCTGGCTAACGGCTGTGCCGCTAACTCCGCGCTGGTGTGGCTTGAGAAATACAGCGGCCCGGCGCTTGAGGTTACGGCGTTTGACCCGCCTGCCAGCGCATAATCCAGGTGGCGTGCTGGGTGTCTGGCTGCCAGGCGCTTTCGGTAACGGTAAAACCCATTGCGCGGTAAAACGCGACGGCACGCGCATTGTGCTGGTAGACCTCAAGACTCAGCACGGGGTAGTTTTGTTGCACGGTTTGCATGAGCGCGCGCCCCGTGCCCTGGCCCAGCGCTTGAGGATGCACAAATAGCGCGCCGACGAACTGCTGTTCCAGTACGCTGATAAAACCCTGAATGCCGCCTTTATCACTCAGCCAGGTACGGGCGTTAGGTAAATAAACGTCGCGCACGCAGGGCAGGCTTTCCTGCCAGTAAGCGGCGGGAATAAACGGATGCGCCGCCGTAGTGCTCTCAAGCCAGAGCGCGAGCAGCGCAGGCATATCGCGGGCGTCGGCTTCTCTTATCACGCGCGGCTGTCAGGGTGGCAAAAGCAGTCGGTGACATGGTCGTTTACCAGTCCGCAGGCCTGCATAAAGGCGTAGCAAATGGTAGAGCCGACAAATTTAAAGCCACGCTTTTTCAGCGCCTTTGAGAGGGCGTCAGAGCCAGGGGTGAAGGCGGGAACCTCGCTTAAGGCGTGGAAATGGTTGACCTGCGGGGTGTGCTCAACAAAGGACCAGATAAACTGGCTGAAATCCTCACCCTGGGCTTCCATCGCAAGATACGCGCGGGCGTTATTGATAATAGCCTCGATTTTCCCTCGGTGGCGAATGATACCGGCGTCCAGCACCAGCTTTTCCACGTCTTCCTGCTGCATTTGCGCGACACGCTGCGGGTCAAAGTGATGAAAACAGCGCTGATAGTGCGCGCGTTTTTTTAATACGGTTATCCACGACAGCCCTGCCTGCTGGCCCTCCAGGCAAATCATCTCAAAGAGTTTTTTACCGTCGGTTTGTGGGCGGCCCCACTCGTTATCGTGATACTCCAGGTACAGCGGGTCCTGCGTAACCCATCCACAGCGTTGCATTGTTTCTCCTTTGCGTTTCTGGAACGTACCGGCCTGGCGGCATTCTGACCTCACTATAACGATTTTCACCTTTGCTGCTTTGTGGATTATCACGTCTGAAGAAAATTACTTTTGTTTGTGAGTGTTCACTCTCTTTTCGTTTAAGTCGGTCTGGGGCTGGCGTGTGATTGCAAGGTTGAGATGCTCTGCTGGCAAAGGCAAAGGCAAAGGCAAAGGCAAAGGCAAAGGCAAAGGCAAAGGCAAAGGCAAAG
>CBIFVZ010000042.1:0-35336 GCA_966185765.1 uncultured Enterobacteriaceae bacterium | reverse complement strand
TCGCCAATTAAATAACCAGCACTCAATATCTATTTAAACCAAGATTAAAACCACAAAATTGAGGTTTTTTAAATTCGAATTATTTTTTAGGATTCAAACGCTGATGAATGTTGATTGTATTTTCTGGTTGATTTTTTCTATTCATTACAAATGAATAAATAATAGAAAAGTTTAATCATGTTAATTCCAATAAAATTCATTTATTGATGCTTAACAGTCCTGCCTTTATGAACGGACTTGTGTTTGCAGTTAACATGCAACACGATACCCTCCCGCTATTTAGTCTTTTCACCTTATTCTTCCGATCCGGCAGTACCGCAGTTTTCCCAAATCCTATAAATTACCTTGTCGACCGCACCAGTGCAGATTTTGCGGCACAGGGTATAAGCAAGTGTGACGCTTATATAAAAATCAGGCCATTTGGTATGATGTACCCAGGTGGCGCTTTAATGCATCGTTGTTCTGGTCCAGTTGATGACACCGACTCTCAAGGAAAACCACAGGATAGTTCGATCTTTCTGGTCCTGGCATTACCCCATAATCAACAAAACCTGGGCGGTAGAGCGGCCTAATGCTGAGGGCATTTACATAGCCGCCAGCTGTGAGGAACAAAGTTATTTTTCTTTACAGGCTTTTTGCAAATATCCATAACTGGGGCATACGATTTCTTTTAGCTGTTGTACTCTTTGAGTGTTTTTATTTATACCAAATCCACCTTTTTCATACATTTCAAATAGATGATTTGCATAACTGATTGCTCTTGAGTCTATATCCTTCTCTTCGGAATATACGTCCAGGAGTTCAGTTGCTTTTTTATAATCTGGCCGGAATTCATTACCACCCAAAAAAAATAATTCTCCGAGTTTATAGCATGATTCTTTAAACCCCTGAGCACAGGAATTTTCAAATAATCGAATGGCGTGCTTCTCACTTTGTTCGAATCCCTCACCATCCAGATACATATAGGCAAGATAATACTCTCCCCACCCGGGTGTTGTAACGTCTTTAGTTTCAGTATAGCGTTTGAAATAGGATATTGCAGCGTCGTAATCTTTCTCAACGCCTGTCCCCTTTCTGTAGATGATACCTAATGATATCAATGCTTCTGTATCGCCGTTAGATAACCGGCGCAAGTAATATTTTGCTACTGAATCTGGTTTTTTATAATCATTTAATTTCCTCTCCAGATAAATGAGCGTTTCTTCATCTTCTTTAGTCAACGGTTTCTTGCTTCCGATCAGGTACATTATTTGGCCTAATCTGTCGATGGCCTCACTGTTATCGCTATCTGCGGCTCTGATAAGCCAATGAATTGCCTCATTATAATTATGGTCCGAAAAGTAAAGATTGCCGATCAAAAATTGTTTCTTTGTACTGCCTTTTTCAGCCTGTTCAATTATATTCTGAGCAGAAAAAAGGTTATGACAATTAGATGAATTATCTTTTCCACATTTTTTCTGGAACTCTACACGTAGCGTATTACTTTTTATAAAGTCTTCTACTGTATGATTTTTATCACCACACGCGGCCAGAAGAAATACGATTGTAGTTAATGCTTTTTTATTTATTCTTTTCATCAGATTCCATTCCTCTTTTTCAAACCTTTTTTCATTCAACGCTTTGCTGTGTCAGTTACATATATAATCAGAGTCGGGAAAAAAACCAATGAGTTTCTTACTATTTTTTCTTTCAATTCCCGCCCGGCTGGACACCCTGCCCCTGCCGTCTGCGTTATAGCCTGATCCTTCCATACCTGGCATTACCTCAAATTCAAAAAATCGCCCTGCAGCCACTGCCATTGAAGACGGTGCCGCCGGCGAGAGTGGCCATAAATATCCGCGCTCAATAGAGGTGTATACGAGGAGGATTGTTTCGGGTTTGTCAAGCTTGTTTCTCACGATAGATTCTTCTATTTCTTCTCTCATCGCTGGAACAAGCTCCAGTGTATCCAGCTGTTCTGACGGGTTGTACTTTTCAGATTCATTGGTTAACTCGCAACCTGCACGATGCATAGCAATTGCACCCAGGGTCACCATATACGGTACTTCATCATAGAGAAGATCAGGAGATTCAGGGTACTGCTCTCCAAAAAGCTCAAGCAGCCGGAGTGTTTCAGCTTTCTACTCCTTCTGCTTTGACATTAGCAGGGATTTTCGTCTGGCCAACTCGGCTTGGCCAGCCTCTTTTGTAGCCTGGCTTTTACGTGGATCTCCCGATCGCTTTTTCATAAGTTTATCCCTAACTCTCAGTGTTCAAACCTCCAGGTGCAATAGATATGTACTGAAACGAGTGAATTAAAAATTTTGAGTATTTATTTTAAATTCATAAAGTTATACATCTCCCGGGGCAGTCACAGAAACCACTGAATTCTGTCCTTACCTCGGTAGACTAACTGTTCGGCACCACCTGACGCTGACGCGCGCAGCTGGAAAAACGTGATCCCCACCATTCCCAGCATTATGACACCCGAGCCTGCGAATGCCTGGTGCAAGGGCCCCCCCGCCAGCAGCGGTGAGCGCCTCGCGGGTCAGCCCCGGCGGTTTCCTTGGCTATGAAAACCAGTACGAACCATTATAACAATTTGATTTTTTTGTAAAAATAGACCTGAAGCACATCGCAGACCGGGTTGCAGAGCCAAACGGGCAGCCCAAGGAAGGATTGAGTAAAATGCCAAACGTCACGCTGTACACACCGCTTGATAAGCAATTTTCAGCCGGGATTGTGTGCTAATGTAGCTGGCCACAGCCTGAAAGCGGTAGTGGAAAAGCTCAAACAACAGGACATTATTGCCAGCGCGCGCCCCTTACCGGGACTCATCGGTGCGTTTCTCAGCAGGCATTATCAACTCTGAAGAAGACATAGAGAAAACGCTCAGAGCCATACACGGGTTTACCTGAACGCCAACGGTAGTCGGCAGCGCTCAGGCCTTCTCTGCCGCCTGTCTTCATATACCTGGCCCGCCAGTCTGGCTACCCGGCCCTGTCACCCGCCGTACCCGGTTAACGTCTTACGGCTAGACACTGACCAGCCCCCTCACTCCGTCCTGCTCCATATCCTGCCCGCGCCCGCGCTGCACAATCACGCCACGCGACATCACCAGATAGTTGTCCGCCAGCTCCGCCGCAAAGTCGTAAAACTGCTCTACCAGCAAAATCGCCATATCACCGCGTGCGGCAAGCGCTCGAATCACCGCGCCAATCTCTTTGATGACCGATGGCTGAATCCCCTCGGTCGGCTCATCAAGAATCAGCAACTGTGGGCGAGCGGCCAGCGCGCGCCCAATGGCAAGCTGCTGCTGTTGCCCGCCGGACAAATCCCCACCCCGGCGCTGCTTCATGTCGTGCAGTACCGGAAACAGGGCATAAATCTCCTCCGGTACGCTTTTAGCTGCTCGCCCATGAAAACGCGACAGCCCCATTAGCAGGTTTTCCTCCACTGTCAGGCGCGGAAAAATCTCGCGCCCCTGCGGCACGTATGCAATGCCCTGCTGCACCCGCTGGTGCGGCTTCGCGTGATTAATCAGTTTGCCCTGCCAGTGCAAGGTGCCGGACTTGACCGGGAGGATGCCCATCAGGCATTTCAATAGCGTGGTCTTGCCCACGCCGTTGCGCCCCAGCAGGCAGGTGATTTCGCCGGGCATGGTCTCAAACGACAGGCCGCGCAGAATATGGCTGCCGCCGTAATACTGATTAAGCTCATTAACCTGCAACATGTTTAGCGCCCCAGATAAACATCAATGACCTGCTCGTTCGCCTGCACGTCGCGAAGCGAGCCTTCTGCCAGCACCTGCCCCTGGTGCAGCACCGTGACACGGTCGGCAATGGTTTCAACAAAGCCCATATCGTGCTCAACCACCATCAGCGAATGCCTGCCTGCCAGCGTTTTGAAAAGCTCCGCGATGTAGTCCGTTTCTGCATCAGTCAGACCGGCGGCGGGTTCATCGAGCAACAGCAAATGCGGCTCCTGCACCAGCAACATGCCAATTTCCAGAAACTGCTTTTGCCCGTGAGAGAGTAGCCCTGCCGGGCGCTGGCGATGTTCTGTTAGCCTGAGCAACTGCAACACCTCATCAATGCACTCGCGCTGCTCGCCATTGAGCTTTGCCCGCAGGCAGGTCCAGACCGATTTATCCATTTTCTGAGCGATCTCCAGGTTTTCTGTCACGCTCAGCGCTTCAAACACCGTGGGTTTCTGGAACTTGCGACCAATGCCCGCGCGCGCGATATCGACCGGCGTCATGCCAACGAGATTAATGTCCTGGTCATACAACGCCTTGCCGCTGTCCGGGCGCGTTTTGCCAGTAATCACATCCATCAGCGTGGTTTTTCCAGCCCCGTTCGGCCCGATGATGCAGCGCAACTCGCCCACGCCAATCGACAGCGACAGGTTGGTAAGCGCCCGAAAACCGTCAAAGGTGACGTTGATATTCTCAAGCAACAATACCGGGTCGGTAGTCTGGCGATATCTGTCGAAAAGCTGGGGCTGGGTAAACAATGAATCAGTCATGCTTTTTTCTCCTGAGCAGGCCAATCACGCCGCGCGGCAAAAATAGCGTCACCAGAATGAACATCAGCCCGAGAAAGAACAGCCAGAAATCCGGGAACGCCACGGTAAACCAACTTTTGGCCCCGTTGACGATACCGGCGCCCAGCACTGGCCCCATCAGCGAGCCTCGTCCACCTAATGCCACCCAGATAGCAGCTTCAATGGAGTTAGTGGGCGACATTTCGCCCGGATTAATAATGCCCACCTGTGGTACGTACAGCGCCCCAGCCAACCCGCACAGCACCGCAGACAGGGTCCAGACAAACAGTTTGAAGCCTTTTGGGTCATAGCCGCAGAACATCAGGCGGTTCTCCGCATCACGAACTGCTGTGAGCACACGGCCAAACTTACTGCGCGTGAGCAGCACACCGGTTGCCAGCGCGGCTGCCAGCAGCAGCACGGTCGCAATAAAAAGCCCAATGCGCGTACCGGTAGCCGACACCGGGAAGCCCAGTAGCGTGGTAAAACCGGTAAAGCCGTTATTGCCGCCAAAGCCGGTTTCGTTGCGAAAAAACAGCAGCATGGCGGCGTAGGTCAGCGCCTGGGTCATGATGGAGAAGTACACGTCTTTGATGCGTGAGCGAAAAGCGAAGTAACCGAACACCAGCGCCAGCAGGCCGGGCACCAGGATAATCAGGCACAGCGCCCAGGCAAAATGCTGGGTACCGGCCCAGAACCACGGCAATTCCGTCCAGGAGAGAAACGACATAAACGCCGGCAGCCCGTCACCCGCAGCCTGGCGCATCAGGTACATGCCCATCGCGTAGCCACCGAGGGCAAAAAACAGGCCATGTCCCAGCGACAGTAACCCCGCGTAACCCCATACCAGATCCAGCGCTACCGCCATAATGGCGTAACAGAGTATTTTACCCAACAGCGTTAGCGTGTACGCAGACAGCGCCCAGGGATTATCGGCCGGTAGCAGTGCCAGAAACGGCAGCAACAACAGGGCTACCAGCGTAAGCGTCGCCAGTACGGCGCTAAGACGCGGCGCACGGCGTGCTATCGTTAACATAACAGGTTGGCTCATCAGTCAATCACCCGTCCTTTAAATGCAAACAACCCTTGTGGCCGTTTCTGAATAAACAGCACGATCAGGACCAGAATCGCGATTTTGCCCAGCACGGCGCCCACCTGTGGCTCCAGTAGCTTATTGAGCATGCCCAGTCCCAGTGCAGCCACCACCGTTCCCGCCAGTTGACCGACGCCACCGGTCACCACTACCAGAAACGAATCGATGATGTATCCCTGCCCCAGTTCCGGGCCAACGTTGCCAAGCTGCGAGAGCGCCACACCGCCCAGCCCGGCAATACCGGAACCTAAACCAAACGCCAGCATGTCCACGCGCCCGGTCGGCACGCCGCAGCAGTCCGCCATACGGCGGTTTTGCGTTACCGCACGCACATTCATGCCCAGCCGGGTTTTATTGAGCAACAGCCAGGTCAGCGCCAGTACGCCTGCCACAAAAGCAATGACGGCAATGCGGTTATACGGCAACACCAGGTTCGGTAATACCGCCCAGCCACCGGAAAGCCAGGCCGGGTTAGCCACCTCCAGGTTTTGGGTGCCAAACACTACGCGTACCAGTTGAATCAGCATCAGGCTGATGCCCCAGGTGGCGAGCAGGGTTTCCAGCGGTCTGCCGTAAAGGTGACGAATGATGGTGCGCTCCAGCGCCATGCCCACCGCAGCGGTAACACAAAACGCTACCGGCAGCGCCACCAGCGGGTACAGCGTGAGCCAGTCGGGCGCCAGGCGCTGAAACAGGCTCTGTACAAGCCAGGTGGCGTAAGCACCCAGCATCAGCATTTCGCCGTGCGCCATGTTAATCACGCCGAGCAAGCCGTAGGTGATAGCCAGCCCCAGCGCCGCCAGCAGCAGTATGGAGCCAAGCGACAGTCCGCTGAACGCCTGCCCCAGCCACTCGCCCCACTTCAGGCGCTGTTGCACTTGCTGAAGGCTCTGGGTCGCCGCCGCACGCACGGCGGAATCCGGTTCGTTTTGCGTCTGCGTCAGGCGCGCAAGGCTTGCCTGTACCTGCGGGTCACTGGTTTCACCCAGCAGTTTCACCGCCTGCAAGCGCACGCTGGCCTGCGGGTCAGCAAGCTGCAGGTTTGCAACGGCAATTGCAAGCGCCGTGTGCACGTCATTATCTTGTTCCGCCGCCAGGCGTTGACTGAGAAAGGCCAGTTGCTGCGCCTGGGCGCTGTTTTGCAGTGCCCGCGCCGCCCCTGACCGCACGCGCGCGTCATTGCTTAATAGCTGATGCGCTGCCAGCGCGCTGGCTACCAGTCCACGCAGGCGGTTATTCATAAACACTTTTTTGGTCGCCCCTACCGGTTGGGCGTCACCCTCCAGCGCTACCTGTCTGCCGTCCCGCTCGGTAAAAAGCTGGCCCTGGCTGTCAACGCTCACCGCTTGTGCATCTAACGCCTCTAACAGCGCCACGCGCGATGCATCTGGTTGCGCTGCCCACTGCTGGAGCAACTGAGCCTGCTGGCTACGGCTGCTGTTGCCGTAGTCAGTCGCCGGGCTTGCCAGCGCCCCCAGCGGCAGACTACTAAGTATGAGAAAACCCAAAGCCTGAAGTATTTTCATGGTGTCAGCATCTTTTACAGGTTTGTGTCGCCAGTACGCTCGCGTCTTGCCAGAGGCAGCCCCCTGCCTCTGGCCTGTTACGAAGGTGCTTATTTGCCGCCGCTTTTCACCGGGGAATCAGGCTTTTTGTCATTACCCGGGATATACGGGCTCCACGGCTGGGCGCGCACGGGCTGCTCGGTGTTCCACACCACGTTAAACTGGCCGTTCTCTTCAATTTCGCCAATCATCACCGGCTTGTGTAAGTGGTGGTTGGTGGCATCCATCGTCAGAGTAAAGCCGCTCGGGGCAGCAAAGGTTTGTCCGGCCATCGCCGCGCGCACCTTATCCACGTCTGTCGTGCCGGCTTTCTCTACCGCCTGCGCCCACATATGGATGCCGACATACGTTGCTTCCATTGGGTCGTTCGTCACCACCGTACTGGCGTTGGGCAAGTTATGCGCTTTGGCATAAGCACGGTAGTCCGCCACAAACTTGCTGTTTACCGGGTTGCTTACCGACTCAAAGTAGTTCCATGCGGCCAGGTGGCCGACCAGCGGTTTAGTATCAATACCGCGCAATTCCTCTTCGCCGACCGAGAACGCCACCACCGGGACATCGGTCGCTTTAATCCCCTGGTTGGCAAGCTCCTTGTAAAACGGCACGTTGGAGTCACCGTTAATGGTGGAAATCACTGCCGTTTTGCCACCGGCGGCGAATTTTTTGATATCAGAAACAATGGTCTGGTAATCGCTGTAGCCAAACGGCGTATAAACCTCTTCAATATCTTTGTCCTGCACGCCTTTAGAATTAAGAAAGGCGCGCAGGATTTTATTGGTCGTGCGTGGGTAAACATAATCGGTGCCAAGCAGGAAGAAGCGCTTCGCGCCGCCGCCGTCCTCGCTCATCATGTACTCTACCGCTGGAATAGCCTGCTGGTTGGGCGCTGCACCGGTATAAAACACGTTTGGCGACATCTCTTCGCCTTCATACTGCACCGGGTAGAACAGCAGGCCGTTCAGTTCCTCAAATACCGGCAGCATGGATTTGCGTGATACCGACGTCCAGCCGCCAAACACCACTGCAACCTTGTCCTGAGACAGAAGCTGGCGCGCCTTCTCAGCAAACAGCGGCCAGTTGGACGCCGGATCAACCACCACCGGCTCAAGCTTTTTGCCCAGCACGCCGCCTTTGGCATTAATTTCATCTATGGTCATCAGCGCCATGTCTTTGAGCGGCGTTTCCGAGATAGCCATCGTGCCGGACAGCGAGTGCACAATGCCGACTTTAATGGTATCTGCCGCGTGGGCCGGCAAAGTCAGGCCCATGCTCAAAACGGTGGCTGAGAGTGCAAATGCTTTCAGTAATGAACGTCTTTTCATGACAAAACCCCTGGATGATATTGAATCAATGATGTTTCCCGCCCTGTGGCGAAAGTGCGACTACGGTGAAACCGGTTGTAAACTCGCCTGCTGGAGCCGGTGTAGGGTGATTTTTCTGACCTCGTCTTTGCTTTGAGAAATGTGCCCCGTCAGGATGCGCTGCGCCTCCTCTGTCTGCTGTTGCTCAATGGCCTGTAAAATGCGGGCGTGCTCGCTGTAGGTTGCTGCGACGCGATCGTCACGGGTGAAATCGAGGCGGCGCACAATGCGCATCTTCTCAGTCAGTTCCACATGCACACGCACCATTTCCTCGTTGCCGCTGGCGCGGACCAGTGCGGTATGGAACTGCTCATCCTCCAGCGACAACGCCTTGCCCGGCGCCATGCGCTCTGCCTCAATCCAGAAGCTCACCAGCGGAGCCAGATGGGCGGCACAACGGTCCGGCTGCATGAGACAAAGGCGGCGCACCGCCTCACTTTCCAGCACAATGCGAAAGTCGTAGAGCGACTCAAGGTAAGTGAAGTCAAAGGGTTTAACCTGCCAGCCGCTGCGAGAATAGACCTGTACGTAGCCTTCATGCTCCAGCCAGAACAACGCCTGACGCACCGGCGTCCGGCTGGCCGACATTCGCTCGCAGATATCGTTTTCGCTAAAATGTGCGCCTGGCATTAAGCGAAAATCGAAAATATCGTTTTTCAGCGCATGGTAGATGCGCTCTGCCAGCTTTACGCCCTTTGCCTTCGTCATGACGGCCACCTTATTCCAGCCACACCAGGGCGTCGCCGGGGCTGACCGGGCGCCCAGGCAAGCCAGCCAGGCGTTTCACTCGCCCTGCTCGTGGCGCTACAATGGCAAGCTCCATCTTCATTGCCTCAACAATCACCAGCGGCTGGCCTTCCTGGACGGTATCGCCCACGGATACCAGCATCTTCCAGATGCTGCCGCTCATGTCCGCGCACACCGCCGCCGCCTCGTCATCGTTATGCTGCGGCTCGGGTGACAAAAGCTCGACGGCGCTGTCTTCATCCTGTTGCCAGCGCCCGACTTCGGCCTCAAAGGCCTGCGCCTGGCGTGCGCGAAAGGCCTCAATATCTGCGCGGTGGGTTTGCAGGAATTGCAGGTGCTGTGCGAAATCAAACACCGTTTCTTCAATGCGCACCGCCGCACGCCCTTCGCGAAAATCTTCACGCAGCACGGTTAGCTCGTCTTCGCTCACCGGGTAAAACCGCACCTGGTCAAAAAAACGCAGTAGCCAGGGTTCACCGGCCTGGAACTGGGCGTTTTTCATAAAGCGGTTCCAGATGGGCAAGGTGCGCCCCACCAGCTGATAACCACCGGGCGAGTCCATGCCGTAGATGCACATATACATGCCGCCAATACCCACCGTGCCTTCGGCGGTAAAGGTGCGCGCCGGGTTATATTTGGAACTGAGCAGACGATGGCGCGGGTCAAGCGGCACAGCGCAGGGTGCGCCGAGGTACACATCCCCCAGACCAAGAATCAGGTAACTGGCATCAAACAGGGTCTTCTTCACGTCATCCCGGCTCGCAAGACCGTTGATGCGCTGGATAAAGTCAACGTTGTTCGGCAACCAGGGCGCGTGACCCCGCACCGTGTCCTGATATCGGCTTACGGCATCCAGCGTGGCGCTGTCTTCAAAAGCCATTGGCAGCCAGACAATGCGTGAGGACACCTTCATCTGACTGACATCACCGATGTGCGCTTCCAGCTCCAGTAACAGTGCCACCAGCGCCTGCTGGCTGATGACCTGGCTGTCATAGCGCACCTGTAATGAGCGCACGCCTGGAGAAAGCTCTGCTATGCCTGGTTGCGCCCGCGCACGCAGATGCTCCATCAACAGATGCACCCGCAGGCGTAGCGCCAGGTCCAGCACGTTGTCGCCGTACTCAATCAGGATGTAGTTATCCCCGGCCTGGCGGTAGACAATGGCGGGCGCGCCGGTGGTCTCAGGGCGTGCTACCAGCACGGCGGCGCTGACGCCCTCGGTAGCGCTAAGCGTTGGCGTAGCAAAGTCACTGAGGTGACTGCGCTCAAGCGTGTCGATGCTGTACGCCTGCGCCTTTTCCCGTGCCACCGCCTCTTCCACGCTGATGGGATAGAAACGAATGCGGTCGCCGGGTTTAACCTGCCCGACTTTCCACAGCTCCGCTTTGGCAATGGTGACCGGACAGACAAAACCGCCGAGGCTTGGGCCATCGCGGGTTAAAATCACCGGAAAATCGCCGGTAAAGTTAATGGCGCCGATGGCGTATTCACAGTCATGAACGTTGGAGGGATGCAGGCCTGCCTCGCCGCCGTCTGGCCTTGCCCAACCCGGTTTCGGTCCGATGAGACGCACGCCCAGACGGTTGGAGTTGTAATGCACCTGCCATTCGTTTGCGAAAAATGCGTCAATAGATTCCTGGGTAAAAAAGTCCGGCGCGCCGTGTGGTCCGTACAGCACGCCAATGCGCCACAGGTCGTCATACTCAGGAATGAGCGCGCTATTGAGCGCCTGGGGTTCACTTACCGGCGCTGGCGTTGTGCAGGCGGCCAGTTCCGGTCGTGAAATGGTGAGCATATCTGCTACCTTCAACGTACGTCCGGCATGGCCGCCAAACTGCCCTAAAGCGAAAGTGGATCGGCTGCCGAGATACTGCGGGACATCAATCCCGTTTCGCACCGCCAGATAGCCGCGACAGCCGCTTTGCGCCCGCCCTAACGTCAGGGTTTGCCCGGCCTGTACTGTAACGGGCTGCCAGCACGCTACAGCCTTTCCATCGAGCGTTGCCTGACAGTCCGCGCCCGTCAGGGCAATGATGGCTGAAGTGTGAAACAGCAGCACCGGACCTTGCAGCGTAAACTCCAACCCGGCGGCAGCTTCATGGTTGCCCACAATCCGGTTAGCAAGGCGAAAAGCATAGTCATCCATCGGGCCTGAAGGCGGCACACCGATATCCCAGTAACCGGTACGTCCGGGATAATCCTGAACACTGCTCCAGGTGCCGGGTTGCAGTACCTCAATCACCGGTGACCCGGCGACAACATCATCCAGCATGCGCGTCCAGACGCTACCGCTGTGAAATGCGGCACTGGCGGTTATCTGGCGCAGGTAATCCAGGTTGGTGGCAATACCGTGCAGGCGCGTAGCATCCAGCGCGGCATGAAGTTTGACCAGCGCCGCCTGGCGGTTTTCGCCGTGCACAATCAGCTTGGCAATCATCGGGTCGTAAAACGCTGAGACTTCGCTACCGGTGGTGACGCCGCTGTCAACGCGCACCCCCTCACCCTGAGGGAACGCCACTTCGGTTAACAGGCCAGGGCTGGGCTGAAAGTTTTTGAGCGGGTTTTCTGCGTAGATACGCACCTCAATAGCAGCCCCCTGGGCTGGCGCTTGTAGCCGCGCCCAGTCCACTGGTTCACCCGCCGCCACACGCAGCATGCACTCCACCAGATCCAGCCCGGTCACGCACTCGGTTACCGGGTGTTCGACCTGCAAACGGGTGTTCACTTCAAGAAAATAGAATGCATCCTGCTCGGGGTCGTAGATAAACTCCACCGTGCCTGCACTGCGGTAGTTCACCTGCTTGCCAAGCTGCACAGCCGCTCTCAGCAGCGCGGCGCGGGTCGCGGCAGGCAGGCCAGGCGCGGGCGTTTCTTCCACCACTTTCTGGTTGCGTCGCTGCAATGAGCAGTCACGCTCGCCCAATGCCACCACGTTGCCTTTACCGTCGCCGAACAGTTGCACTTCTATATGGCGTGCACGGTCAACGCAGCGCTCAACAAACACACCCGCATCGCTAAAAAACTGCTCACCCAGGCGACGCACGCTTTCCCATGCCTGCGTCAGCGCCTGAGCATCCGCACAGCGGGTGAGACCAATACCGCCGCCTCCTGCGGTGCTTTTGAGCATAACCGGATAACCGATACGAGCCGCTGCCATAAGGGCATCTTCAGGACACTCCAGCAACCCGGTGCCAGGGGTCATCGGTACGCCCGCCTGAGCAGCCAGCTCACGCGCCCGGTGCTTGAGACCAAATTCACTAATCTGGCGTGCTGTGGGGCCAATAAACACTATACCGGCCTGCTCACAGGCCTCGGCAAACGCCACGCTTTCTGACAAAAAGCCATAGCCTGGCCAGATTGCCTGCGCCCCGCTGGCACGCGCGGCATTGATGATTTTATCGACAGACAGATAGCTGTCGCTTGCCTTCTCTGCGCCCAGCGCAATCGCGACATCCGCCTGCCTGACGTGCTCGGCGTTTTTATCGGCATCAGAATAGACGGCAACGCTGGTCACACCCAGCCGTTTAAGGGTACGCATAGCGCGGCAGGCAATTTCGCCACGGTTAGCAATCAGCACGGTATTAAACATGTTGGCTCTCCTGATGGGCCACCCAGCTGCGCCAGCCCTTAAATTCAGTGATGTCGGTAGCCGTACTCAGCGCCGCCGGTTCGCAGATAAAACCTTTCACCCAGCGCCCGTCGGCCAGCTCCAGCGAGCCAATGCCCAGCGGCGCAGGGATTTCAGCGACAAATTCACCAAAGCGGGCAAGCGGGATGTCCCACAGTTCTACGGCTATTGCTGCGCCGGAATCTGCGCGTGCAATACCGGGTTTGGCAGGCGTGGTACCATCCAGGGCATACAGCCGGTAGCACGGTGCGGTTTCGGTGGCTTCAACAAAGACAGCGTTACGCTCTGTCAGCTGAAAATTAAGCGGCATGCCGCGCAGGTGTGCGCCAACGACCGCTACACGTGCGTGGTGCGCAGAGGCGGGCAGTGCTGCCTCGCCGGGTGCTAACCGCTGCCCGGTCGCCCCCAGTTCTGGGTTCTGCTCGTACTGCCAGCGCATGCCAAACGACGCCAGCGCCCTGTCGTGCCAGGCCGGTGCAATCAGCGTGATGCCCGCAGGCAAGCCGTCTTCGCGAAAAACACCTGGCAGTGCCAGCGCGCTAAGATCGGCAAGGTTAGTGAAATTGGTGTAGGTGCCAAACTGCGAATTGAAGCGAATCGGCTCCTGCTTCATCTCGTCAATGGTGTGGATGGTGGGCGACGTGGGGACGACCAGCGCATCCACCTCGCTCAATGCATGCTGAATACGCGTTGCCAGCGTGGCACGGCGATATTCCGCGTTAAACGCCTCTACGGCGCTGTAGTTCTGGCCGGTTGCGACAATGGCGTGAACCGTAGGATCCATTAACTGAGGGTGTTGTAACAGGTCGCCCACGGCGGCCGTGCGCTCGGCCACCCACGGTCCCTGGTAGAGTTGTTCTGCAAGCTGATAGAAGTCAGTAAAGTCGATGGGCTTAAGCGTCACGCCGCTTGCGCGCAGCGCCTCCAGCGTGTGCTGCCAGGCCTGCTGCGCCTGCGTATCATCAAAGAATTTCAGCCTGTCAGGGATAGCGAATACCGGGTTTGGCGCCAGTGTCGCCGGTGCGGTGGCTGGATTCGTTCGCGAGTAAGCGTCCAGGGCATCTTCTCCACCGGCAAGCGTGGCAACAACAAACGCGTCCTGCACCGTCAGCGCAAACACCGAAATCGTGTCAATCAGCCGACAGGCAGGGACCACGCCTGCGGCCGACAGCCAGCCTTTGGTGGGTTTGAGGCCAACAATATTGTTAAATCCCGCAGGCACGCGCCCGGAGCCTGCGGTATCGGTTCCCAGTGCAAACGGCACCAGCCCGCGTGCGACCACTGAGGCGGAACCGGAGCTGGACCCGCCGCTGACGTACTCGGGGTTAAAGGCGTTGGCAACCGCGCCAAACGGCGAGCGCGTGCCTGTCAGCCCTGTCGCGAACTGGTCAAGGTTAGTTTTGCCGATAACGACAGCGCCTGCCGCTTTGAGTTGTGCCACAACGGTGGCATCGTGCTGCGCCGTGTAGGTAAAGGCCGGACAAGCCGCACTGGTCGGCCAACCCGCGACGTCGATATTGTCTTTCACCGCAAACGGGATACCGTACAACGGCAAAGACTGCGGATTAGTACGATAGCGTGGAAGCAGCTCATCAAGCTGCGCGCGCAGCTGTGCCTCGCTGGCGATAACAATCCAGGCGTTATCCTCAACCGGCATCGCGTCAATATGCGCTTTTAATCGTGTGAATACTGACTCACCATCCTGCGCTATGGCTTTTTGCCAGGCACTCAGGGTTTTCCCCATCATTATGGTCATGCTGGAATTCCTGCTGGTATACAAGATGGAATTCCAGGAGCAATTGCCGTGCCAAACTATTATTTAGCTGTTTTATATTGGATAAATCGCATTGGTGACATTTAAAACGCTCGTAAATGCACTAACAAAGGTCATCTGCGTACAATAACGGTGCATATCATATTGGAATAAATAATGCCTGATAAATATTCCAGATGAACACGCTATGATGATATTGCCTGCATTTTCACAATGACTCGTATTTTATGACAGCGCTGTTATCTCAGGTGAATACATCGCTGATGATCGTCATTATTCACGCCCATTCTCCACTTCTCTTATGCCTGTAGAGAAAAGGCATGTTATTAACACGCCTTTTTCAAAATAAGGTGCCAACAATATCGACATTAAAACGATACCCCTCATAAGCAGGTCAGAAAATGACGACGATGATTATCTTAGTTCTGTGTAATTGACGCTTTTGGTGCGAACGGGAGCAATAAACGCTGAGAGAGGGGGAATAAAAAGCCGGTATCACCCGATACCGGCCTCGTGGAATTAATGAATCAGCTCCTGAACACGCGCGATAGCATTATCGTAAACCTTATTTTCTTTTTCGTTACGTGCAGCTTTGTAGTATGTCAGTGCTTCCTGGTAGTTACCCGAGGCTTCATAAATCTTGCCAATATTGTAGTTAGCCCCAGCACGAACCGTTGGCGCACCAGCACCGCTTGCCAACGCCAGCGCTTTACGGTTTGCCCACAGCGCTTCTGCCGTACGCCCGGCTTTCTGGTAAACCAGCCCCAGGTTACCGTATGCCTTGCCGTTGTCCGCCCACAGGTTAACCGCCTCGGTGAAGGCATAAATCGCCTGGTCAATGTCTTTACGCTGATAGGCCGCTTCGCCTTTGAGATTCCACTCACGCGATGCCGCCATATCGGCCTGGCCCCAACTCACGGTGTTCTGTGCCGTCCAGCTATCACTGAGTGCAGGCGACAACTGGCTTGCGATGTTCACAGGCTCCACGCTTACGCCTTCAACGCGGTTAATATCAACAAACTCACCCGCAGGGGTGACTTTAAATACGGTCCACAAGTTACCCGCCTGCTGAGTCGGCACATAATAAGTACGCACCAGCGTTTCCCCAACGTACACAAACACCTTCGCACCGCTGGAAGCCAGACTCGTGCTCTGTGGCGACATACGATCGCTAAAGTTATGGATGGCGTAAACGTAAGATTGCCCGTTCTGACGCTCTGTCAGCGTGATGGTTTCCGGGCCGTAACTGTCGGTGTCATCAACATCGAGGTTACCTTTATTGCCCTCTTTATGGGCGTAATAAATGTGATTGCCAGGGTAGACGATATGCGAATCAAGATCGTATGGCGTTGCGCCCCAGGTAAGCACGACACGCATGCTATCCAGTCCGTTCATGACTGGACTGAGCGCGTAAGAGAGACCGTCACACGGACATTTGACCACCAGGTTGGAGTACCCCGGCTTTTTGACCAGCAGTAGCGTGTTGCTGTCATCAGCCAACGCGCCGTTGAGCACCACTTTGCCCTGTGCATTGGTTGTGGCGCTGACGGAGCTTTCGCCGTTGCGTTGCAGCGTCACCTGCGCGCCTGGAATTTTGGCATCTTTCACCACGGCGCTTAGGATCTCGACACTGGTACTGCCCGCCCAGCTATAACCGGACAGTGCCAGTAATGATACCAATATCCCTGATTTCAATTTCTTTTCCATGAATCCCTCTGTCTACATTTCATTTTTAATCTTTGTCTTAACCGGCGGTAAACCCGGCTGTGTCCATAAGAACATCCTGTTAAGCGCGTGTATTGTTACCTGGCTGAATTAAAAGCGAAAGTGGCACCGTTCAAAGATGAATATTATTCATCGAGGTCCCCCCTTTCCTTATGTTTCCCCATCTGCCCGCAGGAAAAGCAGGCCTGGTATAGCCCGTGTCTATACCTAAATGGCGTATCAGTCGTTGTGCTTATACAACCCCGTTCCTACCTTTAAACAGACACCACGTTATCAGGAGAAAGCATGGATTTTATTAAACGCACCATTGATCTTGCTATGCAGAATGTCGAAGCCGGTGGTCGGCCATTTGCCACCGTTATCGTGCGCAACGGCGAAGTGATTGCCGAAAGCGCCAACCAGGTTGCCCAGTCCAACGATCCCACTGCGCATGCGGAAATCCTGGCTATTCGCGCCGCCTGTCAGAAGCTGCAAACGGAAAACCTGACTGACTGTGAGATTTATATTCTTGCCAATCCCTGTCCTATGTGTCTTGGGGCGCTGTATTACTGTAGCCCCAGGCAGGTCACCTATATCACCACGCGTGAAGATTACGCGCCGCTGTATCGCGATGACCGTAAGTATTTCGAGCTGGACACCTTTTACGATGAATATAAAAAACCTATCGAGCAGCGTCGCCTGCCGATGGTGCACCACCCGGACAGCCGCGCCATTCACGTTTATAAGCGCTGGAAAGCGCTGAATGGCTGACCAGCGGACCTGCACGGACGCAGACCTCTTTCTTCCCCCTCGTTTGCCGATATGCCGCTTGCGGTCACAGAATTCGCGCGCCCTTTCACGCTGTATAAGCAAAATTCGTCTAAGGTTTTCATTACGTTGTTCTCGTTACGCATTGCGCATTTTGTTATGGAGAATCCTTAATGATAAAAACCGATTTGCGCCGCCCGCCTGCGCTTTTTTTTGCCATCCAGCTTGTGTTAACTGGACTGTTCACCGGATTTCCAGCCCTGGCCGACGACACCTCACCGGCACCGGCTGCTGTACCACAGCCGCCTGATGCCTTGTTTGGCCCGTTGTTTGATGCTGTGCAGCGCGCAAAACTGTATCCAGACCAGAAAACCTTTGCCGACGCGGTGCCTAAAAGCGATCCACTGATGATTCTGGCCGACTACCGCATGCAGCGCGACCTCTCCGGCTTTGACCTGCGCCATTTTGTGGAACTGAACTTCACCGTACCTGGCGAAGGCGAAAAGTATATCCCGCCCGCCGGGCAAAGCCTGCGTGAACACATCGAGAGTCTGTGGCCGGTACTGACGCGTACCACCGAGCGCGCCGGGGAATGGGACTCGCTGCTGTCCCTGCCCAAACCTTATGTGGTGCCAGGTGGGCGCTTTCGCGAGGTCTATTACTGGGACAGCTACTTCACTATGCTCGGCCTTGCCGAAGGCAACCACTGGGACAAGGTGCAAAACATGGTCGAGAATTTCGCCTGGGAAATCGACAACTGGGGCCACATCCCCAATGGCAACCGCAGCTACTACCTGAGCCGCTCCCAGCCGCCATTTTTTGCTTTCATGGTAGAACTGCTGGCAAGCCATGAACCTGACGCGCTTAAGCGCTATCTGCCGCAGCTTAAAAAAGAGTATGGGTACTGGATGGCGGGCAGCGATAGCCTGAAAAATGGTGACGCCAGCGCACGCGTGGTGAAACTGCGCGACGGCGCGGTGCTCAACCGCTACTGGGATGCGCGCGACGTACCGCGCCCTGAATCCTGGCTCGACGATATCACCACCGCCAAAAACACGCCGGAGCGCCCGGCGACAGAGATTTACCGCGACCTGCGCGCAGCGGCAGCCTCAGGCTGGGACTTCAGCTCACGCTGGATGGATGACCCGCAAAAGCTCGGCACCATCCGTACCACCAGCATTGTGCCGGTAGACTTAAACGCGCTGATGTATCAGCTTGAGCAAACGCTCGCACGCGCCAGTCGCGAGGCCGGGGACGAGAGTGAGGCCCAGCGTTACGCCACCCTTGCCACTCAGCGCCAGAAAGCCATTGAGGCCCACCTCTGGAACAGCAAAAACGGCTGGTATGCCGATTATGATTTGAAAACCAATACCGTGCGCAGCCCGCTCACCGCAGCGGCCATGTTCCCACTCTATGTGAAGCTGGCCTCGCAAGAGCGTGCCACAAAAACCGCCGCCGCCGTACGACGCCAGTTGCTTAAACCGGGCGGCATCGCAACCACTACCGTAAAAACCGGCCAGCAGTGGGATGCACCTAACGGCTGGGCGCCGCTGCAGTGGGTGACAGTGGTCGGTCTGCAACATTACGGTAAGCAGGATGAGGCTATGGAAGTCACCTGGCGCTTTCTGAGCAACGTACAGCACACCTACAACAGCGAACAAAAGCTGGTGGAAAAATATGACGTTAGCTCAACGGGCACAGGCGGTGGCGGCGGAGAATACCCGTTGCAGGATGGCTTTGGCTGGACTAATGGCGTCACGTTGAAAATGCTGGATTTGCTGTGCCCGGCAGACAAACCGTGCGACAGCGTGCCGCAGCAGCATCCGGGCCAGTCCCCGGCGACAAACAATGCGCCGCCATCACAGCAGGCGGCAGGTCAGTAAAGCGGCGCGTGTGATAAGCATTCCGTTCACAGGGGGACGGAATGCTTACTGTAGCCCACGGCGTTTAGCCGCAATTACGCATCCTTACTGCGCCTCCTGTGATGCGCACTCCTTCGCCCCCTGCACCACGGCATCATCAGCACGTTTAAGCAGCGGAATACACCACACCAGCCCGGCCCCCACCACCAGTAACCCGGCCAGGAACCACAGGCCACCGTTGAAGCTACCGGTCACATCGTGCACCACACCAATTAACAGCGGACTGACCGCAGAGCCAACGTTACCGACGGCATTAATCAGTGCAATCGCCACCGCACGCGCCACCGGGTTTATCGCGCTGTCTGGGGTAGTCCAGAACACCACCATCGCGGTAAACGAACCGACAGAGGCCATAATTATCCCGAAAAGCTGCACCAGCGCATGACTGGTGGCGGAGGCCAGTAGCCAGCCCAGGGCCGCAAAAAGATACGGCAGCACGGTGTGCATGCGCCGCTCCTGAAGCCGGTCAGAACGGCGGCTCCACCAAATCATGCCAAAAATGGTACACAGCTGTGGGATGGCAGCCAGCAGACCAATCACAATAGTGCTGCTGTGCTGGTTGAAGCTTTGCAGTATTTGCGGTGTCCAGATATTAATGGCGCTCAGGGTGTTGGTGAGGCAAAAGTAAGCCAGTGTGTACATCAGCACCACTGGCGTGAGCACCTCACGCAACTGAAAGCGTGGCGCGTCAGCGACAGGCTTGCGCTGACCATCGCGCGACAACATTACCGCAAGCGCCATTTTCTCTTCACCGTTAAGCCAGCGGGCATCGGCGGGTTTGTCATCCAGCCAGTGCCAGACCACAATACCCAATAATACTGACGGCAGCCCTTCGAGCAAAAACAACCACTGCCAGCCTTTGAGGTTCATTACGCCATCCAGCGCCAGGATGTAACCCGACACGGCGGAACCGAGCATCATGGTTACCGGCATAGCAATCATAAACAGCGCGTTGGCGCGGGCGCGATACCAGGCAGGAAACCACCAGGTAAGATACAGCAGAATGCCCGGTAGAAATCCCGCTTCGGTGATGCCAACAATCATACGCAACACATACAAGGAACCCGGACCGGTGGCAAACAGCGTGCAGGTTGACGCGATGCCCCACAGCACCATGATGACTGCAATCCAACGGCGCGCGCCAACTATCCCCAGCATAATATTGCTTGGAATACCAAAAATAACGTAGGTCACATAAAACAGCGTGGCGGCAAGACCAAACATGGTGGCGCTCAGACCGAGGTCTTTGCCCATAGTCAGGCCAGCAAAGCCAATGTTGATACGGTCAAGAAATGAGAAGAAAAACAGGACAAACAAAAACGGAATCAGCCGACGAAATAGCTTACGGACAACCTGCTGTTCAATAGCACTGAGTTCTGGCTGCTGTGTGGTTAAAATGCTCATAGCGTTCTCCGGTACGCATTGCCGGGGCTGCATAAACCTGGCAGCACCGCCGTTATTTTTATATCATTAACATATGAACAATATGTTTTTATGCTGCGAGTCTGGAATGTTCAAGAACGGTGTTAAAAGCCTGTGATCCATTTAACACATCATAAACAATAGTGTCTTTCTGGTCACATAACGACCGAAAGCATGCCAGGCTCAACACCACACCAAATTATTAATAAGTGAATGAATAAAGAAATGACAGCAAAAGCATTCATCACAAGCCTTGCGACGGTAGAGGAAAAAAATATACTGGCTTCAGACTCTTTCTGTCAGGGCAACACAATGCAAGAATCCCTTACGATTTCATTACTTCAGGCGCGTGAAACCGCCATGAGCTGGTTCAGACCTGTGCTCAACCGCCACAACCTCACCGAGCAGCAATGGCGCGTGATTCGCATTCTGGCCCAGCACCGCTCGCTCGACTTTCATGAGCTGGCGAGCCAGGCCTGCATCTTGCGCCCCAGCCTGACCGGTATTCTGACCCGGCTTGAACGTGACGGACTGGTGTATCGCCTCAAACCCGCAAGCGATCAGCGCAAACTGTTTGCCTCACTCACGCCACAGGGTGAAGCCCTGTATCAGGAAGCCTGCTCTCAGGTGGAAGGTGGCTACCGGGAAATCGAGCGCCTGTTTGGCCCACAAAAACTCGCCCAGCTACAAACTCTGCTTAGCGAATTCAGCGCCCTGACGCCGCCTGACGATCCCGAACGGTAATCGTTTTTCAGCATTTTTCCTCCCGCAGCCCTTTTATTTATAAGGGCTTTTCTTTTTATTTCTGTGTGTATCAACACTTGAAAATAAGAAACAATAACGATAATAATTCGCATTTGTTATTGCATCTTTCGCGACACTGCGTCGTGCTTTCAACCATGTTGTTCACTTATTGATGGATACACACATGAAGCAGGCATTTCATGGCAGCGTTTTACTACTTGCGCCGCTCACGCTGTTGGTCTGTGCGTCACCGCGCGCCGAAGATACCGTGGTAGTCACGGCAACCCGGCCCGATACTGCCACCTCCGCAACTCTCGGCTACAATGCACACACCACGCGAGGTGCCACCAAAACCGATACGCCACTGATTGAAACAGGCCAGGCCGTGTCGGTCATCACACGCCAGCAAATCGAGGACCAGGGCGCCAGCGACGTTAATAGCGCCCTGAACTACACACCGGGCGTGTTTACCGGCTTTTCTGGCGGCGCCACCCGCTATGACACTGTGGCCCTGCGTGGTTTTCACGGCGGCGATGTCAACAACACCTTTCTCGATGGGCTACGGTTGATGAGCGACGGCGGCAGCTACAACGTCTTGCAGGTTGACCCGTGGTTTCTTGAGCGCATTGATGTCATTCGCGGCCCCTCTTCCGCACTTTACGGACAAACCGTCCCCGGCGGGCTGGTGATGGAAACCTCAAAGCGCCCGCAGTTTGTGCGCGAAGGTCACCTGCGCACCTGGGTGGGTAACAACGCGACCACCGGTGGTGCCTTTGACTATACCGATGCCATCAACGAACAGTGGGCCTGGCGTCTGACAGGCCTGACTAAAAATACCGACACGCAGTATCGCAATACCCGCGATGAGCGCTATGCCATTGCGCCGTCGTTGATGTGGCAACCCGACGACGACACCAGCCTGGTGCTGCGCGCTTATCTGGAGAAAGATCCCTCTGGCGGTTACCACGGTTCAGTGCCTGCCGACGGCAGTCTCTATACCAGCACGGGTCGTAAACTCGACACCGGCTTTTCTGACGTTGAACCCGGTATTGATGCTTTCAAACGTCATCAACAGCTTTACAGCTATGAGTTTGATCACCGCCTCAACGATGTCTGGGCGTTTCGCTCCAGTGGCAGCTATACCCACTCGAATGTCGACCTGAAACAGGCCTATCAAATAGGCTGGGCCGACGCACAGCACAACGAACTGAGCCGCTACTACAGCCAGCAAAACTCGTCGCTGGATGCCTGGGCTATCGACAACCAGCTTGAAGCCAGTTTCACAACGGGCGAACTGGCACACAAGGTGGCGCTCGGCGCGGAATATCACCGCTATCGCAACAACCTCCACGACGGTTCCGGCTACGCCAGCAACCTCAATCAGTGGAACGGGCAGTCCGGTGGCACCGGCTTGTGGCATTACGATCCGCGCGATCCGACTTATGCGACCATTATCGATGGCGCGCTGTTGTCTGAGGCAAGACGTGTCTATGAGCAAAGCGGCGTCTATTTGCAGGATGAAATGGTCTGGCAACGCTGGCACTTTAATCTTTCCGGGCGCTATGACCATATTGTCACCAAAAGCCGTACCCTGACGCCGGAAGCGGGAACCGAGGTGGTGGATAACCGTCACGATGACCATTTCAGTGGGCGCGTCTCGCTGCTGCACGCCTTTGACAACGGTGTCTCTCCCTATGTGAGCTACAGCACGGCGGTCACGCCCCAGGTACTGCCGGACGCTGAAGGCCGTATTCTCAAACCCACCACCAGTGAGCAATACGAAGCTGGCGTAAAATACCAGCCTGCGGGAAGCGACAACCTGTATAGCATCGCGGTGTATGACCTGACGCAAAAAGACGTCGGTAACCGCGTGGTTCAGGGCAGCTACTATGAGCCAGCAGGCAAAGTGCACTCTCAGGGTGTGGAGCTGGAAGCCCGCACACAGATAACATCACGCCTGAGCACAATAGCCGGTTACACCTGGAACCGGGTACGGTTTAAAGACGCCATTGACGGTAATAACCACAATACGCCTTATGTGACGCCAGACCAGTTTGCCTCGCTGTGGGGCCTGTATCAGGCAGACTACGGCATCAGCTTTGGTGCGGGTGCGCGCTATATCGGCAAACAGTGGGCCGACAACGAAAACACGCTACGTGTGCCGTCGGTGACGCTGTTTGATGCCATGATGCGCGCTAATCTCGGCGAATGGAGCACGTCGCTGCGCGGTGCGTTTGTGCAGGTCAACGCCAGCAACCTCACCGGGCGCGACTATGTGGCGGGCTGCTACGGCACTGGCTATTGCTACTGGGGCAAAGAGCGGCAGGTGAACGTGACGCTGGGATATGATTTTTGATGCGATTGCGCTGAGTCTGCATTCAGACCCGTAGCGGTTACCCACAGGGGGTCATCCCTGCGTCATGCACCAAAGACAAAGAAGGCGGCTCTGAGCCGCCTTCTTTGTTTATGTGTTGCTTTCCCATCCGGTGGCGTAAACGCCTATGAAGCAGCGTGCCTGCCGGATCAGAAACGCCTCATCAGGCAGCTTCCAGCGCCTGCTTCACTTTCCATAAATAGCGCGGCGCCTGCGACGACGGATGATTATCCATCACATACTGCCAGAACTGCTCTGGAGACATACTGTTAATCTGTGCAATCGCCTCACTACGGTCAGACGAGAACATACGCAGCAGCGCACCGGCGCCGTTCACATAAGCGACAATCAGCGCGTACTGCATGGTCTGCGTATTATCGATACCGCGCAAAATGCCATGCTCAAGAATACTCAGGTAGGCCGCACCGATATCAATATTGCGTGCAGGATCTTTAAGCTCGCTGGTCGAAGGCTGACCGCTGCGTCCCAGGTGTCGCCACACTTCACGCCCGGCGGTTGAGGCCTTAATCTGCATTAACCCCACCGCGTTAGAGGAACTCACCAGCGTCGGGTTACCGCCAGACTCTACGGCGATAATAGCCGTGAGCAACCGCGGGCTAACGCCCCAGGCTTCACCCGCTTCTTCGGATATCGGCATCCAGGTTTGCGCGCCGGATACCGGACGCTGGGCTTCCCACGGCGTCTGCTGATGTTTTGGCGTTTTACCCGAACACCCGGCCAGCACCAGGCACAGGACAATAAACCATTTCAACTTCACAGCTCTATCCTTATGTTTGATTGGAGGTCGCGGATGACAACCGCAGCGCCAGACGGCATCATAACGAATCCACAATTTAAATCAGCAAGGAAATGCATGGCCACTTTTCATCTGATTGCCCCTTCAGGCTATTGCATCCAGCAGCAAGCCGCCGAGCGCGGTGTGGCCTATTTGCGTAAATCCGGCCACAGCGTAGAGAACACGCAGGTTATCTCGCGCCGTTGGCAACGCTTTGCCGGGAGTGACGCCGAACGGCTGGCAGATCTTAACCAGCTGGTAGAATTATCTGAAAATCAGACAATTGCGCTGGCGGTACGCGGCGGCTATGGCCTGACTCGCCTGCTGGATGGCATTGACTACGCCGCCCTGGGCAAGCGCGCCCGTCGAGGCCCGCTGCTGATTTGCGGACACAGCGATTTTACTGCCTTTCAGCTGGCGCTACTGGCCCAGGAAGGCACCGTGACCTTCAGCGGACCGATGCTGGCAGGCAACTTCGGGGCAGAAAATCTCAGTGAGTTCACACTCGACCATTTCTGGCAGGCGCTGCGTGAACCACGCTTTACCCTGCGCTGGCCTGGTCACGCACCAGCACCGTTTAACGCCCGGGGAACCGTCTGGGGCGGCAACCTCGCCATGCTGATGTCGCTGCTCGGCACACCGTGGATGCCGCGCGTTCAAGGCGGTATTCTGGTGGTGGAAGATATTAACGAGCATCCTTACCGGGTGGAACGCATGCTGTTGCAACTGCATCAGGCAGGCGTGCTGGCCCGTCAGAGCGCGATAGTGCTCGGCAGCTTCAGCGCAGCGAAACCTAACGACTACGACAATGGCTACAATCTTGTTGAAATGGCTCACGCGCTGCGCAGTCGCATTGCGGTACCCATTGTTGATGGTCTGGCCTTCGGTCACGAGCCAGATACGGTGACATTGCCACTTGGTGCTCAGGGTGAACTGGTGTATGACGGTAGGTATGCGCACCTGACTTTGAGCGGTCATCCAACGCTTGGATAAAAAAATCGCATAAGGCGGCAAAGAAGCCGCCACACTGACCGATAATAACTTTGATTTTGAAACACTCACCCAGGAGAGGCGTTATTTTGGATGCTACGGCTGTCTTTCATTTGTTTATTATTGGCTCCGTGCTGGTCACCTTCAGCATTCTGTTAAGTACTTTTTCTTCCCGCCTTGGCATTCCTATCCTGGTTATCTTTCTTGCTATTGGCATGCTGGCAGGTGTTGATGGCATCGGCGGCATTCCTTTTGATAATTATCCGTTTGCCTATCTCATCAGTAACCTGGCGCTGGCGATGATTTTGCTTGATGGTGGGATGCGCACCCAGGCAAGTTCCTTTCGCGTTGCACTCGGCCCGGCGCTGTCACTGGCGACAGTGGGAGTGATTATCACCTCCGGCCTCACCGGGATGGCGGCTGCGTGGCTGTTTAACCTGAACCTGATGGACGGCCTGCTGATTGGTGCCATCGTCGGCTCAACTGACGCCGCGGCTGTGTTTTCATTGCTGGGTGGCAAAGGGCTTAACGAACGTGTCGGTTCCACGCTTGAAATTGAGTCGGGCAGTAACGACCCGATGGCGGTCTTTCTGACAGTGACACTCATTGAGATGATCCAGCAAGGCGAAAGCGGTTTGAGCTGGATGTTTCTGGTCCACCTGGTGCAACAGTTTGGATTAGGGATTGTGCTTGGTGGCCTGGGTGGGCTGCTGCTGCAACAGATGATTAACCGTATTACGCTCCCGCAGGGGCTGTATCCACTGTTAGCAGTAAGCGGCGGGATTATGGTGTTCTCGCTAACGACAGCGCTGGACGGCAGCGGAATCCTGGCGGTGTATTTATGCGGTTTTCTGCTTGGCAACCGCCCTATTCGCAACCGCTACGGTATTCTGCAAACCTTTGACGGGCTGGCCTGGATGGCGCAGATTGGCATGTTCCTGGTGCTTGGCCTGCTGGTCACGCCATCTGACCTGCTGCCTATCGCCATTCCGGCGCTATTGCTGTCGTTGTGGATGATTTTCTTTGCCCGCCCGCTGTCAGTGTTTTTCGGCCTGCTGCCGTTTCGCGGATTTAATTTACGTGAGCGCGTGTTTATCAGCTGGGTTGGCCTGCGCGGGGCGGTTCCGATCATTCTGGCGGTTTTCCCGATGATGGCAGGACTCGATAACGCCCGATTATTCTTTAACGTGGCGTTTTTCGTGGTGCTGGTGTCATTGTTACTGCAAGGCTCCACGCTTGGCTGGGCCGCGCGGCGCGCCAGGGTAGTGGTGCCGCTTACCGGCTGGCCGGTCTCACGTGTCGGGCTGGATATTCACCCGGAAAACCCGTGGGAACAGTTTGTTTACCAGCTCAGTGCCGATAAGTGGTGCGTAGGTGCGGCGCTGCGTGATTTACATATGCCCCGAGAAACCCGTATTGCCGCCCTGTTTCGCGATAACCGACTGCTGCATCCTTCAGGCAGTACGCGGCTGCATGAAGGCGACGTGCTGTGCGTGATAGGCCGTGAGCACGACCTGCCTGCGCTGGGCACGCTTTTCAGCCAGACGCCGCCGGTGTCGCTGGATCAGCGCTTCTTTGGCGATTTTATCCTTGCAGCCGACGCGCGCTTTGGCGATGTCGCCACCATTTACGGGCTTGAACTTGACGATAACGTGGATCTTGAGCAGACGCTGGGCGATATGGTGTTAAGCCATCTCGGCGGCGCCCCTGTCGTGGGCGACCAGGTCGAATACGCCGGTATGGTCTGGACGGTCGCGGAAAAGGAAAACAATCAGGTGCGCAAAGTCGGCCTGCGGGAAGCCAACAACGACACAGAAAAGCGCCTGACGTGATTAATCGACGTACGGCAGGTCCATCCTGGCACCTGCCGGTCAATTCAACACGCTTAACCTGAGCGTTACACCGTCACAGATGTCACGCGCGGCGCTAATGCGCACACCAGTTCATAGCCCAGGGTGCCAGCAGCACGTGCCACGTCATCCACAGGCAGATTTTGTCCCCACAGTTCCACCGGTGTCCCAATGTGTGCCTGCGGGCATGGCGTGAGATCAACGGCCATCATATCCATAGAAATCATCCCTACCGTGCCGGTGCGCACACCGTCTACCAGCACCGGTGTACCATCGGGCGCCACGCGCGGGTAGCCATCCGCGTAGCCACAGGCCACAATGCCAATCCGCTGCGAGGCAGCTGCGGTATAACGCCCGCCATAGCCGACTCTGTCGCCCGCTTTCAACTGCTGGATGGCAATCAACTCACTGCGTAGCGTCATTGCCGGGCGCAGGCCGATATTGGCAATATCCTGCCAGCACCCGCTCGGCGACACGCCATAGAGAACCACGCCGGTGCGCACCCAGTCATGATGGGTTTGTGCGTGCCACAGTGTCGCAGCCGAGTTTGCCACAGAGCGCGGGCCACTCAGCCCCTCCCAGGCACGCTCCAGCGTCTGCACCGCCTGCGTGACGCCGTCCGGGCTTTCCGCTCGGGCAAAATGCGACATCAGCGTAATTTCCCCGACGTTAGCAAGCTGGCGTAGCCGGTGCCAGACTTCGTTAACCCGCTCTGGTGCAAAACCCAGCCGGTTCATTCCACTGTTAGTTTTCAGATAGACGTTCAGTGGCGCATTCAGTTTCGCCTGCGCCAGTGCATCAATCTGCCAGTCGCTGTGCACACAGGTGGTAAGGCGGTATTTATCCAGTAAGGGTAATTCATCGGCATGAAAGAATCCCTCAAGCAGCAGCAACGGCCCCTGCCAGCCGTTTTCCCGCACCAGGACCGCCTCTTCAATATTGAGCATGGCGTAACCGTCAGTCTTACTAAACGCGGTCCACATGTCGGCCAGACGGTGACCGTAGGCGTTGGCTTTCACCACCGCCCACATTTTTGCCGCAGTGCGTCCACGGAGCGTTTCAAGGTTGCTGCGCAGCGCATCCAGGTGGATTTGTGCAATAACAGGACGAGCCATAACGTGTCCTTATTAGCCGTGAGCGCCGTGCAACCGGATGCCTTGCTGCGGCGTGAAGTCGCGGCTGTAGCGGGCAACTGCCAGGTCATCGAACGGGATGGCCGGTGTACGACCGGAGATAATATCGCTCAACATCGCCCCCGATCCGCAGGCCATTGTCCAACCCAGCGTACCGTGACCGGTGTTCAGCCACAGATTGCGATACGGCGTACGCCCCACCACCGGCGTGCCGTCTGGCGTCATCGGGCGCAGGCCGCTCCAGAATGTGGCCTGTTCAACATGACCACCTCGCGGGTAGAGGTCGCGCACGACCATCTCCAGCGTTTCACGCCTGGCCTTCACAAGCTCGGTATTAAAGCCAACAATTTCTGCCATGCCTCCCACGCGGATGCGGTTATCAAAACGGGTAATGGCAATTTTGTAGGTTTCATCAAGCACAGTGGAAACCGGCGCACCGTCTTCTTCGTTGATGGGAATGGTTAGCGAGTAACCCTTGAGCGGATAAACCGGAATATCCACCAGTCCTTTAAGCATGGCGGTAGAATATGAACCAAAGGCCATGACGTAGCCATCGGCCGTAATAATATCATCGCCGCACTTCACCCCGCTGATGCGCTCACCCTCGGTGAAAAGCTGTTCCACACGCGTGTTGTAGCGGAACACCACCCCCGCCTGCTGCGCCATGTCGGCAAGCCGCTGGGTAAAGAGCTGACAGTCGCCGGTTTCATCGTTTGGCAGGCGCAGGCCACCGGTCAGCTTGTGTGCGACATCAGCCAGTGCAGGCTCGGCCAGCGCCAGTTGCGAGGACGCCAGCAGCTGGTAAGGCACCCCAGCTTCTTTCAATACCGCAATATCTCGCGCGGCATTATCGAACTGCTCCTGACTACGAAACAGCTGTAACGTACCTCCCTGGCGCTCCTCATAGCGGATACCCGTTTCGGCACGCAGTGCGCGCAGGCAGTCACGACTGTATTCTGACAGGCGCACCATGCGCTCTTTATTCACCGCATAGTGGCGGGCATCACAATTGCGCAGCATCTGCCACATCCATTTGAGCTGAAAGCTGCTGCCGTCGAGATTAATCGCCAACGGCGCGTGACGCTGAAACAGCCACTTGATGGCTTTGAGCGGAATGCCCGGAGCGGCCCACGGCGTGGCGTAGCCTGGTGAGATTTGACCGGCGTTACCGGCGCTGGTCTCCTGCGCCGGGCCTGGTTCGCGGTCAATAACCGTAACCTCATGCCCTGCCTGAGATAAATACCAGGCGCTGGTGACACCCACAACGCCGCTCCCGAGTACCACGATTCGCATAACCACCCCTGTCGAAAGTAAAAGAATAATCCTCTGCATACAAACTGATAACCCAGTTGAAAAGTTTATTCAACATAGGCATTTATTATGGTGATGCATTTCACATCACCCCTGCCATAGTGGGAAATGCGCTTTTCAGAATCTCCTGCTTCCGCCCAATTCGGATCAATATTTCATGTTGTCCCAGGATAAAAAAAGAGCATAAAAAAGAGAAAAAATGCGGCAGAAAAAATTCCTTCACACGCCCTAATTACAACGTCTGTTCTATGCTTGAGGTTAAGGCTTTCCATCCAGAGAGAGTCTCAACAATGAGGGCGCGCTGATGGCTACTGTTACGGATTCCACTCTCAAAACGTCACATCGTCTGAGTGACGGGCCGGACTGGACGTTCAGCCTACTTGAAGACTACCTTGCCGAGATTGACCGGGTGGCAAAGTCTTACCGGCTTGACACCTATCCCCATCAGATTGAAGTGATTACGTCTGAGCAGATGATTGATGCCTATTCCAGTATCGGGATGCCGATTAACTATCCGCACTGGTCCTTCGGTAAGAAATTCATTGAAACTGAGCAGCTCTATAAACATGGACAGCAAGGGCTGGCGTATGAAATTGTCATTAACTCCAACCCGTGTATTGCGTACCTGATGGAAGAAAACACCATCACCATGCAGGCGCTGGTAATGGCGCATGCCTGCTACGGCCACAACTCCTTTTTCAAAAATAACTATCTGTTCCGCAGCTGGACCGACGCCAGCTCAATTGTCGACTACCTGATCTTTGCGCGTAATTACATCACCGAATGTGAAGAACGCTACGGAATGGATGAGGTAGAAAAGTTGCTGGACTCTTGCCATGCGTTGATGAACTACGGCGTTGATCGTTATAAGCGCCCGCAGAAGATTTCATTGCAGGAAGAAAAAGCACGCCAGAAGAGCCGGGAAGAGTATCTGCAAAGCCAGGTTAACCTGCTCTGGCGCACGCTGCCCCACCGCGAAGAAGAGCGGGCGGCACCGACCAGCCACCGCTACCCCTCTGAACCCCAGGAAAATCTGCTTTATTTTCTGGAGAAGAACGCGCCGCTGCTGGAGCCGTGGCAGCGCGAGATTGTGCGCATTGTACGCAAGGTAAGCCAGTATTTTTATCCGCAAAAGCAGACGCAGGTAATGAACGAAGGTTGGGCGACATTCTGGCATTACACCATCCTTAATCACCTGTATGACGAAGGTAAAGTCAGCGAGCGCTTTATGCTGGAGTTTTTGCACAGCCACACCAACGTGGTGTTCCAGCCGCCCTATAACAGCCCGTGGTACAACGGCATCAACCCGTACGCGCTGGGGTTTGCCATGTTCCAGGACATCAAGCGCATCTGCCAGTCGCCCACCGAGGAAGACCGCTACTGGTTCCCGGATATTGCCGGTAAAGACTGGCTGGATACGCTGCACTTTGCGATGCGCGACTTTAAAGATGAAAGCTTTATCAGCCAGTTCCTGTCGCCTAAGCTGATGCGGGATTTCCGCTTGTTTACGGTGCTGGATGACGACAGGAATAACTATCTGGAGATTGCGGCTATCCATAATGAAGAAGGCTATCGTGAAATTCGCAGCCAGCTTTCTGCCCAGTACAACCTGAGCAATCTGGAACCCAACATTCAGGTCTGGAATGTGGACCTGCGCGGTGACCGCTCGCTGACACTGCGCTATATCCCGCATAACCGTGCACCGCTGGATAAAGGACGCCGTGAAGTCCTTAAGCATGTGCACCGCCTGTGGGGATTTGACGTACTGCTGGAGCAGCAAAATAGCGACGGCAGCGTTGAGCTACTGGAGCGTTGCCCGCCGCGGGTCAATAACGCGCTGTAGCGACTCTGAGTAAAAAAGGCTTCCCGAGGGAAGCCTTTTTTAACCTGCTGATTAGCGCGTTGGCATGGCCAGACTGCTCGGCATGGTTTTTTGCATACGGTGCCAGATATTACCACTGTCACGCCCGTAGCTGCGCACTACATCAAACACCTGGTCATAAAGCCCTTCTTTGCTGAGCTTCATCAAACGGTGATAGAAACCCAGGGCCAGACTGCGCGCCTCAGGGCTTGAGAAGTAGTGGCGGCCAATACGGGTGTACAGCCCTTTCATCCCGTTAAGGATAAGGCCATAAATAGGGTTGCCAGACGCAAACGCCAGCCCGCGGAATATGCGGTAATCCAGCTCAGCGAAAGCATCTGCATGGTCTTCCACTTCACTCGCCATTTCCAGTACCTTCTGAGACTCTTCAGGATGCTGGCGCAACGCGGTGCGGATAAAGATAGTGGAGATGTTGGTACGCACGGACAGCAGATTATCAATAAGCTGCGGTACACTGTCGTGATCGAGACGAGCGAGTGTCTCAAGAATGTTCAGGCCCGACGTTTCCCAGAAGTTATTCACTTTGGTGGGCTTACCGTGCTGAATGGTCAACCAGCCGTCTCTGGCCAGGCGTTGCAGCACTTCGCGCAGCGTGGTACGGGTCACACCGATAAGTTCGGAAAGCTCACGTTCAGCAGGGAGGATGGAACCTGGGGGGAAGCGATTATTCCAGATACTTTCGATAATGTACTCTTCCGCGAAGCCAGCAGGGCTTTGCGCCTTAATTACCATAGTGGGATTTCCATTACTCAGGTCTGTACGAATTGACTCATCATACCAGATGACGCAAGGGTCAGATAGCACAGCCACACCACAAAAAAACGATCGCTGTAATAATTTTCTCTATTGATTTAAATAAAAGCATTGCTATGGTCAGTACCGCACAGAAAATTGCCGTAAAAAGGCTGCTTTACAGGCTATTACGCGCTACGCTAGTGGCTGAATGGGCGAATTGGTTTACACTGCGCCTGACTCTAATCCTGCAGGGAAGATTTTTATGTTGCGATCTCTTAACCGGTCCTCACACCGCCGCAGCGCATGGCTACTGATGGCTTTCACGGCGCTTGCTCTTGAGCTGGTGGCATTGTGGTTTCAGCACGTGATGAAACTACAGCCGTGTGTGCTCTGTATCTACGAGCGTTGCGCGCTGTTTGGTGTAATGGGGGCGGGTTTGCTGGGGGCTATTGCACCGAAAACGCCATTACGTATTGCGGCACTGGCTTTATGGATTTACAGCGCCTGGCGCGGCATTGAACTCGCCTGGCAGCATACTCAAATGCAGCTCAATCCTTCGCCTTTTCAGACCTGCGATTTCGCCGTGCGTTTCCCAACCTGGCTGCCGCTCGACAAGTGGCTGCCGCAGGTGTTTGTTGCCTCTGGTGACTGCTCTGTACGCCAGTGGGAATTTCTCAGCCTTGAAATGCCGCAGTGGCTGGTAGGTATCTTTGTTGCTTATCTGGTTATTGCGCTGGTGGTACTGCTGGCACAGTTCTTTAAGCCAAAGCGTCGTGGCGAGCTGTTTTATCACTCCTGACGCCTCTGTGGCAGTGAATGTCAGATAAAAAGGCCTGCTGATGCAGGCCTTCAGATTGTTGACAAAGAAGGAAAAAACGGGGTTTTTCCTTCTTTGTGGTGAGCAGACGAAAATCAATAAATTGATTTTCCTTATTTTTTATTGGGTGTCATTCACCCTGTCTGAGACAGGATGAGGTAAGGCATCCGTCTCAAGGCCTGCGGATGCAGGCCTTTCTTATACTCAAGTGATAGCTGCGATTACTGAGGAATACGCAGTACCTGGCCCGGATAAATTTTGTCCGGGTGAGACAGCATCGGTTTGTTAGCTTCGAAGATTTTGTTGTACAGGTTCGCGTTGCCGTAGACTTCTTTAGCAATGGCGCTCAGCGTATCGCCTTTTTTCACGGTGTAGAATTTGCTTTCCGTTTCACCGGCCGCCACGCTAACCTTGTCTTCAACGTCCTTGATCCCTTCTACGTTGCCTGCAGCAACCAGGATCTTCTCTTTCTCTTCCTGGCTCAGGCCGTCACCGCTGACAATAACCTTGTCGCCTTCTACTGTGACATCCACTTTGTCGGCACCCGGAATACCGGTTTTTTTCAGATGCTCTTCGATTTTCCCTTTACGGGCAGCATCGCCATTGCCGGTCACGGTATCCCACAGTTTTTCGCCTGCTTCTTTTACAAAGTTAAACAGTCCCATATTGTCTCCTTAATCATGGTCCGGGCAGACTGGTTGTGCCCACAGATAAAAGTGTGACAACTTTTTGTGAAAAGTAAAGCGAAGCGCGGGGATTTGGTTTAATTATCAGAACATTAACCTGTGAGGATAACCGTTAAATACGCAATAATATTGGTATGATCGTTCGTATTAGCCACTCCAGCTCCAGAATAATACGTCGTTTAAACATGCTCCTTATAAAAATAGCTATTAATACTTAAATATTATTAATTGATTGAAATGCTTATCTATTTTGCCTGTTCACTTTCGTACTAAAACGGTCTTGCTTATGTCAGCCACAAGCCTCTAGAATGTTGAAAAAGGATTTATTGAATAAGACCATATGTTATGAGTGAGAAGAGGGAGTCTTTTATGTCAGCAATTGGCTACATTAATAAAAACCCGCTTGCCGTTATCGGTATTTTTGCGGGCGTAGTGGAAATCTTTGGCAATATTGTCCTGCCGTTACTGGATGACCCCTTACAAACTACCTATATGTGGTTTTTAATTCTTTTCCCAACCTTATTAGTCATCGCTTTTTTTATCACGCTAAATTTTAATCATAAAGTGCTCTATATCAAAACCAACGAGCAGGACGATTATGATGCCAGTTGACTGCGTAACATTTTTCTTATACCCGAGGTGGTCAGTTAGCTCCGCATTGAGCGCCGTTTCGACGGTAAGCTACGTCAACATGTGGGAAAAAGTATTGAGATCGGCTTCGATTTTAAGGCCTTTAGCCAGTTCAGCCGCAAGGGCTTTGAGTTTCTTTTCGTCCATAGTTGCCTGTCTCCGCTACAGGAGTGAACATCTCAAAATCACGCAATCACGCAATCACGCAATCACGCAATCACGCAATCACGCAATCACGCAATTATGCAATCACGCAATTATGCAATTATGCAATTATGCAATTATGCAATTATGCAATTATGCAGTTATGCAGTTATGCAGTTATGCAGTTATGCAGTTATGCAGTTATGCAATTTAAATTACAGTCTCGACTGAAGTCACAGCTGATTTTTACAGAGATTTATAAAATCGTAATAAAACACAGACTTGCCTACAGCTTTGCCTTACTCTACCTTATCGGTCCCCTTTCTTAGATTTTCACTCTCTTTTATACTTTCAGCCCAACGACAAAAGCTTTCCATTTACAGATATTTCTCTCAATCAAAGATCTTGTCTCATGACAAAAACTGCAGTAAGCAATGTTACATTAAAATATATCTTGTTAAACTACCCATATATCAACATCGCGAATCATGCAGCTTGATACTTTCAACATTGAAGCGAAATACGTCTGCCACCTTGCTGATTTGCCCACCACAGGTTGCCAAACTTATCCATACTAACATTTTAGCGACGCTTACGTACCGTTACTACCGCTAATACTTGCTCAGTATAGTCGATAAGAACATCAGTTGATGATAGAATCAGAGAATTATCATCTGACATCGTTATTTAGTTTTTCCTGAATATATTTCGCCAACACACTGAAGCAAGCCAATAC
>CBIFVZ010000041.1:0-35531 GCA_966185765.1 uncultured Enterobacteriaceae bacterium | reverse complement strand
CAGGGTCTGGCCTGCCTCCAGCTCGGCCCTGTTGATGATGTCATCACCGGCCAGCGGGTTCATGGTCACGGTCGGCAGGGCGCTGTCCACCACAACGGTGTGCTCAGCGCTGTTGCTGTTGCCTGCGGTGTCGGTAACGCTGGCTGTTACGGTGTAGCCTGCTTCGCCCAGGACAGATACATTCGCTGCCGGTACAGTCACACTCCAGCTGCCGTCCGCGCCCGTTTTGGCCACATAATTGACACCGTTGAGCGTAACAGTAATGACTGTGCCGGAAGGCTGATTGCTGGTACCTGTAATGTCCAGATCCGCACCTTTCTCCAGCGCGTTCACCACGTCGTCAGTGGCGATGGTGTTAATGGCAATTTCCGGCTCGGTCAGGTTTACGGTGAAATCGTGAGTTGCCTGGCCGGTATTGCCTGCGCTATCAGTGATGGACACGGTAAAGGTATGATTATCTTGCGCAAACGCCTTGACTTCGCTCGCGCTCAGGCCAAGGCTCCAGTTACCGTTAGCATCCAGCACTGTAGTCCAGGATTTATCACCTGAGGTAATCGTTACCAGGTCACCCGCCGCACCGCCAGTACTGGTACCGCTTAAGATCTGCGCCTGACCATGCTCGGTCGCATTGATAATGTCATCGGCGGCAAAAGTATTAATAGTAATGACCGGCACAGAGGTATCGACCAGCGCAACACGCGTGCTGTCGGTGCTGTTACCTGCCACATCACTCACACTTGCCTTCACCGTCAGATTGCCATTTTTAAGGGCCGACATATCAGTCGCCGGAATGTCAACGTGCCAGGAGCCATCGTCCTTAACAGTGCCAGTGTAGGTTTTACCGTTGACGGTAACCTGAACCTGTTGACCCGCTTCCGCGTCGCTGGAACCGGTGATAGTCAGGGCCTGTCCCGCCTCGGCGGCATTGATGATGTTATCGTCAGTGATGTTGTCAATGGCAAGCGTCGGCTTAAGCGTATCGACAATAACGGCACGCGCACTTTCGGCGCTGTTGCCGTGCGTATTAGTGACACTGACGGAAATGTCCGCACGGCCATCTATCAGCGAATCCATATCAGATGGCTCAATAGTCAGACTCCAACTGCCATCTGCCTGGACTTCCGCCGTTTTAACAAGACCGGCAAACTTCACCACGACCGTCTGGCCCTCTTCAACACCCTGGGTCAAACCGGTAATCAGTAGTTGCTCGCCTTTTTCGGCCGCGTTGATGATGTCATCACCACTGACTTTATCAATGGTGACAGCCACTTCATTCAGATCGAGTTCTACGGTATGAACAATCTCAACCGGGTTACTGTGATCATCCTGCGCAGACGCTTTAATCGCCACATCGCCTTCCCGCCAGTTTTTCAGGTCGCTGGCAGGAACGCCGACTTGCCACTTACCGCCTTCACCCACAATAGAGGGATAAGTCACGCCGTTAATAGTGACCGTAATCGGCGTATCAACAGCCAGATGCTCACTGTCACCTGTAATTGTCAGATCCTGATTTTGCTCAATGGCGTTAATCACATCATCACCGGAAACGGTATTGATGCGCAGGCCCGGCAGCTGTGCGTTGATGCTGATATCACGCTGACCTTCACCGGTATTACCATGCACGTTAGTAACAGAAGCAGCGATAGTCAGGCTACCGTCACCTAAATCTGTCAGGTCGTTAGCCGGTACAGTAACTTTCCAGCTCAGATCGTCACCAACTTTGGCAGAAAACGATTTATTACCGATGGTGATATGTACCATATCGCCCGCTGCAGCACCGCTCACGCGACCGCTGAGCAGCAGTTCCTGCCCCAGTTCACTGAGGTTAACTTTGTTGTCGCCGGCAAAGGTATTGATGATGACGGTTGGCAGAGCGGTATCGACCAGCACATTACCGCTGGCAGAACCTGGGTTACCCGTTACGTCAGAACCGCTGATGGTAACGGTGTATGTGGTATTCGCCAGATTGATGACGTCGGCTGTCGGCACCAGTGCCGTCCATTTACCGTTAGCGATGGTCGCGTTGTATTCTTTGCCGTTGAGCGTGACGACAGCTTTGCTGCCGTCTGGCAGATTGGTGGTACCACTGAGCGTGAGCGGCTGCGTTGCCTCGGTCGCATTCAGCACGTTATCACCGCTGATGGTATCCACAGTGAATTTCGGTGCTTCGCCAATTAACTGAATGGAGCTGCCACCATGACCCACGTTACCGGCTTTATCGGTGACAGTTACAGAAACGGCCACGTTGGTGCCGGTGGGCAGTTTGGCAAATTCGGACGGAGGAACACCAACGCTCCAGGTACCGTCAGCCTTCACCAGTCCACTTACGGTGTAATCACCGATTTTAACGACCACAATATCGTCTTCTGCCGCACCTACTGCACGGCCAGAGATGATCTGAACCTCGTTCTGCTCAGCAGCATTGAGAATGTTATCGCCCGCGATAATGTCTACGGTCACAACCGGCGCAACCGTATCGACCGTAAAGCCTGCAGTAATACTGGTGACATTACCCGCCTGGTCGCTGACGCTCACTTTAGCATCATGATGGCCTTGCCCAAGTGCGGCGACATCTTTCGCATCCAGCGTCACGCTCCAGGTGCCATCTGCGCCGACCTTGCCGGTATAGGTTTTACCGTTCAGAACCACCGTTACCGTCTGGCCCACTTCCGCATCAGATTTACCGGTAAGCTGCAGCGAACCGCTGTGCTCTGCATCATTCACCACATTATCGGCAGTCAGCGGGTCTACGGACATCGTTGGCGCTTTCGTATCAACACCCAGCCCCTGGGTAGTGGTTACTGTGTTTCCTGTCGCGTCTTTCCCGGTAACCGTGACCGTCCAGTTGCCATCAGCCAGCGCTTTAGCATCTGCTGCGGGGACGTCCACGCTCCATTTGCCGTCAGCGCCTACTTTAGCGGTATAGGTTTTACCGTTGAGCTTAACGGTCAGTTCGGTGCCGCTAACCAGATTGGTTGTGCCACCAGACAGCGTAAAGCCCGCCGCCTGCTCGGCGGCGTTAATCACATCATCACTTGCGGTAGTTTCAACAGTGATGTCCGCTTCTTTAGTATTCACTGTCAGCGTAATGTCACCGGCAGAAACCGTCTTACTGCCGTCAATCTGTACCACTGACCATTTATGCGTACCGTCAGTTTGTGCCGGAAGCTTAACGCTCCATTTACCGTTACTGCCTACCATCGCGCTGGCGATGGTATTTCCGCTGGCGTCTTTAATCTGAATAGTCGCGCCTGCCTGACCTGTACCGCTAAACGTCGGCGTGGTGTCATCCGTAACGGCTTTGTCTACCAGCACACCCTGCTTATCACCCTGGGTATCGCTGACGATAAAGGTGGGTTTTGTGCTCTCAACTTCTTTGGTGTTATCAATCACCTCAGTTTTGGTTTTTGAACTGTGGCTGTTGCTGGCGAGCAGCGCACCCAGAGCACCACCAGCAAGAATTGCGCCGAGTACAGGCATCCAGTCCGGGCTGTCGGTGCCAAGGAACGGTTCAATGCTTTCGATAGGCGTCGCAACAGGCGTCAACTCCATTGCAACAGCAGAATTGAGATCGCCGATGTTAGCAAAGGAGACATGAGTAAGTTCTTGCCCGTCAATGAAAACCAGCTCAGAGTGCTCACGTTCATCTTCGTTCAACGCTTCCTGGAAATAATTACTGCAGCGAATAACGCTGCCATCTTTCATATAAATTAAAAGATCTTTTCCAATGCGCTCATACTTAACAACATCCTGAGCCGAGGCATGAACCTGAATAACACTGGGCGCAGAAACAGAAAGAGAAAGGCTTCCCTCTCCTCTGACGGTCGCTTTTTCAGAAGTTTTGCGAATAATGACGTCAACGATTTTACTCATTGTTTAATCTCCTTGCATATATCCCCGCAGGGATACGCTCTCCATTCTTTGAAACGCCCAGCCGAGAGGCGGGCGTCATCACATTTTAAGTACGAAAATGTGGCGGCCATATTTATGGCCCCCATTAATCAATTAAGGTCTGGTAATGTATTTGCGGTATTTTTTTCTATTCCTGTCAAAGGTAACAGCGTGTCGAGCGCTGCTGCATAGTTAACCGCTGCAACCCAACTATCATATTCGGCTGTAATACGGGATAACGCGGCTTGCCAGATGTCCTGCTCTACGCTCAATAAATCACTTAAACTACGCTTACTGAGCGTATATTCATTTTTGTACACATCACGCGTACGGCGGGCATTGTCTAACTGCTGTTGCCCGGCCTGCTCGCGACCGTTGGCACCCTGCCAGTCTGCCTGAGCCACTGCCGCTTTTTGCAGGATATCGAAACGTGCCTGATCGACCTGCGTTGAAGCCATCTGACGCGCGCCTTCAGCCTGGCGTACGCGTGCAGACACTGCGCCGCCCTGGTACAATGGCGCGTCTACCTTGAGCTGAATCTGGTCATCCCAGTAGCTACGGTTGTCAGACTCATAACGGGTACGACCGCCCTGCAAACTCAGCGTTGGCCAATGCTGAGACTTTGCTCTGTCTACTGCAAAGCCCGATGCGCTTTCCTGGGCACGTGCTGCAAGCACTGCAGGAATCCAGGTATAGTCAATCTGATCGAGCGGCACAGGCTCGTTAACTAACGTCTGAGGCGGCTCGGCGTATTTTGTTGCCTGTACACCAGTCAGCACTCCAAGACGCGCGCGCGCGCTCTGTAGTGATGCACGATACTGCTCAAGCGTTGCCTTCATGCCCGTAATACGCGTCTGGGCCAACAGCACATCAGAACGAGAGTTCAGCCCGGCATCTGCACGCAAGCTCACCATGCGCTGAACGCCTTCCAGGGCAGTGATGTGCTCCTGCGCCGCAGCGTTAAGCGCGTCATAACGTTTAACTTCCACGTATGCCAGCGCCGTTTTTTCAGCAACATCAGTTAACGTTGCCATCAGTTGATAACGGTAATTTTCTTCCTGGCTCTTCTGCTGATTAATGCTGCTTTGCGTTTTACCAAAATCGTAAACAAGCTGCGTGACCGTCAACCCCCACGCAGCGGAGTTTTTTAACGAACCGCTGGAGTCCGTCGTCTGGCTGTGACCGGTACTGCCGTTGAGGGATATTTGTGGAAACCAGCCACTGCGGGCCTCATCAATTTGTGCCTGACCAATACCAAGCTGTGCCGCTTGCTGACCAACCGAAGGGTCACGATCGAGCGCGAAGAGGATACTTTCTTTAAGCGTAACAGTATCTATACGGGCTACACCCGGCGTACCTTTGCCCGCAGATGCAGGGGCAGAAAAGGCTGGCGCCGAGAGAGCAAAACAAAGTAAGGCGGTAACAGCAGGTATAAGTGATTTTGTCATCAACAGCTTCCCTTTTTCTACATCCCTTTACAACGCCCCCGGAGGGCCATTATCCATTGCGACAATCTATCCTCGCCTGGACAAATTGCTGTGCTTAAAAAAACACCAAAACCACTTAAAAATAACACACTTATTCTTATAGCCAATTGAGTAAAAACCGGCCATAGAAATAAGAAAAAACCAGGAAAACCTAAATAAGAAAAGATTAAAAAATTACTTTTTGGTGTGTTGTTGACACCTTTTTTCTGATTACAAAGTTATCAGATTTTTCACGTTCCCACCATATCCACAAGTTGCTGGATTGTTATAAAAAAGCGTAAAAAAAATTACTTTTACAAAATTAGGGCACGCTTGTTTTTATGAGAAAAATCCAATCTAATTGTTGCAAAAGGGAATTTACCCTGGGAAGAAATGAACATTTCTGCGTTAATTTCATTTTGCTCTTAACGCAATTTTTTTCCATTTTTTTTTAAGCTATGTCAAGAAATCGCACTTTTTGTTATCCGCCTGCGCTTATGCACAATCGGGTCTCACAAAACTTGTCTGACGATGTGAACCTCACTATGCTCTGCGCTATGAAAATGCCTCGTATCCCCTTCTCCATTCAGCAAGCCGTCATGCGCTGCCTGCGCAATAATCTGATGCTCGCCTGCCAGCGCCTTGAGCGCGATTATCCTGAACCAAAAATTCTCTGGAACCAGCGAGGTACGGCGGCTGGCACAGCCTGGCCGGATAGCAACGAAATTCGTCTCAATCCCGTTCTGCTGCTGGAAAACCAACAGGCTTTCATTGATGAGGTCGTTCCACACGAACTTGCCCACCTTCTTGTATGGCATCACTTTGGTCGCGTCGCACCACACGGCAAGGAATGGAAGTGGATGATGGAAACCATTTTGAACGTACCTGCGCGTCGAACTCACCGCTTCGCGATGGACTCCCTGGCACGTAAAACGTTCCCCTACTCATGCTCCTGCCAGAGCCATCAGCTGACCGTACGTCGCCACAACCGTGTACTGCGCGGTGAGGCCGAATATCGCTGTGTACATTGCGGCACTCTACTTAAAGCACAAGTATCCCCACAATAAGAATCTTCAGGCAACTTCAGGAATTTTAGGTTGAAAGAGGCTAAAAAATACTTCAGTATCCCCGGCGCATTTGCGCAGGAAATTAAGAAAGCTAATGTATTTTAATGTTTTTACAGTTCTTTTTGTTTTAGCCCTGCTCACAGGGATACACAGTAATGCCAGCGCATCGCCACTGACGAGTTTTGCCCAGGCGAAAACGGCCAGCATCCGCATCCATGCCGATGCACCAGGCAGTTTCTACTGTGGCTGTAAAATAAACTGGCAGGGTAAAAAAGGCGTTCCCGACCTGGCATCTTGTGGTTACACAGTGAGAAAAAACGAAAACCGCGCCGGACGCATTGAGTGGGAGCACGTGGTTCCCGCCTGGACATTCGGTCACCAGCTACAGTGTTGGCAAAATGGCGGTAGAAAAGCCTGCAATAAAGACGTGCGTTTTCGCAAGATAGAAGCCGATCTTCACAACATCCAACCCGCTATTGGCGAAATCAATGGCGATCGCAATAATTTTATGTTCACCCAATGGCAAGGCGGCGAAGGTCAGTATGGCCGCTGCACAATGAAGGTTGATTTCAAAGGTAAACGCGCGCAGCCGCCTGCTCCGGCTCGCGGAGCTATCGCCCGCACCTGGTTCTATATGCGCGATACCTGGCAACTCCGGCTTTCGCGACAACAAACCCAGCTTTTTGAGGCATGGAATCGACTTCACCCGGTAACGCCGTGGGAATGCGAACGCGATATGCGCATTGCGCGCATTCAGGGCAATCACAATCCGTACGTGCAACAGGCTTGCCGGAGCTGGCAACCGCCTCCTGTAGTACCGGCCCCCTGACAGGGTTGTCCACCAGCCTCTCAGACTCGCGTATATCAACCATTCTGAATGGCGTTTACCGCTGCATGGCGGTGCACAACCCAGGTTCCTCTTTCTGTGCAATCCCCTCGTCTTCTCACGAAGACAGCGCGTATACCGGTTACCAAAAGGCGTATCTGTACGCTCGATAAGCGTTTTAATGTTTTCTTGCCATCCATCTGCCTTATTAGGCTCAGTTCACCCGTTTCCTCTCATCCGCCGGAAGTTAAATAGCACGAATCTGAGCCGTTACAGCGCCCCTTGCAGGATGACCCGCAAGAGCAAAACAGCTAACATACTCAGAACTAAACCGCCTTGAGTGTTGCACCGAATCTTGCAATGCTACGTCATCAGGGCAGGGCAAATATTACCGCCGCCGTACCGCTACAGGCATCACGACGGCGTCCTGTAAAATCAAACTGGAACCCTTATGCGTATTCCCCGCATTTATCACCCGGAGCCACTTAATGTGGGTGACCAGGTAGTGCTTAATGACGATGCTGCAAACCACGTTGGACGTGTGTTGCGCATGAGTGCAGGCCAGCCGCTACAGCTTTTTGACGGCAGCAATTACATTTTTGATGCTGAAATCACCGTTGCGGATAAAAAGCGTGTGCAGGTTCTGGTGACAAGCAGCACGCTGGCAGACCGGGAATCACCACTAAACATTCATCTGGGGCAGGTGATGTCACGCGGTGAAAAAATGGAATTTACAATCCAGAAATCCATTGAGCTGGGAGTAAACACCATTACCCCTCTGCTTTCTGAGCGCTGCGGCGTTAAACTTGATGGTGAACGCCTTGATAAAAAATTGCAGCAGTGGCGTAAAATCGCCATTGCCGCCTGCGAACAGTGTGGTCGTAACCGCGTTCCTGAAATTCGCCCGGTAATGGCGCTTGAAGACTGGTGCAGCGAGCCAACAGACGGGCTGAAGCTTAATCTGCATCCGCGTGCCAGCCAGAGCATTAACACACTCCCGCAGCCGGTTAAGCGGGTCAGGTTGCTGATTGGCCCGGAAGGTGGGCTATCGGCAGATGAAATCGCTCGCACGGCAAATCACGGCTTTACCGATATTTTGCTGGGACCGCGCGTTTTGCGCACTGAAACCACCGCGCTCACCGCCATCACCGCGCTTCAGGTACGGTTTGGCGATCTGGGCTGAAGGAGAAAAGAATGATCAAGCTCGGCATCGTGATGGACCCCATCTCATCCATCAATATCAAAAAAGACACCAGCTTTGCCATGCTGCTTGAAGCACAGCGCCGCGGCTATGAGTTGCATTACATGGAAATGGCTGACCTGTATCTGGACAACGGCGAAGCACGCGCCCGCACACGTAAGCTCAGCGTAGAGCAAAACTACGATAACTGGTACACCTTCAACGACGAACAGGATCTGGCATTAGCTGACCTGAACGTTATTCTGATGCGCAAAGACCCTCCGTTTGACACGGAATATATTTACGCCACTTATATTCTTGAGCGTGCGGAAGAAAAAGGCACGCTTATCGTCAACAAGCCGCAGAGCCTGCGCGATTGTAACGAGAAACTCTATACCGCCTGGTTTTCTGAGCTAACGCCAGACACGCTGGTTACCCGCAACAAAGCTCAGTTGAAAGCATTCTGGGAAAAACACGGCGATATCATCCTTAAGCCGCTGGATGGTATGGGCGGTGCTTCTATTTTCCGTGTCAAGGAAGGTGATCCTAACCTGCCGGTGATTGCCGAAACACTTACGCTGCACGGCACCCGCTACTGCATGGCACAGAACTATTTACCTGCCATTAAAGACGGTGATAAGCGCGTTCTGGTTGTGGATGGTGAACCGGTGCCATATTGCCTGGCGCGTATTCCACAAGGTGGTGAAACCCGCGGTAACCTCGCAGCCGGCGGTCGTGGTGAAGCGCGCCCTCTTAGCGAAAGCGACTGGGCGATTGCGCGTCGCGTTGCCCCTGTGCTGAAAGCAAAAGGCCTTATTTTTGTTGGGTTAGATATTATTGGTGACAGACTAACTGAAGTGAATGTTACCAGTCCGACCTGTGTGCGCGAAATTGAAGCCGCCTTCCCGGTTTCCATCACGGGCATGTTGATGGATGCTATCGAAAAACGACTGGCAAAATAACAGACTGAGCGCCAGCCAGAACGCGTTTTATCAATAATGGCGCCACACGCAGCGCCGCGTCAGCACTATGTTGTCGCGGCGTATTTGTCCAGATAACGCCATGCCACCAGGCTGCTGGCATTTTTAACCGGGACACGACTTCTGATAATGAATTTACAACATCACTTTTTGATTGCGATGCCCTCCCTACAGGACCCTTTATTCCGACGCTCAGTTGTGTACATTTGTGAACACAACAGCGACGGTGCAATGGGCCTTATCATCAATAAACCGCTGGACAGCCTTACCATTGAGGGCGTTCTGGAAAAACTCAAAATTGTGCCTGAAAACCGCGACGAGACAATCCGGCTCGACAAACCCGTATTTGTCGGCGGCCCACTGGCAGAAGACCGTGGTTTTATTCTTCACAGTCCTCCCAACACATTTGACTCCAGTATCTCTATTTGTGATGACACCGTGATAACGACCTCACGAGACGTGCTGGAAACGTTAGGTACTCAAGAACAGCCCAGCAATGTGCTGGTCGCACTCGGTTACGCCTCCTGGGAAGAAGGCCAGCTTGAGCAGGAACTGCTGGACAATGCCTGGCTTACCGCGCCTGCCTCACTGAAAATTCTGTTCAACACGCCCATCTCTGAGCGCTGGCGAGAAGCGGCAAAGCTTATCGGTATCGATATTTTCGCCATGACGGGCGAAGCGGGGCATGCGTAATGGCAACAGGCACACTGCTGGCGTTTGATTTCGGTACAAAAAGCATTGGTGTTGCTGTTGGACAGCGCATCACAGGTACGGCTCGTCCACTGGCGGCACTGAAAGCGCAGGACGGAACGCCAGACTGGGCAAAAATAGAGCGCCTGTTAGCAGAATGGCAGCCGGACGAGGTTATTGTTGGGTTGCCACTCAATATGGACGGCAGTGAACAACCGCTGACCGCACGTGCACGCAAATTTGCCAACCGCGTACACGGCCGCTTTGGTGTGCAGGTTTTGTTACAGGACGAGCGGCTAAGCACCGTAGAAGCTCGCGCCGACCTGTTTAGCCGCGGCGGCTTTCGTGCGCTGGATAAAGGCAGCGTGGATTCTGCCTCTGCGGTGGTCATTCTTGAAAGCTGGTTTGAGGCCCATCCCTGAGTGTAGGGCTAAACCAACCAGTCCTGGTCCTTCGTGCAACTTTCTTGCTCGCCAGCCACTGTCACGCTAAACAAACGACTCAAATTACTGGCGCAACTTTCATCCGTAACTATCCAGACTGGCAACCTGGCGGCACAGCACGCCTTAAACCTGATTTTGCTTTAAGCGCATATGCAGCAGAGGAAACGGGCGTCCTTCGCCATCAAGCGGCGAGCGCCCCACCACTTCAAACCCCATACGCTGGTAAAACGCACTTGCTCCCGGGTTTTGCTCGTTAACGTCCAGTGCACGCACGCCAGCATGCGCTACCGCCTCTGTCACTAACGCGCGGCCAACACCGTGGCCAAAGTGAGCAGGGGCGACAAACAGCATTTCCAACCGCCCTTCACCAGTGCCCATAAATCCGAGTGTTTTGCCATCTGCACTGCGGCAGACTGAAACCGCCAGGGCAGGCATATAGCACTCGCGTAGTAAGGGGCGCAGTGCAGCAATATCGTTTTCAGAAAGGAAGTGATGCGTCGCCCTGACCGAGTCCTCCCAGATTTGCATCAATTCGTCGTAGTCGCTCTCGTTCGCCGTAGAAATATGGTACATCGGGTTTATCGTCTCCTGACTCTATGTTCAGGCTCCATTATGCCAGTTAGTGGTTGTTATTTGTTCCCTGACAGACACACAGAAAGTTCGCTTTACATGACCTTTGTGCCACCAGCTATCCATCCCCGCTGCCTGCGCTGCTCAAGACTTTGTGCAAATGTCTGCATGCCGCTGTGCTGCCCGGTCTGCAACACGCCCGCTAACTGGTGCAATTTACCCTCGCGTATCAGGTTTGCTACCGCTGGCGTATTGACCATCATCTCGTACAGTGCCACACGTCCCCCGTCATGTGCGGTGACCAGCTTTTGTGCCAGAACCGCACGCAGACTACTCGCAAGCTGTGCACGCACCCGATTTTGTTCAGTCGCCGGGAAGCTGTCCAGTAAACGCTCTATCGCCTGTGGCGCACCGCGCGTGTGTAATGTTGCCAGGACCAGGTGACCGGTCTCGGCTGCCGTGAGCGCAAGGCGAATTGTCATTTCATCTCGCAGCTCTCCCAGCAAGATTACATCGGGATCCTCACGCAGCGCAGCACGTAGCCCTTCACTGAAGCTCGCACAGTGTTGTCCAACCTCGCGCTGCTGTACCAGTGAACTACGTGAGATGTGTATAAACTCGACAGGATCTTCAAGCGTCAAAATATGGCGCGCGTGATGGCGGTTGATAAAATCCACCATCGCCGCAAGCGTGGTGGATTTCCCATTCCCTGTAGCGCCCGTCACTAACAGCAACCCGCCCTGGCTTTCAAGCAGCGCGGGCAGCTGCGGGGGGACATCAAGCTGGTTGAGCTGTGGTGGACTCTCTGGCAACACCCGAAGCGCCAGAGAAATGCCCTGCCGCTGGCGAAATGCATTCGCACGCAGGCGCCGCCCGTCACTAAGCACAACGGCAAAATCAAGCTGGCCGCTGGCATCAAACGCTACGTGTTGTTCCCGACTCAGCCAGGCGTGTAGTAATAACTCAGGCTCGGGTGCCCCGCCGGGAATAACCTCAATGCCCCCCTGCCTGCGCCAACGAGCGGGTTCCCCCGCACACAGGTGTAGATCCGAGACATAATGCTTTACACTAAGGGCCACGATTTCTTCCATTTACGGCATTCCGGCATCAATGAGTGACATTGCCCACAACATAGCGCAGATACAGCGTCAAATCTCAGCGTCAGCCCAGCGCTGCGGCCGTCTTCCAGAGGAAGTGACTCTGCTTGCAGTGAGCAAGACCAAACCTGTGAGCGCGCTCGAAGAGGCGATTGCCGCAGGCCAGCGGGCTTTTGGAGAAAACTACGTTCAGGAAAGCGTGGAGAAAATTCAGCACTTTACTAAGGCAGGCGTCAGCGGGCTGACGTGGCACTTTATCGGCCCACTGCAGTCCAATAAAAGCCGCCTTGTAGCTGAGCACTTTGACTGGTGCCATACCGTAGACCGCCTGCGTATTGCCACACGGCTGAGCGAGCAGCGCCCGGATGGCATGGCGCCACTAAATGTGCTTATCCAGATAAACATCAGCGATGAGCAGAGCAAATCAGGTATTGCGCCTGAAGAACTGGATGCGCTGGCAGCTCAGGTTGCTGAACTTCCTGGCCTGCGCCTGCGCGGACTGATGGCCATTCCGGCACCGGAAACTGACTGGCAACGTCAGTTTGCCGTCGCAAGCCAAATGGCTGTAGCATTTACACGGCTGAAATCCCGTTATCCCTGGGTGGATACGTTATCTCTGGGCATGACTGATGACATGGACGCCGCGATTGCCGCAGGCAGCACTATGGTGCGCATTGGAACCGCCATTTTTGGGGCGCGGAATACACCGCCGCGTCTGTAACAATAAGAACTGAGGAACATCATGCTGACCCTGACTTTTCTGGTCAAAACACTTATCGACCTGTATGTCATGGTGTTACTGCTGCGCATCTGGATGCAGTGGTCACGCTGTGATTTTTATAATCCGTTCTCACAGTTTATTGTGAAAATCACCCAGCCAGTTATCGGGCCGCTGCGCCGGATAATCCCATCAATGGGTCCGATTGACAGCGCCTCGCTGCTGCTGGCGTTTGTACTCACCACGCTCAAATACCCTCTTTTACTGCTGATTCAGACCGGTAGCCTCTCGCTCGATCCGATAATTCCGCTGATCGGTTTGCTCTCGCTGCTAAAAGCCGCCGGTACGCTTGTCTTCTGGATGGTGATTATCCGCGCCATTATGAGCTGGGTAAGCCAGGGCCGCAGCCCGTTTGACTATGTGCTGATGCAGATGACCGAGCCGCTAATGGCACCGATCCGTCGCATTCTTCCGGCAATGGGTGGCATTGATTTCTCCGGTATGGGCGTTATCCTGGTGCTGTATCTGCTGAACTACCTCGGCATGGATCTGTTTCCGGGGCTGTGGTACGCGCTGTGAGTGCAGTCAGTGAAACCGCGGATGGTCTGGTGCTACGGCTTTACATCCAGCCCAAAGCCAGCCGTGATGCGCTGGTGGGTGTACATGGCGATGAACTCAAAGTCGCCATTACCGCACCACCGGTTGATGGCCAGGCCAACGCCCATCTGGTGAAGTTCCTGGCAAAGCAGTTTCGCGTAGCCAAAGGCCAGGTCGTGATTGAAAAAGGCGAACTTGGCCGCCATAAACAGGTAAAAATCATTAACCCGCAGCACATCCCGCCCTCCGTCGCGGAACTGATTGCCCCCTGAGACAGTAGCCGCCCAACCGGCGGCACTAAACCGGATATCATCCAACAGGATTTCGTTATGCAAAAAGTTGTTCTTGCTACCGGCAACGCCGGTAAAGTGCGTGAGCTTGCCGACCTGCTGGAAGGCTTTGGTCTCGACGTCGTTGCGCAAACCGAACTCGGTGTCGATTCTGCCGAAGAAACCGGGCTTACGTTTATTGAAAACGCCATTTTGAAAGCACGCCATGCGGCACAGGTTACCGGTCTACCCGCTATTGCCGATGACTCGGGCCTGGCAGTGAATGCTCTTGGCGGCGCCCCCGGGATTTACTCCGCCCGCTACGCGGGCGCTGACGCCAGCGACCAACAGAACCTGGAGAAGCTGCTGACTGCGCTGGATACCGTACCGGACGGCGAGCGCCAGGCGCAATTCCACTGCGTGCTGGTCTACCTGCGCCATGCAGACGATCCCACGCCGCTGGTATGTCATGGCAGCTGGGCGGGTGAAATCACCCGCACGGCCGCAGGCGAAGGCGGTTTTGGTTACGATCCGATATTCTATGTGCCCTCTGCCGGTAAAACCGCCGCAGAAATGACCCGGGATGAGAAGCGCGGTCAGTCTCATCGCGGCCAGGCACTCAAACTGCTGATGGAAGCGATGCGCAATGGTTAAGCTCCCGCCACTGAGTCTTTACATCCACATTCCCTGGTGCGTGCAAAAGTGCCCTTATTGCGACTTTAACTCACACGCGCTTAAGGGCGAGGTGCCGCATGACGACTACGTGCAGCACCTGCTTTGCGACCTGGAAAAAGATGTGGCTTACGCTCAGGGCCGGGAGATAAAAACCATTTTTATTGGCGGCGGCACGCCAAGTCTGCTGTCTGGCCCGGCGATGCAGGCACTGCTCGACGGCGTTCGCATCCGTCTTACGCTTGCATCTGACGCAGAAATCACAATGGAAGCCAACCCCGGCACCGTTGAGGCAGACCGTTTTAGCGATTATCAGCGCGCAGGCGTGAACCGTATCTCTATCGGTGTGCAAAGCTTCAGCGAACCAAAGCTTCAGCGTCTTGGGCGTATTCACGGCCCCGAAGAGGCAAAGCGCGCAGCAAGACTGGCAACCGGCCTTGGTCTTCGCAGCTTTAATCTTGATTTAATGCACGGTTTGCCGGACCAGACGCCAGAGGAAGCGCTGGACGACCTGCGCCAGGCCATCGCACTCAATCCACCGCATCTGTCGTGGTATCAGCTAACTATTGAACCCAACACACTGTTTGGCTCACGCCCACCGCAACTTCCGGACGACGACGCGCTGTGGGATATTTTCGAGCGCGGGCACCAGCTACTGACGCAAGCGGGCTATCAACAGTATGAAACCTCGGCCTACGCAAAGCCGGGCTTTCAGTGCCAGCACAATCTTAACTACTGGCGTTTTGGTGATTATCTGGGCATCGGCTGTGGCGCCCACGGCAAAATCACTTTCCCGGATGGGCGTATTCTGCGCACGGCTAAAACCCGCCATCCGCGTGGCTATATGCAGGGTAACTATCTCGAGCGCCAGCACGACGTGGAAGCCGCCGACAGGCCGTTTGAGTTCTTTATGAATCGCTTTCGCCTGCTTGAAGCCGCGCCGCGTGAAGAGTTCGTGCGTTATACCGGGCTTGATGAAGCACTGATTCGCCCACCGCTGGACGAAGCCATAGCCAAAGGTTATCTCACCGAAACCCCTACCCACTGGCAGATTACAGAGCACGGTAAACTGTTCCTGAACTCGTTGCTGGAACTGTTCCTCGCCGAATAACCTATCTTTAAAGCCGTTTCTTCGAGGCGGCTTCCTGTTTTTGACTGCCGTTGTGACAAAAAAACCTGCCCTGTGCAATTCTGCGCGCATTCGCGACGCCGACAGGAAAATTAACGATGTCAGCGCCCACAAAAAAGCCGGTCAACGACCGGCTTTCATCACACGACAAGCACGTTTACTTAAGTCCGCTCACCAGCGCTTTGCGTTGGCCTTCAAGCGACACTACGCGGCTACACACGTCTTTACCAAACTGCTGGAAGTCTTTTTCCTGGTTCTTCCACTCTTTCTGGATGGCCGTTTGCAGACCGCCGAGATTGCCAAGCACGCCCTGGAGAGGATTACCGCCACCAGAGGTTATCGCTTTTGCACCCATCTCGTTGATGCTGTCCTGCAGGATGCCACCCATTGCCTGGTTTACCAGCTTCTGGCCGTCGGCACGCACCTGATCGATGGCTTTATAGTGGAACGTCAGGCCATCCTGACGACGTTCAATGATACGATTCATCTGGGTTTTAAGTTGTGAATCAAGCTGGGTCAGGCGCTTGCGCAGATTACTGCTCTCACCCACCTGCTCGGTCACTATCTTATCGAGCGCAATACGGCCCTTTTCCACGCGCGAACGCGCACCATCGTCAATCCACGGCAGTGCATCACGCAATGCCTGCTGGTAGTCCTGAGCCTGCTCGCGCTGTGCTGGCGTCAGGGTTTTTGCCTGGCCGTTAAACTGTATGCTGCCGTCCGGCGTCATCACCAGATTGCCGTTTTCGCCAACCACCTGCACCGTTTGCGGGTTGATAACCACATCATCCCGCGGGGTCACGCTGCACTGATAGTCCGCCTGAGCCTGCGCCGCCGTCACCAGCAACGCGCCCAGCAGTAACTTACGCATCATAGCCACTCCCGTTCATCCATTAACCTGCATGCAGGGAAATTAGTCCCACCAGACGTCGAATAAATCGCTCAGACGAACGTCTTCAACCTTGCGATCTTCGAGCCATTTGCGCACCAGAGCCTGGTGCTCCTCGGTGCATTTACCCACTTCCTGCGTGCACACCAGGCCCTCCCATTCGAGATAGCCGCTGCCGTCAAAAGCCAGACCGTTTGGCTCGATGACTTCATTAATCAGGTCATCTACTGTTTTGTCGATTTGCTCTTCAGACGTGCCCTGTGGGAAACGCCATGCCACTGAGAAGCCAATTTCCTGGAACTCGTCAATGTGCATCTTTTTACGCAAACGCTGGCTGCGATTCTTCGCCATTATTTCACCCTCTCGAACATTAAATCCCATACACCGTGACCAAGACGATGACCACGCTGTTCAAACTTGGTTACCGGGCGCGATTGCGGGCGTGGTACGTAATCGCCACTCTGCGACAGATTGCTGTAACCCTCAATAGAGCGCATCACTTCGAGCATATGTTCTGCATAAGGTTCCCAGTCAGTCGCCATATGGAACACACCACCTTGTTTAAGCTTGCGTTTCACCAGCTCTGCAAACGGCACCTGAACGATACGGCGTTTATTATGGCGCGCTTTGTGCCACGGGTCAGGGAAAAACAACTGCACCATATTCAGAGAATTGTCAGGAATCATTGAGTCGAGCACCTCAACGGCGTCGTGACACATCACACGCAGGTTTTCCACACCCGCTTCGTGAGCAGCGAGCAGGCAGGCCCCCACGCCTGGTGAGTGGACTTCAATCCCGAGGAAATTCTGGTGCGCGTTGGCCTGCGCCATTGTCACCAGCGACGCGCCCATACCAAAACCAATCTCCAGTGTGACTGGTGCTTCACGGCCGAACAGCGCGGGCAAATCAAGTGGCTCAGGCGAAAACTCAACGCCCATCACCGGCCAGAAGTTATCCAGCGCGTGCTGCTGACCCTTAGTCAGTCGCCCCTGGCGGCGAACGAAACTGCGAATACGGCGCAGTACGCGGCCGTTTTCATCAAATTCCGGTGAGACGACGTCGTTGTTCATGTCTTTTAATCTGCCTGAGTCAATAGATGAGGAAAACGGGCATTATCCAAAGTTAGTCACGGGATGCAAGCAAGGAAAGTTCCGGTTTACAGCGTATGGCGTCTGTGCTGGAATCTCGCCCCTGACGATTTAAAGCAGGATGCCCCGCGCCAATGATGCAAGCGCAGCAATTTTCACACCAGGTCCTGGACTGGTACGATAAGTATGGTCGTAAAACCCTGCCCTGGCAGCTGGAAAAAACGGCCTATAAAGTATGGCTGTCTGAGGTGATGCTGCAACAAACGCAGGTCACCACCGTCATCCCCTATTTTGAGCGCTTTATGGCGCGCTTCCCCACCGTCACCGACCTTGCCAACGCACCGCTCGACGAAGTGCTGCATCTTTGGACCGGTCTTGGCTACTACGCACGTGCACGCAATCTGCATAAGGCTGCACAACAGGTAGCAACACGTCATGCCGGCGTGTTTCCGCAGACCTTTGATGACGTCGCGGCACTGCCTGGCGTAGGCCGTTCAACAGCAGGCGCCATCCTTTCTCTGGCACTTGGCCAACCTTATCCTATCCTTGATGGCAACGTGAAGCGCGTGCTGGCGCGCGCGTATGCCGTGTCTGGCTGGCCGGGCAAAAAAGAGGTGGAAAAACGCCTGTGGCAACTCAGTGAGGACGTCACACCTGCACAAGGTGTGGAGCGCTTTAACCAGGCGATGATGGATCTGGGTGCGATGGTATGCACCCGCTCACGCCCTAAATGCGAACTGTGCCCGCTCAATAACGGCTGCGAAGCCTACGCCCAGGGCAGTTGGGCACAATATCCGGGCAAAAAGCCAAAGCAGACGCTGCCTGAGCGCACGGGCTATTTTCTTTTAATGCAGCACGGTGACGAGGTGTTTCTCGCCCAGCGTCCACCAAGCGGGCTGTGGGGCGGGCTGTTTTGCTTTCCGCAGTTTGAGTCCGAGGACGCGCTGCGCGAGTGGCTAAACACGCGCGGCATTGCGCCTGCGCTCACACAGCTTAATGCGTTTCGCCACACGTTCAGCCATTTCCATCTGGACATCGTGCCAATGTGGCTATGTGTGTCCAGCACAGGGGCCTGCATGGATGACGGCGCAGGTCTCTGGTATAACTTAGCCCGGCCGCCGTCAGTCGGTCTGGCCGCTCCCGTCGAGCGCCTGTTGCAACAGTTACGCAGCGAGCCGGTAAGCACCCCGGCTTTGCCATTTAACGAGGATTCCTAATGAGCCGAACCATTTTTTGTACTTACCTGCAGCGAGACGCCGAAGGCCAGGATTTTCAGCTCTATCCAGGCGAGCTGGGTAAGCGCATCTACAACGAGATCTCCAAAGAAGCCTGGGCGCTATGGCAAACCCGCCAGACCATGCTTATCAACGAAAAAAAACTCAGCATGATGAACCCGGATCACCGCAAACTGCTGGAGCAGGCGATGGTTGATTTCCTGTTCGAGAAAAAAGATGTTCATATCGAAGGCTATACGCCGCCAGAAAAGTAAGTGCCTGATGCTAACGCCGCCCACAAGCCGTGACTTCACGCAAACAGGGCGGCACATTCATCGCACCTGCGCCCCTGTGACTAAACTGACCTGCATTTCCTAAAACATGAAAAAACTTTTCGCGCTGGCGCTGGTAGTACCGTTGCTTATTTCCTGCTCCGGTAAAAAAAAGGATAACTACAACGAAGCATGGGTAAAGGACACCAACGGTTTTGACATCCTGATGGGCCAGTTTGCCCACAACATTGAAAACATCTGGGGCTTTAATGAAGTGCTTATTGCCGGCCCTAAAGACTACGTAAAATATACCGATGGCTACCAGACCCGCAGCCACATTAACTTCGAGGCCGGGACCATCACCGTTGAGACTATTGCCGGTACCGATCCGCAGGCGCGCCTGCGTCAGGCGATTATTCTGACCTTACTGATGGGCGATGACCCTGGCAGCATCGACCTGTATTCCGACGCCGACGATATTCACATCTCTAAAGAGCCATTCCTGTACGGTCAGGTGGTGGACAACACCGGCGAGGCGATTCGCTGGGAGTGGCGCGCCGGACGTTTTGCCGACTGGCTGCTGCAAAACCGCCTGAAAAAGCGCACCAGCGGGATACATGTGATTTACAGCATCACACTCAATCTGGTGCCAAACCACCTCAACAAACGTGCGCATAAATTCCTGCCAATGGTGCGTCAGGCATCGAATAAATACGGCGTGGACGAGTCGCTGATTCTGGCGATTATGGAAACAGAGTCGAGCTTTAACCCGTATGCCGTAAGCCATGCGGACGCGCTGGGCCTGATGCAGGTGGTACAGCATACGGCCGGTGTGGACGTGTTCCGCTCCCAGGGCAAGAGCGGCAAACCAAGCCGTAGCTACCTGTTTGATCCGGCCAGTAACATTGATACCGGCACCGCTTATCTGGCGATACTGAGTAATGTATATCTGTCCGGCATCAATAACCCAACCTCACGTCGCTATGCGGTTATCACCGCCTACAATGGCGGTGCAGGCAGCGTGCTGCGAGTGTTCCACAGCGATAAAAACCGCGCGTTTTCCATGATTAACAGCATGGAGCCGGGTGATTTGTATCAGACGTTGACCACGCGCCACCCTTCCGCTGAATCGCGCCGCTACCTGCAAAAGGTCAATAACGCCCAGCGCAGCTATCGCCGGGCAAATTAAAGGCCACCTGCGCCGCCACGTGCGGCGCAGGCAAGCTTTAGCGCTCGATTATCATATTGCCATACAGGCGTTTGATGCCATCGGCATCGGTCTGGAGGTATACGCCCTGCAGTTCCGGCGAAAATCCCGGCAGCAAATTGACGCCCTCTTCCAGCGCCAGGAAATAACGCTGCACGGCGCCGCCCCAGCGCTCACCTGGCACCACGCACAGCACGCCCGGCGGATACGGCAGCGCGCCTTCAGCTGCAATGCGACCGTGTGCCTGTGATATAGCAACAAGCTCAACGTTACCGCGAATAAACTCGCTGTGGGCATCCTGCGGGTTCATCGCGACCGGCGGCAGGCTCTCCTGGCGGAACATCGCCTTTTGCAAATCCTTCACGTTGAAGCCAACATACAGGTCATGCATTTCCTGGCACAGCTCGCGCAGGGTGTAGTTTTTATAGCGCAGCAGATATTTCTGCCACACGCTCGGCAGCACTTCACTGAGCGGCGTGTTGTTTTCAACATGCTGTTCAAACTGCGCCAGCATCGCCACCAGGTGGGCCATCTTCTGTGGCGTTTCAGCAGGCGTAAGTAAAAACAGGATCGAGTTAAGATCTGATTTTTCCGGCACGATGCCGTTTTCACGCAGGTAGTGAGCGAGGATCGCAGCAGGTACGCCAAACTCTGCATATTCACCGGTTTCGGCGTCAATGCCTGGCGTGGTCAGCAGCAGCTTACACGGATCGACCATGTATTCATCGCGCCCGTAACCGCTAAACCCGTGCCATTTGGCATCAGGTTCAAAGTTAAAAAAGCGGCGCTCTACGGCAATCATCTCTGTTGGGCTATCCTGCCACGGACGGCCTGCGACCTCGGCAGGAATAAAGGGTTTAATCATGCGGCAGTTAGCGAGAATCGCCTTGCGCACCTCAATACCAAGCTCGACACACTCAGCCCACAGGCGCCGACCGCTCTCCCCTTCGTGAATTTTGGCATTCACATCCAGTGAGGCAAAAAGCGGGTAAAACGGGCTGGTGGACGCATGCAACATAAACGCGTTATTAAGGCGCTTATAGGGGCAAAAGCGCGCCTGACCGCGAATATGATCGTCCTTTTTATGGATTTGCGAAGCCTGCGAGAAACCCGCCTGCTGCTTGTGCACCGACTGGGTGACAAAAATACCCGGATCGTTTTCATTAAGATCCAGCAGCAGCGGCGAGCAGTCGGCCATCACCCCAATAAACTGCTCGTAGCCCACCCATGCGGAGTCAAACAAAATGTAGTCACACAGTGGGCCGATAGCATCCACAACCCGGCGCGCGTTATAGACGGTGCCGTCGTAGGTGCCAAGCTGGATAATGGCCAGACGAAATGGGCGCGGTGCGTCCGCACGCTCTGGAGCAACCTCGCGGATACGCTCGCGAATCCAGGTTTCATCAAAGCAGTGGCTGTCAATGCCGCCGATAAAACCAAACGGATTACGCGCTGTTTCCAGATACACCGGCGTCGCTCCGGCCTGCAACAGCGCACCGTGGTGATTGGACTTATGGTTGTTACGGTCAAACAGGACCAGATCGCCGCGCGTTAACAGCGCGTTAGTCACCACTTTATTGGCAGCCGAGGTGCCATTAAGCACAAACCAGGTTTTATCGGCGTTAAACACCTTCGCGGCAAATTTTTGCGCGTCTTTGGCCGAACCTTCGTGGATTAGCAAATCACCCAACTTCACGTCGGCGTTACACATATCGGCGCGAAAGATGTTCTCGCCAAAAAAATCATAAAACCAGCGCCCGGCGGGATGCTTTTTGAAAAACTCGCCGTGCTGGTGTCCCGGGCAAGCAAAGGTGTCGTTACGCATCGCGACGTACTGATAGAGCGTGTCAAAAAACGGCGGCAGCAGCGCCGACTCGTATTCACACGCGGCTGCTTCAAGCGCCAGAAAGTCCTGCTCACCGCCGGTTATCACCGCTTTGATGCCCACAGGCAGTGCCTGAGGCTGCTCACTATAAAGGAAGACCGGCAGCGCAAAGCCGGTGCGCTGCAACAAGGTGAGAATACCGCTGCGGCTGTCGGCCTGCGACACCACTACTGCGGCAACGTCGGTAAAGTCCGTCTCATCCAGCCCGACGACGCGGCGATGGGTGGTGATAGCAGAATGCAGCGTATAGCTCGCGGCAATACTTAACGATTTCACTAATCCAAATCCCCCGACAAACAAGGATAAAGGGGTGCCACTGGCACAAATACTGGCGCACAAACGCCAGGTGCAGGTCAGGAATGGCCGACTGGTAACCAGCTGCGACCGCCAGACATCAGTAAAAACAGAACACGTCTGGTTTTACTGCTGTCCTGCAGCGAGCCTGAGTTGCCTCACCGCATGGTGGGCAAAAGAGTACAGAGGAGTGAAAACACACAAAGCCGACCAAATCGACGCAAGAAAATCTCAGTCTGTGGAATCTGTCGGGCCATTACGCGCTGTCCGTGGTAATGAGGAATAACTCAAAATTTGGCCGATTCTGGCAGCTTTCCCCACCAGGTGCAAGGCACAGCGCCCTGCCATTGTGCATAATTGCGGCAAACGCGCGACCTTATTGATAAAGTCATTGACGCCTGAAGTGCTTTACGGTTTAATGCGCCCCGTTGCCCGGATAGCTCAGTCGGTAGAGCAGCGGATTGAAAATCCGCGTGTCCCTGGTTCGATTCCGGGTCCGGGCACCAATAACACTTCCTGTGACGTCCGTTTTTGTCCAGAGGTTATTGAAATATTGAGCTTTTCCTTTCAGTTATACTCCTGTTGCATCCCTTATCGTCCTCTGGTATCCATCGTCATTAGTTTATAGCATTGCGTATAAGTTCCCGTTTGGTTCTGGAGACCTGTACATATGTCTGTTAATGACATGCAAATTCGCCGCGCTAAACCTGATGCCAAAGCCTACACGTTGAGTGACGGGGCTGGCCTGTCGATGCTCATTGAGCCTAACGGCAGCAAAAGCTGGCGCTTTCGTTACCGCTTCGCCGGTAAACCTGAAATGATTTCCCTCGGCGTTTACCCGTCTGTCTCACTTGCTCAGGCACGCCTGCGACGTGATGAAGCCCGTAAGCTGCTTTCAGAAGGCCGTAACCCCAGCGTCGTTCGCAAAGAACAAAAACTGGCCCTCAAAGCCGAACACAGAAATTATTTCGAAGCGATCGCCACTGAATCCGGCGAAAATCCCGGCCAGCCAGTTACCTTTACAACCTGCGCACCCCAAACCCCCGAAAACTGAACATATCTGAAATCTGTTGCACTGATTTCATTAGCGATTTTACGCCGCACCGCCTGTCCTGCCGGGCCAGAATGCGATTAATACGCCGTACTATCGGTAAAAAAATCGTAGCAGGAACTATCCCGGCACACGGATACTGATGCTCATTCTGCTTTAGCGTTCACTCCCTGCTGATCTTTCTGCGACCAGAGAAAACACTATTTTGTACTTCTTATCCTCTTGTTCAGAATCGATATTTCTTCCGCCGCATTCCCTTAAGGTTTTTTAATGCATCTGAGCGTTGTTTTATGTGATCCCTGCTCACCTGCCCTGTAAACCCGCCACTTTAACTTTTTGTAAAAAAATGGTTTATTACGAAACATAACAGGCTGCTTAAGCATCCGGCGTTCAGAAAGACACACACAAGCTAAAAGAATCAGGGATTTCAGGGATGAAGATTTGCCGTACCGCTGCATTCGTGCTGGCGGGTACTCTTACATGTGTTGCCAGTGCCGCGCCGCTGTCACCCGCTGACCGCGACACCATTCGCCAGCAACAGCAGCAACTGCTGGAGCAGAGCCAGCAGCAGCGCCAGGAGCTTGAGCGCGCCACACCGCTGGTGCGCCCGCCGCAGCCCGCGCCGGAAGTCTCCACCCTGGGACCCTGCTTCACCATTCACACCATCACGCTTGATAACGCCACGCTGATTTCCGCACGCGCACGGGACAAGCTGCTGTCTGAGTGGCGCGGCCAGTGCCTGGACATGGCGCACATCACCCGGCTTACCAACACCGTTTCCGACTGGTACATCAGCCGGGGCTACATCACCAGCCGGGCGTTTCTGACTGAGCAGGATTTGTCTTCCGGCACCCTGCATATCGCGGTGCTGGAAGGCCGCCTGCAGGCGGTACGCCTGGACGGTAAGTCTGCAGGCGGTACGCCTGGACGGTAAGTCTGCACGCGCACTGAAAATGGCCTTCCCCGGACTCGAAGGCCGCATTCTCAACCTGCGCGACATCGAACAAGGTATGGAGCAGATTAACCGCCTGCGAAGCCAGCCGGTGCAGATTGAAATCCTGCCGGGCGATAAGGCCGGGTACTCCATCGTTAACCTCACCGCCACGCCAGAGTTCCCGCTCACCGGCTCAGTGAGCTTTGACAACAGCGGCCAGAAGAGCACCGGCACCGGCCAGTTCAGCGGTGCACTCACCGGCAACAACCTGCTCGGCATTGCCGACAAGTGGTTTGTCAGCGGCGGGCGCAGCAGCGATTTCTCCAGTTCTCATGACGCGCAGAACTTTGCCGCAGGCGTAAGCGTACCCTACGGCTACGGCCTGCTGGACTACAGCTACAGCTGGAGCAACTACCAGAGCACCATTGCCAACAACGGCTGGCCGTGGGAGTCCACCGGCGACACCGAAGCGCACCGCCTTACCGGTTCGTGGGTGCTGTTCCGTAATGCCGATATCAAAACCGGGCTGTCGCTCGGCATCAACCACCGCATCAGCCGCAACTACCTCGACGGCGTGAAGCTTGCCAGCAGCAGCCGCAAGCTCACCAGCGTGCAGGCCGGTGTGAACCACACGCAGAAAATTGCCGGTGGCGTCGCCACCTTTAACCCGACGTACACCCAGGGCGTACCGTGGTTTGGCGCGGAGAATGACAATCATAAGGTGGGCGATGTCCCGCGTGCGGAGTTCAGGAAGTGGAGTTTCAGCGCCAGCTACCAGCGCCCGGTGGTGGGCGACCTGTGGTGGCTCAGTAGCGTCTACGGCCAGTGGTCGCCGGACCGGCTCTACGGCAGCGAGCGTCTGACCCTCGGTGGTGAAAGCTCGGTGCGCGGCTTTAAGGAGCAGTACCTTTCTGGTGACAACGGCGGCTACTGGCGCAACGAGCTGAGCTACCCGCTGTTTACCCTGCCGGTGGTCGGCCAGGTGAGCGGCTTTGTGGCGCTCGACGGCGGCTGGCTGAAGCAGGACGACCAGGACCAGTATGCCAGCGGCACGCTGTGGGGAAGTGCCATTGGCTTAACCAGCGCTAACCGCTGGTACTCCAGCCAGTTTACCGTGGGCGTGCCGGTGGATTACCCGCACTGGCTGAAGCCTGACCACGTCAGCATTTACTACCGCATTGCGTTTGCGTTTTAAGGGATGAAACAGGTTATGGACAACAACAAAAACAACACCGCTAACAACGTAAACGTGCGTTTCTCTCAGCGCCTGCTGAGCTATCTCATCAGCGCCCTGCTGGCAGGCCAGCCGGTGGCCCCGGCGCTGGCGGCGGCGATTACGCCCACCGGCAGCACAAAGATGGACCAGGCGGCCAACGGCGTGCCGGTGGTGAACATTGCCAGGCCGAACGGCGCGGGCGTGTCTCATAACCAGTTTAAGGACTACAACGTCGGTAAAGAGGGGTTAATCCTCAACAACGCCACCGGCAAGCTCAACCAGACCCGGCTTGGCGGCCTGATTCAGAGCAACCCGAACCTGAAGGCGGGCCAGGAAGCCAGAGGCATCATCAACGAAGTGACGGGGGCTAACCGCTCACAGCTCCAGGGTTACACCGAGGTGGCCGGTAAGGCCGCGAACGTGATGGTGGCGAACCCCTACGGCATTACCTGTAACGGCTGCGGCTTTATCAACACCCCTAACGCCACGCTGACTACCGGTAAACCGCAGTTCGACGCCGCCGGTAACCTGCTGGCGCTGGATGTGTCGAAAGGTACGATTATCGTTGAAGGCCAGGGGCTGGATGCAAGCTCCAGCGACGCGCTCGCCATTATTGCCCGCGCCACCGAGGTGAACGCGGCGATTCACGCGAAAGACCTGAGTGTGACCGTGGGCGCAAACCGCGTGAAGGCAGACGGCAGCGCACAGGCGATTGCCGGTGAAGGTACAGCACCGTCTGTGGCGGTGGACACCAGCGCACTCGGCGGCATGTACGCCAACCGCATCCGGCTGGTCTCCAGCGACAAGGGCGTCGGGATTAACCTCGGCAATCTCAACGCCCGCCAGGGCGATATCACGCTTGATGCCAGCGGTAAAATCACGCTTAACAACAGCCTGGCGAGCGGCGGCACGACCATTAACGCACAGTCTGTGGCGCTCAGCGGTGACCACAAGGCGGGCGGTAATCTGGCGATTACCAGTACCGGAGATATCACCCAGAGCCAGGGTTCACTGAATACCGATAAAGACCTGCAACTGAGCGCCGCCGGGAAACTCACCCTCAGCAACAGCCTGGCGGCGGGCAACAGCACGCTTACGGGTAAGGACGTGGCGCTGTCCGGCAGCCAGCGTGCTGGCGGCAATCTGACCGTGAGCGGCCAGGACATTACGCTGAACAGCGCCGCGCTGACGGCTGGCAGCAACCTGCAACTGACCGCAGACGGCAGGCTCGCGCAGAGCGGCGGCAAACTCACTGCCGGGCAGGATTTAACGCTGAGCGCGAAAACGCTGAGCCAGAACAGCGCCGCGCAGGCGGATGCGGCGCGTAACATTACGCTTAATGCCCGCGACAGCGCCACGCTTGCAGGCAAAATGACCGCCGCGCAGCAGCTGGCGCTTTCCGGCGGTTCGCTCAGCAACAGCGGGCAACTGGCGGCAGGCGGCGCGGCCAGCATCAAATCCACCACGCTTACCAACAGCGGCACGCTCCAGGGCGGCTCTGTAGCCGTTAACAGTACGTCAGCCAACAACACCGGCAGCCTGACCAGCGGCAGCACGCTGGATATCGCCGCACAGAACCTCACCCAGCAGGGAAGCGTGGGCGCGAAAGGCAAAACCACGCTCAGCGCCACGCAGACGCTTGCCAACAAAGGCAGCGTGATAAGCGATGATGCGCTGACAGTTAACGCCGCCACGCTTACGCAGGACGGCACGCTCTCCGGCGCAAAAAGCCTGAGCGTTACCGCGACTTTGCTCACCAGCGGCGCGAAATCGGTCACCCACAGCGACAGTGCCGTGACGCTGAACGCACAGACCGCAACCCTTAACGGCGAAACCAGCGCCGGAACCGCGCTTGCCGTTAAAGGCCAGCAGCTGACCACACAGGCAGGCGCACAGCTGCAAAGCGGCGCGGATATGCGGCTTGAGGCAGCGAAAACCACGCTCGGCGGCACCCAGGCGGCAAAAGGTGTACTGACGGTCAGTGCAACTGACAGCCTGAGCCACAGCGGCAACAGCACCGGCAGTACGGTAAACCTGAATGCAGGCACGCTGACCAACAGCGGTATTATCGAAAGCCCACAGCTTACCGTTAACGCAAAAGGCCTCACCAACAACGGTACGCTGTACGGCAAACAAACCTTCACGCTTTTTGCCGACCAGCTGGCAAACCAGGCGCAGGGCGTGCTGTACAGCGATGCCAGCCTGACGCTGACCGCCCCTGCGCTCACCAGTGCCGGAACGATTTCAGCGCCGTCACTCACTATCGACAGCCAGACGGTAACCAACAGCGGGCTGATTCAGGGCAGCCAGACCCTGAGCCTGCGGGCGGCCTCACTCGACAACCAGGCGGCTGGCGTGGTCTACAGCGTGGGGGATTTCGCGCTGAACCTGCCGGAACTGAATAACGCGGGAACCCTTGCCAGCGATGGCCTGCTCAGCTTAACTGGCACCCGGCTCACCAACAGCGGTCTGTTACAGGGCGGCACCGGCCTGAGTCTTGATGCTGACAGCTACACCCAGAGCGCCACGGGCCGCACGCTGACAGGCGGTACGCTTGACCTGACCACCAACACGCTCACCACTGACGGCACACTTCAGGGCCAGTCCGCGCAGGTGCAGGCAGAGAACTGGCAGCACAGCGGTTCTCTGCTGGGTAAGGAGAGCCTCACCGCGACCGTCAACGGCACGCTGGTAAACCGGGGCGACCTGCTGAGCCAGGGCGATGTGGCTGTCACCGCAAACACACTCGATAACCAGGGCAACCTGCTGAGTGAAGGCGATATGCACCTCACCGGCAACCAGCTCACCAACGGCGGTGCGATTCAGGGCAACCGCCTGACACTTAGCCAGGAACGTATCGACAACAGCGGCACGGCGATTGGCCTGCAGGCGCTGACGCTGGCGTCCCGCCTGGAGATGGCACAGCCGCTGCTGACGCTGGTGAACGGCGGTTCGCTGATGACCCAGGGCACCTTAAACATTACCGGCGGCGACATCCGCAACACCGGTAGCTGGCAGGGCCAGCACATCCTGCTGGACGCACAGAGCCTGACGCACAGCGGCACTATCCAGAGTGCAGACACCCTCACCTTCACCCTGAGCAACAGCCTGAGCGCCAGTGCAGACAGCAAAATCAGCGCGAATGGCACGGCGGCGCTGAATGCCCTCGCCCTGACGAATAACGGGCAGTGGATTGCAGATAACCTGACACTCCGGGGTAAAACGCTGGATAACAGCGGCGATATCACCGGCGTAAACGGCCTGACCGTGGCGCTCACCGGCAACCTGGCACAAACCGGCGATATGCTGAGCGCAGGCAAACTGACGCTTGATGCCGGGAATATCACCCACAGCGGACGTATTCAGGGCGGTGATACCACCCTTACGGCTGCCAGCCTGACGAACGAGGGCCGCATCCAGGGCGACAGTGCACTCACCCTGTTGCTGAGCAACAAACTCACCAACCACGACACGCTGCTGAGCCAGGGCTCGCTGACGCTGACCACACCGGACCTGCTTAACGATGGCGTGATTCAGGGCGCAGGCACCACCACGCTTAGCGCCACGCAGCGCGCACAGAACGACGGTAAAATCCTCTCCGGCGGCACGCTGACCTTCGACACACCGACACTTACCAGCACCGGCTGGCTACAGGCAACAGACCTGGTTCTTAATGCCGCCCGTCTGGACAACAGCGGCACCCTGCTGGCGCAGCAAAGTGCCCGGCTTACCGGCACACAGTTCACTAACACCGGCACAGCACAGGCTGCGGCGCTGACGGTAAATCACCAGACGCTCAGCAATGCAGGAACCCTGCTCGGCAACAACAGCCTGAACGTAACGGCTGACACTGTCGGGCAGCCTGCTAGCGGCAACCTGTTCAGCGGTGGCGACCTGCTGCTGAAAAGCACCGGGCTGACGTCATTCGGGCAACTGGTGGCACTCGGTAATCTGACGCTGAAGCTCACGAATGCCTTTACCGCGCAGAACGTAGTTGCGGCAGGCAAACAGCTCACCATTGAAAGCTCAGGCGATATCACTAACGCCAGCACCCTTCAGGGCAACGGCGTGACGCTGACCGCAGGCGGCAAACTCATCAACCAGGGGCAAATCACCATCAGCAGTGCGCCGAGCAGCTTAAGCGGCTCGCACATTGCCATGACGGCCAACGGCTCGTTGCAGGCGGGCGGTGACGTCACGCTCACCAGCCGCAGCGATATCCTGCTGGACGGCTTTACCGGTACGGCGGGCAGCCTGACGCTCAGTGCAACCAACTCCATCATCAATACCGCGCTACTGTATGCGGGCAACAACCTGATGCTGCTGGCAGACAGTATCCAGAACCTGCGCGGCGATATGCTGGCGGGCAACAGCCTGTGGATACAGAAGGACGCGACCGGCGCAGCGAACGCCGAAGTGATTAACCGCTCCGGCACCATTGAAACCGTTAACGGTGATATCACCATTAACACCGCGCACCTGCTGAACAGCTGGGATTCCCTGACCGCCACACATGTAGTGATACCGGGTGACGACACCGGCACGCTGTCGCCGCTACCGCCCAGCAACTGGTGGCAAATTAAAACCGACGAAAACGGACCGTATCTGCTGGTGTACTGGACCTCCACACCGGCTGCGCAATACAAGGTGCAGATGGGCGATAAGGAAGTTGTCACCGTCACGGCCACCGGCAGCGCCGGGCGTATTGCCAGCGGCGGCGATATGACCATCAACGCGGCTAATCTGGAAAACGAAGCGTCTTTCCTGCTCGCCGGGGGCAATATGCACCTGAGCGGTGACACGCTGAGCAATCAGGGCTGGCAGGAAGGCACTTCGGTAACCGAAAGCGTGTGGGCGCTGGACGACAGCCGTCGCTACGTCTGTGGCGGTTATGAATGTAAGGGATACCGGCTGACCAGCCAGACCACGACTGAACTGGACGGGAAGCTTTACCGTGCGGTAATCAGTGCAGGCGGCAGCGTTAATGCCAGTTTTACCCGTGATATCAGTAATACCACCACAACGGCAAATGCAGGAGGCGTGACCGGCACCCTGACCGCGCCGACGCTCAACACCCTCAGTAACCAGACCATCGGCAACGGCGTGCAGGCAGAAAGCCTGACCGGCGCAGACAGCGTGGCAGTCGGCTCCCCGCAGTGGCAGGACCAGCTTAACGGTGCGTTACAGCAAATCAGCGGCGGCGGCGCAACAGGCAGCGTGGACACCGGCGCATACCCGCTGCCGTCCGGTAATGACGGCTATTTTGTCACCTCAACTGACCCGGACAGCCCGTACCTCATCACCGTCAACCCGAAGCTGGACGGCCTCGGCCAGCTCGATGAAAGCCTGTTCGGTGACCTGTACGCCCTGCTCGGCATCCAGCCGGGCCAGGCTCCGCGTGAAACCAACAGCAGCTATACCGACCAGAATCAGTTCCTCGGCTCGGCGTACTTCCTGGACCGGCTCAACCTGAACCCGGACTACGACTACCATTTCCTGGGCGATGCGGCGTTTGATACTCGCTACGCCAGTAATTACATTCTGAACCAGACCGGCAGCCGCTATATCAACGGCGTCGGCTCAGACCTGGAGCAGATGCGTAAGCTGGTTGATAACGCAGCTGTGGCCTCGCAGGCGCTGGGGCTGAAATTTGGTGTGGCGTTAACCTCTGAGCAGATTGCGGCCCTCGACAGCAGCATTATCTGGTGGGAAGCGGCCACCGTGAACGGCCAGACCGTGATGGTGCCGAAGGTCTATCTGTCGCCAAAAGACGTGACCGTGCATAACGGCAGCGTTATCAGCGCCAGCGATGTGATGCTGACCGCAGGCAACATCACCAACAGCGGCGGCACGCTGACGGCACAGAACAGCCTCACCGCCAACAGCCAGAACACGCTCAGCAACCTGAACGCCGGGCTTATCAGCGCCGGTAACGGACTGGCGCTGAGCGCACTGGGCGATATCAATAACGTCAGCGCCACCATCAGCGGCAAAACCGTAACGCTTGAAAGCATCGGTGGCAGCATCAACAACACCACGCTGACAGAGCGGCTGGGGCTTTATGCGACCAGCCAGCGCGGCGACACGGTTAACCTGCACTCCACCGTAACCAGCAGCACGGCCTCCATTAATGCGACCGATGGCCTGCTGATGAAGGCCGGACAGGACATTACCGTCACCGGCGCAAACGTCAGTGCGGGCGGCAGTCTGGCAATGGTGGCCGATGGCGATATCCGCGTGACCGAAAACCAGCTAGGCAGCGGATATACCGGCAGCGACTTCCGGGGCGAGTCATACGGCAACAACATCAGCAACCAGGGCAGCAATATCACCGCAGGCGCAAGCCTTGCCATGCAGGCGGGCAATGACCTGACGGTTAGTGCAAGCAGTGTCAACGCAGGCGGCACGGCACAGCTGACCGCAGGCAATGACCTCAATCTGAACAGTGCAGCAACCACAACGAACAACAGCTATGGCAACAGCGAGTCTCACGTAACCGGCGTTGACCGCAGCACGGTGACCGCAGGTGATTACCTCATCCTGAGTGCCGGGCGTGACCTGAACGCTCAGGCGGCAGGTCTTGCCGCTGAAGGCAACGTGGGTTTGCAGGCCGGGCGCGACGTTAACTTAATGGCCGAAGCCACCACCGAAGGCGACAGCTATCGTGCCAGCAAGAAAGTGGAAATCAACGAATCGGTACGTCAGCAGGGCACCGAAATTGCCAGCGGCGGCAATACCGTGATTGTTGCCGGGCGCGATGTGAACAGCCAGGCCGCGCAGGTGACGGCACAGGGCGATATCGGCGTGGTAGCAACCCGTGATATTAATCTCGACACCGCGACAGACAGCGATTACCGCTATTTCGAAGAAACCAAAACCAAAAAAGGCTTACTGAGCAAGAAAACCACGCACGTTATTGAGGAAGACAGCGCCACCCGCGAACAGGGCACGCTGCTGAGCGGCGATAACGTCACGCTTTCAGCAGGCAACAACCTGCTGGTCAAAGGTTCGGCGGTAGTGGGCGACGGCGATGTGTCGCTCAGTGCAGGTAACCAGGTGGATATCGTGGCGGCGACCAACACCGACTCCACGTATCGCCTCAAAGAGACCAAAAAGAGCGGGCTGTTGGGGACCGGCGGTATTGGTGTGACTATCGGCACCGCCAAATCGCGCAGCGAAATGAACGAGGACGGCACCACACAAAGCCAGAGCTTCAGCACCGTCGGCAGCACGGGCGGTAACGTCAGCATCACCGCAGGTGGTCAGGCGCACATTGGCGGCGCGGACCTGGTGGCAAACAAAGACCTCTCCATTACCGGCGACAGCGTGGTGATTGAGCCGGGCCGCGACCAGCGCGCCCGCGATGAGCGCCATGAGCAGAAGACCAGCGGCCTGACGCTGGCGCTCTCGGGTGCCGCAGGCAGCGCGGTGAACAGCGCCATTTCCTCGGCGCAGAGCGCGAAAAGCAGCAGTGATTCACGCCTTGCGCTGTTACAGGGCGCACAGTCAGCCCTGTACGGCGTGCAGGCAGGCCAGGCGGTGGTACTGGATGCGGTGAAAGGTGGTACAGGCAGCGGGGCTTTCGGTGTTAACGCCTCGCTCGGTACGCAGTCGTCCAAATCCACATCACACCTGGAGCAGAGCACATCTGCCGCCAGCACCCTGGGTGCCGGGAATAATGTGAATATCACCGCGACCGGCAGCGATATCACGCTCAGCGGTACCCAGGTGAAAGCCGGTAAGGATGTGGTGCTGAACGCAGCCAGGGACATCAACCTGCTGGCCTCTCAGGACACACAGCAACTCAGCGGCGAGAACAAAAGCAGCGGCGGCAGCATCGGTGTCGGCATAGGCTTTGGCAAGGATGGTGCGGGCATTAACGTGTCAGCGAACGCCAACAGCAGTAAGGGCCGTGAGTCCGGCAACGGCGTGTGGCAGAACGAAACCACAGTAGACGCCGGTAACCAGGTGACCCTCACCAGCGGGCGCGATACCACGCTTGCCGGTGCGCAGGTCAGCGGTAACCAGGTGACTGCCGATGTGGGGCGTGACCTGACCATCACCAGCACTCAGGACAGCGACTATTATCACAGCAAACAGACCAGCGTGAGCGGCGGCGGCAGTTTCTCCATCGGCAGTATGACGGGTTCAGGCAGCATTAACGCCAGCCGGGATAAAATGGACAGTAACTATAATTCTGTTCAGGAGCAGAGCGGGATATTTGCGGGCGGCGGTGGATTTGATGTCACCGTGGGTAACCATACCCAGCTCGACGGTGGCGTGATAGCCTCCACGGCAACACCGGATAAGAACAACCTCGATACCGGTACGCTGGGCTGGAGCAACGTTCATAACAGCGCGGAGTTTGAGACAGAGCATGTCGGAGCCGGTATCGGCATCGGCGGCGGTAGCGTGGGCGACAAGTTCATCGGCAACATGACGAACTCCATGCTGTCAGCCGGTGGCAACAGCGGCAGCGCCGAAGGCGCCACCCAGGCGGCAGTCAGCGAAGGCAACATTACCATTCGCGATAAGGACAACCAGCAGCAGGATATTGCCTCACTCAACCGTGACGCCGAAAACGCCAACGGCAGCATTGCGCCGATTTTCGATAAGGAGAAAGAGCAGAACCGCCTGCGGGAAGCGCAGCTCATCGGGGAAATCGGCAGCCAGGCGGCGGATATTGCACGCACTCAGGGACAGATAGCCGGTGAGAAAGCGAAGAAAGACCCGGTCGCGCTGGACGCTGCCCGCAAACAGCTGGCCGCCGAGGGGAACGCCAGCCCGACCAGTAAGGAAATAGAAGAACAGGCCTACAACACGGCCATGAAGTCCTTTGGCACCGGCAGTGACCTCCAGCGGGCCATCCAGGCCGCCACCGCCGCCGTTCAGGGACTGGCCGGTGGTGACATTGCCAGCGCGATGGCAGGCGGTGCCGCTCCCTGGCTGGCCGATGTAATTCACAGCATGACCACCACGAAGGACGCCAGCGGCAATGACGTGGTGAACACCCAGGTCAACCTGATGGCACACGCAGTGCTGGGTGCGGTAGTGGCAGCAGCCCAGGGCAACTCAGCCCTGGCCGGTGCCAGTGGTGCCACGCTGGGCGAGTACATCGCACAACAGATGTATCCGGGCATACCTAAAGATAAATTGACGGGAGAGCAGAAGCAGACCATCAGCGCGTTAGGTACTCTCGCCGCCGGACTGGTTGGTGGTATTGCTGGTGACAGCACAGCAGATGCGGTAACCGGTGCGCAGGTTGGGAAAAATGCGGTTGAGAATAATGCGCTGAGTAGTACCCAGGCGCTGGCTTTTGACAAGGAGTTGTCAGATTGCCGGAAATCTGGTGGTGACTGCCAGGCTGTTATTGATAAGTGGAAACAGATCAGCGATAAGCAAAGTGCGGAAACTGATCAGAAACTGAAAGATAATCCGCTGGAAGCCCAAGTTGTTGATAAGGAAATCGCTCAGGGCGGCTATGAAATGGCAGACCGTCCCGGCTGGTTGAGTGGTATCGGTGCCGATGTCATGACCAGTGAAGAAGCCAAAGCTTACGTCCAGCAGTGGAATGGTCAGGATCTGGCTAATATTGATACTAACAGCACTGAATGGATAAAGTTTGCGGCGTTTATATCTGATCCAGAGAATCAGGCAGCATTAGCTTCCATACCGAAAATAAGTAAAGACATAATTCAGTTGGCAAAAGCTACGATAACTTCGCAATCTTATCCTGTAACTATCAAAAGTTTACAGGTAGGGTTAAGAAACCCCGATTATGTTGATACTCTCAAGAAAGATATGTTAGACGGTAATTTCAAATTCTCAGATCCTAAAGGGAAAATAGCTGGTTATGTTGATAGTAAAGGGCGTTACTATATAACAG
>CBIFVZ010000040.1:0-35599 GCA_966185765.1 uncultured Enterobacteriaceae bacterium | reverse complement strand
GTTTGATGCGCGGGTTCAGCACCGCCATCAGGTTCAGCGCCTGCACCACGTCCGGACAGTTGTGGCAGGACAGTGAGTAGTACGTTTCAAATTCAAAATCACCGTCCAGTGCGCTGACCTGCTCAAGCAGTTCCTGCGCTTCTTTGGCCGGATGACCACCGGTCCACAGCAATGCCAGCACCAGTGAAGTAAATTCGTGGCCGAGCGGGGAACCGGCAAAGCGCGGACCCTGTTCTGAGCCTGGGTTAGTAATCAGGAATGACGGTTTGCGCACCGGCAAATCGTTACGTTCAGTGAAAGAGACTTTGTCGGATAATCCCGCGATTTCTGCCAGCAGGTCCCTGATTTCAGCCGATTTAGCGCTGTCGTCCAGCGTGGCAATTAACTCAACAGGTTTAGTCAATTTCTCAAGGTAAGCCTTGAGTTGTGTTTTCATCGTTGTGTCGAGCATGGTTTTCTCCCTGTGGACCGGCAAGAAACGGCGGGGCAAAGCCCCGATAACGAACAGATAGCAAATGCTGTAAATTTTTGCGCCGCAGAATCCCGCGGCGCGAAAGGTATTCTTTCTGGTACGGACTCACGCCAGTCGGCACGTTATCCACCCCGATGTCGCCATCGGGGTAACGGTACCAGACGTGCAATACCGCAGCAGAATTAGATCTTACCAACCAGATCCAGAGACGGAGCCAGCGTAGCTTCGCCTTCTTTCCACTTAGCCGGGCACACTTCACCCGGGTGAGAAGCAACGTACTGAGCTGCTTTGATTTTGCGCAGCAGGTCAGTGGCGTCACGGCCAATGCCTTCAGCAGTGACTTCAACAGCCTGGATGATGCCCTGCGGGTCTACCAGGAAGGTACCACGGTTAGCCAGACCTTCGTCTTCACGCAGGATTTCGAAGTTACGGGACAGCGCCATAGTCTGGTCGCCCAGCATCGCGTATTTGATTTTACCGATGGTTTCAGAGCTGCCGTGCCAGGCTTTGTGAGTGAAGTGGGTGTCGGTAGACACAGAGTAAATGTCTACGCCCAGCTTCTGGAACTCATCGTAATGGTCAGCTAGGTCGCCCAGCTCGGTCGGGCAAACGAAGGTGAAGTCAGCCGGATAGAAGAAGAAAACGCTCCAGCGGCCTTCAATGTCTTTCTCGGTAACTTCTACGAATTCACCGTTTTTGAAAGCCTGGTTTTTAAAAGGTTTTACTTTGGTATTAATTAAAGACATCTGTACTTCCTCCACGTTTCGATGGGATGTAAGGTATCGAATTCTGTTTGATTCGGCCAATGCGTATCCATTATCAAATCAATCAGCGATATCTAACAACGGTTGTCCGCCAACAATGTGAAGCGGCATTGGCAACGCTCGCTCTTTCACCACTGGCGACGGTAAATCAAGGCCGTCAGCACGGCCGGGCCAGTTCAGCGGCTGTCTGGTGTGCAAATAATGTGCAGGCGACAACCGAGGGATTTAACCATTTGCCAGCGCAACGGGTCAATCAATGACTGGAAGGCTCTGCCTATGGCTGTAACAGGAAGCCCCTATAAACCGCAGCAGATTACCGGCTCTCCGACATGACCCGATAGTCTTCTTGATAGCTACGCCCCCGGCCACTCACCAATTATCCATATTATGCCTGCCCCTCGCGGATAAACGCTTGTGAAACGCGTCCTGAGATTATTCCAAATTACGCGGCCAGCAGCGGCACCCCGGAAGTTAAACCTGCATCACAAAACCTTATCTGACAGCAGAATCATCCATCTCTACGCCGATTTCAGCCTCCCTGACGCGACGTTAAAACTTTTAACGTATCCCTATTACGATTTTGTGAATGCCGGAGAAATGAAGCATGTCCCATGTCAGTGAGTCTTCCGCTACCCTGCCCCGCTCGCCACAACGCGCGCGCCGGATGAACCTGTTTGTCTCAGTTTCTGCCGCCGTGGCGGGCCTGCTGTTTGGTCTGGATATTGGCGTGATTGCAGGCGCCCTGCCGTTCATTACCGACCACTTTACCCTGACCCACCGCGACCAGGAGTGGGTCGTAAGCAGCATGATGCTGGGCGCAGCGCTGGGAGCCATAGTTAACGGCTGGCTGTCATCACGTCTTGGACGTAAGTACAGCCTGATGGCTGGGGCGATACTGTTTATTGTCGGTTCACTCGGCTCTGCCTTTGCCACCAGCCTCGAAATCCTGCTGTTTGCGCGCGTTATTCTTGGCGTCGCGGTGGGCATCGCCTCCTACACCGCGCCGCTGTACCTGTCAGAAATGGCCTCAGAAAACGTGCGTGGCAAAATGATCAGCATGTATCAGCTCATGGTGACGCTCGGTATCCTGCTGGCCTTTTTATCCGATACCGCGTTTAGCTACAGCGGTAACTGGCGCGCAATGCTCGGTGTACTGGCCTTGCCGGCTGTAGTGTTACTGGTGATGGTGATTTTCCTGCCCAACAGCCCGCGCTGGCTGGCGGCCAAAGGGCAGCATGTACAGGCTGAACGGGTGCTGCGTATGCTGCGTGACACCTCAGAGAAAGCGCGTGAGGAGCTTGAGGAAATCCGCGAAAGCCTCAAGCTCAAACAAGGTGGCTGGGCGCTGTTCAAAGCTAACCGCAACGTAAGACGTGCGGTCTTTCTCGGCATGCTATTGCAGGCGATGCAGCAGTTTACCGGCATGAACATCATCATGTATTACGCGCCGAAGATTTTTGAGATGGCGGGCTTTAGCAGCCACCACGAACAGATGATAGCCACCGTCGTGGTCGGCCTGACCTTTATGCTGGCAACATTTATTGCGGTTTATACCGTCGATAAATCAGGCCGCAAGCCGGTGCTGAAAATCGGCTTTACCGTGATGGCACTGGGCATGTTGATTCTGGGCTACTGCCTGATGCAGGTTGAGCATGGCGTCGTGTCACGCGGCATCTCGTGGCTGTCAGTTGGCATGACCATGATGTGTATTGCCGGTTACGCCATGAGTGCCGCGCCTGTGGTGTGGATCCTGTGCTCAGAAATCCAGCCGCTTAAGTGCCGTGATTTTGGGGTCACCTGTTCCACTACCACTAACTGGGTGTCGAACATGATTATCGGCGCCACCTTCCTGACGCTGCTGGACAGCATTGGTGCGGCGGGCACGTTCTGGCTTTATACTGCCCTGAATCTGGTGTTTGTGGTTATCACCTTCTGGCTGGTGCCGGAGACCAAAAACGTCACGCTTGAGCACATCGAGAAAAACCTGATGGCCGGCAAAAAGCTGCGCGATATCGGTCAGTAACGCCCGGCCCCGCTTGCCTGTTGCAGGCGGGGCATTTTTATCTGCTCGCTCCCGCTGTTCAACGCACTCCTGAGCTGTTCTGCTAACCTTAAAATACAACGTCAGTATGGAGGAAGAACGTGAACAGACTACTTCTGGTATGTGCCGCTGGCCTGCTTGTTGCAGGTTGTGATTCAGCCAACACCCCAACCAGCATCCCCGGTAATGGACAGACGCAAACCACCAATACCAACTATGACTGCGGCTCCGGCGGTAAATTAGCCGTGACCTATCTCAATAATGATCCCAACGCCGTCGCCATAGTCGAAACCGGCGACAATCAGAAAATCATGATGGTCAACGTGATTGCGGCAAGCGGAGCCAAATACGTTGGCGGCATCTGGGAATGGTGGACCAAAAATGAGAGCGGAACATTGAGCAATCTTCAGACACAGAAGACGATGGAATGCCAGGAGACAAAATAACCTTTTCTACCGCTTTCAGCCCGCGCCTGACGCGGGCTTTGCTTTTATGTGTGCCTATAACGCCACCAGCTTTTGTGCTGCTGCCAGCAGCGTTTCTGGCTGCTTGGCAAAGCACAGGCGAATCAGCCGGTGTGGGAACGGCCCTTCACAAAATACTGACAGCGGGATAGCCGCCACGCCGACTTCAGCCGTGAGCCAGCGGCAGAAATCTACATCGTTAAGCGCTGAAATAGCGCTGTAGTCTGCCAGCAGAAAGTACGTCCCTTCACACGCCAGCAGTTTAAAACGCCCCGGTTTTAACGCCTCCACAAACAGATCACGGCGTGCGCGGTAAAATGCAGGCAATGTCCGATAGTGCTCCGGTTCAGCGCGCAACATATCCGCCAGCGCCAGTTGAGCCGGAGTATTGACAGAAAACGTCAGATATTGATGCACCTTGCGCACCTCGGCGCTCAGTGGCGCAGGAGCAACGCAGTAGCCCACTTTCCAGCCCGTCATATGGAAAGTTTTGCCAAAGGAAGAGACGGCAATCGCCCGTTCGCGCAGTTGCGGATGCGCCAGTACACTGGCATGCCCGCCCTTCGTAAAGCAGATGTGCTCGTAGACCTCATCACTCAGGACGTAGATTTCCTGCCCCGCTATCGCCTGCCACAGTGCCGCAAAGTCTTCCTGCGCCCATACCGTGGCAGTCGGGTTATGCGGTGTATTAAGAATCACCAGTCGCGTGCGTGGACTGAGCAGTGCAGCAAACTGCGCCCAGTCAACCCGAAATTCAGGCGGCTGTAACGCCATGCGCCTCATCACACCACCTGATAACGCCACCGCCGGGGCGTAGCTGTCATAGCATGGCTCAAAGCAAATGACTTCATCACCCGGGCGTACCAGTGCAGTAATCGCCGCATACAATGCCTCGGTCGCACCAGCGGTCACGGTAACGTCGGTTTCCGGGTTCGGGTGATAACCGTATAACTCGGCCGTTTTATCCGCGATAGCCTCACGCAGTGCCGCCACACCGGTCATGGGCGCATATTGATTCGCTCCCTGTGCCACATGCCAGGCCAGTCGTTGTTGCAAAAACGTCGGACCATCAAAATCGGGGAAGCCCTGAGACAGATTAATCGCCCGATGCTCCTGCGCCAGCGCGCTCATCTGGCTAAAAATAGTGGTGCCCAGCGCCGGAAGTTTGCTCTGCGGCTTAAGCGGTAAGTCACTCATAAAAACGGCCTTGTACGTGAGTTAACGATAGAATAGTGCTCCACTATATCATCGCGCAGCCGTGCAGCAATGAAGATGCATGGACGGCCAAATAACAAAAACGCGCCCAAAAGCCGATGCTTCCAGCTAAATAAAGATGAATAAATGGGCTAACGCCGCGCCGGGAGATTGGGAGATTGGGAAGTTGGGTAGCCAGTAAAACAGAAAGTCACAAAACGATTACGTTTCACAGCAAAACGCACCGCTGTTATTTCCTCTTCCAGCGCACAGTCTCACAGTGTGGGGTGTTGAACCCCGCTGAAATCGGCGAAGCGTTCACGGCTGGCCGCATGGATGCGGCCTGAGGCGCGATTTACAGGGACGTTACCGAGCTTACGCCCCCGATAAGCCAGGCGGGATAAGCTGACAACATCGCCTGGAGCAATGTTGAACAACGCCTCGGGCGTTGGCCCCGAAGGGGTGAGGCCCAGGGATGGGCCGAATAACGCACCGTCCAGAGGGCGGCGATTTCCTTGCGGGGCCGCGGGGATTGTTAAGGGCCGCGCGGGAGCGCCCCTTATTCCGTTCACCGCCGTGATGCAGCGTTTACACCGAACTTATAGTGAACGGAACATTCCACCGAACCAAACCACCAAAGCATAAAAACGTGAGCACAACGTCCCACTACACCGCCGCTGCGGCAAACTCCTCGCGCAACGCCTCAATCGGCAGATACCGGCCAATAATCACCAGCCTCGACAAAACCGTCTCGCCCTCGCCCCACTCAGCCCCATAATCAAATCCAACAACCTTATGCACCCCCTGCACAATCAGACGCTGCGGGTTACCGTCAATCGCCAGCACGCCCTTGTAGCGCAGCATATCGTTGCCAAAACGCTCGATGCAGCTTTCCATAAACGCGCCAATCTTCTTGAGATCCAGCCGTCCGGCTTCAAACACGTGCGCCTGGATAGCATCATCCCACGAACGCATCTGGTCAGTCGCCTGGCGAAACGGCATAAAGCGCTGCGGCTGCGCGCTCTGCGCGCGAATAATATGGAAGCCTTCGCTTAGCGCATTGCCATCGCTCATCTCAAAAGCCGCAATATCCAGCCACAGGTCTGCGGGGCATTCGCCGCACGTAATATGGAAAATCTCGGCCTTATTGTTGATGCGGTGAATACGCGCCAGCGCCTCGGTCTGCTGTTCCTCGCTGCATAAGTCTGCCTTAGTCAACAGAATGCGGTCGGCAAATCCAATCTGGGATGCCGCCACCGGGTGTTCGTCAAGCTGGCGCTGGATGTGCTGGCAGTCAACCAGCGTAATCACCGCGTCCAGGCGCAGCGCCTCGCGCAGGCGCTCTTCAACAAAGAAGGTCTGGATAACCGGTGCCGGGTCGGCAAGGCCGGTGGTTTCAACAATCAGGCGCTCAAAGCGCATTTCGCCGCGCTCGCGCTTGTCGAGCAGTTCTGTCAACGCGGCAGTGAACTCACCACGCACGCTACAACATACGCAGCCGTTAGACAGCTCCACAACATTGACGTTTTCACCCTCGCGCAACAGTGCGCCGTCAATATTCACCGCACCAAATTCGTTTTCGAGGATGGCAACCGAGGCGTCGGCGTGATGAGAGAGGAAGTAATTAATTAACGTGGTTTTACCTGCGCCGAGAAACCCGGTCAGCAGCGTGACGGATACAACATCATTCATGGCAGATTCCCTGTGCTGAGCCAGCCAAACGACGGGCCAGTCTTAACAACAGCGCGCGCCGCCTTTGCCGCCGTAACGGGCGTCCTGGCGATCGCGAAAGAACTCTTCATAGGTCATGGGCGTCTGCTCCGGGTGGGTCAGGCGCATATGTTGAACGTAATTATCATAATCGGGCACGCCGACCATCAGCTTTGCGGCCTGGCCGAGGTATTTGCCCGCTTTTGCGAGGGTATCAAACATTAGCTTACTCCTTAAAGCACCCAAAGAGCCTCCCATACGGGAGGCTCTGAGACTGATGACAAACCTCACCCTGTCTCAGACAGGGTGAATGACACCCAATAAAAAAATAAGGAAAATCAATTCATTGATTTTCGCCTGCTAACCACAAAGAAGGAAAAACCACGTTTTTTCCTTCTTTGTCAGCAATCTGAGAGCCTCCCATACGGGAGGCGCTTTTGCAACCGGGTCAGTGCGCGTTTTTGGCCTCGGCAACAATCTGCTCAAGGTTTTCGGGCATTGGCTGATACGGCGTTTCTTTGGCGCTCGGCTGCGGGTTGCGCAGTGCCGCAAGCGCGGTTTTAAGCGAAAACAGCGCCAGCATCACCACAACCACCATAAAGAAGATGGTCAGCCCGGCGTCGAGGCGGTTATTGAACACCAGCTGCGCAAGCTGCGACTCGGTGTACTGCGCCGGAATAGTACCGCTGTCTATCATCGCCTGAAACTTATTCGCGATTGCCAGGAAACCGACTTTTGTGTCCGGGCTGAACGCTTTTTGCCAGCCTGCGGTAAGCGTACATACCAGCAACCATGCCGTTGGCACCAGTGCCACCCACGCATAGCGCTGACGCTTCATCTTAAACAACACCACCGCACACAGCATCAGCGCCATACCTGCCAGCATCTGGTTCGCGATACCAAACAGCGGCCACAGCGTATTGATGCCACCCAGCGGATCAACCACGCCCTGATGAAGGAAGTATCCCCAGGCCAGCACGCACAGCGCTGTGGCAAGCAGGTTAGCGGGCAGTGAGTCGGTGCGCTTCATCGACGGCGCGACCACGCCCAGCAGATCCTGAAGCATAAAGCGGGCAGCGCGTGTACCCGCATCCACGGCCGTGAGGATAAACAGCGCCTCAAACAAGATAGCGAAGTGATACCAGAACGACACATCCATCAGGCCACCCAGCGCGCCGTGCAGGATATAGGCCATTCCCACCGCAAGCGTCGGTGCACCACCGGCGCGGGAAATAATGCTCTGCTCACCGACCTCATCAGCAATACGCGTCAGGACATCCGGCGTAATCTGGAAGCCCCAGCCGCTTACCACCTGCGCGGCAGATGCCACTACATCAGTCGTTCCGGCGGGAGCCAGCACGGCCATCGGGCTGTTCATGGCAAAGTAAACGCCCGGGTCGATAACGCAGGCGGCCACCAGCGCCATAATCGCCACAAACGACTCCATCAGCATGCCGCCGTAACCAATCAGGCAAGCCTGATTTTCATTAGCCAGCATTTTTGGCGTGGTGCCAGAGGCAATCAGTGCGTGGAAGCCCGACACCGCACCGCAGGCAATGGTAATAAACAAAAAAGGAAACAGGCCGCCGCTCCACACCGGGCCAGTGCCGTCAACAAACTGGGTCAGCGCAGGCATGGTCAGCGTGGGGCGCATGATCAGAATGCCGATCGCCAGCCCAACAATGGTGCCAATTTTCAGGAAAGTAGAGAGGTAGTCACGGGGTGCCAGCAGCAGCCATACCGGGAGCACGGCGGCAACAAAACCGTAACCCACCAGCATCCAGGTCAACTGTACACCGGTAAAGTCAAAATACGGCGCCCAGGTCGGGCTTTCCGCCACCCAGCCGCCGGAGATAATGGCAAACACCAGCAGGACCAGGCCAATAATTGACACTTCACCAATGCGACCCGGGCGAATATAGCGGGTATAAATGCCCATAAAAATGGCCAGCGGAATGGTAAACGCCACAGTATAAGTACCCCACGGGCTGTGGGTCAGCGCTTTGACCACAATCATCGCCAGCACCGCGAGGATAATGACCATTATCATAAAACAGGCCACCAGCGCGATAACGCCTGCGGTATTGCCCATCTCTTCTTTCACCAGCTCACCAAGCGAGCGACCATCGCGGCGCGTGGAAACAAACAGCACCATAAAATCCTGTACCGCCCCGGCGAGCACGACGCCCGCCAGAATCCAAATCATGCCTGGCAGGTAGCCCATCTGGGCGGCCAGCACCGGTCCCACCAGCGGCCCGGCCCCGGCAATAGCCGCAAAATGGTGACCGAACAACACTTTCTTGTCGGTTGGGACATAGTCCAGACCGTCATTGTGACGCACGGCTGGCGTCATACGTGTACTGTCGACTTGCAACACACGGTTTGCGATATAGCGTCCATAGAAACGGTAGGCAATCAAATAGACGCACACCGCAGCCACCACTATCCACAGCGCATTTATCTGCTCGCCTCGGTTTAGCGCTATATAGCCCAGCGCAAACGCACCGAGCAGTGAGAGCGCAACCCATATCAGGTATTTCCCCGGATTATTCATCGTTATAAATCCATCTGAGTGTGTAGAGTAAAGAGTGTGTCAATTTATTTCTGGTTTATGCCCGGTGATTTAACAAGTCAGCAGTTGTGCAAAACAACATTTAAACCGATCATTTACACAGCATTGTTAACAGGATCACTCTGCTAGCATGGCGACATGGCGACAACCCCAGGCGGGTGTCATGACATGCAAAAAAAAGCCCCACCAAAAAGGCAGGGCAAGTGAGGTATTTGATCGCGGTGTTATTAATGTTCAGCCGATGACAGCGGTACTCAGGCGGCTGGTGCAGCAACGCTTGCCGCTGGCATCATAAATGGCAATTTCCCAGCACTGGGAACTGCGGCTTATGTGCAGCGGTGTACACACGCCGCGCACCGGTCCGTGGGCAACGGCGCGGTGGTGTGTGGCACTGACTTCGGTGCCTACCACGCTCTGCCCCTCCCGGCTTGTCAGAAAACCCGCCATTGAACCCATTGTTTCGGCCAACGCCGCTGAGGCGCCACCGTGCAGCAGACCAAATGGCTGTACCGTGCGGCTATCTACCGGCATTTGTGCTTCAAGGCTGTCGTCGTTAATGCGGGTAAAGACAATCCCCAGATGGCCGACCAGCGTGTCAGCGGCCATGCGGTTGAGTTCATTGAGCGTAATCTCGCGTTTCCAGATCATCTTACGCCCCCAACGTCGAGCCGCCATCGACCACGATGTCCTGTAACGTGATGTGGCTGGCTTGCGGTGAAGCGAGGAACAGCACCGTGCTGGCAATGTCCTGCGGGCAAGCAATTTTCCCCAGCGGAATGCCCAGCTTGAACTGCTGCGGGTAACCGGCAATACGTGCGCTTTCGGCATCCGGCGAAGTCCACATGCCGCGCTGCATATCAGTATCGGTAGAACCCGGCGACACCAGATTGCCGCGCACGCCGTACGCCGACAGCTCCAGCGCCACGGTCAGCGCCAGGCTTTTCAGCGCCGCTTTGGAGGCACCGTAGGCCGACATACCAATGCGCGGCGTATGGGCGGCGTCTGACGCCACCGTCACCAGCGCCCCGCCTTTCTGGGCACGGAACTGCGCCATAGTGGCACGGAAAAAGTTAAACGCGCCGCCAACGTTAACGGCAAAGGTGTCCTGCCAGTCGCGTAGCGTAAGCTCATCGGTCGCGCCCATGCGCAAAATACCTGCGGCATTCACCAGCACGTCCAGGCGTGCGGTGTCTTTTAAAAGACGCTGGCACACGGCACTCACCTGCTCCGCACTGGCAACGTCCACCACTTCAGTGGCAAACGGGTAATTTTCCTGACCAAAGGCCAGATCAAAACCTATCACCCGCGCACCGGCCTCATGAAATGCCAGCGCGGTCTGGTAACCAATGCCGCGCCCGGCCCCGGTCACCCATACGGTTTGTCCCTCAAACGCCCGGCTCATGGTCTTGCCTCCCGACTCAGCAGCGCCCACCAGGCGTCAATCGTCGGCGCTTTTGCCAGCATCACGAAGTCAATATCGCTGTACGCTTTACGCCAGCGGGCGGCAAGAGCCATCATGCGCACCGAATCCAGACCGTAGTCGATGAGGTTCTCGTCATCTTCCGGCACCTCATCTTCGTCGAGTAGCGGCAGCACCAGCGCACGCAGTTGCTCCTTACTTTGCGGCACTGGCATTAGCTCGCCAGTCATCACCACGCGTCCGCTGCGCCCGGCGACGTATTTGAGCGCCATCAGGTGCTCTTCACGGCTAAAGTCCGCGAGCGCATCCGCCACCATAAACGGCTTAATATCGCGCATGAACGCGTCGGTCGCGGTGGTCATACAGCCGATATGGGCATACACGCCGCAGATAATAAGCTGGTCGCGCCCGGTTTCTTTCAGCGCCTGCTCAAGCGGCGAGCGGATAAACGCGCTGTAACGCCATTTGGTCAACACCGTATCCCCATCCTGCGGCGCCAGCGCTTTCACTACGCTTTTGCGCTCGGCATGCTTATTGATGCCCGGTCCCCACATGTCATTAAGCAGAGCGCGGTCTTCGTCGCTCTGATTATCGGGCTGGGCGGTGTAATAGACCGGGATATTATTCTGGCGGCAGTACTGACGCAGCGCGGCAATATTGGCTATCACCTGCTCTATCATCGGGCAGTTATCCCCCCAGAAATCAATAAAATAGTCCTGCATATCGTGGATCAGTAGCGCCGCACGCTCAGGCTCAAATACCCAGCTGACTTTATTTTCCGGGATGTCCGCCGCACCCGGCAGCGCGTAACCGTTAAGTTTTGGAATAGCCATAAAATCACTCCTTAATGCGTTGACAGGCGGCGTTCAGCAATCAGCTGGCGCAGACGCTTTTTATCGGGTTTACCCACATGGGTGAGCGGCAGTTCGGCGACGTTTTCCACCTTATCCGGCAGCTTGTAGTCAGCCACGCCCAGTTCACGCAGCCAGCGGCGGATTTCCACTGCACGCAGCGCACGGCGACCAACAATAAACGCACAGCTTTTCTCGCCCATCAGTTCGTCATCCATTGAGACCAGGGCGGCGTGGATAATGTCTTCATGGCGGTGCAGCAGGTTTTCAATTTCTTCTGCCGCAATTTTCTCGCCACCCCGGTTAATCTGGTCTTTTTCTCGCCCGACCACGCGGATATAGCCGTCTTCATCAATGACAATCAGATCGCCAGAGCAGTAAAAGCCGTTGGCATCAAAGGCTTTTGCGTTGGCCTCGGGGCTTTTGTAATAGCCGCGGAAGGTATACGGCCCGCGCGTCATCAGCAGTCCGACCTCGCCCGCAGGTACCGGGTTGCCGTTTTCATCGGCGGCCCAGACTTCATCGTCCGGACTCATCGGACGGCCCTGGGTGGTGAAGATGTGCTCGTCGTCATCGTCCAGCGAGGTATAGTTCACCAGCCCTTCCGCCATACCGAATACCTGCTGGAGCTGGCAGCCAATTTCTGCCGGAACGCGGCGTGCCAGCGGCTCCGGGAAACGAGCGCCGCCCACCTGCAACAGGCGCAGTGAGGCAAGCGGTTTATTGCTGCCCCACTCGCCAATCGCCTGTAGCCACAGACTGACGGCAGGCGGCACCAGCGCCGTCACGTCAATCTGGTGTTTTTCGATAAGCGGGAAACATAGCGTTGCACTCGGGTCAGCGGCTAAAATCACACAGCCTTCGCCGTAAAACACCCCAAGTGAACCCGGAGAACTCATGGCATAGTTATGTGCCGCCGGGATAGCACACAAAAAACGGGTCTTTTCATCAAAGCGGCAAATCTCTACGCTGCGGCGAATGCTGTAGTAATAATCGTTATGGGTACGGGGGATAAGCTTTGGTGTCCCCGTGCTGCCACCGGAGAGCTGGAAAAACGCCACCTCATCAGCCGCCGAAGGACAGGCGGTAAAGTTATCTTCAGACGCATCAATCATCGCCTGAAGTGAACACTCACCGTCGTCGTTACGTAGCGCCACCACATTTAGCGACGGGTAATCGCTGCGCAACTGTTCGAGGAAAGCATCATCGCGAAACAGCGCGTGTTCACGGTCAGCGACCAGCAGCCGAGGTTCAATCTGCTCAGCATACGCCACAAGCTCGGTACGCTGGTGACTGAACAGCGCATTGACCGGTGCTACGCCCGCCTTCAGCAGTGCGAAGAAGGTGATAAACAGTTCAGCGTGGTTACCCAGCTGCACCAGTGCAGTATCCCCCGTCTTCAACCCCTTGCGCATTAATGATGCCGCCAGACGGGTCGAAGCTGCATCAAGTTCCCGGTAGCTCAGTTCACGTTCACCGTCAATAATCGCGATACGTTCGCTGTCCGCATGGCGGGTAAGAATGTCAGTAAGCGGTAACTCCGCCCAGTAGCCCTTTTCGCGATAGCGTGCGGCCAGCGCGTCCGGCCAGCGGTTAAAAGGAATAGCCATGTCCTTTCCTCAGTTCAGACCAAATACATTCAACATTGTGGAAAGCTTGGTGCCGGTTTCGTGCCATTCTGAAACTGGCGACGACGCCGGTACGATGCCCGCGCCGGCAAAGAGCCGCACCCGGCTGTCGTGTAGCCTTGCGCAGCGAATCGTCACCACCCATTCACCGTTACCTTTGGCGTCACACCAGCCCACGATGCCGCCAAACAGTTCTCTGTCGAACGGCTCCAGTTCACGAATCAGGCTCTGGGCCACGTCGTTCGGGAACCCGCTCAACGCAGGCGTAGGGTGTAACAGGCAGGCGAGCGACAGCGCATTTTCCGCTGCGTTACGTACCTGCCCTTCAATGGGAGTGGAGAGATGCCAGAGCGTCGGCGTGGTGATAAGTTCCGGTTTGTCCGGTACGGCCAGGTAAGCAGAGCGTGGGGCCAGCACATTGCGCATAGCGTCGGTAACAAGCTGATGCTCATGCCGGTCCTTGCGCGAGTTCATCAGTGCCTCGCCCACGGCCTTGTCGGCCTGAGCGTCACGCTCGCGGCGCGCCGAGCCTGCCAGCGGTAGCGAGCTGAAGGTGTTGCCATCCTTACGCAGTAACAGCTCAGGACTGGCGCCGATCAGCGCGCCGCCGTCGGCCAACGGTACGTGGAAATTAAAACTGGCAGGGTTTTGCGCCAGCAGGCGCTCAAATAGCGCTGCGCGGTCAACCGGGCGCTCGGTAGTGATATCAATCAGGCGTGAGAGCACCACTTTATCAATACCCGGCTGGCGGGTGGCACAGGCAGCACGCGCCACCATATCTTCAAACACCGCCTGGTTGGGAATTGCCTCACGGGAGATGACGTCCGGCTGGCGCACTGAGCGCTGATGCAGGCTTTCGCGCTGACGCTGCTGGCGAGAAAATGGCGTCACCTGCTCGGGAATAAACAACGCGGAAGGCTGACGCGTATCAAACGGTATTGCACCGACCATTATCGGGTTTTTGATTCCCCCGGCCTGTGCCTGTGCGAAGGCATTCGCCAGCCGACACTGGAACTCACCGTGCAGGTCGGCACCATCGGCCGCACTAACGTTGAAATGAGAAATACAGCCAGACGTGGTAAAGCTCCGGTACGGAGACATAAAAAAGAAACTGTCCTGTGCCAGCGCTGGCGTAGCCAACGTGGGTTCTTCAGCCAGTAAAGTAACCATGCACCCTCCATATAAATGATAAGATATTTGATAATTATTATCATTTGTATTTTGGCCCGTAAGCTACGTCCAGAATGGCAGGCTGTCAACAGGCTTAACCTTTTATCAACATTCCTGGCGCTTGCATCAGCCAGCCAAAGACATGAAAATGAGAAGCATTATTAACGACACATGACAGGATGCCCCGCGTGAAATTCAAGATTGTTAGCAAAGTGAAAGCCTTTGGCATCGCGCTGCTGTATTTAGGATTAACCTCAGCGACAGCCAGCGCTGCATCTGGCCAATGGCCGCGCCAGATAAGCGATAGCCGTGGTATGCAAACCCTCGAAAAAGCCCCCACGCGCATTGTCTCTACCAGCGTCACACTCACCGGCTCACTGCTTGCCATCGACGCGCCCGTGGTCGCCAGCGGTGCCACCACTCCCGGTAATCGTTTTGCCGACAGCCAGGGTTTTTTGCGCCAGTGGGGCGATGTGGCAAAAGCACGAAACGTTCAACGCCTGTATATCGGTGAGCCAAATGCCGAAGCCGTCGCCGCACAAATGCCGGATCTGATCCTGATTAGTGCCACAGGCGGCGACTCTGCCCTCAGCCTGTACGATCAGCTTTCCAGCATTGCCCCCACAATTGTTGTGAACTACGACGACAAAAGCTGGCAGGAACTGCTTACCACGCTTGGCGGCATTACCGGCCATGAAAAAGAGGCTGCTGCGCGTATTGCCAGCTATAACGTCGAGCTTGCCAAAACCAAAGCCGCCATCACACTGCCGCCGCAGCCGGTAAGTGCACTGGTGTACAACACCCCGGCGCGCACAGCTAATCTCTGGACGCCGGAATCCGCACAGGGTCAGCTACTTAAAGAGCTGGGCTTTACCCTCGCTACACCGCCTGCGCACATGCAGACCAGCCAGAGTCAGGGCAAGCGCTACGACATCCTGCAACTCGGCGGTGAAAACCTTGCCGCCGGGCTGAACGGCCAGACAGTGCTGCTGTTTGCTAACGACAACCGCGATGCCGATGCCCTGCGTAACAACCCACTGCTCGCCCACATCCCGGCTGTGCAGAATAAGCAGGTCTGGCCGCTTGGCACCGAAACCTTTCGCCTCGATTACTACAGCGTCAGCCACCTGCTGGCACTGTTAAATACGCAGTTCAAATCCTGATGTATTCAGGGCAGCGCGCTGGCGCTGCCCTGCTTTCACCTGCAACCGACAACATTGATTTCGGTGAATAACGCCAGGCTGACTGTTAATGCCGTCGGCTGCTATCACGTCTTATCCTGTGTCAGTACCTGCACTGTTGGCTGGTGAAAGCGTCGAAGCTGGGTAAATACCAGCATCAGTACCACACCGACAATCGCCAGCGTAAAGCCGCTCAGGCTTGCCGAGCTAACGGGCGTCAGCGCCACGCCCATACCGCCAAGCAGGGCTGCCCCCACCGCATCCCCCGTCACGTTTTGCGCCGTCCATAATCCATTCACACGCCCGAGCATGGTATCTGGTGTCTGAGTCTGAATCAGGGTGTATTGCAACAGTGAGCTGATGGCGCTCAGATAACCAAACAGCGCCAGACAGAGCATGCCCAGCGGCCAGACTGGCATCAGGCTGAATACCCCGATGGCAATAAACGACACCACCGTCGTCACCAGCATGATAAGACCCGGCCGCGCATGTTGCGCCAACGCGCCGCTGGTGAGCGCCCCGACAGCCGCACCTAATGGCACTGCCGCATACAGCAGGCCAATCTGCGCCTCACTCATGCTCCAGTGCCCGGCAAGCGCCGGATACAGCACACGCACCGCACTCGCCATCGTCAGCAGCGCCCCCACCAGTGCCACGCCGCCTACCAGCGGGTGACGCAGCAAAAATGCCAGCCCCTCCTGCAACGCACGCAGCGGATGCTGGCGCGGTTGCTCTGGCGGTGGCAGGCGCGGCAGACTTAACAACGCCAGCAGCGTGATAAGCGTGCCGAATGCTGCCAGCCCGTAGTTCCACGCCACACCGCCCCAGGCCAGTAACAGGCCGCCCAGCATGGGCGATACCACCGAACCTAAGCGCACCGTCAACATGGTGATAGCTCCGGCCTGCATCAGGTTTTCGCGCCCCACCAGCGCGGGCGTTGCCGCGAGCAGCGCAGTAACGCCAACGGCAGCAAACAAACCGTCCCACACACCGAGCAGGTAAATTGCCAGCAGCGACGGCACAGGCAGCATGGCGTTAATGCACAGACCAATAAAGCCCAGCCCGCAGGTCGCACGTGCCAGCAGAATCAGGCGCTTACGCTCATAGCGATCCGCCAGCACGCCGCCCATCATCATGCCCACGAACATCGCCCCGCCGGTTAGCGTGACCGCCAGACCGACCTGTAACGTTGAACCGGTCAGATGCTGTATCTGCACCGGCACCGCCACGCCGAGCAGGCCCAGCGACAAAATCGAAATCAGGCGAGCAAAAAATACCGCGCGAAACGCAGGATGGGTCTGCAACAGGCTGAGGTTCAGCCACAAAGAATTTTTCTTCATTACATGGCCTTAAACATTTTTCCTTACCAGCAAATAAGCGAGCCATGCTAACATAAAGAAATAGTAGTGATAACGATAATAAAAATCATTATCAATATTCAGGATGCGCGTTTATGTTGGTTTCCCGCTTTTCAGCACGCAGCGCGGTACTGCTGAGCCTGGTTATTCTGCTGATGCTCATGGCGGCACTGAGCCTGTTTATCGGCGCAAAAACCCTTTCCCCTTCGGTGGTGCTCGACGCCCTGAGCGGCCAGTGCCGCAGCGCCGACTGCACCATCGTGCTCGACGCCCGTCTGCCCCGCACCCTTGCCGGGCTACTGGCGGGCGGTGCGCTCGGCGTGGCCGGTGCCTTAATGCAAACCCTCACCCGTAACCCGCTCGCTGACCCTGGCATTCTTGGCATCAATTCCGGCGCCAGCTTTGCTATCGTGCTTGGCACCGCGCTGCTTGGTTACTCGTCCTCCGTCACGCTACTGGGGCTGGGTTTTACCGGTGCCCTGCTGGCCTCGCTGATTGTGGCTCTCACCGGCAGCCAGGGTGGCGGGCAGTTAAGCCCGGTACGCCTGACACTCGCAGGCGTGGCGTTGGCAGCGGTGCTCGAGGGCTTAAGTAACGGTATTGCGCTGCTCAACCCAGCAGTATTTGACCAGCTGCGCTACTGGCAGTCTGGTTCACTTGATATCCGCACCTTCGCGACGCTGCGCATCATTGTTTTACCGGTGCTGGCGGGCCTTGCCATTGCCCTGCTGCTGGCGCGCTCGCTCAACAGCCTGAGCATGGGCAGCGACACCGCCACCGCGCTTGGCAGTAAAGTCGCGCGCACGCAGCTCCTCGGCCTGCTGGCTATTACGCTTTTATGCGGCAGCGCCACCGCCGCCGTCGGCCCCATTGCCTTTATTGGGCTGATGATGCCGCATATGGCGCGCTGGCTTACCGGCCCGGATCACCGCTGGTCACTGCCGGTTACGCTACTGGCAACCCCTGTTCTGCTGCTCGCCGCCGATATCCTCGGTCGCGTGCTGGTCCCCGGCGAGCTGCGGGTTTCGGTGGTCAGCGCCTTTATCGGCGCGCCGGTGCTTATCTGGCTGGTACGCCGTCGTCGCGCGGGGGTCACACTATGAGTCGTCCCAGCGCACGCCTGATTATCACGCTCTGTCTGCTGGTTGCCGCCGCCGTTCTGCTCGGCGGCTGGAGCCTTGCCAGCGGTGCCGTGCCGCTTAGCGCAGGCCAGGTGCTTGATGCGCTTACCGGTAACGCGCCGCGTAATGTGTCACTGGTGGTAGTTGAATGGCGTTTGCCGCGCGTGCTGACGGCGCTGCTGGTGGGTGCCGCACTCGGCGTCAGCGGCGCGGTTTTTCAGTCACTGCTGCGTAACCCGCTTGGTAGCCCGGATGTCATGGGCTTTAATACCGGTGCCTGGAGCGGCGTGCTGGTGGCGATGGTGCTGTTTGGTCAGCATCAGTCGGCTATCGCCTTTGCGGCGATGGGCGGCGGCGTGCTCTGCTCGCTGGTGGTCTGGCTGCTTGCGTGGCGCAACGGTATTGATACCTTCCGCCTTATCATTATTGGCATTGGCGTGCGGGCCATGCTGATGGCGTTTAACACCTGGCTCTTGTTGCAGGCCGCATTGGATACGGCGGTTTCCGCCGGGATGTGGAACGCCGGTTCGCTCAACGGACTGACCTGGAGCAAAATGCAGCCCACCGCGCCGTTGATAATTATCCTGCTGCTGGCGGCAAGCCTGCTGGTACAGCGTATGCGTCTGCTGGAAATGGGCGATGACACCGCCTGCGCGCTGGGCGTAAGGGTTGAAGTGTCGCGATTGCTGCTGATGTTTATCGCTGTATTGCTCACCGCCTGCGCCACGGCACTCGCCGGACCGATTTCCTTTGTGGCGCTGGTGGCCCCACATATTGCAAGGCGTCTTAGCGGCACCGCGCGCTGGGGACTGACACAGTCAGCATTGTGCGGCGGCGTGCTGCTCTTGCTCGCTGACCTGTGCGCCCAGCGTCTGTTTATGCCTTATCAACTGCCGGTGGGTGTGGTCACCGTCAGCATTGGCGGGCTTTACCTCATCGCGTTGTTGATTAAGGAGTCACGCAAAAGATGACGACACCCTCTCGCCTGCACGGTGAACGACTCACGCTGGGCTATGGTAAACAGACGGTCGTAGACAACCTCAGCGTGTCTATTCCTGACGGGGAATTCACAGCGATTATTGGCCCCAACGGCTGCGGTAAATCAACGCTGTTACGCAGTCTGAGCCGCCTGATGACCCCGCTACAGGGCCAGGTATGGCTTGATGGTGAACACATACAGCGTTACGCCACCAAAGATGTCGCCCGGCGTATTGGTCTACTGGCACAAAACGCCAGTGCACCGGGAGATATCAGCGTCCAGGAGCTGGTTTCCCGCGGTCGCTACCCGCATCAGCCGCTGTTTACCCGCTGGCGTAAGGAAGATGAAGAGGCCGTGCGCAGCGCTATGCGTGCAACGGGCATTGAGTCGCTTGCCAACCAACCGGTAGATACCCTTTCCGGCGGCCAGCGCCAGCGTGCCTGGATAGCGATGGTGCTGGCGCAGGAAACGTCTATCATGCTGCTGGACGAACCGACCACCTGGCTTGATATCAGCCACCAGATTGATCTGCTGGAGTTACTGAGCAGCCTTAACCGTAATCAGGGCTATACCCTTGCCGCCGTGTTGCACGATCTTAATCAGGCCTGCCGCTATGCCACTCATCTTATTGCCCTGCGCGACGGTAAAATCGTTGCCGAAGGTGCACCTGGAGAGATTGTCAACGCCGAACTTATCGAAGCCATTTATGGCCTGCGCTGCATGATTATTGACGATCCGGTCGCTCATACGCCGTTAGTCGTACCTCTGGGGCGCAGCGCGAGCTAAAGGCGCAGACCTATCACACCTGTACAGCGGGAAAAAGCCGCTGGCAGGTTTCCTTCAGTAATTGCCGGTCACTTTCGATGTAGTTCTCCCGCTCGATATAACGCATCACTTCCTGCACGTGGCGCTGCGCGGCGGCGGCGTAACGCTCTGGCCATCCCTGCGCCAGCAAACTCAGGGATTTTATTAACCGCAGCGGGATTTCTCGCAGTGCCGCGCCATCGCGCGCAATGGGTGAGAAAATATCATCAAACAGGTTATCTACTGAAAGTGGCGCAATATGGACGTTGGGATACGTCACCGTAGGGTGCTCAGTCTGCGGCTGGGCATACTCTGACAACACTCTGACGGCGCGCCCAATCACATCAATGGCCGTCCCCGGGTCGTTCACTGCAGGCGAAAGCGCCCGACAGGCGATTTCCGCCAGTACGCACAGACAAAAGCGCGGGTCCTGGTAGAACGAACGCACGTCGCTGATACTAATGGCCGCCAGTAGTTGCTGCGTCTGTTCTTTTGCACCACCGGCGGTGACATACAGTACCGGCTGGGCCGGATGCACAAAGCTGCCCGGCTGCGCCACCAGCCAGACGTGGCTATCGCTGCCCTTAAGCGCGGATGCCAGCTTCCCGACATCCACATGCTCCACATACCCCACACTTTGCGGATAAAGCGCCACTGTCCCTGTGGGCTGCTGCTGGGGTTCAAGCCACGGGAACCCGCCCAGATACGGTGTCTGCGCACGTGCCAGTAGCGCCTGCTGTGCGGCTTTCTCTACCCGCGCCGTTGTTTCGCCAACGCGCCCCAGCGCTGTCAGATGCTGAATCCAGCGCAGCAGCGTAATGATAATCAGGGCAATGACCACAAGCGTCACAACAAACAGAATCACCCGCCCCTGTTCGCCGTAGGCCCCCATATTGAGGGCCACAATCCCCACCAGGCTAAACAGAAAAGTGCCGATAAACGTTGCCAGCACGTTTTGCGTGGTCGAGTCCTCCACCACCAGTCGGGTAGCACGGGGGGTAACGCTGGTTGTCGCTGAACCATAGGCAGCGACCATGATGCTTAGCGAGAAGGTCGTTACCGCCAGCATACTTGAGGCAAGAATATTGAGGATATTATCAACAGCCTCCGCGCCCACTTTCACCGAAACTGAGGGCGGTATAAACGACTTAAAGGCAATAGATAACAGCGCTGTGATAACTGCTGCCAGCGCGAATAATGCCGTTCTGAACCAGAGTTTACGAACCACCTGTCCCACGACCCACTGCCAGCGTGAAATCATTCTTACCTCCGTGATAAAACCCAAAAAAATGCCGCTCTGAGAGCGGCATTCAACGATCAACGGACCAGATGCAGGAAGTGCAGATGTTTTTCGTACTGATCGAGAATATCGTTGATCAGCTGCTCCTGGTTCCAGCCCATGACATCGTAGTTTTGGCCACCCTCTTTGAGGTAAATTTCGGCGCGGTAATATTTGTGCTGCTCTGACTGTTGCTCATCATTATCCAGCGCCGCCAACGCAAAGGTTGGCGAGTTATAGCCGCGCAAGCGTACCTCATAAATAAAGTTTAGCTCATCGCCCAGATCCACCTCTAAATGGATCCGATCGTCGATGCTGGCATCTATCACACTGCGAGTACCCTGCTTGTTCAACTCTTCCTGCACAAGCAGCATTGCCGGGTGAATCACCTCATCCATAAAGCGTTTCACCAGCGAGCGTTTAGGAAAATAGGCGATGTTACGCAACCGACGCTGCCACGGAATTGGGTTACGCGCGGCGGTCGGGGCAATGGTTGCCATGTTCTGGCTGTCGCGCTTGGTAATGTCGCGTCGCAGTGCCTTAAGCAGCCCATAAATCGAGATAAGCAACACCACCGAGAACGGCAGCGCACTGGCTATCGTCACCGTTTGCAAGGCGCTCAGTCCACCGGCCAACAAAAGCGCAATGGCCACCACGCCCATCAGCGCGGCCCAGAAAATACGCTGCCATACCGGGGTATGACTGGCACCGCCTGCGGCCAGCGTATCCACCACCATTGCCCCGGAATCTGCCGATGTTACAAAGAACACAATGACCATCGCCATCGCGATAAACGACAGGATGTTCGAGAACGGGAAATGTTCCAGGAAGTTAAACAGTGCCAGCGCCACATCCTGCTGGACCGTATTTGCCAGATCGGTAGCCCCTTTTTGCATGATGAGATAGATAGCGCTGTTGCCAAATACCGTCATCCACATCAGCGTAAAACCGGCCGGAACAAACAGCACGCCCGTCACAAACTCACGAATGGTTCGCCCACGCGACACACGCGCAATAAACATCCCCACAAACGGAGACCAGGAAAGCCACCAGCCCCAATACAGCAGCGTCCAGCCCCCCAGCCAGTTGCTGGATTTTGGCTCATAGGCATAGAGGTTAAAGGTCTTACTGACAATTTCCGACAGGTAACCACCGGTGTTTTCCACAAAGGATTTCAGTAACAGCACTGTCGGTCCCAGCAGAAGCACCATCACCAGCAGCAGCAGCGCCAGACCGAGGTTCAGTTCAGAAAGAATACGAATCCCTTTATCCAGTCCTGATACCACCGAAATGGTCGCCAGTGCAGTAATCAGGACAATGAGCACGACCTGAGTGGTTTCATTAATGGGCAGACCAAACAGATGGTTCAGCCCGGCATTCACCTGCAAAACACCGTAACCCAGCGACGTTGCCACACCAAACACGGTGCCGATAACCGCAAAAATATCGACCGCATGACCAATGGGGCCATAGATACGCTCACCGATAATCGGATACAGCGCCGAACGTAACGTGAGCGGAAGCCCGTGACGATAGCTAAAAAAGGCCAGAATAAGCGCCACAATGGCGTAAATCGCCCATGCATGCAGGCCCCAGTGGAAAAACGTCAGGCGCATGGCTTGCTTTGCCGCTTCAATCGTCTCCGGCGTACCGACCGGCGGTGACAGATAGTGCATGACAGGCTCTGCCACACCAAAGAACATCAAACCGATGCCCATGCCCGCAGAAAATAGCATGGCAAACCAGGAGTGATAGCGGAAATCAGGCTGGGCATGGTCAGGCCCGAGCTTGATGTCACCGTAACGGGACAGCCCCAGAAAGGTCACGCTCAGCAGGATGAGCGCCACGGCCAGGATATAAAACCAACTGGCGTTGGTAAAAATTTGCTGTTGAAGCAGTTTGAAGTTTTTATCGGCAACTTCAGGAAAAATTGCCGCAAACGCCACAAGCAGAAATATCAAAAACGCTGAGGTAAAAAATACCGCTTTATTAATCTGAACCTTAGGTTTCTTTTCGGTAATATCTTTCTCACTCATAATAAAGATTTATCCATTTTTTCGCAGTTTTCACTCTAATCATTGACAATTGTAACATATTAGTGTGATTTTGTGCTATTTATGAGTAAAACCTTCTACAAAACGGCAGCATATGTTCGTTTTTCCTTGTAAAAAGGATAGCTTAAGTGCCTCGCTGAAGCTGTTCAGCTTGCGTGTTTAAAGGGCATTTATCCGCGTTCAACTGTACGCCGCTCAAAACATAAGAAAAAAGAATGTTTTCCCGGATGCCGGTATAAGTAAAGGTTATATTCACGCCCATTTACCGGAAAACACACTGCATTAATGCGCATAAAACACATTAAAAAAAAACCAAAAACCACCAATAAAATTTACGGCATTCCACGCTCGTGACGGGTACTGAATAAGACGGGCTAGTGCACCACCACTCACCGTGCCTGCCCAGGGGCTGACCACACAACTTCCCCTTACCCTCCCACAGCACGCTTCGGGTAGACTCTGTTGCTGGGGCATAAAAAAACCACGCCCGAAGACGTGGTTTATAAGTGGTAAATAAACCTCGGTTAATCCAGTGCCAGCACCGCTTGTAACACCGGGCCGATATGAGTAAACGCAGCAGGCGAGACGATATCAACGTGCGCACAATCAACCGGATAGACCGTCATTGCGTCAGTCCACTCGCTCCAGGCCCGGCGAGGGTCCTGACCGGGTGTAAGAGTGCGTTCAGCCACAAACAACGTGGCATGGCCTGCAAACGGCACGCTGCATGCGCTCGTCAGTAGCCGCACCGCGTCACCGTAGTTACCTTCAATGGCTGAGAACAGCGCATCAGAACCTTGCCCCTGTTGGGCAGCAATAAAGGCCTCACGCTCGCGCTCAATTTCTGCCAGCACGGCAGGATCCAGTTCGTTCGCGCCCTTCTCTTCCCAGTTCTGGCTCTCCGGTGGCCAGGTGTCGAGTAAACCAAGGAAGGCCACCTCTTCACCGGCCTCAACCAGGCGCGCGGCAATGGCATGCGCAAGCGTACCACCAAGCGAGTAACCCAGCAGGTAATACGGGCCGTGTGGCTGTTGTTCGCGCAGCGTCACCAGATGACTGTCCACCACCTGCGCCAGGTTTTGCGCCTGCTGCATCGGCCCGTTCGGGCGCGGTGACTGTATGCCCGTGACCGACCAGCGTGGGTCAAGCCAGCGCGTCAGCACGCTAAACTGCCAGGCAAAGCCAGACGCAGGATGGAAGCACCATAGCGTGGGTCCCGTCCCTTTACGCAGCGGCAATATCGCTTCAAATCCGGCTCGCTGCACGCTCTGTTCATCCTGCTTCGCCAGCGCTGCCGCCAGACCTTCAACGGTGGATGCCACCATCACCTGACCCACGGTAACCGTACACGCGAGGCGGTTGCGCAAATCAGCGGCCAGCCGCATCGCCAGCAAGGAATGGCCGCCCAGGGCGAAGAAATCATCCTGGGCAGAGCGAATATCACAGCCCAACAGGCGCGCAAACGCGTCGGCCACGTCGGTTTCAAGGCCAGGATGCGGCGCACGCCCTTGTGCATGCGTTGCCAGTTCCGGCAGCGGCAACGCCTTCCTGTCCAGTTTGCCGTTAGCACTGAGAGGGAAACGCTCCAGTTGCATCAACGCTACAGGCACCATGTGCGCCGGCAACTGCTCAAGCAGACTCTCGCGCAGTGCTGCGGTATCCAGCCTCCCGCCAGAAGCAGACACCAGATAGCCCACCAGCTGACGCGCATCGCCGCCGCTGGCGGCGTTTTGGTTAAGCACACAGGCAACCGCGACCGCCTGTGCCACATCCGGCAGCCCCTGCATCACGCGGTCAATCTCGCCAAGTTCAATACGCTGACCGCGAATCTTAAGCTGATCGTCACTGCGGCCCAAGTATTCCACCGCGCCGTTATCAAGCCAGCGTGCGACGTCGCCGGTGCGGTACATACGCTCACCCGGTGCGAACGGGTCGGCAATAAAGCGGCTGGCCGTCAGATCCGGGCGCCGCAGATAGCCCTGCGCCAGCTGAATACCGGTAAGATACAGATCGCCCGCCACACCCGGCGGTACCGGCTGCATCGCGCTATCAAGAATACGCAGCCCGGTATTCCACACCGGCCAGCCAATCGGTACGCTACTGCCACGCACGCCAGCCAGGTGCTCACCAAAGGCCGGATACCAGCTCACGTCTACCGCCGCTTCCGTTGGCCCATAAAGGTTATGCAGCGGCACGCCGGTGAGCTGTTCCCACTGACGACACAGCTCGGCAGGCAGCGCCTCGCCGCTACAGAATACGCGCGCAAGACTTGCACAGCTGGCCGCCGCCTGCTCATCGTTCAGCGAGGCGACAAACGCCGCCAGCATCGACGGCACAAAGTGTGTGGTCGTCGCTTTCCAGTCGCGGAACAGCTGTTGCAGCGCCTGCGGATCGCGGTGGGCCTCCGGTGGTGCCATCACCAGACGTGCACCCACCATTAGCGGCCAGAAGAACTCCCACACCGACACATCAAAGCTGCTCGGCGTTTTCTGCAACACCACGTCACCTGCGCCCATAGGATAATGGTCCTGCATCCACAGCAGACGGTTAACGATGGCCTGTTGACCCACCATGACGCCCTTTGGTCGCCCGGTGGATCCAGAGGTGAAAATCACGTACGCCGTGTGCTCCGGGCGTGAAAGGGTTTCTGCCACATTCACCACCGTAGCGCGAAGCGGTTCGCTCAGGCACAACGCTGCCAGATTCGGGATATCAGCAAAGCGGGTTAGCTGCTCATTGGTGGTGATAATCAGCGACGGTGCGGCATCTTCAAGCATCATACGTAGCCGATCGTCCGGGTAGCCGGTATCAAGCGGTAGCCAGGCGGCACCGACTTCGACAATGGCCTGAAGCGACAGCGACAGGAACACCGAGCGCGGCAGCGCCACGGCCACAATATCGCCCGGCTGCACGCCGCGAGCCTTAAGCTCGCCTGCCAGCAGCAACACCTGCTCACGCATCTCGCGATAGCTGAACTGCCAGCGTTCATCGGCCAGCGCAGGTGCATCCGGTGTTTGCCGCGCCTGGGCGGCAATGATCCCGCTCAACGTCTGCGGGGCCAGCGCCACGTCGGTGGCGTTGACGTTATTCATCAGCGCGTGCTCGTCGGCATACAGTAAATCCGCCTGCTGGCACGCCAGCGTTGGCGCATCGGCAAACTGTTTTAGCAAGTACGGCAGGCGGCCAAGATGCCTGGACAACGTGTCAGCGTCGTAGCGCTCATTATTGGCGAGCACTTCCATCGCCAGTCCGCCCTGCTCGTCGAGATACAGTGCGATTTCAAGATCACGTACCGGCCCGGAAGCCAGCTGGTGAGTGATACCGTCTATACCGTTAAAATCCAGGCGATAGTCAAACATCTTAAGGTTGATAACCGGACCGTATAGTGGCTCACCGTCGGCCACGCGTCCCATATCGCGCTGTACCTGCTCGGCGTCATAACGCTGGTGGCGGCGCAGTTTTTTCATCTGCTGCGCCTGGAGGGCTGCAAGCTCGGTGAGTGTGGACTGCGCCGGAATGCGTACCGCCCACGGCAGTACATTGAGCACAGGCCCGGTGGCGCACAGCGCAGCAGAACCAATACGGCGCATGAAAATAAAGCCCGCGGCATATTCGGTTCGGTTGGTGAGGCGACCCAGCCACACAGACACCAGCGCCAGTGCCATGTCGGCGCCCGATAGCTGCTGCTGTTGACCCTGTTCCACCAGGCGGCAAAAGTCATTACGGTCAAAAACGAGCTTCTGGCGCAAAATGTGGGTCGTCGCCCCCTGACCGCTCAGCGGCTTATCGGACAGAGACCCCGGTGGCGGCAGCTCGCGCGCCTGCTGACGCCAGAATTCGGCGTCGCGCTGCCAGGCTGGCGCTTCCTGATAGCGGGCATATTCCTCAACCACGTCACTAAAAGGGATAAACGGTGTTGGCTCCGGTTGCCTGCCCTGGCACAGGGCGGTGTAAAGCCCGGCAATACGCCGCGTAATGGCGGTAAAGCTAAATCCATCCACCACCATGTGATGATAGCGCTGATACCAGTACCAGCGATTTTCGCCAATGCGCAGCAGTTCGTGGTGGTAGAGCGGCTTGCCGCTGCTCATACGTAAGTCCTGACTGAGATCCTGGCGCATGCGTGCGCGTGCTGCCTCAACCGGGTCTGCCATCGCGCGCAGGTCATGGATTTGCGGGCTGCTGAAGGTAAACGTTTCGTCCACCCATTGCACCGGCACGCCATCTTCACGCTCGGTAAAGCGCATGCGCAGCGTATCTGCTTCGCGCATGCCTGCCACAATAGCCTGTGAAAGGCAGGCAACATCTATCTCGCCGTTAAGCTCCACATAGTGCGCTACGCTCCATGCATTAGCCTGAGCCGACAGCTTATCGGCCATCCAGATGCCAGGCTGTGCCGCTACCAGCGGCATCTCTGTCCGGGTCGTTACGGGAACCCTCACCTCTGAATTACTCACCACACACCTCACTGCAAACGGTCAGAAACAAAATGCGTGGGCTGAATGTTCTGCCAGTGGGTTTCAAGCCACTGATAGCACGCACTCTGGCTCTGTGGCCCGGACACTGCCTGCCAGCCCACAGGCAGCGCGCAGTGCGCGGGCCACAGGCTGTACTGCATCAGGTCGTTCACCAGAATAAGAAACTGCCCCTGCGGATTGTCGAAGGGATTACTGTAATCCATGCCTTACTCCTGTCGAATGTACGTCGCTGGCGGTGCAGACCTCTCAGCCCAGAGCGCGGTCAGGCCATCAATCAACCCGCCACGCCAGCATAGTGCGTCGTGTCCGCCTTCCACCTGGCGCCAGAAAAGCTGCTGCTGTGTTCGCTGTAGTAAAGGCACCAGACGCTGATGCGCACGGAAAATAAGCGGCTCGCGAATGCCCGCCTCGATAAAAATTTTGACTGGTTCTCTGCCAGCTCGCCCGGTTGACACCAGTTCTTCAAGCCTGCCGGGAGTATCTCCACCTGCGCGGTTCGGCCACCAACAGGAGGCCGACTGACTGAGCGCGCAGCCAAAGCGCTGCGGCCAGTTAAGCACCGCATACAGCGCTGCCAGCCCGCCAAAACTCTGTCCGGCCACGACGGTATGGCTTGCCTCTTCACACCATGCAACGTGCCTGCGCACCAGCGGCAGTAGCTCGTCATAAACGGCAAACCAGAAATCATCGTTACAGGGCAACTCCACCGCGCGGTGTTCGCGGTCAATCACATCAATGAGCACATAAACCGCAGGCGGCAGTGCACCAACATTGGTCTGGGCCTGTAATGCGGGCCATACAGGCATGCTTTGCGCCCAGAACTGACCGTCGAGCAGGATAGCCAGCGGGCGTTCAGCGGGCGCAGCCTCACCGGTGGTGAATATCCACACCCGGCGGCGGTTATTAAGCCGCGTACTTTGCCAGGTCACGCATAATGGCGGCGAAGTGGGGACAGGTTTCTGCTCCCAACCCGGCTGGGCCGGGGCGTGTGGCAGGTGCAATGCAGACGTCGGATGACCACGACCGCCGCGCCAGCTGTGGGGATTAAGCGGGTCGGCCTGCGCATGCGCCAGCAGTTTGCGCCAGCCCTCACGCAATGCAGCCCTGTCTGGCTTGGCACTGAATGCCGCATCGGCAAAATCGTCAGTCTGTGAGGAAGGAATAAAACAATAACTGCCGCGCCAGGTAGACGGCAGTTCGGTTTGCCAGTGCCAGACGTCGGTACCAGGCACTCTTAGTAAACTTACCGGTTGCGAAGGTAAATGATGATCGGTCACGCCGGTGACATAGAGCCAGACACGGCGAACAGAGGAGGTCTGTTCACTGCCCGCCGGGTCGCGCCAGTAAAAGGTGACAGAGCAACGGTTGTGAGCAAGCGCCGTCACCATCGGGACGCCCTGTTGCTGTATGCTTTGCCACCACCTTTCGCTTCCCGGCTGCTGCCCACTTAACGTCACCACTATAACCTCATGTTATGTAAGTAAAAAGCAATGCACTTCAAATTTTAAAGATAATATTATTGATAATTATTTTCATTTGCAATAGCGTATTCGCCGCCGGTGCGCTTCTTGCCATCCGGCACGGTCATAACAATAAAAACCACTGGTTTCCTGCAATACTCATCGGGAAAACCACGGTGTAACCATATTTTTTGACATCATGCCGCCTCTTTGCGCTGGCTTCGGGCAAAAAAGAAACGGCTAAGAAAAACCTGGCAGGACACCATTCATAATGAACAAGAAGATTCAGTATTCTCTCGCGGTACTTATTCACATCGCTCTTTATGGCGGCGCATTGCCAGCCGTCGCGGCACAAGAACCGGTCGCGAACGGTGAAGCGAGCAGCACAGCAAACAACACCAGCAAAAAGACCGCCGAAGATACGATAGTCGTCACCGCCGCCGTGCAAAACTTACAGGCTCCGGGCGTGTCCACTATCACCGCCGATGAAATCCGCAAACGCCCTCCCGCACGCGACGTTTCTGAAATCATTCGCACTATGCCTGGCGTTAACCTCACGGGTAACGCGACCAGCGGCCAACGTGGTAACAATCGCCAGATTGATATCCGCGGTATGGGTCCGGAAAATACCCTCATACTGATTGACGGCAAGCCTGTTACCAGCCGCAATTCCGTACGCCAGGGCTGGCGTGGCGAGCGCGACACGCGTGGCGACAGCAACTGGGTGCCGCCAGAGATGATTGAACGTATTGAAGTGATTCGTGGCCCGGCGGCGGCACGCTATGGCAACGGTGCGGCAGGCGGCGTGGTCAATATCATCACGAAACGCAGCAGCACTGACTGGCACGGCAGTTGGGACACCTATTTCAACGTTCCGGAACATAAATACGAAGGTGCGACTAAACGCACCAACTTTAGTCTCACAGGCCCAATGGGCGGCGACCTGAGCTTCCGCCTGTGGGGCAATCTGGATAAAACCCAGGCCGACTCCCAGTATATCAACCAGGATCACCGCTCTGAGCGCACCGGTATTTATGCTGATACGCTGCCTGCCGGACGTGAAGGTGTAATTAATAAAGATATAAACGGCCAGGTACGCTGGGACTTTGCCCCCATGCAAAGCCTGGAGTTTGAAGCAGGCTACAGCCGTCAGGGCAACCTGTACGCGGGCGATACCCAGAACACCAACAGCAACGACCTGGTGAAGGAAAATTACGGTAAGGAAACCAATCGCCTGTATCGCCAGACTTACTCAGTCACCTGGAACGGTGGCTGGGACAACGGCGTAACCACCAACACATACGCCCAGTATGAACACACCCGAAACTCACGCGTGAATGAAGGGCTGGCGGGTGGCACCGAAGGTATTTTCTCCAGCGGCAATTTTGTGGATATCGATCTTAGCGACGTGCTGCTGCACAGCGAAGTGAGCATACCTTTCGACTACCTGGTTAACCAGAACCTGACGCTCGGTGGCGAGTGGAACCAGCAGAAGATGAAGGACAATGCCTCTAATACCCAGACGCTGGCTGGCGGCCCGGTAGATGGTATTGACGCCACCAGTCGCAGCCCCTATTCCCAGGCGCAGATTTTCTCACTGTTTGCCGAAGACAACATGGAACTGACCGACAGCACCATGCTGACGCCCGCGCTGCGTTTTGACCACCACAGTATTGTGGGCAACAACTGGAGCCCGTCGCTTAACTTAAGCCAGGGCCTGAGCGATGATTTCACGCTGAAGATGGGCATCGCCCGCGCCTATAAAGCGCCAAGCCTGTACCAGACCAACCCCAACTACCTGCTCTACAGCCGCGGCCAGGGCTGTTACATCAGCGGTACGCCGTGCTACTTGCAAGGTAACGATGACCTGAATGCCGAAACCAGCATCAATAAAGAGATTGGCCTTGAATTTAAACATGAAGGCTGGCTCGCGGGTGTGACCTGGTTTCGCAACGATTACCGCAACAAAATTGAAGCAGGCTATCAGCCCGCCTCAACCAACACCTCCGGCACCAATATCTACAAGTGGGAGAATGTACCAAAAGCCGTGGTGGAAGGTCTGGAAGGTACGCTTAACGTGCCGGTTAGCGAGACTATTACCTGGAGCAATAACCTGACCTGGATGTTGCAGAGTAAGAATAAAGAGAGCGGCGAACGTCTGTCGATTATTCCAAAATACACGCTCAACTCGACCCTGAGCTGGCAGGTGCAAAGCGATTTGTCGCTGCAAAGCACCTTCACCTGGTATGGCAAGCAGCAGCCAAAGCGCTTTAACTATAACGGTGCGCCGGTAACCGGTAGCGAGCGTAATGAGGTCAGCCCGTACAGCATTGTTGGCCTGAGCGCAACCTGGGATGCCACGAAAAACGTGAGCCTGACTGCAGGCGTAGATAACGTCTTTGATAAGCGCCACTGGCGCGAAGGTAACGCCCAGACTACCGGCGGCAACACCGGTTATATGTACGGCGCGGGTGCGGCAACGTACAACGAGTCTGGCCGTACGTGGTATATGAGCGTGAATACCCACTTCTGATAGCGGTCCTGCTTCTGTTGATACCGCCCGGCTATGGTTACCTTCACCTTACGCCGGGCGCATTATTTTCTCTGTTTTCATTAAGTGTTATTTTTGCTGAACGGCGCCTGGATGGCGTAACCACTCTCCGGTAGCCAGCGTCAGCTTTCACCACAGCGACCTTTTTCAGTATTTCCCTTCCTTACCTGTACGTTGAAATTGCACTTTTTGCCTGTGACCTGCTCCGCGTTGATTAACACACCACGATGGTAATAAGTCCGTGTTACGGCACATGCTGTGCCAGCTCACCAAAAAAATAATTGATGTGTATTATTTCAGACCTGAGCTAATACAGCGATGGTATCAATAATTTTTTTCTCGTTGTTCACCACGATAATATCGTGCATCATACCCTATAACAGCGTGGTTCATACTTCGCGAGATAATATCTATGTTGATACTGCTCAAGGGCAAATGGCTGGTTTGAAAAAGCTTTGCCGGACAGCATAAGATTAATTACCTGCCATTTCTCAAAATTTAATGCCTGATATAATAGCCTTTATTTATCATATCAAAACTTATTAAACCTTAAGACCTTTGCTCCAGGCAATTTGGCTTCACTAAGACTCATTGTATTCGCGCCACCACCAAAATTGGGGTCTTCCACCTGAACTGGATCATCCTCCCAATTACAAACAGGACAAATTTCATAACTTCTCTCTTCGGAAAATTCATACTTTCCACAGCATGGGCAAGAATGGACTGTATTCATTATTTCTGTTTCTCCCGGTAATTCATTTTTATTTCAGGTCCAAACATGGTTTTAGGTACACCATCTTTCGTTTTCACTGCGAAGGTGTTCGAGTCCGGATGATAGTAAAATGCATCACCATTTTTCTTTTTTTTGTTAGGGTTCCTGATGGCGACTCTCTTAGGAAATCATGTACTGAATACCTATCCAGTACAATGGTTGACCGCTACTATTGCCGCCTGTTTAAACTTAACAGGATTGAGGTGTTAATAGACCCATTTTAGTTCCACGCACTTTTTTCAGGGAGGAGATCAGTGTTGCCGGAAGCCAGGCGAACATGTTTTATGCCACTTCGTGTTCGGTCTGACACATTTCTGACGACGCGTTACCTCATGAGCACCCAAAGCAATAATTCCGGCTCAGTGTACTCATATAATTTATGACGCATAATTTTCACCTTTTTTCCACTGAGGCAATAGCATGCCTGATGTAGCTGAGAACAATTAATATTCAGCTATCTTTGAATAAAGGAAGACCTTGAACTTTCCGCCACTTTACAACTGTTTTGAGTATACCCTCAGGTGAATCACCATCATCTCCCTCAGGGTAAAATATTAATCCATTTCCTTTAGGGTGTTGCACTAATTTCGTAAAATGCCTGACCCATTGAGTATGTTCAGCTTCGGAGTCACAGTTTGCATTTTAAATATCCCGAATGAACTCCAGAAACTCTGACTCAGTGTATTCCTGTATATTGTCTCGTATTACAGTCATTAATTTTTCCTCCGATGGATGTCTATATGTCTTCCAGGAGTCGCCACACTGAGATTATCTGCATTACAGACATCTCTGCCATCGACAATACGCTCTTTATGGTGTAATTCGAATCGTTCCCGACCACCGGCCTGCTCTTCAGGTATTGTAAACGGGGCGAAGCCCTTCATAATTTGTATTCTGTTTGCCCCCATAAACTGTTCTAATAACTCTGGACACTCGGATACAGCCAGCCAAAACGCGTTTCTGTAAGCCTTAAAATTGGGGAACTCCCTCCCTTTCAATTTATCAGCTACCTGTGAAGGTACCGGTGCTCCCAGCCCCTGGCTCGCTTTCTCCAACCATCTTCCAGGTCTGGTCAATAACTCACCGTTGCCGGTTGCCCCCCGGTTCATCACGCGGCGTTTTAAGTAAAACGTAGACTGGTGCATAGCCCGCATTATCCGGAAATGTCAGTATCCAGTCGTTAATATCCTGCGGATCGGGAACCGGGAATGGAGGCGTCGTGGTTTCACCATGTTCATGGACAGGCGTCACCGGAATGGTTCAGTCTATCCCAACATATAGCGTGACCAAAATAATTACCATTATCTAAAGTCTGACAGCACGAGAAATCTTCAAACGATGTCCATTCGTAAAGAAGGTGCTATGGGGTGGTGAGTTTTGGACTGACCGCTACTTTGCCAGCAAAGTTGGTAAGCATGGCGACGAAAATATGATAGGGAAATATGTGAAAAATGAGGGTGGAAAGTATCAAAAAATCCATGCGGATCATCAACTGCTTCTGTTCTGAAATACCCCGCTGCTTGCGGCGGCGTTGTTTATTTATCCACTATTTTAAACAATGGCAACCCTTGCTCTCGACGCCATTTTTTCACAATTTCAGTTATTGCTTCCGGAGTGTCATCCCCATCGTTTTCTGGATAATAAATCAAATCACTTCCATCTGGATGCTGCGTTTTTTTTCAAAATGCCCAACCCATTCATCTTGCTCTTGTTCGCTGCCAGAGTGACTGCAACAAATATCTGTGATGAATAGCAGAAATTCCTCTTCAGAGTAATCCTCAAAGTTCTGATGCAAAATTGTCATTTTCCCTCCGGTTTATGAATGTTGTGTATGTGATGCTCAGGGGTAACCACCCCAATATTGTCAGAATTATATACCACCCCCGTCTTTTATATGCTGTTTATGATGTAGTTCATAACGCTTGCGTTTTCCTACCTGATTTTTTCTGTGCAAATGGTGAATTACCCTTACGGATTTACTTCTGATTATTAGAATTAAATTGATTCAATAATTCAGGACAATCAGCCACCGCTAATCAGAATGGCTCCCTGTAATCATCGAAATTAGGGAGCTTACGTCCTCGTAGCTTGTCTGCTACTTGAGTAGGTACTGGGGCACCGAGTCCCTTTCCTGCCTCTTCTAACCACTTTCTCTGCCCTGTTAGAACCTCATCTTTACCTGAGGCAACTCCGGGTTCATACTGCGGGCTTGCCAGAGGATTTGACGAGTAACAGAATTCTGTCTTAATGGATTTTACATAGAAAGATCAAGCTCTAATTTTTTAATGTATTTGTTAATACTATCATAATCAGTCGTCCATTCAGATATTTTCGCTCCATCTTCATCATATTCTTCGTATTCATTCGCAAAACTATTTATCCCCTCGGGCGTGAATCCTTTCATATTCTCCATAAACAACATGATGTTCTGAATCTTGGCGTAATCGCCCTTAAAATATATCGTCCACGTGAAGATAAAATTAACATCACACTTTTCTCCCATTGATACAGCGAGCACTGCATGACTGTTATTTCCCATACCTATCCTAAGGGATTTGAGCCAGCTTTTTTTATAGTCTTTAACTTTCCAGAAGCCAGCAGGCAATTGAAAACCCTCTTCAAAATCGTCGATTTTTATAATAGAAGGATAATAATTACCACCATAGATAGATTCTTTCATTATTTCATCAACAAAAATTTCAAACATAATACTTAATCCTTTATGTAATTTAAATCGGCATCAAATATCCCCACTCGCTTCCCTTTCCGGTTCATTAGTTTCCAGCCATTTAAAACGTTATGCCCTTCAACATCCGGTGTAATGTATTCTTTACCATTACTGAAAACAGGTTGCCCGTGTGAATCAAAAGGAGCTTTTGTGGTAGAATATAGTTAGGGTAACCTAATTTCTTCGCTACCTCATGTAGCTCTTTTTCTCTAACTCGCTTACTAAGCAACACATAAATCGGTGCATAGCCCGCATTGTCCAGGAACGTCAGTATCCAGTCGTAAATATCCTGCGGATCGGGAACCGGGAATGGGGGAGTCGTGCTTTCACCATGTTCTAGGATCGGCGTCACCGGAATGGTTGGCTGGTCAATTTTCTGTATCGGTGATTCTGTACTGCTCGCATACTTCGGCCCATTAGCAGGCGTCCACGTGATAAGTGGCTCCTAGCCCGGGTGAGGAGAAAACTCAAAGCGCCTGTTTTCAGCGCTCCACGTCATTTCCCTATTATTGTACACGTTCATACGGAGTCCCTTCTCCCGTATGAAC
>CBIFVZ010000039.1:0-35959 GCA_966185765.1 uncultured Enterobacteriaceae bacterium | reverse complement strand
AGGCATCAAATCAGGCGAAGGCCCTGCACGAAAGTGCAGGGCTTTTTGCTGTGCGGTGTGCGGATAAACCGGGAATAACGACAGGGATACCAGAACAGCGTCTGCGCCTGCCCTGAAAACTTTCCCGTGCCGTCAACGCATCTTATCTGCCCTCTGGCGGTAATACCTGCAAAGCCTCGTCTGTGTATGATCCGGGTGATTTATAAGCGCCCACATACACAGTCGGTGACGATCAACACGCAATAAAAAACCGGCACAACGGCCGGTGTCATTCCACAGCAAAGGCATTCAGCCTTTTTGCGCTTTTAACCAGCCAGTAATAAATTGCGCTATCTGCTCTGGTTGGTTGATATCAAGTACAGGCCGTTCGTCGCGGATAACCGCATCGCTGGCCAACGCAATAACATGCTCATCAACCTGGAGTTCGCTAACGTCGTGCTCGCAGCCAGCCCGATAAAGCAAAATCTTTGGCACTGCTTCATGCTTAAATCCTTCCACCAGAATGATATCCAGTGTTGATGCATCCATGCGGCTTGCCAGCCACAGCAGATCAGGCTCTGCGTTGTCAGGCGTTTCAGTCATCAGCGCCCATCGATTTCCACTGGCAACCAGCGTTTGCTCCGCGCCTGCTTTGCGTAGCTCATAGCTGTCCTTGCCCGGTTTATCGACATCCATATCATGATGGGTATGTTTTATCAGGCCAGGGCGTATGCCCGCGTTACGCAATAAAGGAATCAACTTTTTAAGTAGCGTTGTTTTCCCCGTTCCGCTCCAGGCAGCGATAGCCAGTAAAGGCACAAGAGGTTTGTGTTGCCATTGCTGCAAATCAGCGGGCGTATTGACGTTAGCAAAGCATTCTCGTTTACCTGGAAGTGTCAGCGTGATACCGCCATGCTGGCGCAAAAACACCATGACCCGGCGCTCGCCGCTATTCAGATAAGTCTCCAGTGCCGGAACCAGCACACGACTGACCAGGGCAATTGTTGGATGGTCTCGCTCGCCATCATTGACCCATATGGCTGGTGCGCTACCGCGCGCTTGCCAGAGCTGCTCTGCTATATCCTGTGGAATCATCGGTGTGTCACAGGGGCAAAACATGAACCACTCGCTCTCTACGCTCTGCATTACGCTGAGCATACCCGCCAGTGGGCCTGGAAAGTCAGGTAAGCTGTCGCTGACGATAGGTATGCCGCTGCGTTGGTAGATGTCGAGATGGCGGTTTGCGCTAATGACAAGCTTTCCAACCTGCGGTGCAAGCGTGCTGTAAACGTGTTTCCACAGCGGCTGGCCGTTAAGCATCAACAATCCCTTATCCCGACCGCCCATACGGGTCGCCCGTCCTCCGGCCAGAATTACGCCGCAAACCGGCATCAGCTTCGTCATGAGTATCGCCTCTTTTAATGTGGGATTGAGCCTGCTAACGTGTCACCTTCAGGATTTAAGGAGCACAACCATGAAATGCAAACGTCTTAATGAAGTTATTGAACTGCTTCAGCCAGCCTGGCAGCAGGAACCGGATCTCAACCTGATGCAATTTTTGCAGAAACTGGCACAAGAGTCAGGTTTTACCGGCGATCTGGCCGATCTCACTGATGATATCCTGATCTATCATCTGAAGATGCGCGGCTCTGCGAAGGACGAAGCGATTCCTGGTTTGAAGAAGGATTATGAAGAGGATTTTAAAACGGCTCTGCTAAAAGCACGCGGTGTGATTAAAGAGTAAAAGCTTGTAAGAGAATCCACCGCAAAGCGCATGAAATGTTATCCTTAGCGCCCAGAACCCCTTTTCGGACACTGGCATGACGGTCAGCGCTTTTCATTTTCAAACCTTAAACCCGGATACCATACTTGATGCGCTGTTTGAGCAGGGCATTCGCGTGGATTCTGGTTTAACGGCGCTTAACAGCTACGAAAATCGCGTCTACCAGTTTATGGACGAAGCACGCCAGCGCTACGTGGTGAAATTTTACCGCCCAGGGCGCTGGAATGCACAGCAGATTGAAGAAGAGCATCAGTTTGCGCAAGAGCTGTCCACCGATGAAGTGCCGCTTGCCGTCCCGCTGACGCTCAATGGTAAAACATTATTTGAGCATCAGGGGTTCCTGTTTGCGCTGTTCCCAAGCCTGGGAGGGCGTCAATATGAGACGGATAACCTTGATCAGATGGAATGGGTAGGCCGTTATCTCGGGCGTATCCACCAGACCGGCTGCCGCCATCTTTTCCAGCATCGTCCAACTATCGGGCTTCAGGAATACTTGCTGGAGCCGCGCGCAATGTTCGAACACGCCACATTAATTCCCTCTGCGCTGAAGACGTCCTTTTTACAATCTGTGGACGCGCTTATTGCTGCGGTGGCTCCCCGTTGGGATGAGAATTTCACTACGCTGCGACTGCACGGTGATTGCCATCCGGGCAATATTTTGTGGCGCGACGGTCCGTTATTTGTCGACCTTGATGACGCCCGCAATGGTCCTGCCGTGCAGGATCTCTGGATGCTGCTTAACGGCGACAGAGCGGAGCAGCGCATTCAGCTCGAAACCATAATAGAAGCCTATGAAGAGTTCTCAACGTTTAACGTTGCGGAGCTTGCGTATATTGAACCCCTGCGAGCTATGCGTATGGTCTGGTATCTTGCCTGGATTGTGCGGCGCTGGGACGATCCGGCCTTTCCGGGAAGCTTCCCCTGGATACAGGATGAAGATTTCTGGCGAAGACAAACTGCCACCTTTAATGAGCAGGTAAAGGTTCTTAATGAACCTCCATTACAACTTATACCGATGTATTAAAGAGAAGTTCAGGAGAGAAAGTAAGATGAAAAAGATTTGGTTGGCACTGGCGGGTATGATTCTGGCGTTCAGCGCCTCCGCCGCACAGTTCACCGATGGCAAGCAATACATCACCCTGGCAAAACCGGTTCAGGGCGGGCCGCAGGTACTGGAGTTTTTCTCATTCTACTGCCCGCACTGCTATCAGTTTGAGCACGTATTACACGTTTCTGACAACGTGAAGAAAAAGCTGCCGGAAGGCGTCAAAATGACCAAGTACCACGTAGAGTTCCTGGGGGAGCTGGGCAAACAGCTGTCTCAGGCGTGGGCGGTTGCAATGGCGCTGGGTGTGGAAGACAAAATCACTGGGCCGATGTTTGATGGCATTCAGAAAACCCAGACGGTGAAGAACGAAGCCGATATCCGCAAAGTATTCATCGACGCTGGCGTAAAGGGCGAAGAGTATGATGCCGCCTGGAATAGCTTTGTGGTGAAATCACTGGTTGCCCAGCAGGAAAAAGCAGCGGCCGATCTGCAGCTTCAGGGCGTGCCGGCGATGTTTGTTGATGGTAAATATCAGCTGAACCCGCAGGGTATGGACACCAGCAACATGGATGCTTTCGTTCAGGAATATGCTAATACGGTGAAATTCCTGGTCGGTAAGAAATAATCCTGCCCGCCAGATGTAAAAAAGCCGGTCAGTGACCGGCTTTTTTGCTTTCTTCTTTTATGGCTTCCAGCCTGTCATCCTTCTGCGCCCACAGCGTGTTCAACCACTGCTGAAAGCGACGCTTAAAATTCTTATCATTCGTGTAATCACCGTGCAGCTCGTCAGTAACTGGCACCAGATTCACGCGTACCACAATGCGCGTCAGGCGGCCGCACAACATGTCGTAGAAAGGGTTGCGCATGTTCTGCGGGTAGCACAGGGTTACATCCAGCAGCTTATCGAACTGGCTGCCGAGCACGTTAAGAGCCATTGCAATGCCCGCAGCCCTGGGGGCAAGCAGATGGCGAAACGGTGAACGTGTTTGCTGACGCTTTTCTTCTGTGAGCCTCGAGCCTTCAACAAAGTTAACGATAGTCGTTGGACACATGCGAAATTTTTCGCAGGATTTACGTGTGGTTTCCACGTCTTTACCACGTTTTTCAGGATGGCGAATCAAATAGCTGCGTGAATAGCGCTTCATAAAAGGCATATCCAGCGCCCAGCACGCCAATCCCATAAAGGGCACCCATGCCAGTTGTTGCTTGAGGAAGTACTTATTTACCGGGATGTGTTTACGGAACAGTACGCAAAGAATAACGATATCGGCCCAGCTTCTGTGGTTGCAGATAAGCAGATACCAGTTTTTTTGGCTGAGACCTTCCAGGCCCTCGACATCCCATTTCAACTGAGGGTTCAGATGTAGCAGTAATGCCAGACCTTCACACCAGCAATACATCATGAAATTGCAAAAGCGAGAAATTACGCGCCAGATAGCGGGCACAGGCAGTAAAAGTTTTAACAAACCTGCCAGAATAATGGGTACTGAGCAGGCGACGGTCACCAGAATGGCAAGCGGGATACTCAGAAGTAATGTAAGGGCGGCGAGTAATCTCGACATAATGTTTCTTTTTAGATAATTAGCAAAAGCTAGCGCACTGGCGATGAAGTTAACAGGGCGCAGAGCTTATCAGAAAATGACGTCTGGTGATGACACTTAACGTCATTGGCTTTAAAATGCTTGCCCCTGATACCGTTATTAATCTGCTGCGGTAACATAAGGGCTTTTTATATCCACATTAATGTGAGATTCTCTCTGGCATATTCCCTGTCACAGATCTTATGTAACCATATGAATTATATAAAATAATTTTTATGGCACCCTTTCATTCCAGAAAGAGATCGGGATTACTCGTAATTTTGTGCACAAAGTTATCCACAGCGATATATCCGTTACGATCCCTGATTACCGGAATATCTTTCGCAGTTTCCCGGTAGAGAATTTCATTTTTTAAGCCCGCCTGTGGCATCCTTTAGCCACAGACTGACAACCCAGGCACGGAACACTATGGCCCAGATCGCAGAAAACCCGCTTATCCTTGTTGATGGCTCTTCCTATCTTTATCGGGCGTATCACGCCTTTCCCCCGCTGACCAACAGCGCCGGTGAGCCGACAGGAGCGATGTACGGCGTGCTCAATATGCTGCGTAGCCTGTTGCTGCAGTACCAGCCGAGTCACGCTGCTGTAGTGTTTGATGCAAAAGGCAAAACGTTCCGCGACGAGTTGTTTGAAAGCTATAAGTCCCATCGTCCACCCATGCCGGACGATCTGCGTGCGCAGATTGAACCGCTGCACCAGATGGTTAAGGCAATGGGACTACCGCTGCTTGCGGTATCAGGTGTTGAAGCCGATGACGTTATCGGTACGCTGGCACAGGAAGCAGAACGTGCCGGGCGCCACGTGCTTATTAGCACCGGCGATAAAGACATGGCACAGCTGGTGACGCCCGCGATAACGCTCATTAACACCATGAATAACACTATTCTGGGGCCGGAGGAGGTTGTCGCTAAATTCGGTGTACCACCGGAACTTATTATTGATTTCCTGGCGTTAATGGGGGATTCCTCAGATAACATTCCAGGCGTACCCGGCGTGGGTGAGAAAACGGCACAAGCGCTGTTGCAAGGGTTGGGCGGCCTGGATGTGATTTATGCGCAGCCTGAAAAAATCGCCGAGCTGAGCTTTCGTGGTGCAAAAAGCATGGCTGCAAAACTACAGCAGCATGAAGAAATGGCGCGCCTTTCTTTCAAGCTTGCCACCATTAAAACTGATGTAGAGCTGGAACTGACCTGCGAGCAGCTGGAAGTCCAGCCGCCACAGGCAAACGAACTGCTGGAGCAATTTCGTCGCTATGATTTCAAACGCTGGACGGCTGATGTTGAAGCAGGTACCTGGCTTCAGGCCAAAGGCAAAAAAGCGGCGACGACTGCAAAACCTACGACTAACGTTGAGGTAGAAACCGAGGAAGAGGTCGCCAGCACGCTTTCTTACGAGCATTACGTCACTATTCTGGATGAAGAAACGCTCAAGGCGTGGATTGCGCGTTTGAAAAAAGCGCCCGTTATTGCGTTTGATACCGAAACCGATAGCCTTGATAACCATACTGCTAACCTGGTGGGGCTTTCGTTTGCTGTTGAACCAGGGCAGGCGGCGTATGTACCGGTTGCACACGATTATCTCGATGCGCCAGAGCAGCTTGAACTTAATACTGTACTGACGCTGCTAAAGCCGCTGCTGGAAGATGAACGCGTACGCAAAGTGGGTCAGAACCTGAAATACGATCGCGGCATTCTTGATAACTACGGTATTGAGCTGCGCGGAATTGCGTTTGATACCATGCTCGAATCCTACATGCTCAACAGCGTAGCCGGTCGTCACGACATGGACAGCCTTGCCAGCCGCTGGCTTAATCACAAGACTATCTCCTTTGAAGAGATTGCGGGTAAAGGCAAGAAGCAGCTAACGTTTAACCAGATTGACCTTGAAACCGCAGGCCGCTACGCCGCAGAAGACGCTGACGTTACCTTGCAGTTGCATCTTAAAATGTGGCCGCAGCTTGAGCAGGAAAAAGGACCACTCAACGTTTTCCAGACTATTGAAATGCCGTTAGTGCCTGTGCTGTCGCGCGTTGAACGTAACGGCGTGAAGATTGACCCGGCCGTGCTGCATGCGCACTCCGGGGAGTTGGCAGAGCGGTTGGTGGAGCTTGAGCAAAAGGCGCACGAACTGGCAGGCGAGCCGTTTAACCTCTCATCTCCTAAGCAGCTCCAGACAATTCTGTTTGAAAAGCAGGGCATTAAGCCTCTGAAGAAAACACCGGGCGGCGCACCGTCAACGTCCGAAGAAGTGCTGGAAGAGCTGGCGCTGGACCATCCGCTGCCGAAAGTGATTCTGGAATATCGTGGCCTCGCGAAGCTAAAAACGACCTACACCGATAAGCTGCCGCTGATGATAAATGAGAAAACCGGGCGTGTGCATACGTCTTATCATCAGGCGGTCACCGCCACCGGTCGCCTGTCTTCGACGGAGCCGAACCTGCAAAACATCCCGGTGCGTAATGAAGAAGGCCGACGTATTCGTCAGGCGTTTATCGCGCCTGAAGATTATGTCATTGTCGCGGCGGACTACTCACAGATTGAGCTTCGCATTATGGCGCATCTGTCGCGTGATGAAGGGCTGTTGCAGGCTTTTGCTCAGGGTAAAGATATTCACCGCGCCACCGCCGCAGAAGTCTTTGGTCTGCCGCTGGACAGCGTGAGCAACGAGCAGCGCCGCAGTGCTAAGGCCATCAACTTTGGTCTTATCTATGGCATGAGCGCCTTTGGACTATCGCGCCAGCTGAACATTCCGCGCAAAGAATCACAGCGCTATATGGATCTCTACTTTGAGCGCTATCCGGGCGTGCTGGAATACATGGAGCGTACGCGCCAGCAGGCGAAGGAGCAGGGCTACGTGGAAACACTGGAAGGCCGCCGCCTGTGGCTGGCGGATATTACCTCCAGCAATGCCGCACGCCGTGCGGGCGCAGAGCGCGCGGCTATTAACGCCCCAATGCAAGGTACGGCGGCAGATATCATCAAGCGTGCCATGATTGCGGTTGATGCCTGGCTTGAGAAAGAGAAGCCGCGCGTGAAAATGATCATGCAGGTACACGATGAACTGGTGTTTGAGGTACATAAAGACGACGTGGAAGCGGTGTCGCAAAAAATTCATGAGCTGATGGAAGGCAGCATGACGCTTGATGTGCCACTGCTGGTGGAAGTCGGTAGCGGCAAAAACTGGGGGGAAGCGCACTAACTTAACTGCCCGGAATAAGGCATGTTTTTTTGTAATTAAGCAACATTATCCATCGTTTTTTGTGATGGTTATTCAAGTTATGGTTGCAAAAAGTGAAAAAAAACTACAAAAAGTGCTTTTTCGTGGGCAAAAAAGAGAGTAAAGTTAGCGGCGTAGGGTACAGAGGTAAGATGTTCTATCTTTCAGACCTTTTACTTCACGTAATCGGATTTGGCTGAATATTTTAGCCGCCCCGGTCTTCACTGACCGGGGCGTTTTTTATTGCGCGGCATTCAGAAAAAGGCGCACATTTTGTGCGCGGCCTGGGTGTTACTCCGGGGTGTTTTCGTCTTCTTCTTCAACGACTGGCGTCAGGTCGTTAAACCATGTATCCAGCTTCTGGCGCAGCTTATCCACGCCCAGTTTCTTCAGCGATGAAAACGCTTCTACCTGCACATCGCCGTTAAAGGCAATCACCGCTTCGCGCACCATATTGAGCTGTGCTTTACGTGCACCGGATGCCAGTTTGTCGGCTTTGGTGAGCAGTACCAGAACGGAAATATTGCAATCCACCGCCCATTCAATCATCTGCTGGTCAAGGTCTTTGAGCGGATGGCGGATATCCATCAGCACCACCAGCCCTTGCAGACAGTTGCGCATCTGTAAGTACTCACCCAGCGCACGCTGCCATTTGCGCTTCATCTCTTCCGGTACTTCCGCATAGCCGTAGCCGGGAAGGTCTACCAGACGTTTACCGTCGGCAACCTGGAAAAGGTTAATAAGCTGGGTACGGCCAGGTGTTTTACTGGTACGTGCCAGGCCTTTCTGATTTGTCAGCGTGTTCAGCGCACTGGATTTGCCGGCGTTTGAACGCCCGGCAAAAGCGACTTCAATACCGGTATCGGCCGGAAGATGGCGGATATCCGGCGCGCTGGTCACAAAGTGCGTGAGCTGATAATTCCAGTTAGTCAAAACGGTTGTCTCCACAAGGATGGGGCATTGACGGGGATTATACCTGAATGCCAGTAAAACGCGGCGTTTACTGCCAGCCGGTATTGTAGGAAGACGACCTACAGTGTTTGTGAGACATTGACCATAACAATGATGGGATATATCAGCTTTTTTTGCTAACAAATAAAAATTAATCCTTGTTAAACATGGTGTTATTTTTTATTGCTGTTCGGGGCAAAGTGAAATCGGCGCGCAATACCTTGTGAAAAAGAGGGATTAACGTAAATTACGTACCAGAAGCAAGGGCGCTTCTGATAGCACGCTCAGGGATGACAGGACGTCATAAGAGCGAGGGAGTCAGCCAGGATGGCGAACGTCTGGAGACGTATAAAAAGGAAAAGGACCAGAACACGGAACGTTAATTGCTAAGGGAAAAACAGGGTAGTTGTTAGCAGGCAAGGAACGTGTGACTCAAATAATGAGAGTCGATTAGGCGGCAGAGTAATCTGCCGCCTTTTTTCTTTGTTCACTTTCTGCCAGAATCCACGGCAATTCTATACTCAGTTAATTCTCCGCTCAGGGCGACAATCATGAAGCAACCAACCTCTCACGGCAAAAAGCCCGCAAAATCTCGTCGCGAGACGCGCGAAGAGCTAAATCAAAGCGCACGCGATCGTAAGCGTCAGAAAAAACACCGCGGTAACGCGCCAGGCAGCCGCGCGGGTGCAGCGCAGCAGGGCGCTTCAGGTAAAAAAGGCGCAGGGGAGAAAGACCCGCGCATTGGCAGCAAAAAGCCAATTGAACTGGGCGCGAAGAGCGCACCGGCCAAAGCGCCTGTGGCTAAAAAAGTGGTGCTGTCGCCGCGTGAGGAGCTGGATAAACTGGAGAGCGACGACAGGCTGGACGGCCTGCTTGAGCGCCTGGAAAACGGTGAAACGCTGTCTTCTGACGATCAAAACTGGGTGAACGCGAAGCTCGACCGCATTGATGAACTGATGCAGCAGCTTGGTTTGTCTTACGACGATGACGAAGAAGAAGGCGAAGAAGAAGTCCAGGAAGACATGATGCGCCTGCTGCGTGGTGGAAACTAACGGTTTTACACGATGGGCCTGCTGGTACTTATCATCGTTGCGCCCGTAGTATGTTATCTGGGTTGGTTATTCGCTAAACTACACCGCTTGTCGCGCCGACAGCGCTGGTTGCGTCGCCGTCTCGTTTCCCGCCATGCCGGGAATGCGGTGCAACCTGTGCGCAGGCGGCAGCGTCGTAAGGAGTGAGTATGTCTGAGCAGATAATTGACTGGGATCTGGCCCTGATCCAGAAATATAACTATTCGGGGCCGCGTTATACCTCTTACCCCACTGCGCTCGAATTTTCAGAAGACTTTGGCGAAGCCGAATTTCAACAGGCGGCTGCGCGTTATCCGTCCCGCCCGCTGTCGCTGTATATCCATATCCCGTTTTGCCACAAGCTGTGCTATTTCTGCGGCTGTAATAAAATCGTTACCCGCCAGCAGCATAAAGCCGATCAGTACCTTGACGTGCTGGAGCAGGAGATTATTCACCGCGCGCCGTTGTTTAAACAGCGCCACGTCAGCCAGATGCACTGGGGTGGCGGTACGCCGACCTATCTGAACAAGGCGCAAATCAGTCGCCTGATGAACCTGCTGCGTGAGCATTTCCAGTTTGATGCTGATGCGGAGCTGTCTATTGAAGTGGATCCGCGCGAGATTGAGTTGGATGTGCTGGACCACCTGCGCCATGAAGGCTTTACTCGCCTGAGCATGGGCGTGCAGGACTTTAATAAAGAGGTACAGCGGCTGGTAAACCGCGAGCAGGATGAAGACTTTATCTTTGCGCTTATTCGCCGTGCTCGCGAGCTGGGCTTTACGTCGACCAATATTGACCTCATCTACGGCCTGCCAAAACAGACGCCGGAGAGCTTTGCTTTTACGCTTGGCAAAGTGGCAGAGCTTAGCCCGGACCGCCTGAGTGTGTTCAACTATGCGCATTTGCCGACGTTGTTTGCGGCACAGCGCAAAATCAAAGACGCTGACCTGCCGTCGCCGCAGCAAAAGCTCGATATTCTGCAAGAAACTATCGCCTCGCTGACCGGTGCAGGCTACCAGTTTATCGGCATGGATCACTTTGCTCGCCCGGATGATGAACTGGCCATCGCGCAGCGTAATGGCGTGCTGCACCGCAACTTCCAGGGGTATACCACCCAGGGCGATACCGATCTGCTGGGGCTTGGGGTTTCGGCTATCAGTATGCTGGGTGACTGCTACGCCCAGAACCAGAAAGAGCTTAAGGCGTACTACCAGCAGGTGGATGAAAAAGGCAACGCGCTGTGGCGGGGTCTGGCGCTCACGCGCGATGACTGCATTCGCCGCGACGTGATTAAAGCGCTTATCTGTAACTTCAGCCTGAATTTCGCCGACATCGAACAACTGTGGCAGCTTAATTTCCGTGAGTATTTTGCCGAGGACCTGGCGCTGCTGGCGCCGCTTGCGCAGGACGGGCTGGTGGACGTGGATGAGAAGGGCATTCAGGTGACGGCGAAGGGAAGGCTGCTGATTCGTAATATCTGCATGTGCTTTGACATCTATTTGCGCCAGAAAGCGAAGCTGCAAAAATTCTCGCGGGTTATCTGACTGGCAATAAAAAAGCGGGGAATACCCGCTTTTTTATTAACTGAGGAAATTCACCAGCGCCGCGCAAAGTAGCGCTGCCATTGCCGTCTGGGGCGAATGGTTGGCGGCTGTTTCCAGCGCCGGGCTGCTTGTGACCAGTTGTAGTAATGATTCCAGCATTGTTGCGCCTCCCACATAACCGAGCGAGATCATACCAGGCTCATCCGCACAGTCAATGCTCAGAAATGCATCAATTTGCGCACTGCGACCCGCTTTTACACCTGTGCTGCCGCTTAAGGTACGGCCGGGTCTATGCCCGCCGCGCGTCAGAAGAAGATAAGCGGTGGATTCACCGCCAGCCTGACGTTACTCCATTCCCAGTTCTTTTAACTTACGCGTGAGCGTATTACGGCCCCAGCCCAGCAGGCGAGCGGCTTCCTGCTTATGTCCCTGAGTGTGGCGCAGTGCGGTGGTCAGCAGCGTGCGCTCCATTTCAGGCTGAGCTTCTGAGAGCAGGTTTTGATGACCGGAGCGCAGCGCACGGTCGGCCCACTGTGCCAACAGCGTCGCCCAGCTGTCGGGTAGCGTTGATTGTCCTGTCGCGTCTGGTACCGTGGCGTCAAACAACTCGCCGGGTAAATCCTGGATCAACACTTCCTGGCCTGCGGCCATAACCGTCAGCCAACGACAGGTGTTTTCCAGCTGGCGCACGTTGCCAGGCCAGGCAAGACGCGTCAGCGCGGCTTCGGTTTCCGGATGCAGCTGCTTGGTTTCTACACCCAGTTCGCGGGCGGCAATTTGCAGGAAGTGGTGCGCCAGTTTGGGTATATCTTCCCGGCGCTCGCGCAGCGGCGGCAGGTGGACGCGAATCACGTTCAGGCGGTGGAATAAATCTTCGCGAAACTTCCCTTCCTGTACCCGCAGCTCCAGGTTCTGGTGAGTGGCGGCAATAATGCGCACGTCTACTTTCACCGGCGCGTAGCCACCCACGCGGTAAAACTGGCCGTCGGCCAGCACGCGCAGCAAACGTGTTTGTACATCAAGCGGCATATCACCGATTTCATCAAGAAACAGCGTGCCGCCGTCGGCCTGCTCAAAGCGTCCCTGGCGAATCTGGTTAGCGCCGGTAAATGCGCCTTTTTCATGACCGAACAGTTCCGATTCAATCAGGTCTTTCGGGATGGCTGCCATATTGAGGGCGATAAATGGCGACTTTGCGCGTGGGCTGTGGCGATGCAGCGCATGCGCCACGAGTTCCTTGCCAGTACCGGATTCGCCGTTTATCAGCACGCTGATAGAGGAGCGAGACAGACGGCCGATAATGCGAAAAACATCCTGCATTGACGGCGCTTCGCCAATGATGTCGGCGGTCGGGCTGGTGGCAGGCGTGTTGCGCGGCTGCTGTTGTTCCTGGTAATGGCTAATGGCGCGTTCCACCAGCGCTACGGCCTCATCGATATCAAACGGTTTGGGTAAATAATCGAATGCGCCCTGTTGATAAGCGCTGACGGCGGCATCCAGGTCGGAATGGGCCGTCATTATGATGACCGGTAGCATGGGGTGGCGCTGCTTGATCTGGCGCAGCAGCATCAACCCGTCCAGGCCAGGCATACGAATATCAGACAGCAATACATCCGGTGTGCGGGTGGCCAGCGCGTCCAGCACTTCGCTTGCGTTTTCAAAGGTAACACAGCTCAGGCCTGCACCGGTCAGTGCGCGTTCCAGCACCCAGCGAATGGCGCTATCGTCATCAACTACCCAGGCTATCCCTCGTTGCATAAAGACCTCGATTTACGAATTGGCAGATAGACCGAAAACTCGGTATGGCCCGGCCAGCTGTTAAATTCAATTTTGCCCGCGTGCTGATCGATAAGACTGCGCGCAATGGAAAGCCCCAGTCCGGTGCCGCCTTCGCGGCCACTGACCATTGGGTAAAACAGCGTGTCCTGCAAATGCGCCGGTACGCCAGGGCCGTTGTCTTCAACGTCAATGCGCGCACAAAGACGGTGGCGCACGCCGTGCAGCGTAAGCTGGAAGGCGGTGCGCGTACGCAGGGTAATTTGTCCACCCTGCGGACCCAGTGCCTGTAGAGCGTTACGCACGATATTCAGCAACACCTGCTCAATTTGTTCAGGATCGTGCTCAAGCTCGGGCAAGCTGGGGTCATAATCGCGCACCAGCGTCACGTTCTCCGGCAGCTCAAGCGACACCAGTTTCACCACGCGCTCAGCAACCTTATGAATGCTATCGGTGACATGCAGGCCCGGCTGCTGAGGGCCAAGTAAGCGGTCAACCAGATTACGCAGACGGTCAGCCTGCTCGATGATGACTTTGGTGTATTCCGTGAGGGACGGGTCGGGCAGTGCACGGTTCAGTAACTGCGCCGCACCGCGCAGGCCGCCGAGCGGGTTCTTGATTTCATGCGCCAGTCCACGCACCAGATCCCGTGCCGCCACCTGTTGTGCGTGTTGAAGCTGCTCCTGGCTCAGGCGACGCTGGCTGTCCATTGTCGCCATTTCCAGCAGAATGAAGCCGTCTGGCATACGCTGAGCGGTCAGCGACAAAATATGCGCCCGGCTATCGATGACCAGCGTCACTTCATTGTCAGTAAAGCCCTGGCCTGCGCTCAGGCTTTCGCGCATCAGTTCAACGTTAAGGGAAAAGTAGCTCAAAAGCTCCGGCAGCGGTGTGCCATAGAGTTTGCGTGAGCTTTGCGCCAGCATCTGTAATGCCGCTGGGTTGGCATAGTGGACGGCAAGGTCGTCATCGACCAACAGAATACTGTTGATAAGAGCGTTCAGGATCTGCCCTGCATCGGGCAGCACGCCGGTTGCCATTTGCAGTCTCCCGTGTCTTGCACTGTTTTAGTGCATTATAGGCTCTGGCCTGATGAAGGCTAGGTTTTTACCTGATTCACGCAGTCTTGCGGGTGGAGAAAAAAGCCCATCCGGAGATGGGCTAAACGTTTCCACGGCAACAAAAAAACGGCTTTATTGTGCCGCAGCGTCCCGGCTGCCCTTACTGGCCCGGACGCGTGTCCGGGCGATGTCGGCTACCCGACGGCTGCGACATAAATTCCCTTACGGGATTAAACGCTGTAGTACAGCTCAAACTCTACCGGATGCGGCGTCATGCGCACGCGGTCGTTTTCTTCACGGCGCAGCGCAATGTACGCATCGATGGCTTCGTCGGTGAACACGCCACCTGCGGTCAGGAACTCGCGGTCCATGTCCAGTTCGTTAAGCGCTTCTTCCAGGGAGCCTGCAACCTGCGGGATTTCTTTTGCTTCTTCCGGCGGCAGATCGTAGAGGTTCTTGTCCATTGCTTCGCCCGGGTGGATACGGTTTTTAATGCCGTCCAGACCTGCCATCAGCAGTGCTGCAAAGCACAGGTACGGGTTAGCTGCCGGGTCCGGGAAGCGCACTTCAATACGACGGCCTTTCGGCGATGCGACAACCGGGATACGGATAGACGCAGAGCGGTTAGCCGCAGAGTAGGCCAGCATGACCGGTGCTTCATAGCCTGGCACCAGACGCTTGTAGGAGTTAGTGGTCGGGTTCGCCAGGGCGTTGATGGCTTTGGCGTGCTTGATAACACCACCGATGTAGAACAGCGCCTGCTCAGACAGACCGGCGTATTTGTCGCCCGCGAACAGGTTGGTGCCGTTTTTGGACAGCGACATGTGGCAGTGCATACCAGAGCCGTTATCACCAAACATTGGTTTTGGCATAAAGGTCGCTGTTTTGCCAAAACGGTGCGCCACGTTGTGTACCACATATTTGTAGATCTGAATTTCGTCGGCTTTTTTGGTCATGGTGTTAAAGCGGGTCGCCACTTCGTTCTGACCTGCGGTAGCCACTTCATGGTGGTGCGCTTCAACCACCAGGCCCATCTCTTCCATTACCAGGCACATGGTAGAACGCAGGTCCTGAGAAGAGTCGACCGGTGGAACCGGGAAATAACCGCCTTTCACTGCCGGACGGTGGCCTTTGTTACCGCCTTCGTATTTGGTGCCGGTGTTCCAGGCGCCTTCGATGTCATCGATAGCGACATGAGAGCCGGAGATAGAAGAGCCAAAGCGGATATCGTCAAACAGGAAGAACTCCGGCTCCGGCCCGAACAGCACGGTGTCGGCAATGCCGGTAGAGCGCAGGTAGTCTTCTGCACGCTTGGCGATAGAGCGCGGGTCACGGTCATAGCCCTGCATGGTGCCTGGCTCGAGAATGTCACAGCGCAAGATAAGGGTCGGCTCTTCGTAGAACGGGTCAATGACCGCCGTGGACGGGTCTGGCATCAGCACCATGTCAGATTCGTTAATGCCCTTCCAGCCGCCGATAGAGGAACCGTCAAACATTTTACCTTCTTCAAAGAAGTCGGCATCAACCTGGTGAGCCGGAATGGTAACGTGCTGCTCTTTGCCTTTGGTGTCGGTGAAACGCAGGTCGATAAATTTAACGTTGTGTTCGTTTATCAGCGTCAGAACGTGCTCAGCGGACATAGGTAACTCTCCCGGATGTGGTCATTGTCGTCGTGGTAACGAAATCAAAAAACGCTTTTTTATGGCTTTTTGCCCTGTTTTTATCAAAGCGAAAAGCGTGCCAACTTTTAAATAGCCCCAAAAAGGCGCTATGATGCGCGCCATAGTGCAAGCGGGTTGCACCACAATAGCAAAAACGCACCAAAATAGTGCGTTTTGTTAATGTTTGGCACCATTGTGGTGCGAATTAGTGCGATATCCCCTTTACTACTTCGTGAAAACGATCACAAACGCCGCCAATTCATCTTGTTGGTAAAGGTTTATTGTGATCTGTTCAGTCCTTCGATTAATACGTGTACAATAACGCGCTATTTCTAATGCCTGAGGCAAAGTTGTGATCGAAAATCTGCGTAACATCGCCATTATTGCGCATGTTGACCACGGTAAAACGACCCTGGTTGACAAGCTGCTGCAACAATCTGGCACCTTCGGTGAGCGTAATGAGCTGACCGAGCGAGTCATGGACTCTAACGATCTGGAAAAAGAACGTGGGATTACCATTCTCGCGAAAAATACGGCTATTAACTGGCGTGACTACCGCATCAACATCGTTGATACCCCAGGGCACGCCGACTTCGGTGGTGAAGTAGAACGCGTCATGTCGATGGTTGACTCTGTTCTGCTGCTTGTCGATGCAATGGATGGCCCGATGCCGCAGACTCGCTTTGTAACACAGAAAGCTTTTGCTAACGGTCTGAAGCCTATCGTTGTTATCAACAAAGTTGACCGTCCTGGCGCACGTCCGGACTGGGTTGTGGATCAGGTGTTCGACCTGTTCGTAAACCTGGGTGCAACGGATGAGCAGCTGGACTTCCCTATCGTTTATGCCTCTGCGCTCAACGGCATCGCCGGTCTTGACCATGAAGACATGGCTGAAGACATGACCCCGCTGTTTGAAACCATCGTTAAGCACGTAGAAGCGCCGAACGTTGACCTCAATGGCCCGTTCCAGATGCAAATCTCCCAGCTGGACTACAACAACTACCTGGGCGTTATTGGTATCGGTCGCATCAAGCGCGGTGTGGTTAAGCCAAACCAGCAGGTGACCATTATTGATGCTGAAGGCAAGCGTCGTAACGGTAAAGTAGGCCAGGTGCTGGGCCACATGGGTCTACAGCGTATTGAAGCAGCTTCTGCGGAAGCGGGCGATATCATTGCTATCACCGGTCTGGGTGAGCTGAACATCTCTGACACGCTGTGCGATCCGATGACCGTTGAGGCACTGCCGCCGCTGTCCGTGGATGAGCCGACCGTTTCTATGTACTTCTGCGTAAACACCTCGCCGTTCTGCGGTAAAGAAGGTAAATACGTGACCTCACGCCAGATTCTGGACCGCCTGAATAAAGAGCTGGTTCACAACGTGGCGCTGCGTGTTGAAGAAACCGAAGACCCGGATGCCTTCCGCGTGTCTGGCCGTGGTGAACTGCACCTGTCTGTTCTTATCGAGAACATGCGTCGTGAAGGTTTCGAACTGGCGGTATCCCGTCCGAAAGTTATCTTCCGTGAAATCGATGGCCGCCGTCAGGAGCCGTTCGAGCAGGTGACGCTGGATATCGAAGAACAGAACCAGGGTTCTGTGATGGAAGCGCTGGGTCTGCGTAAAGGCGACCTGCGTGACATGATGCCGGACGGCAAAGGCCGCGTGCGTCTTGACTACATCATCCCAAGCCGTGGTCTTATCGGTTTCCGTACCGAGTTCATGACCATGACGTCCGGTACCGGTCTGCTGTACTCCACCTTCAGCCACTATGACGATATTCGTCCGGGTGAAATCGGCCAGCGTCAGAACGGCGTACTGATTTCCAACGGCCAGGGCAAAGCAGTGGCGTACGCCCTGTACAGCCTGCAGGACCGCGGTAAGCTGTTCCTGGGTCACGGTGCTGAAGTCTATGAAGGCCAGATTATCGGTATTCACAGCCGTTCTAACGACCTGACCGTGAACTGCCTGACCGGTAAGAAGCTCACCAACATGCGTGCTTCCGGTACTGATGAAGCCACCACCCTGTCTCCGCCGATCAAAATGACGCTGGAGCAGGCGCTGGAGTTCATCGATGACGATGAACTGGTAGAAGTCACGCCGACCTCTATTCGTCTGCGTAAGCGCCACCTGACGGAAAACGACCGTCGCCGCGCGAACCGTGGTCCGAAAGAGTAAGCTGCTGCTGTAAAGTGAAAGACCCTGCTTCGGCAGGGTTTTTTTATGTCTGGTTTACATCGCCGCGTGATCCCGCAGAGAAATGAGCAATTGCAGAGTTGAAATGTGTGTATTTCAAGGTGGCCTGTTGGCGGTTTTTCAACAGATGAGGAAAATGGGAGAAAACCCATAAAACGAAAATGCTTCTTTAAAGGGGGTATTCATTGTTTAGTGCTTCCCTTTGCTTAATCTTCTCTGGCAGCGTGAACCGATGATTCCCGCAGCCCACAGCGGGCACCGCCCTTCATATCCAGTACGCTCGGTACTTTTTCTTCCAGAATGATGACTAATTCGGGAGCCATAAAGCCATAGTCGTCTGGGATATCGAGCACATGGAGAGGTTTGTTTTCGATAAGGCGTCGATATTCAGCAAGTAACCGGTTTTTGTGTTTCTGTTCCATTACGCAAATAACATCCGCCCAACGGAGCAGATCGTACGACACCGATTTTTTCGCATTCCGGCTGGTTCCTGCAGAGCGCACGGCAAGCCCTGGATAACGGCGGAACACTTGTTCCGCCGTAGGGCTTCGCCATTGATTACGACTGCATATAAAAAGAACGTTCGTTGGCAAATTGATACTCTTCCAGGCCGCGTTTCGCCAATTGTTGTGCGGTTATACGTGGATACACTATTCCCAGTTGTACGGCACGCGACAGTTTGTCAGAACGTGTGTAGAGCATCTTCCAGTTTTTTTCGCCACGAAAATGTAAAAGCGCGGTGTGAACATCACGGGATTTATTGCGTTGCTTTTGAGCAATACGCCAACCCCGGTTACGGGTGATTTTCATTATTTCTCTCTCTCAAATTGATCGGGTTCAGCAGCCGCGATAATACGGAGAGTAAAAACAGTATGATTTTAGAACATCAAGTGATGTTAAATCCAGCACTAAAGTGATTCCTTCATTCCTGGCTATTTATCCTTAACCGCCTGATAAGCAGTGAAAAGGACAGGCTGAACTAATGATACATTACTGTCGTTCCTGCTCGTTTATCTGAACGACTCATGCCGTTTATTCTTCGGTCTCCTTTGGATATCACTGTGGTCATATATCTTCAGGACGTCAGGTTGCCGCGTTCATGAGATTATCTGTTAACCTAAAAAGCCTTAACAGGGATAATCTCCAGGCTCCGGGTGGATACCCTTAACAAGGAGAAAGTATGAAAATTTCCCGCGTAGGCGAAGCGCCGGACTACCGCTTTTCGCTGGCAAACGAGCGCACCTTTCTGGCGTGGATCCGCACTGCGCTGGGGTTTTTGGCCGCAGGGGTTGGGCTTGACCAGTTAGCACCAGACTTTGCCACGCCGCTGGTGCGCGAGGCGGTTGCGTTGCTGCTGTGCGTATTTTCCGGGCTGCTGGCGGTATGGGGTTATTTGCGCTGGCTGCGTAACGAAAAGGCGATGCGTTTGCGTAGGGATTTGCCCTACACCTGGGCGTTACCGGTTATCAGTGGCGTAATGGTGCTGGCGGCAGTGATTGTTATTGCGATGGTGCTTTATGCCGGATAGCCGTAAGGCGCGCCGTGCGGCTGACCCGGGCCTACAGCCGGAGCGCACCTCGCTTGCCTGGCTGCGCACCCTGCTGGGCTACGGCGCGCTGCTGGCCCTGGCGCTGCGTCACGCCTGGTATGAGGCCGGGGCGTTGTTCTGGGCTGCGTTGGTAATTCTGGTGATGGTGGCAGGATTAATTTACGGCTATGCGCGTGAGCGGAATTTGATGGATATCGCGCTGGAAGATTTCGCAAAGCCACGCGCGGTGCGGGCAAAGCTATTGGTGGCACTGGCGGTGCTGTTGCTGGCGATTATCTTTGCGGTACTCCATGTGCGCCAGTTGATGCTGCTGTGGGGGACATAAACGGGCGGCACGGGCGCACCGCCATAAATAGAGACATTATACCGCCTGGCCGTGGCGCTGTTCGCGATGCGCAAGCGGCAGCCAGCACAGCAGAATCACCATCGCCATTGCCGTCATCAGCATGCCGAGACTGAACTGGCCGTTTTGCGGCAATGTGGCAGAAAATGAGGCCAGCGCTCCGGCACCGCTGTTTTGCAGCCCGCCAATGATTGCGCCCGCCGTACCTGCCAGAAACGGGAAAGGCTCCATCGCACCGCTGGTGGCAAGCGGGAACAGCATGCCAGCACCAAAGAAAAACAGCGCCGCCGGAATCAGCAATGTCCAGACATTCATCACGCCAAACCAGCCGGGGGTCCACATCATCACACCGGCCAGCACGCAGCTCATGACTGCCTGCCACATGAGCGAATTGAAACGTCGGTTGGGACGCCCCGCAAACCAGGCCCCAAAGAAGGCCGCCGGGATCGGCAGAATAAACAGAATACTGACCGACAGGCTGTCATAACCCAGAACCGCACCCAGCAGTACGCCAGAGCAGGCTTCAAAGGTCGCAACCCCCGCAAGGCCGCCAATCAGCATCAGCAGATAACAGTTAAACGGCAGATTGCCAAACAGCGTGCGGTAGCTGATGAGCAGGCGCGTGCGCGGTGCCTGCGGTGGCCGGGTTTCCGGCATCAGGAAAAACAGGCTCAGGGTGACAATCAGGCAGGCGATAAGCAGGAAAGCGTAGCAGGCGCGCCAGCCCCAGGCGGTATCCAGCAGGCCGCCAATCAGCGGTGCCAGTAACGGACTGACCAGAATACCCATATTCAGCAGGCTGTTGGCATGGCGCAGTGCCGGGCCTTCATACAGATCCCGCGGCAGCGTACGTGCCATTACGCCCGCCACGCCGGTACCGCAGCCCTGCAATGCGCTGGCAGCTATCAGTATCGTCAGGCTGTGAGTGGTGAGCGCCACCACGGTCGCGGCCATAAATATCGCCATGCCGACCAGAATCACCGGGCGGCGGCCCACGCGGTCAGAGACTGGACCGTAAATCAGCTGCGAGCCACCGTAGGTCAGCAGATAAGCGGCCATGACGCCCTGCACGGCACCTTCACGTACGTGAAGACTTTGCGCGATACCGGCAATCGCCGGGATATAAATGGTTTGTGCCATCTGCCCAACTGCAACCAGCAGAATAAGCATCAGCAGCAGATGACGGCTGGCTAACGTTCTCATAAGGGGTAGTTAATATGGTTTGAAAAGCGTATCGGTATGTTTTTGTGCGGTGAAATCTACCATAAAACAACGCATTCAATGAAATATTGAACTATTAATTGGCGAAAATAATAGTGGAAAGTTTTTGTGTGGGTTGGCAATAAAACTTGCCGATACGCGGGCAGCCGGATAGCTGCCCGTCAGGAGGGATTATTTTGCCGCAGGTTTGGCTTTTTCTTGTTCGGGCTTCATTTTGATGTCCGGCAGCTGGCCGAAATCGATTTTTTTGTCTTTCAGGCTGGCGGCCACAGCCTCGGTGATGTTCAGTGCAGGATCGGCTGCCACCATTTGTGTTTTGTCGACCACCAGGCTGATGTTGTGCTGTTTGCGGTACTCTTCTGCCGCCTGCACGATGGCATCAATCACCATTTTGCGCGTTCTTGCCTGCTCAATCTGCCATTCATTGTTCAACAGTGCCGCGTCAGCTTCCATTGCGCGCTGGCGGGTTTCTTTATCCATCGACTCGTAGCGCGCTTTGGCGGTGCTTTCTACGCTCTGAAGCAGTTTCTGCACTTCTTCGTTACGCGTTTTTTCCTGCTGCATTAACGCTTCGTTTTTCACTGCGCTTGCCACATCAATCCAGGCCAGCGTTTGTTTGTTACTTCCATTATCACAACCTGCCAGGGCCAGCAGTGCTATACCCATCAGTCCGGCTTTCTTTACTGAAACTCGTGTCATCCTTTTTCTCCTTGAGTCAGAAAACGTCGCCAATGTTACCTGATTCGCCCCAGCGAGGTCACTCGTTTACGATACCGGATGTCGGGAATGCCGCGCGTATGGCGTCAAGCAATGCCTGGGCGGCGGCAGAAAGCGGCGAGCTATCGCGGCGGATGACGCCAACGCGGCGTTCAATGACTGGCTGACTCAGCGGCAGGCACACCGCACCCAACTCTTCCATCTGGCGAGCGCACAGCGCAGGCACGGCGCTCACACCCAGTCCGTTAGCAACCATGCGCCCGACAGTCACCAGCTGGTGGCTTTCAAATGCCACGTCGAGGCGATAACCGCTATGCGCCAGCGTCGCCTCAAGCAAAAGCCGTACCGCTGAGGGGCGTTGTAACGCGATAACGTCGCAGCTTAACAGCTCACGCCAGCTTAGTTGCCCGCGCTGCGTGAGTGACGAGTTGGCTGGCACCACCGCGACAAAGCGATCGTGTGTGAGCATGGTGAAATGCAGGGCGCTGTCAGGCTCCGGTTCAAACGCAATACCCATCTCAACACGGCCATCGCGCACCATCTCCAGCACCTGTTCATTGATGACGTCATGTACCGTCACGTTAATGCCGCTGTGGCAATCACGAAACGTCTTCAGCACGGGCGGTAGCGCATTGCTGGCAAAAGAGGGCATGGCGGCCACCGACACCTTGCCGCGCTGTAGTGTAAAGCGCTGGCACATTGCTTCCTCCACATTATCCCAGTCTGCCAGCAGCTGGCGCGCCATAGGAAAAAACGCCTCACCTTCGGCGGTGAGCATAACCCGTCGGGTAGTACGCTTAAGTAGCGCACCGCCCAGCGCCTCTTCCAGCCCGCGAATGGCGAGACTTAGCGCGGGCTGAGAGAGACTAAGCCGCTCGCTGGCCTGCGCGAAGTTCAGAGTGTGAGCTACCGCTAAAAACGCGCGTAACTGTCTGACGGTCATCTTCATGTGGCTTCACCGTAACCTGCTGGAAAACAACAATTAACAATAAATTAATAAATTTTCCCAATGAATGGCTCACAAAAACTCAATTAACAAATGAGTAAGCGCCATCAATGATGCGTTAAATGCGTCAAATAAGAGGAAAGGCTATGGCCGGTCTGGATAAACGCGTCGCAAGCTACGAAGCGGCGCTGGAAGGCATCAGCAACAACATGACGGTGCTGGCGGGCGGTTTTGGGTTATGCGGTATCCCGGAGAACCTGATTGGTGAAATCCGTCGCCGCGCAGTGAGCGGACTGACGGTGGTTTCCAACAACTGTGGGGTGGACGGTTTCGGTCTTGGGGTGCTGCTGGAAACCCGACAGGTGAGCAAAGTGGTGGCGTCTTACGTGGGCGAAAATGCGCTGTTTGAACAGCAGGTCCTCAACGGCGAGCTGGAAGTAGAACTGACGCCGCAAGGGACGCTGGCGGAAAAAATTCGCGCTGGCGGTGCCGGTATCCCGGCTTTTTACACCGCGACGGGTTATGGCACGCCGGTGGCACAGGGTAAAGAGGTGCGCGAGTTTGACGGACGTCATTACATCCTTGAGCGCGCTATTACCGGTGACTTTGCCATTGTGAAGGGCTGGAAGGCCGACTGGTACGGTAATGTCATTTATCGTCACACGGCACAAAACTTTAACCCGTTGATGGCTACTGCCGGGCGCATCACGGTGGTGGAAGTCGAAGAGATTGTGCCGCCTGGTGAGCTGGACCCGGTGGCTATCCACACGCCAGGTATTTATGTCGACAGACTGATTCAGGGCACATTTGAAAAGCGTATTGAACAGCGCACCCTGCGCACGCAAGGAGGCCGGTAATGCTGACTCGTGAACAAATGGCACAGCGCGTGGCGCGCGAGCTGCGTGATGGTTACTACGTTAACCTGGGCATCGGCATTCCCACGCTTGTGGCCAACTATGTGCCGGATGGCGTAGACGTAATGTTGCAGTCGGAAAACGGTTTGCTTGGCATGGGGGCGTTTCCGAACGAGGCCGAGCTTGATGCTGACATGATCAACGCCGGCAAACAAACGGTCACAGCACGCAAAGGTGCGGCGATTTTCGACTCGGCACAGTCGTTCGCCATGATTCGCGGCGGCCATGTTGACCTCACCGTGCTGGGCGCGCTGGAGGTGGACGTGAAGGGCAATATTGCCTCCTGGATGATCCCCGGAAAAATGGTCAAGGGCATGGGCGGCGCGATGGACCTGGTCGCCGGGGCGGAAAATATCATTGTGATGATGACGCATGCGTCCAAAAGTGGAGAGTCTAAACTGCTGAGTGCCTGTACGTTACCGCTGACGGGGGCTGGCTGCATTCGTCGCGTGCTGACTGACCTGGCTTATCTTGAAATTGAAGGCGGCGCGTTTATTTTGCGCGAGCGCGCGCCCGGCGTGAGCGTGGAAGAGATTATGGCGAAAACCGCCGGTCGCCTGGTGGTGCCAGACTGTGTTCCTGAAATGTGTTTTGCCTAAGGAGTGGAGATGAAAGAGGTTGTCATTGTCGGCGCGGCACGCACGCCGATCGGCAGTTTTCATGGCGCACTGGCTCCGCTCACGGCGGTGGAGTTAGGCACCTGTGTGGTGCGTGCGGTGCTGGCACAAACTGGCGTCGCACCCGAGCAGGTCGACGAGCTGATTTTCGGTCAGGTGCTCAGTGCGGGTTGTGGGCAAAACCCGGCGCGCCAGACGGCTATTCACGCTGGATTGCCATATAGCGTACCGGCGCTAACGATAAATAAAGTCTGTGGCTCCGGCCTTAAGGCCATTATTCAGGCGGCACAGGCCATACGCTGCGGCGATGCCGATATCATCATTGCCGGCGGCCAGGAAAGCATGAGCCAGTCGCCCTATCTGCTTGATGGTGCGCGTGCGGGTTTGCGTCTCGGTCATGCCAGCGTGGTAGATAGCGTTATTCATGATGGCCTGTGGGATGCCTTTAACGATTATCACATGGGGATTACGGCGGAAAACCTCGCTGAAAAATACGCCATTAGCCGCGAACAGCAGGATGCTTACGCACTGCGCTCACAGCAGCGGGCGGCAGCGGCGTGTGAAGCTGGACGTTTCAGTCAGGAGATTGTGCCGGTATCCGTACCGGACGGTAAAAAACCGCCGCGTCTGGTGGATACCGATGAGCAACTCAGACCGCAGACCAGCCTGGAAATGCTGGCACGCCTGCGCCCGGCCTTTCGCAAAGAGGGTGGCACGGTAACGGCGGGCAATGCGTCATCCCTCAACGACGGCGCGGCGGCGGTGATGTTGATGAGTGCTGAAAAAGCACAGGCGCTGAAGTTGCCGGTGCTGGCGCGTATTGCCGCGTACGCTACCGCGGGCGTTGACCCGGCGTTGATGGGTATTGGGCCGGTGTATGCCACCCGACGCTGTCTGGAGAACGCGGGCTGGGGCATTGATGAGCTTGACCTGATAGAGGGCAATGAGGCTTTTGCTGTACAGGCGCTGGCCGTGGGCCAGGAGCTGGGCTGGGACGAGGCTCGGGTGAACGTAAACGGTGGTGCCATTGCGCTGGGGCACCCGATTGGCGCATCCGGATGTCGTATTCTGGTCACGCTGTTATATGAAATGCAGCGGCGTGAGGCAAAACGCGGTCTGGCCACGCTGTGTGTGGGTGGCGGGCAGGGTGTAGCGTTGGCAGTGGTGCGTGACTAATTCGATCCGGGCGGGCGTTCATTGCCCGCCCAACGGGAGAAAACATGAATCTCAACGGTAAAACGGCGTTGGTCACCGGTTCGACCAGCGGCATTGGTTTAGGGATTGCGCTGTCGCTGGCGCAGGCCGGGGCGAGCGTGATCCTCAATGGTTTTGGCGAGGTTGCGACGGCGCAGGAGATGCTTGCAGCGACTGGTGGCAGGCACGGTTATCATGATGCTGATTTACGCGATGTTTCGCAGATTGAGGCTATGATGCGCTACGCGCAGGACGCGTTTGGCGGTGCGGATATTGTTGTAAATAACGCGGGTATCCAGCATCTGGCCGCAGTAGAGCATTTTCCGGTCGCAAAGTGGGATGATATTCTCGCGATTAACCTCAGTTCTGCTTTTCATACCAGCCGCCTGGCGCTGGTACAGATGAAGGCACGTAACTGGGGGCGCATCATCAATATTGCCTCGGTGCATGGGCTGGTGGGGTCAAAAGAAAAGGCAGCCTACGTAGCGGCTAAACATGGTCTGGTTGGGTTGACGAAAGTGATTGCGCTGGAAACGGCACAAACAGGCGTAACCTGTAACGCACTTTGTCCTGGCTGGGTATTAACACCGCTGGTACAACAGCAGATAGATCAGCGCATTGGTGCAGGCGATGACCCACGAAAGGCGCGTGATGACCTGCTGGCAGAAAAGCAACCGTCGCGCCAGTTCGTTACACCTGAGCAGCTTGGCAACCTCACGCTATTTTTGTGTAGCGAAGCGGGCGAACAGGTGCGCGGTGTAGCATGGAATATGGATGGTGGCTGGGTGGCACAGTAGTGCTGAAATGCATTTCAGTGTCGCGTGTTAATAAAGAATCGGCGTGCGGCGTATTTAAATAAAGCGCTATCGGTGCTTTTTGTTGGGTGGCTATATATACATATGTGTATTTAAACACAGGTCTGAGAGTGTATATTCTCTTTTAGTTACATTATTTAATATCTGCTAAACCCTCGTTGACGTTTTATAAACTAAAAAATAGCTACCCTTACACCTCGTTGCGACGATTTTTATCATTGTTTGCTGTTTTTATGGTGTTTAATCCTGAGGTTTGCCCATTGTGTCGCCGATCTGTATTTTTTTATTAATAACTTATCTCCTGAACTAATACATTTTGCTACGACATTCAGATATCAATTGCTTATTTCAGGATGACAGAAAAGGAAAATAGCGATAATCTAATGACGGTTCAGCATACAGGTAGATGGATTTACCATGTTTAAGATATTTATTCCTGTAACCGTTCTCGGTATTTACGGGGGAAGCTCGATCATAAATTTATATACAGTAAGACTCACGATGGCGTTCGCCGTTGTTCTTTCTGTATTTTGCGTTATCTGGTTGTTAAAACAGGTATGTACTAACGTGTTGCTGTCGCTTTCTGAAGAGAAAACGGGTGTGGCATGGATGGCCGCAGTAGGTATTCTGATTATTTTCTTCTCGTTTGCCCTCACCGTTCCCTGACGGTACAACATCACCCATCCTCCCGGAAGCGTGGATTTTCGGGAAGGATGGTTGTCTCTTTGTGGTCGATTTGTTGATTGTTTGTTTTGTTTTTTTTCTTGTTATTACACCTGTGTATGCCAGTCGTAATAGCTGAAAAGCGACTGTGTTTTTTAAGCGTTTTTATCCTGCCTCACCAGCCAGCGGAAGTGCTGGTTTTTCTTCTTTCACCTTAATTTTTTAGAGTTTAATTCTTTATTTTTAATAAAAATAAGCATTATTTTTTAAAAAATGTTTTTTAACCAGTTGATTTATTTACATAAAAATAATTTGGTGGTGTTATGTGCCATATTTAATGCCTGGCGGGCGATATTGCTGGCAAGCAGCAGCCTGATGCCACTGGAGAATACGTATGGTTGATGAATATCAAATTACCTGTGCTAACGCGTTTATCGGTATTGCATTGCAGGACATACTTCATCAGATAAAAGCAGATATGCCGTGGCGTAATCTGCATTTATTGCGCATTCAGGTTGTGGTGGCTAAAAATCCGGTTGATGAGTTGGTAACTTTCAGTGATATCGATATCAATGATTACGATATTATTTTATGCTCGACATTTTATTATTCCGTCATCATTAACTTCTTGCCTGTTCTGCGTAATAAATTTATTTGCCTGGACAGTGATTGCGAAACGCTGAAACGGCATATTAAAAATATGCTGGTGAGTCATGACAGAAAAGAGAAAACGACAGAATGCTATTACCCTGAATTAACCTTCACGCGGGGGGAAAGGGCATTTATCACAGACTATCTTTCCTGTCTGGGTGCAAAGCAAATTGCCCGCAAAGATGACTGCGGTGTGAAGTCCGTGTCGAATCGTAAGCGACTGATAATGGCTAAGGTGAACTGCCAGAGTACGCTTCAGTTCTGGATTACGTTGAAATTCCTGATGATCTTTGACCATCCTGGCCTGCGGTTACTGAATATCCAAAGCACGACGCGCACGACCCGGCAGCATTTGTTTGAGACATTGCATAGCGCGCCAGCGTATCGGTGCCTGAGTGGCGTAGACGGTTTAGACATTTGTTAAAAAGAAAACCCGGTTGAATGTCTTAACTTAGCGCTATGAATAACAGTGAGCGTTGAATAAAAATTATTTTTACTGAATATCCATACTTCTGTGCTTTAAATCTTCTCGTCATACATCTGTTATCTGTCTGTTTAACTTTGTTATAACACAATGATTGAAAGCAGATAATATTGTTTTCCCGAAAAAGATGTTTAACCAATGCCCGGTTGCCGGGCGGATAATATCGATTTTATCTTTCGTTTGGGGGCAATAATACGAAAGACACAGGCTTTCTCTGTGTGGCAACATCATATTTACCTGCATGTTCTGAAATACTGTCTGGGCTTTCACACCCGTTTTGGAGCGGTTTGCATTATATGAAAATATCAGTGCAGGATACGTTAAATCTCCTGAGCATCATTATTGAGCCACTGTTTCCTGTTCTGGCCCGGCATCAGCAGAGAACCGCTTACATTGCACTGTGCCTTGCCCGAGAACTACAACAATCCCAGGAAAGTGTGCACTGTGTTTACGTGGCGGCAGGTATTCATGATATTGGCGTGTTGGGTAAAAAGTACGCTGGCCTGACTGAAGCAAGCCTGGAGTGTGAAGCTGTTTTGCATCGCCACGAAGCACTGGGCGTATCCATGTCCTCTGGTATCCGCTTTCTCAAACCCATTACCGGGATATTAAAACATCATCATATTTGCTGGGACAGCGCTGAACCCAATAAATACCCGATTGAAAATCATCTTGTAGCCTTCGCCGATCGCTTTGAATTGTATCTGCGCAAATGCCCGCCAAACTACATTGTCAGTTCACAGGATATTGTTAGTGGGTTTGTTAAACATCAACCGGCACTGTGTCCGATAATCTACACGGCGCTGCAACGCCTGGCGTTGAAAGACGAATTTTGGTTTCATCTGGAATCTGACAGGCTGTGTAGCGTATTGAAACTGCTCAGCCCCGTAAATGATGTCATTATCGACAGTGAAGATTTTCTTGAAGTGTGCCTGCTGATTTCACGTATGGTGGATAAGTACAGTAGCTTTACCGTGACGCACAGCGCCAGTGTGGCCAACGTTGCCAGTGCGTTGGGTCGGATTATGGGATTTTCGTCGCCGGAGCAAAAAGAGCTGGCGATAGCCGGTTACCTGCACGATATCGGTAAAATCCACATCCCCCTGCACATTCTGGAAAAGAAAGGCAGCCTGACCGACCAGGAGTATGCCTTGATCCGCAAGCACAGCTATAAAACCTGGGAAATTCTGACCATGATTAAGCCGCTACACAGACTGGGGAAGTGGGCGTCGAGCCACCATGAGCGTCTGGACGGTAGCGGTTATCCATTTGGTCTTGTGGCGACTGATCTCTGTCTGCCGAGCCGGATTCTGGCTGTTGCCGATGTATTCAGTGCGCTGACAGAAAATCGTCCTTACCGCCAGGGCATGAGCGCGCAAAAAGCGCTACATATTCTCGATAGCGACGTGCGCAATCATAAGCTGGATAAACAGGTTGTAAACGCCGTCAGGAACCATATCGATGAGATTTATGCGTGCGTACTCAAAACGTAGTGCTGGCGTGATGTTGTCGGGCGCTTTCGTGGCCTGCTGCCACCGCTTTTGGCCCACTACGGTACAATGTCTGTCTTTATCACCTCAATGCCTGCATCAAGCAGGGCCTTTTCGTAAACGACGGCTAACTGGCTATCGCTGATAACGCGATGGATTTGCGCATTTATCCCCAGTGGATGAGGGTGAATCTGACCGAACTTAGCGCTGTCGGTCATCACGATGTTCTCCGCACCTTTTTTCAATACGCAGTTGATGATATCGGCGCGCATCATATCGCGGCCGGTAAAACCGGTTTGCGCAGTAAAACCATCCACGCCAATAAACGCCTTGCTGAAGTTTACTTGTTGCAGCGCCATGCGAGTGAGTGGGCCTACCATGCTTTGCGTGCCTTTTTGCAGCGTACCGCCGAGCACCACTACATCACACCGCCCATCGCGCAGTAGCCTTGCGATATACGCGCTGACCGTCATGATGGTAATACTGGCCCTTGATGCCAGCAGGCGAGCCAGAAAGGCAGTGGTGCTACCGCTTTCAATAAACACTGTTTCACCGTCCTGCACCAGCGAGGCGGCATACGCGGCCAGGCTTTGCTTATGGGCAAAATGGTTGAGCATGCGTGCGTCGGTGTCATCGCTGTCGGTGAGAATGGCGAAACCATGCTCACGGCGCAGCCAGGCGTTTTTTTCCAGCTGGCTGAGGTCATGGCGAACAGTCACAAGAGAAACGCCGGTGGCGTGGGCGAGGTCGGCGACGCTGACTTTTTGGCGCTCGCCGACAATTTGCATAATACGCTGCTGGCGTGAATTCATAGAAATAGCCTGAAGAGAATGAAAACGGCGCGTCCGTTTACAGGACGCGCCGGGATGAGAAGGTTACAACGTGTGTTCGGTACGGGCGATGATATCGTCCTGGGCATCCGGCGACAGTGCAGTAAAGAAGGCCGAGTAGCCCGCGACGCGCACCACCAGGTCGCGATAGCTGTCCGGGTGCTTCTTCGCTTCAATCAGCGTCTCACGCGAGACGATGTTGTACTGAATGTGCCAACCCAGATGCACTTCAAAGAAGGTGCGCAGCAGCATCATCAGCTTTTGTTTGTCACTGTCGTTTTCAAGCGTTGCCGGGTTGAGCTTCTGGTTGAGCAGCACGCCGCCCAGTATTGAGCCGGTAGGCAGCTTACCAACAGAACCAATCACCGCCGTTGGGCCGAGGTGGTCAGTACCGGAGGATGGGCTGGCGCCTTCTGCCAATGGCGTAGTGGCTTTGCGCCCGTCCGGCGTGGCCATTGTTGCCGCGCCAAACGGCACGTTAGCCGAGATAGACGAGGTGCCTGCGTAATAATCACCGCCAATCGGTCCGCGACCATAACGTGGGTTGTGATAGTTTTTCAGCTCCTCGATGTAGGTTTCATAGGCGCGAATCAGCAGGGCGTCGACGCTGTCATCATCGTTGCCGTACTTGGGCGCACCGTTAATCAGGCGCTGGCGCAACTGCTCGTTGGTCAGGCCTTCAAAATCTTCTGCCAGCGCCTTTGCAAGTTGCTGTTGCCCGATGGCGCCTTGCTCGAACACCAGTTTTTTCACCGCCGCCAGGCTGTTGCCGAGGTTAGCGATGCCGACCTGTAGACCGGAAACCCAGTCGTATTTTGCGCCGCCTTGTTTAATACTTTTCGCCCGCTCAATACAGTCGTCCACCAGCGCCGAGCACAGAATATCGTGCACGTTCTCCTCAAGCATGGTGTCCACCACGTACTCAATTTCGATGGACTTGCGGGTGTAATAGCGAATCTGGTTATCCCAGGCGGCCAGCACCTCGTCAAAGTTATTGAAGTTGCCTTTAGAGAGCGCCTGAGTCTGCGCCAGGAAGACCTCGCCGCTGGTGGCATCGCGCCCGCCTTCCATCGCGGCCAGCATCACGCGCGCGAAGTTAATAAAGCTCATGCCGGTGCAGCGATAGCCCCATTTGCCGCCGACGGCTGTTTCAATACAGCCGATTGCTGCGTACTGGTAAGCGTCTTCGCGCTCAACGCCCAGTTTGATGAATTCCGGGATAACGATTTCGTCGTTGTTAAATGCGGGCATACCAAATCCACAGCGGATAACCTGCACGCAGGCGTCCAGGAAGTCGTAGCTCATACCCGCGTGATAGCGCACGCTGAGGTTCGGCTGGGTGGATCGCAGGCGACCGCAGGATTCCAGAATGGCGTAAGAGAGTGGGTTAACCGCATCAACCGGCTCGCCTTTCACCAGGTTCTGGCCGCCGATAGTGACGTTCTGATACAGCGGACTTCCGGCTGAGGCTTTGGAGTGCGAGCCGGAGCGGATTTTATTGACTTCCAGCAGCTTGAGCCAGCAGCTGTGCAACATTTCAATGGCCTGTTCGCGCCCGAGGCTCTGCTCAAGCTCCACGTCGCGGCGATACCACGGATACAGATACTGGTCCATGCGCCCAAAAGAGACCGAATGGCCGTTGGATTCAATTTGCAGAATCAGCTGGATGAAGTAGCACAGCTGGAGCGCCTGCCAGAAGGTTTGCGGCGGCTGATGGGCGATAACGTCACAGTTCTCAGCAATGGTCAGCAGTTCGGCGCGGCGTTCTGCGCGGGTTTCGCTCTGCGCCATCTCACGCGCCAGTGCGCCAAAGCGGGTAATGTGCGCACTTACCGCTTCAAGCACAATATCAATGGCTTTCAGGAACTGCTCGCCGTGCAGGTCGTCCAGCACGGTCAGGTTGATACGCGAACGGCGCTCACGCACTTTTTCACGCAGGCCGTCCATGCCTTTTTCTAACAGTAGCGGGAAGTTCACCGCCAGATGCGCGTCGCCGGAGGTCATGTTACCTTCGGCTTTAATAATGCCAGTTGCCAGCAATGCTTTCTGCTCATCAGTAAACATACCGTAACAGCGGTCCTGTACCGTCTGGCCGCGCCACCACGGGCAAATGTCATGCAACACGCGCTTATTGTCTTCGCTTACGGAAAAGCCCGCGCCGGGGCGGTCGGCAAGGTCGTCGATTTCCTTTTCAATCCAGCTCACCGTGTATTCCGGGAAGATTGGCGCAGCGCGTACCTCGCTTGCCTGGTTGCCGACGATAAGCTCGTCGTGCTTAATCCAGATAGTGCGATGTGCCAGGTGATAAGCGAGCGCCAGCGCACGGCGTACCGGGATGGGCTTATCCATATTCTGCTGATAAACGGTGGTGTAGTGCTGCGCGCGTTCCGTACAGACCGGCGGCTTAACAATGTGGACCAGCGCATTTTTGTGCGCCTGAATGCGTTGAGTAAGCGGGTCTAGTTTCAAAGTGGTCATAGATTATCCTCGTAAAGTGGCCGCCAGGCCTTTTTGCTGCGCGTAATCCTCTGCAAAGTTGAGCAGCGTTGGGCAGTCCAGCGGTTTATCCGGCGCGTGGTAGGGCTGGTCCAACAGAACGTATTTGTTCATACCCAGCGTGTGGTACGGTAAAAAGTGAATATCGCTGACATTGAGTTCATCAGCGGCAAAGTCGGTAATGGCGCGAATGCTGTCCTCATCGGCGTTAAAACCGGGGATAAGCGGAACGCGGATGGTCATTTTCTTACCCGCAGCGGCAATGCGCTTAAGGTTGTCGAGTACGCGCTTTGCCGAACCGTCGGTCCACTGTTTAAAAACCGCACTATCAACATGCTTGAGGTCGGCCAGAAACAGGTCGATATAGGCGAGTGACGGTTCGATATAGCGCCACGGCACATGCAGGCAGGTTTCCACGGCGGTGTGAATGCCAGCCTCATGGCTGCGCTGAAGCAGCGTTTGCGCAAGTTGCGGGTTCATAAACGGTTCGCCGCCAGATAGCGTGATGCCGCCGCCGCTGCGTTCATAGAATGGTCGGTCGCGCATGACGGTTGCCAGAATATCCTCTGCGGTTTTGTCTTCACCGCATACCGTCAGCGCCTGAGTTGGGCAACAGTGTTCCAGTGCAGCAAAGCAGTCGGGCTGTAACTTTTCACGATGAATCACCAGCCTGTCAGCCACGCGTTGTACTATGTCGGGTGCGGCCAGTTGGCACAGCTCACAGCCGTCCAGGCACAGACGTGCATCAAACAGCAGATCCTGAGTGCGTGCACGGCTTTCCGGGTTCTGGCACCAGCGGCAGCCCAGCGAGCAGCCTTTCAGGAAAACGACGGTACGAATTCCGGGACCATCATGTGTGGAATAACGCTGGATATTGAAGATCATCGCGCAGTCTCGTTTTATTTCGTATGAATAGTAAAATGCTTTCGAAAGAAAGTGATGTTGACTGCGATCAACGTTCATCGCGAAGTGAAGGCTATACTGAGTGAAATTTTGCTAACTATCACAATTCCGGGGAGTGCCTGAATGGAGCTTTATCTCGATACTTCTGACGTTGCTGCGGTAAAGCGCCTGGCGCGCATTTTTCCGTTGGCAGGCGTGACGACTAACCCAAGCATTGTTGCCAGTGGTAAGAAGCCCGTAGATGTACTGCTGCCAGAGCTGTATGAGGCGCTCGGGGGTAAAGGGCGTCTTTTTGCCCAGGTCATGGCATCGCGTGCTGAAGAGATGGTGCAGGAAGCAAAGAAACTACGGACCATTGTCAGCGATCTGGTCGTGAAAGTGCCGGTGACGGCAGAAGGACTGGCGGCAATTAAGCTACTGGCGGCTGAAGGTATCCCCACGCTGGGTACTGCCGTTTACGGTGCCGGTCAGGGACTGTTGTCCGCGCTGGCCGGTGCGCACTATGTCGCGCCTTACGTCAATCGCCTGGATGCGCAGGGCGGTGACGGTATCGCGACGGTGAAGGATTTGCAGCAGCTGCTTTCGCTACATGCACCGGGCGCAAAGGTGCTGGCGGCGAGCTTTAAAACGCCACGTCAGGCGCTTGAGTGTCTGCTGGCAGGCTGTGAATCCATTACGCTACCGCTGGACGTGGCTGAACAGTTTATTTCAACCCCAGCGGTTGATGCCGCCGTTGCAAAATTTGAGCAGGACTGGTTACGCGCATTTGGGACCGCCGGTCTGTAAATCACCGTTTCATCGCTAAAAAGAACCGGTCAGGAGATGCCTCCGCCGGTTCTTTTTTTATCCGGTGTTCCAGGTGACGTCTTACGATAACGCCACCGCAGAAGGTCTTTGCGGTGGCGTTATCTTTATTCGCACGTTGTCAGCAGAGCACAGGCAGTGGTTAATCCCGCGAAGTGCCTTTTCTGATGGTGGGTACGGTGTGCCGCCATTGCATTACGCCGTCCAGCATGTCTTCGCGCTGGGCGGCAGTAAAGTAGCGCATCAGCCCGCTACCGGCATTACGGGTGGCGCAGAAATAGTCTTTAAAGAATTGACGGGCGTTGAGTGTTTTCATTTGCAGGCTCCTCCTGGGTGGGGTTGGAGTCAGTGTGGCTGTTAATGCGGAACAGATAAATTGATGGCTTTTGCGCGGTTCATCCTCTTTTATAGGGGGATGGCGCAGCTAAAGGCGGGTGGTGCGGGCGTTCTCTGTTGCCTGAGTAAAAACAGAGCGTAGAAACCAAAGGGTTAAGGGGATGGGTAAGGCGGTAAGAGGGCGTTATTAATGCTGCGGACCGCCAGAATAGATCCTCTTTTGAGGTGTCTGGCGGTCCGCATTCAGGTAAAAATTACTTCGTTATCAGTGTGACTTTCATTGGCGTAAGTGGGAAGACGCCGTCAGGCATGGCACCGGATGCGTAGATATCACCGGCAAGTCCGTAGACTTCCATCGAACCGCCTTTTTTCGCCAGTCTGAATGACTCATAGAAAACGTACGGCAGTTTATCCGTGAAGGTCAGCGTGCCGTTGTTCTCTTTGCTGAGCACTTTGCCGTCAAGCATGGCTTCCGTCAGCTCAAAGTTGATGCTATCGCCTTCGTTGTAAGCGCTGCTGCCAGCTTTACCCTGCACGAAGAACAGGTTGTTGTTCTGCTTGAGAACCTTTTTCTTCGACGTGGCGGTGCGCAATTGCGAGAACGCTTTGTCGAATTTCTGTTTCTCAAGCTTGCTCAGTGAATCCATCAGATTGCGATGGTTCTTCATCAACGAGCCTTCGTCGAGGCGGGATTTATCAGACACGCCATCTGCAATACCTGCCAGAACTGCCGCGACATCCACCTTCACGCCCAGGTATTCCTGCTCGCTGATGTTTTTCTTCAGCATGCGTGAGAACACTACGCCGTTGGTATAGGAGCGTTTTGAGTCTTCGCTCTTAAGCGCGGCGGTACTGGCGGCGGTAGGCAGATTCTGCGCCTGGGTTTCTTTCGCTTTAGTCAGCTCGGCATTGGATTTGGTCAGTTCTTCGATTTTTGCGTTGAGCTGGGAGATCTGACCATCACGCTCGCGCAGGGCATCGCTGGTTTTACCAAGTTCGGTACTGGCTTTCGTCAAATCGGTGTTGAGCTTAGTCAGCTCGGCAACTTTGGCATTAAGCTGGGCAATCTGGCCGTCGCGCTCGCGCAGGGCATCGCTGGTTTTAC
>CBIFVZ010000038.1:0-36163 GCA_966185765.1 uncultured Enterobacteriaceae bacterium | reverse complement strand
CAACACTAATAAAAATGCGGTTTAGACAATATTCCTATAAGATCTTTTTGACATTTCACAGGTAAAATTCTAAATTTTAAAAGGAGCTCCAAAAATAATAACCTCTTTAACATAAGGAAATACAATGGAAAAAGTAACTCTGGATACTGCAAAAAATATTATCGGTGGCACGTGCAATTATAGCTTTGATCTGGTAACCGACGCGTGCGTCATGACCACTACCTGCACCGTTCCGACTTCTAAATATGGTCAGACAGCAACCAACATCACTAAGCAAACCGTCGCCTCAAGCTTCTGCGGTGTTGAGCCTGCACCAGGGGTCTAAGCCAATAAAGTAACTGGCTTGATTGATGCCAATGCCTTTCATAAGGCTTGCCATTACATTCAATTCCATCCAGGTGGAATTGAAATGGTGGCATCGGCACAATAAATAAAGGCACCTGTATTGTCCTGAAATGCAAGTTAAACGCAGAGACAATGCAGGTGTATCAAAGACTGAATAAACTTCCGTGCCGCAGGTGAATGTATTTACTGAGTTATTGAGCCAGTATCAGGCTTTTCCCCGCTTGCTGATACCTCTGTCAGTTTATTCGTGATAAAAAACGCTACGCTTGCGCGAATATTCAGGAATGCGCTTTGTCGAGGATTTAGCCGTCTCAGTTACCTGCCAGTTAAAAATGACGCGTTCGCTTTTTTGCGTGCCCGGGCAATCGACCAATCGTTAACTGCGTCTCACCTCTCAACGTCCTTATATTGTCGTCATGTTTTCAATTTACCGTACAACAAGACGTTATCTCTGACGATTCAATGTCATGTCTTTTCAACGCTTTGTTGGTAACTTATTTCTGGCACTGTGGGCACCAGTAAAAAGGTCGTGATGCCAGCGTGGTTTTTTCAATCATCCCGCCACAGCGTTCACAGGCCTTACCGTCACGGTGAAATACGTGGAAACGAAAAAGGGCACCGTGGTGACGATTTTCATCCACCTTACCACGGGTCTGGTAAGACAGGCGGGGTATTTCAAGGCAAGCGTGAGCCAGGGCATCCAACTGAGTCGGCGTTAAATCTACAGCACGGTGCCGTGGGGCTAATTGCGCCTGCCAGAGGATTTCCACTCGCAGGTAGTTACCAAGCCCTGCCAGAAACGCCTGGTCAAGCAGCAGCCCCGAAAACTGACGGCGGCAAAAGCGCGGTGACAACAACCGGGCTTTCACCTGCTCAACGGTGAGCGTCATATCCAGCACGTCGGGTCCCACACGCTGTAAAAACGGGTGCGACGCCAGACCTGCGTCGTCCAGCATCTCGATATCCGAGGCGCTGTACAACAAAATCGCTTTATCTGCTGTCTCAAGGCGCAGCCGCAGACTACGTTTGCTGTCGGGCGTTTCCCCTGCGTTCACCACGCGCCATACTCCATAAAGCTGATTGTGGCTGTAGAGCGTTTGCCCACTTGAAAAGTGGGTCAGCAACGCTTTGCCGCGGGTTTCAATACGGTCAATGCACTCGCCGGTTAAAAGCGGCTCGAACATTTTTAACTGAGGGAAGGCAAACCAGACTGCCGTCAAGGGTTTGCCAAGTACCGCCTCCTCCAGCCGATCCGCCGCGCGGCGGATCTCCGGGCCTTCAGGCATAATAACATCCTTATGAAGATTAAACGCCGTGCTCACCGTTAAGCTGCCACGCCAGCTGACTCAGATACACCTGCTGCTCGCGTCGTACTTTCAGCGCATCTTCCAGTGAGCATTGCACAAAATGGATGGGTTCACCGAGGCGCACCTGCGCCAGACTGTGCAAATCAGCGGCAATAATGCAGGCAATACGCGGGTAACCGCCGGTGGTCTGAGCATCATTCATTAACACAATCGGCTGACCGTTGTGCGGCACCTGCACCACGCCCGGCAGCAGGCCGTGGGAGGTCAGCTCACGCTGCTCGGTACGCGCTAACGTCTGGCCGTGCAGGCGATAACCCATCCGGTTACTTTGGGCGCTCAGTTGCCAGGGCAATCGCCAGAAGTTTTCCTGCGCCTCGCGACTGAACTCGTGATATTCCGGCCCCGGCAGTGCGCGAATACGGTTACTCCATAAAAGCTGTTTTACCCCGCACGCGTCGGTGAAATCACGCCCTGCCAGCGCAGGGATTTCATCACCGTCGCGCAACTCTCGTCCGAGAAAGCCGCCAAAGCCCCCCTTGAGATCGGTACTGCGTGAGCCCATTACCACAGGGACATCCAACCCGCCCGCTACGGCGAGATAACTACGCATACCGCGGTGCGGCAGGTTAAGCCGCAGCTGCTGACCCACTCTTGCCCGTTGGCGCCAGCCGGTCCACACGGGCTTACCGTCAAGCGTAGCCTCACAGTCGGCCCCGCTCAGCGCAAACCATCCGTCACGGGTAAATTCAAACTGACATTTGCCAAGCGTTATCTCAAGCGCTGCGGCCTCAGGGGCATTGCCCACCAGCGCATTCGCGATCGTCAGCGAAGGCATATCCAGCGCTCCGCTGCGACTGACGCCGTCAAGCCGATAACCGGTACGCCCCATGTCCTGAACCGTCGTTTGCATCCCGGCACGAATAACCTTCAGCACACGCCCTCCTTTTGTGGAATAAAGCGCACGGTATCGCCCGGGCTTAATAACGCCGGGCTTTCCCTGTTCGGATCAAATAAACGCAGCGGCGTACGGCCAATTAACTGCCAGCCGCCAGGCGTATCCAGCGGATAAATCCCGGTCTGGCCACCACCAATGCCCACCGATCCTGCAGGTACCATCAACCTCGGTTGCGCACGCCGGGGTACCACAAGCTTACCGGACAGTCCGCCAAGATAGGGGAAACCCGGCTGGAAACCCAGCAGCCAGACCACATAATCCACACCTGAATGCAGCTCTACGACCTGACGCTCGCTCATTCCTGTATGGTGTGCCACATACTCAAGATCCGGCCCCGCCTCTTTACCATATACCACCGGAATCTCCAGACGCCGGGAGGTCGGCTCAACGACCTCGCTTTCCTCCCACCAGCGCTGCAGGCGCTCGATGGCATCAAGGGCATTGCTCTTAGGGTCCCGCAACACCACGGTCAGGTTATTCATACCAGCAATGGCTTCCAGCACTGACGGCTGATCCGCCAGTCGGCGCACCAGCCCCCAGATACGTTTCTGACTTTGCAGGGAAACTGGCGGATCCAGCTCCAGCACTACCGCACTCTCTCCCAGCAGATAACAGCGCGCTCGTTGCACGTTTACCTCACTTCATCAGGCTGGATTAGGGATATCGATAAACGTCACGTCCAGCTCGCTGGTCGCATCAAGCCATTCGCCGAGTGCACGAATTCCACCGCGCTCGGTAGCATGATGGCCCGCGGCGTAAAAATGCAGCCCCTGTTCACGCGCCGAGTGGATCGTTTGTTCCGAGACCTCGCCAGTAATAAAGGCATCCACCCCAAACCGGGCAGCCGCATCGATGTAACCCTGACCACCGCCGGTACACCAGGCTACGCGCTTGACCACATCCGGGCCAGTATCCCCACACCACAATGGCCGACGGCCCAGACGCGCTTCCAGCCACGATGCCAGCTCCAGGCCCGGTACCGGTAAATTCATCTCGCCCCACAGCACCAGCGGTTCAATCTCGCCCTTAACGTCAATACCCAACAGGTTCGCCAGTTGCACGTTGTTGCCCAGCTCCGGGTGCGCGTCGAGCGGAAGGTGCCACCCATAGAGGTTAATATCGTTTTCCAGCAGTGCCTTAAGGCGATGGCGCTTCATACCACGTATCACCGGCGATTCATTCTTCCAGAAATAGCCATGATGGACGATAATGGCATCAGCCTGCTGACGCACGGCTTCATCCACCAGTGCCTGGCTTGCACTCACGCCCACAATGACTTTTTGAATCTCTTCACGCCCTTCTACCTGTAAACCGTTTGGCGCGTAATCGTTGAAGGCTGCACTGTTAAGCTTCTCGTTAATCAGCGCTTCCAGTTCAAAATTTTTCATCCCACATTTTCCTTTATTCTTTACGCGCAGCTTCATAAGCCGCCAGCGTCGCAGCGCGAGCCTGTTTGTGGTCAACTATCGGGCGTGGGTAATCAAGCTGCTGCGCGTGTTTATCCGCCCAACTCCACGGCTCGTGAACGGCTTTACCTGGCACCTGTTCCAGCTCCGGCAGCCAGCGGCGTATAAATTCACCGTCCGCATCAAAACGCTGCCCCTGGGTCGTCGGGTTAAAGATACGAAAATACGGTGCGGCGTCAGTACCGGTGGAAGCCGCCCATTGCCAGCCACCATTGTTAGCCGCCAGATCGCCGTCTACCAGTTGAGAGATAAAATAACGCTCTCCCTCACGCCAGTCGATAAGCAAATCCTTAACCAGAAAGCTGGCCACCACCATGCGCAGGCGATTGTGCATCCAACCCGTTTCGTTTAGCTGGCGCATCGCAGCATCCACAATGGGATAGCCGGTTTTACCCTGCTGCCAGGCTTCAAGTGCGTTCACATCCTCACGCCATTTTACCCGTGTCGTCCAACTAACAAAGGGCTGATGGCGGCACAGAGCCGGGTAATATGTTAACAGATGTCGATAGAATTCCCGCCAGACAAGCTCGTTAAGCCACACTGCGCCACCTTCACCGTGCAGCGCTCGCGGTTGTTCTGCCAGCAGACGATTAAGGCACTGACGTGGCGACAACACGCCAATGGCAAGATACGGTGAAAGCAGGCTGGTTCCCTCTACTGCCGGAAAATCGCGCTGCTCAGGATAGTCTTTTGCCGCATGTGAACAAAACTGACGCAACCGCTGCAGTGCCGCCTCTTCGCCCACGGGAAAAAGGTCAGCATCCACCGCCTGCTGCGGATAGTTAAATGTTCGCCTCTCAGGTGTACTGACCGGGCCGCCCTCACGAACCGACGGTGCGCGCAGGCATTGTGGCGTGTCGTCCTGCAAGCGGCGTAAAAAAGCCCGGCTGAACGGCGTAAACACTTTATACATGCTGTTATTGCCGGTGGTTATGCTGCCTGGCGGCAGCATCACGCTGTCGTCAAATCCCTGGCACACGACCTTATCGCCGAGTACCTTTTCGACCGCAGCGTCTCGCTGACGTTCGTTAAACTCGTACTGATAGTTGTAAAACAGCGCATCAACGTCCTGCTCTGTACAAAATTTTTTTATTACTTCAGGGCAGGCGTCAAAATCGTCGGTCTCGAGCACCGTGAGCGTAATACCTTTATGCGCCAGCGCCTCCTGTAGGACATTGACATGCTGTTGAATAAACCAGGCCTGACGTGGTGCCATATCGTGCTGGTGCCACTGGCCGGGCGTGGCGATAAAGACCGCCAGTACCTGTGCGTTACTGTTGCGGCAGGCGGCGGCAAGGGCCAGATTGTCATGCAGGCGTAAATCGTTACGAAACCAGACCAGATGGGTGGGCATAGTATTCCTGTTTAATGGCCGTAGCGCAGGCACAGCGCCTCAGGGCAAGGATCGAAATAGCGCTGCTGCGCGAGATAATCATCAGGATATTCTGCCAGATAGTGTTTGAGCAACGTCACTGGTGCCAGTAAAGGCTGAGTCCCCCGGCGATAGCGGTCAATAAGCGTCGACAGCTCTTCACGCTGGCGCGCGTTAAGCTGTTTACGGAAATAACCCTGAATATGCATTAACACGTTAGTGTGGTTGCGCCGCGTAGCGGGGTGAGAAAGGACGTTCATTAACCGCTGGCGGTACTCAACAAAAAACGCCTCGAGATCCTGCCACTGATGAAGCCCGGCGACAAAGGGTCCCAACTCGCGGTACTGAGGTTGTGAATGCGCCAGCAGCAATAGTTTATAGCGACTGTGAAAAGCAATCAGCCCTTTTCGGGTTAGCCCTTCCTGACGAAGCTGGTTGAGTTCGTGCAGCGCGCAGATACGCTGCATAAAATTCTCCCGCAGTTCTGGGTCGTGTAAACGCCCATCTTCTTCAACAGGCAGCCAGGGAAAGCGCTTCATCAGCTCCGCTGTATAAATCCCGGTTCCCGCTTTACGGTTATTTTTACTCTCAGGCTCATAAACCCGCACGCGCTCCATGCCACAGGTGGGGGATTTGGCACAAACGATATAGCCACACAGGTGTTCAAAACCCGCGATGCGTTTTTGGGAAAAGGCCTGCATTTGCCCGGTCAAATCGCCTTCACGCCCGTCGCTAAAACGCAGGCTGATTTCACCTTCAGTTGTTTTTACCAGCCGCAGCGCGGCTCGCGGAGCTGGCAGACCGATTGCCATTTCAGGGCAAACCGGCTCGAAATTCACCCAGGTCGACAGTGTCTCAACGGCAAAAGCCAGTCGCTTATGCCCGCCATCAAAACGGACTTTTTCACCCAGCAAACAGGCACTGATGCCTACGGGAATTTTTTCAGACATATGTGCTCCTCTTCGCTACGCCTTAAGTGTAGCCAGGAGCCAGTCGGGCAGGAATCGACAGATAAAAAAACGCCTCCCGAAGGAGGCGCTTAGAAATTAGTAGAAGTCGCAGGCGGCTTGCTCGGCCTGGTCCATCCACACCGGCTTGTCGCTGGTCTTGGACCATACGCGGTGCAGATAGCTGTAGAAGCGGGCGCGGTCTTTCCAGAACAGCATCACCGGTAGTGCGATAACACCTGCGGCGATGACAAAAGCCCGACGCAGGAAAACCTGATGCGCAGGATAGCGTTTATACATAGACATCGTTTTCCTCCTTTGAGAAGCCATAACATTTGATGACAGAATAATACTGCTCTGGTTGAAATTTTACTACTCATCGGACCAGAAAAAAGCATCTTTTACCCATTCTTTACACACAATCTCGTAATTAAGCTACAAAATGGTTAATGAATTACTAAACATCAGTTAACGCATGGCTTTGTGATTTTTATACTTTTTTTACACCTCGCCCCGGCATTTTTGCGCCTTCTTTTCAGTAAAAAATCTACCCTCACCTCAATCCTTAAAACACCGCTGGAGGTGGACTGTGAGTGCAAGCGTGATTATCGGCGCAGCGCTGGTTTTTTTACTTCTGGGCTACCTGATTTATGCCCTGATTAACGCGGAGGCCTTCTGATGGCATCCTCGGCATTTCTTCTGATTGCAAGCTTCATGCTGGTACTGCTGATACTGGCAAAACCGCTCGGGTCGCTGCTGGCACGCTTTATCGACGGTGAACCGCTACCGATACTGGGGCATGTAGAACACCTGCTCTGGCTCGTACTCGGCGTAAACCGCAAGCCCATGCAGTGGCGTCAGTATCTGCTCGCCATTCTTCTGTTTAACCTACTCGGGCTTGCGCTACTGCTGGCCATTTTACTGTTACAGGGCCATTTACCGCTCAATCCACAAGGGGTTGCCAGCCTTTCCTGGGATTTGGCGCTCAATACTGCGGTGAGCTTTGTCACCAATACCAACTGGCAGGCGTATGGCGGCGAAACCACGCTCAGTTATTTCAGCCAGATGGCCGGACTAACCGTACAAAATTTCCTTTCTGCCGCGACCGGCATCGCCATCGCTTTTGCGCTCATCCGCGCGCTGGTGAGCCACTCAATACAGACCCTCGGTAATGCCTGGGTTGATCTCACACGCATTACGCTATGGGTGCTACTGCCACTGTCGCTGATTATCGCACTGCTGTTCGTTCAGCAAGGCGTGCTGCAAAACGTTGCGGCTTATCAGCCAGTGTTGACGCTTGAAGGCGCAAAACAGCTGCTGCCGATGGGGCCAGTTGCCTCTCAGGAGGCGATAAAAATGCTCGGCACTAACGGCGGCGGCTTTTTTAACGCTAACTCGGCCCATCCGTTTGAAAACCCAACGGCATTAACCAATGCCGTGCAGATGCTGGTGATTTTCCTTATTCCTGCTGCGCTGTGCTTTGCCTTTGGTGAGGCCTGCGGCGACAGGCGTCAGGGACACACGCTGTTGTGGGCTATGTCACTGGTCTTCGTGCTCTGTGCCATTGTGGTGATGTGGGCAGAAATGCACGGCAATCCTGCCCTGACGCTTGCCGGTGCCGACAGCCACCAGAATATGGAAGGTAAGGAAAGCCGCTTCGGCATTCTTGCCAGTAGCCTGTTCGCCACCGTGACCACCGCCGCCTCCTGCGGGGCGGTGAATGCCATGCATGACTCCTTTACCGCGCTCGGTGGCCTGGTACCGATGTGGCTAATGCAAATCGGTGAGGTCATTTTTGGCGGTGTCGGCTCCGGGCTTTACGGCATGCTGCTGTTCGTGCTGTTGGCCGTGTTTATTGCCGGGCTCATGGTCGGACGCACGCCAGAATACCTGGGCAAAAAAGTTGATGTGCCGGAAATGAAAATGACCGCACTGGCAATTCTGGTTACGCCCGCGCTGGTGTTGCTCGCCAGCGCGCTGGCAATGATGACCGACGCCGGACGCAGTGCCATGCTCAACCCCGGCCCGCATGGATTTAGCGAGGTGTTATATGCCGTTTCATCAGCGGCGAACAACAACGGCAGCGCCTTTGCCGGGCTGAGCGCCAACACGCCGTTCTGGAACCTGCTGCTGGCCTTTTGCATGCTGGCCGGCCGCTTCGCCGTCATGGTGCCGGTTATGGCAATTGCCGGTTCACTTGTTGCGAAAAAATCCCAGGCCGCAACGCCAGGCACATTACCCACCTGTGGCCCGTTGTTCATCGGTCTGTTAATTGGCACCGTGCTGCTGGTGGGTGCATTGACCTTTATCCCGGCGCTCGCCCTTGGGCCGCTTGCGGATCATCTGATGACCCAGGTTCTGGGATAACGGAGAAACTATGAGCCGTAAACAACTCGCGCTGTTCGAACCAGCCCTGGTCCGTCAGGCATTAAAAGACGCGTTTAAAAAACTCAGCCCGGCAGTGCAATGGCACAACCCGGTCATGTTTATCGTCTGGGCCGGGAGCCTGCTCACCACGCTACTGGCACTGGCCATGACGGCTGGTGTATTACGCGGCAGCGCCCTGTTCACGGGAGCCATCAGCCTGTGGCTGTGGTTTACCGTGCTATTTGCCAATGTGGCGGAAGCCCTGGCGGAAGGGCGCAGTAAAGCGCAGGCCAGTAGCCTCAAAGGAGTGAAACAAACCTCATTTGCCCGCAAATTGCGTGAGGCACACCGCGACGCACAGATGGAGAATATCCCGTCAGCAGACCTGCGCCGGGGCGATATCGTGCTGGTCGAAGCAGGCGATATTATCCCGTGTGACGGTGAAGTCATTGAAGGCGGTGCGTCAGTGGATGAAAGTGCCATTACCGGTGAGTCCGCGCCCGTCATTCGCGAGTCTGGCGGCGACTTTGCATCTGTTACTGGCGGCACGCGCATTTTGTCTGACTGGCTGGTTATCCGCTGTAGCGTTAATCCCGGTGAAACCTTTCTTGACCGCATGATAGCGATGGTCGAAGGCGCCCAGCGTCGCAAAACGCCTAACGAAATCGCGCTGACGATTCTGTTGATTGCGCTCACTATCGTGTTTCTACTGGCAACCGCTACGCTGTGGCCTTTCTCAGCCTGGGGCGGCAGCGCTGTGAGCGTTACGGTACTGGTGGCGCTGCTGGTGTGTCTTATCCCGACCACCATCGGCGGCCTGCTGTCGGCCATTGGCGTGGCAGGCATGAGCCGGATGCTCGGCGCAAACGTCATTGCCACCAGCGGGCGTGCCGTAGAAGCCGCTGGTGATGTGGACGTACTGCTATTAGATAAAACTGGCACCATCACCCTTGGCAACCGCCAGGCCTCCGATTTCCTGCCTGCGCCCGGTGTGGATGAGCGTCAGCTGGCCGATGCCGCCCAGCTCTCCTCACTCGCCGACGAAACGCCAGAAGGCCGCAGTATTGTAGTGCTGGCAAAGCAACGCTTTAATCTGCGCGAGCGCGACCTGCAAAGCCTCAACGCCACGTTTGTGCCGTTCACCGCTCAGACGCGCATGAGCGGCATCAATATTGAACAACGCATGATTCGCAAAGGCTCGGTTGATGCCCTGCGCCGCCACGTTGAAGCCAATGGCGGCCATTTCCCACCTGAAATCGACCAACTGGTAGAAGGCGTAGCACGCGTAGGCGGCACACCGCTGGTGGTCGCTGAAGGCGAGCACGTGCTGGGGGTCATTGCGCTTAAAGATATTGTCAAAGGTGGTATCAAAGAACGCTTTGCGCGCCTGCGCCAGATGGGCATTAAAACGGTGATGATCACTGGCGATAACCGTCTCACGGCAGCCGCGATTGCTGCCGAAGCTGGTGTGGACGACTTCCTGGCCGAAGCCACGCCAGAAGCCAAACTGGCGCTGATTCGTCAATACCAGGCCGAAGGACGGCTGGTGGCGATGACCGGTGACGGCACAAACGATGCTCCGGCACTGGCGCAGGCCGACGTGGCAGTCGCGATGAACTCCGGTACCCAGGCGGCTAAAGAGGCGGGTAACATGGTGGATCTGGATTCAAACCCCACCAAACTGATTGAAGTGGTGCACATCGGCAAGCAGATGTTAATGACCCGCGGCTCGCTCACCACATTCAGCATCGCCAATGACGTGGCGAAGTATTTTGCCATTATTCCGGCAGCGTTTGCGGCGACGTACCCCCAGCTTGGTGCACTCAACGTCATGCAGCTGCATTCACCGTCATCGGCCATTCTCAGTGCCGTAATTTTCAATGCGCTCATCATCATTGCGCTTATCCCGCTGGCGCTACGCGGTGTGAGCTATCGCCCACTGAGTGCCGCCGCCATGCTGCGCCGCAACCTGTGGATTTACGGGCTGGGTGGGCTGGTGGTGCCGTTTATCGGCATTAAGCTCATTGATGTGCTGCTCACCCTGTTCGGTCTGGTTTAAGAGGTTTTTCAAATGGCTATGTTACGCCCCGCAATATCGTTACTGCTTTTCATGGCGCTTGTCACTGGCGGGCTTTACCCGCTGCTTACCACCGCACTGGCCCAATGGTGGTTTCCGGTCCAGGCCAACGGCTCGCTGATTCGTCTCAACGGTGAAATCCGCGGTTCTGCACTGATTGGGCAACATTTTAGCGACGCGAAATACTTTCAGGGCCGCCCGTCTGCCACCGCTGAAACACCGTATAATCCGCAGGCCTCCGGTGGCAGCAATCTCGCAGCCAGTAACCCCCAACTGACACGGCAGGTAAATGAACGCATCACCGCCCTGCGAGCCGCCAATCCGCAGGCAGCGCACGAGGTACCCGTTGAATTGGTGACGGCATCAGCCAGTGGGCTGGACCCACAAATCACTCCGGCTGCCGCCAAATGGCAAATTGCGCGCATTGCCCAGGCTAGCCACATCGCGCCGGAGCAAGTGGCAAAACTGATCGACGCGCATACCGAATCCCCAGTACCGGGTTACACTGGTCAGACGGTGGTTAATGTGCTGCAACTCAACCTGGCGCTGGATGCGATGAGGAGGTAATAAAGAACGATGAGCGAGGAGCCAATGCGCCCCGACCCGGATAACCTGCTGGCACAAACGCACGCTGCTCGCCGTGGGCGACTGAAGATCTTCTTTGGTGCCTGTGCTGGTGTTGGCAAAACCTGGTCAATGCTTCAGGAAGCGCAGCGCCTGCGCGCGCAAGGGTTGGATGTCCTGATTGGCGTGGTGGAAACTCACGGCCGCCAGGAAACCGCGGCGCTGGTGGACGGGCTTGCCCTCCAGCCGCGCAAACGTATCCACCATCGCGGGCGTACCGTACAGGAATTCGATCTCGACGCCGCACTGGCACGCCATCCGGCGCTGATTTTGATGGACGAGCTGGCGCACACGAATGCGCCCGGCTCGCGCCATCCAAAACGCTGGCAGGACGTGGAGGAGCTGCTCGACGCCGGTATAGATGTTTTTACCACCGTTAACGTACAGCATCTGGAGAGTCTGAACGATGTGGTCAGCGGTGTCACCGGTGTGCAGGTGCGCGAAACGGTGCCGGATCCGATTTTTGATGCCGCCGACGAAGTGGTGATGGTGGATTTACCGCCCGACGATCTGCGCCAACGCCTGCATGAAGGTAAGGTCTACATTGCAGGTCAGGCCGAGCGCGCGATCGAGAATTTTTTTCGCAAAGGCAATCTGATTGCGCTGCGCGAACTGGCGTTGCGCCGCACTGCCGATCGGGTGGACGAGCAGATGCGTGCCTGGCGCGACCGCCAGGGTCAGGAGCGTGTCTGGCATACCCGCGATGCGATTTTGCTGTGTATTGGGCATGGCAGAGGCAATGAGAAACTGGTGCGCACCGCTGCACGGCTGGCCGCAAGACTGGGCAGTGCCTGGCATGCCGTGTACGTCGAAACGCCACGGCTGCATCAACTGGCAGAGTACCAGCGCCGGGCGATTTTGAACGCGTTACGTCTCGCCCAGGAACTGGGGGCGGAAACCGCAACCCTGGCAGACGCCCACGAAGATAAAGCGCTGGTACGTTATGCTCGTCAGCATAATCTCGGTAAAATTATCACCGGCCAGCGCCCTGCCCGCTGGTGGCGGTGGCCCGGCGAAACCTTTGCTGCGAGAATAAGCCGTCTGGCACCTGATTTGGATCTGGTGATAGTCGGTCTGGAGGAACAAAATCCGGCGAAAAACGAGCAAAATCCCGACTCTCGCGCCTTTGGCGAAAAATGGCGGGCTCAGATACGTGGCTGTTTTGTCGCTCTGGCACTGTGCGCGTTAATTACCTTTATAGCCAGTCGCTGGCTGGCAGGTTTTGATGCTGCAAACCTCGTCATGCTGTATCTGCTTGGCGTAGTGATCGTCGCGCTATTTTATGGGCGCTGGCCCTCTGTGCTGGCAACAGTCATTAACGTACTCAGTTTCGATCTGTTTTTTATTGCTCCGCAAGGTACGCTTGCGGTCTCAGACGTACAATATTTACTCACCTTCTCAGTCATGCTCGGCGTGGGGCTATTAACCGGTAACCTTACTGCGGGCGTGCGTTATCAGGCGCGCATTGCCCGCTACCGTGAGCAACGCACTCGCCATTTATACGAGATGTCGAAAGCGCTGGCGATGACTCGTAACCCACAGGATATCGCGCCCATCAGCGCGCATTTTCTGCAAAGCGGCCTGTTTGCCCAGAGTCAGCTGCTGATACCCGATGAACATGGGCAGCTTCATCCCGTCAACGCCGAATCGGGCATCAAAACCTGGGATGACGCCATTGCCCGCTGGAGCTTCAGCCGGGGTCAACCGGCTGGTGCAGGCACCGACACGCTACCGGGTGTTCCCTGGCAAATTCTGCCACTGCGCGCTGGCGACAAAACGCTGGGGGTGCTGATTGTTGAGCCATCTAACCCACGCCAGCTGCTTATACCCGAGCAGCAGCGGCTGCTGGAAACTTTTACGCTTCTGGTGAGTAATGCGCTGGAGCGCCTCACACTCACCGCCAGTGAAGAGCAGGCACGCCTGGCCACCGCGCGCGAACAATTGCGCAACTCGCTGTTGGCCGCCCTCTCCCATGATTTACGCACACCGCTGACGGTGCTGTTTGGTCAGGCGGAAATCCTCACGCTCGACCTTGCCGCCGAAGGCTCAAAACATGCGCCACAAGCGAGTGAAATTCGCCAGCATGTGCTTAACACTACACGGCTGGTGAATAACCTGCTGGATATGGCGCGTATACAGTCCGGTGGCTTCAATCTGCGCAAAGAGTGGCTGACACTTGAAGAGATTATCGGCAGTGCGTTGAAAATGCTGGAACCCGGCGTGGGTACACGTCATGTGATTATTTCTCTGCCCGACCCATTACTGCTGATTCACGTCGACGGACCGTTGTTTGAGCGCGTATTGATTAATCTTTTAGAAAATGCGATGAAATACGCCGGGCCACAGGCTGAAATTGGCATCAGCGCCCACCAGCAAGGCGAGCAACTCAGTCTTGAAGTCTGGGATAGCGGCCCGGGTATACCCGTTGGGCAGGAGCAGGCGATATTTGATAAATTCTCGCGTGGGAATAAGGAATCGGCCATTCCCGGTGTTGGCCTGGGCCTGGCAATCTGCCAGGCTATTGTTGAAGTACATGGCGGGACCATTTTCGCCGCCAACCGGCCTCAGGGCGGTGCCAGCTTTATCATTACGTTACCGCCAGAGCCAGCACCGCAACTGGATGAACTCAACGAGGCGCTGTGATTACTGTATTGATCGTCGAAGATGAAAAAGCGATCCGTCGTTTTCTGCGCAGCGCGCTGGAAGATGAAAACCTGCGCGTGTATGAAGCCGAGACGCTTCAGCGCGGGCTTATTGAAGCCGCAACCCGTAAACCGGATCTGGTGATACTCGATCTGGGTTTACCGGACGGCGACGGCATCGATTTTATTCGCGATCTGCGCCAGTGGAGCGCGATTCCGGTGATCGTGTTGTCAGCACGTAGCGACGAACAGGACAAAATTGCGGCCCTCGATGCCGGTGCCGACGATTACCTGAGTAAACCTTTTGGCATCGGTGAACTCCAGGCGCGGCTGCGAGTGGCGCTGCGCCGCCATGCCAGTACCGGGCAGCCGGAGCCAGTATTTCAGTTTTCAGACATCCGCGTTGACCTCGCCGCTCACACTGTCTTTCGCGCGGGTGAAACCGTCCATCTTACTCCCACCGAATTTCGCCTGCTGGCGCTGCTTATCAATAATCACGGTAAAGTTCTGACTCAGCGCCAGCTGTTAAGTCAGGTGTGGGGACCTAATGCTGTCGAGCACAGCCACTATTTGCGCATTTATATGGGACATCTGCGCCAGAAACTGGAGCAGGATCCCACCCGCCCGCGCCACCTGCTGACTGAAACGGGAATCGGCTACCGGTTTATGATGTAGCCTATTATTACGAAACGATCTCAGCGCAGGCTATCTGAGGCTCCAGAGTCGCGTTATCCTCTTTCAATAGCGGTATGACTGCGTTGTGCGACCATGTCCACAAGACGCAGCCATAAAAAAACCGCCCCGCAGGCCCCGAAAGCAGTCGCTTTCGAAAACAGGTCAACGGGGCGGTTTATCAGGGCTGTCGCCCTGGCATAACCTTATTTCGCGTTCTTCAGCACTTCGCTGACAATCTGCACCGCTTCTTTCTCAATCAGCAGGCGATGTTCTTCCCCCAGGAAGCTCTCGCAGTAAATTTTATAGGCATCTTCTGTGCCGGACGGACGCGCAGCAAACCAGCCGTTTTCTGTCATCACCTTAAGACCACCGATAGACGCACCATTGCCCGGTGCTGCCGTCAGGCGTGCAGTGATCGGATCGCCAGCCAGCGTGCTTGCGCTGACCATTGCCGGTGACAGCTTAGACAGTGCGGCCTTCTGCGCTGAGGTTGCCGCAGCCTGAAGACGGTTATAACTTGGCGCCCCAAAACGAGCAGCCAGTTCGTCATAATGCTGCTGCGGGTTTTTGCCGGTCACAGCGGTAATTTCTGCCGCCAGCAGGCACATAATAATGCCGTCTTTGTCGGTCGACCACGGCGTACCGTCAAAGCGCAGGAAAGACGCCCCGGCACTCTCTTCACCGCCAAAACCAAAGCTGCCGTCGTGCAGACCATCAACAAACCATTTGAAGCCTACCGGCACTTCCACCAGCTTGCGGCCTAATGCATTGACCACGCGGTCAATCATGGCGGATGACACCAGCGTCTTACCCACCGCCACGTCTTGCTTCCACTGTGGACGATGCTGGAACAGGTACTTAATCGCCACTGCCAGGTAGTGGTTTGGATTCATCAGTCCCGCAGGCGTCACAATACCGTGGCGGTCATAATCCGGGTCGTTAGCAAAGGCCAGATCAAACTTATCACGCAGTGCCAGCAGACCGGCCATTGCACACTCAGACGAACAGTCCATACGGATAGCGCCGTCTTTATCAAGATGCATAAAACGGAAGGTCTGATCGACCTGGTCGTTAACAATAGTCAGATCGAGCTTGTAAAACTCAGCAATGCGCTTCCAGTACTCAATTCCCGAACCGCCAAGCGGATCGACGCCAAGCTTCAGGCCTGCTTTCTGGATAGCCGCCATATCAACAATGCTGGCAAGTCCTTCAATAAAAGGTTGTACCAGGTCACGCGCCTGAATTTTGCCGCTGGCCCAGGCTTTATCAAGCGACTGACGCTTCACTTCTTTCAGGCCGCCGGCCAGTAGCGCATTGGCTCTGTCTTCAATGACTTTGGTGACATTGGTATCCGCCGGGCCACCGTTAGGGGGATTGTATTTGATACCACCGTCGTCCGGCGGGTTGTGAGACGGCGTAATCACAATGCCGTCTGCCAGCGCGCCTGGCGTTTTGTTGTGTTCAAGGATAGCGTTAGAGACCGCAGGTGTCGGCGTGTAGCCGTTATCCTGCTGCACAATGACATCCACACCGTTGGCGCTCAGCACTTCCAGTACTGAAATAAACGCCGGTTCGGACAGCGCGTGGGTATCCTTGCCCACAAAACAGGGACCGGTGATGCCGTTATGCGCGCGGTTTTCTGCCACCGCCTGAGCAATCGCCAGGATATGCGGTTCGTTGAAACTGTGGCGCGCCGCACTGCCGCGGTGGCCGGACGTCCCAAATTTTACCGCATGCTCCGCATTGCCGACTTCAGGTTGAAGGACATAGTACTGTGAAGTCAGCTGTGCAACGTTTATCAAATCACTCTGCTGTGCAGGCTGTCCCGCACGGTTGTGGTTAGCCATTGGCCTGGTCCTTTTGACGCAAAATTAAACTGTGCCGCAAACCTTTTCAATCAGCCCTGCCGGGAACTGCATTGACTGCATGATATGTTCAATCATGCTGCATTTGCGGCCCGTATTGGTGTTGGTTATCACCCAGAAAGGCGTGCCAGGCACCTGTTTCGGTTTGGTTTGGTTGCCGCTGTGCAGCAACGTGCGCTCGTCGTTGGCGAAATAAACGCGGGTGCGGCCGTGCATCGATTCGGTCGCTTGTGCAAACGCCGCGGCATCCTGTGCATAGAGCGTAGACAGAATCAGCAGAAAACGATTAACCGCTTTTTTCTGCTCAGCATATTCATCGGAAAGTAACAACTCACGCACGGCACGCACGCGCTCACGCGCAGTTTTTGCTACAGGCTTATCAGCCACGGCAACCGGCGCACTCACAACAGGGAGCATCACTTTCGTAGGGGAACTCGTCTCTACAGACTGGACGGCGGAAAATTTCAGCATACGCCGTAAAATGTCGGACGCGCTTTCGCCTATGTGCTGGGTGTGGCTGGCAATATAGCGATACAGCTCGTCATCAACTTCAATCGTTTTCATCTTAATCCAGTGCAGTATTATCTTCTGAATACAAGTTGTTGAGGATTATAAGTTCTAACCCCAACAGCGGATAGCGTCAAACCGCAATCGCGACGAAAGTCAGAATTCGCCGCACTTTTGCGCCCACATGGCAAAACAGGAAACATGATACCCTAACCCGACGCACTCAAAAAAAGAACTTTGTTATGAAACTGAACGCTCGCCTGCAAACTGTGCAAACTCCGTCGTCCTCTTCGCCCATCGTGTTAATTCACGGCCTGTTTGGCAGCCTGGATAACCTTGGCGTGCTGGCCCGTGATTTGGTCGCCACGCATGATGTCTTACAGCTCGATTTGCGTAACCACGGCCAGTCTCCACGCAGCGATGAAATGACTTACGCCGCGATGGCGCAGGACGTGCTGGATACAATCGATGCATACGAACTGGAAACTGTCACGCTGGTGGGGCACTCAATGGGCGGTAAGGTTGCGATGGCGCTAAGTGCGCTCGCGCCACAACGTCTGGACAAGCTGGTGATGATTGATATTGCCCCGGTTGCTTATGCGGTACGCCGCCACGATGAGATTTTTGCCGCTATCCGCGCCGTCAGTAACGCGGGAGCTACCTCTCGCCAGCAGGCAGCTGATATTATGCGCACCACACTTCATGAAGAAGGCGTCATTCAGTTTCTGCTCAAATCCTTTCATAACGGTAGCTGGCGCTTCAACGTGCCCGTACTGTGGGATAAGTACGACAACATTGTCGGCTGGGAGCCTGTGCCAGCCTGGGATCACCCGGCGCTGTTTATACGTGGCGGCAACTCGCCGTATATTATTGAGGAGTACCGCGATACGCTGCTCGCGCAGTTCCCGCAGTCGCGTGCACATGTGATTGCGGGCGCCGGCCACTGGGTGCATGCCGAAAAGCCGCAAGCCGTACTGCGCGCTATCCATCGCTTCCTTAATGATACCGCTTCTGATTAAAAACGCACCGACCAGTTGCCGCAAGTTATGAACGCGTTGGCGCGCCCGATTTCACTCATGTATGATGGCGCGCTGTTAATGCACCCGAACCCGCTACACTAGCCTGTATTCCTGTCATTTTAATCATGGCCAAAGAACAAACGGACCGAACAACGCTTGATCTGTTCGCAGATGAACGTCGCCCGGGTCGCCCTAAAACGAACCCACTTTCGCGCGATGAGCAACTGCGTATCAATAAGCGTAACCAGCTTAAACGCGACAAAGTGCGCGGTCTCAAGCGTGTTGAGCTTAAGCTTAATGCAGACGCCGTGGATGCACTCAACGAGCTTGCAAAGCTACGCGAGATGAGCCGCAGCGAGCTTATTGAAGAAATGCTGATGCAACAGCTTCAGCGTACGGAACGCTGACGCCTGCCCTTTGTAGATTCCTGACATGTTGCATACTGTGCACAAGGCGGCAATAGCTGTTTTCGCTGCTGGCGGGCATCTGCTATGATTGGCGTATCTGTGGGCATTATGCGGCCCCCATCTTATTAAGTATCAAGAGGTTTTTTACTCATGGCAATCGTAGGCATTTTCTTTGGCAGCGACACTGGCAACACCGAAAACATCGCAAAAATGATTCAGAAACAGCTCGGTAAAGACGTTGCCGAGGTGCGTGACATTGCCAAGAGCAGCAAAGAAGATCTGGAAGGCTTTGATATTCTGATGCTCGGCATCCCGACCTGGTACTACGGCGAAGCGCAGTGTGACTGGGACGATTTTTTCCCGACGCTGGAAGAAATTGATTTCAACGGCAAGCTGGTTGCTCTGTTTGGCTGCGGCGATCAGGAAGACTATGCGGAGTACTTCTGCGACGCACTTGGCACCATTCGTGACATCATTGAACCGAACGGAGCAACCATCGTGGGTCACTGGCCAACCGCAGGCTACCATTTCGAAGCCTCCAAAGGCCTTGCCGATGACACCCACTTCCTGGGATTAGCTATTGATGAAGACCGCCAACCGGAATTAACTAATGAGCGCGTAGAAAAATGGGTCAAGCAGGTCTCTGAAGAGCTGCACCTTGACGAGATTATCAACGCGTAAGGCTTTTTGACGATGCGGCGCTTCCCTTACGCGCCGCATTAATAGATAATGCCGATATAAGTGATTGCTACAATTTTTTAACGTCACCCCTGTTTATCTGTACAATATCCGCAATATTTCACTGGTGATTTCGCGCAGTTAGCTACATCACCGATATTCTTTATTAACATCGTTACACTTTATACACGGTTTCTATTTAGACCCTTCGGTTCTATAATGAAACACATTCATTTTTAGTTGAATTCTATGCAGCACTCCCTTAAGGGGGTAAGTTATTAAGTTACAGGACAAATTCCGCATGACTGACAATAATACCGCACTAAAAAAGGCCGGCCTGAAAGTCACGCTTCCCCGGTTGAAAATACTGGAAGTCTTACAGGAGCCTGAAAATCACCACGTCAGTGCGGAAGATTTGTATAAACGCCTGATTGATATGGGTGAAGAAATTGGTCTTGCCACTGTCTACCGCGTACTGAACCAGTTTGATGACGCCGGTATTGTGACACGTCATAACTTCGAAGGCGGTAAATCCGTTTTCGAACTGACTCAGCAACACCATCACGACCACCTGATCTGTCTGGATTGCGGCAAAGTGATTGAATTTAGCGACGATTCTATTGAATTGCGCCAGCGCGAAATTGCCCAGCGCCACAACATTCGACTGACCAACCACAGTCTGTATCTGTACGGTCATTGTGCCGAAGGCGAGTGCCGTGAAGATGAACACGCGCATGAGACCCACACCAAATAATCGCCTTCTGGCGTAATAAAAAAACCGGAGAATCGCTGCTCCGGTTTTTTTACCTCTGCTGTTCATCAAAACGGGGATTCGGGCTGTAACGCCACAACCTGACTCCCTGACAAGTTATGTTTGAACTCTCTCACAATTTTATATTTTTCTGGCGTTCCACCAGCGCGTAGCGAAAAGCTGTGTTGTCGTTATTGAGACACACAGTGCGTACATGCCGGTTACAAATGAACCAGATTTCATCACGGTCATTGGACAAAATATAATAGGCATCCGCAGACTCCGAAGGGTTGTAGCACCCCAGCACACGATAGGCATTCTCAGTACAAAAACCACTGCGTAGCGGTAAAGGTCGTGGCCCCTCTTCCAGTTGCTCAATCCTGATATACAACCCTTGCTCAAGCCAAAGCATGCGCGCGCTCCTTGTGTTCTGCGGTGAGGACATCTGCAGCACCCTTGCAGGTGCTACAAAACAGGCATGAAAAATACTCAATAGAATTAAAGCGTAGTGGCTATTTGGCTGAGCATCGTCTGAAAAGCGTGAAAAATAAAAAGGCCCGGCGCATTCGCCGGGCCTTGTCTCATCAAAAAGATGAATAAGGGATGGGTTACTTAACCGAGGTTTCGCGCCCGAAGCGTTTGCCGTCCGGCGTTACGCTGCGTACCAGAACCGTGCCGCTTACCTGCGGACGCGCCTGGTCATCGTAGCGCTGCCAGGTTTTGCCCTCGTCTGTAGAGTACTGAATTGCCACACCCGGGAGAGCCGTATTTGCAGCAAGCTTACCATCGGTGATACGTGCACCAGGCACCGGTAGACGCCAGGCGATGTTAGTATCTACTTTCGCCAGTTCGCGCTGACCGAGCAGGTTAGCAAAGCGTTCCCAGTCTTTCTCCAGCGCCTTTTTATCGACGAAGTTGGTCTCACCACCTTTGAATTCACGACCTGCCACATAATCCAGCTCCCAGCCTGCACGGTGCCATGCACGCTCGGCAACGGAGAACAGACGTGGGAACAGACGGTATTCCAGCTGGTCGTCGGTGCGAACTATTTCACTCCACACCTGAGCAGACATACCATAAGCGCCCGGCCAGGCCTTCCCGGAACCCGAGGAGAAGGCGTTGCCGTCGCGGTCTACCGATGTTTCGGCGTTCTGTGGCATGTTATTTGGTGCGAAGGCAAAGATCTTACGCTCATCGCTAAAACGGGTACCCCAGTAATAGCCCGGCTCTTTCGGATCCACTTCCTGCGGGAAGTCCAGATACAGATAGTCCGGGTTTGAAATCGTGACTTCAAAGCCTTTATTTGCCCAGTCGTTCACCGAGTCGCCACCGCCCCAGTAGATGGTATCCCAGAAGTTAACGCCCATACGCTTGGTCGCAAACTCAGAGGCGTCTTTGGCATCTTTAACACCGTCCTGCCAGGCCATCATCTTCTCGATGCCGTGGTCGTTAACAAGTTTACTGACCTGAATAGCAAAGTAGCTCGGCAGGTGCTCCAGATCCTCAACCTTGCCTTCTTTAAGCATTGCCTGGCAAACCTGAGATTTCGCCCACGGCTTGTCCTGGGTACTCATATCAATAAGCCCTTTGCCTTCAGCGCCAGACTTCTTATCGGCATAGCCTGCGCCCAGGTAGATGTTTTTCGCCTCGTCACCGCCAAAGTGCCAGGTTTCCAGCGGCTGACCGGCCTCTTTGTGCATCGCCTGCATTTCACCAATGACTTTATTAACAAAGTTCAGCGAGGAGTCCATGCACGGGTTCAGATAGCCAGTGTGGTCGTAATACTGCACACCCGTGGTATTAGACGTATCGGTAGGATCCAGCAAGCGGAACTCGTTAGCCTCTTTCTCTTTGCCTTCTTTCATCAGGCGGTCATAGCGTGCTTCCATAGAGATAACGGCTGCACGCGCGTGTGCTGGCACATCGATTTCGGGTATGACCTGTACATGGCGCGCTGCCGCATACTTAACAATGTCAATATAGTCAGCGCGGGTAAACCAGCCGCTGCCGTTGTTGTCGCTATCCGGGCCTGAGCCAAGCTGCGGCAGCAGACAGGTTTTCTCACTCAAATCATGGCAACGTTTACCGCCAACTTCTGTGAGTTCCGGCAGGCCAGGAATTTCAATACGCCAGCCTTCATCGTCGGTGAGGTGGAAATGGAATTTGTTCATTTTCAGCGCCGACATCTGATCAATGGCGCGCAGAATAGCGGCTTTGCTATGGAAGTTACGGCCTACGTCGATAAACATACCGCGATAGGCAAAACGTGGGGCATCCTTCGCATCCAGCGTGGCAATCTTCTTGTCGCCGTCCATCGGAATCAGAGACATGATGGACTGCAAACCGTAGAACACACCCGTTGCGTCATAGCCGGTAATGACCGCTTCTTTCTCGCCAATCGTCAGGGTATACGCGCCGGATACCGCTTCATCACCGCTAAAGCTATCTTTTTTCACCTCAGTACGTACCGGGTAACCTGAACCCGTTTTAACGCCAAGTCGTTTAAAGCGCTCTTCAACTGCTTTAACCGTTGCCTTATCAAGCGTTGCCAGGTCCAGTTTCACGCCTTTGCTCAGATCAACGTCCTGACCATGAACGGTTACCTGCTTCGGTGTAGGCATAATCTGGCCGCGCAGTTCACTCGCATTGAGCAACTTCACATCGCTGTTTTTCTCAAAACGGGTCTCTGCGGTCATCAGGATGTTGTTGTCTTCTTTGGTGCGCTTCCACTGATCGCCAATCGGTGTGACGAAGCTGTCCAGATTTTCGGTGTCCGTACTGGCAATCACTTTCGGTTTTGCATCGCCAGACGTGACATACCAACGTGGGATCACGTCGGTCATGAAGATTTGCCAGTATTCGTTGATGATGGGAATTTCAACCGTACCGCCCGCCGGGAAGCCGGTGAATTTATCGGTGGGTTCAAGCTTATGCAGGTCGCCTACAACGTGCGTCACTTTAAACTGATCGCTGTCGATTTTCAGTACCTGGCGAATGCTTGGGAACCAGATAGTCCAGTCCTTGCTGGTGATAGCATCGCCGTTATTGGTCAGTTTAATGGTGGCCTTGTTACATGAGGCCCAGTCAGCGCCGAGCGCTGCGCAGTCAACGCCGTTCAGCGCCGCCTGATTATCATTGATGGTGTAGTTCAACTTCAGTTTACTGATGCTGTCTACCGTTTCCTGTCCGGCAAAGGCCGCTCCGCTACACAGAAGCGCCGAAATGACGCCGCCTAATACGCTCGCTTTAAACATTTTCATCTGCTGTGTCCTTTCGGTTTAAGGGTTGCTGGCGTGGCTTTGCTGCCAGATTTTTTCACATTCTTTCGCGACGGCCTGATCGTTACCGCTCTTCCTGGCCTGGATGCATTTTTGATATTCCGCTGAAGGGATGCTTTCTGCGGCGGTACTTTCATGCTGCCGGGCTTCTGCTGCTGACTTAGGTAAGTTTTCACAAACTTTCAGCTTTTCAGGTGAACCCTGGGCGGTCTGAATGCACGTTTCCCAGGCCTGTTGCAATCGCACGTCTTCCTGTGGGCCAGATGAATTGCTACAGGCGCTCAGGACCAATACCGCCAGCGCAATAACCATACTTTTTTTCATACTGTTTCCTTACGCGGGTGACCGGGGCTGCAGTGGCCCCGGTGCGATATCAGAATCAGAAAATGGTGAACGGGGCGATAACCATAAACTTCACGTCACGCTCGTCCTGGAAGATGTTGCCGTAACCGCCGCCATAGCTCGGGATATCGCTATGATTGTCGTATTGAGTGAAGTGGAGTTTGAACAGCGTACCCTTAGCTCGCCCTTCCTGAACGGTATACATCGCATCCAGGCTGTAGGCAGACTCTCTCAGACGCTGACTCTGATCGAAGATAGGGTTAGTACTGGGTTTCGCATCCCAGCCATAAACATAGGAAGCACCAACGGCCCAACCTGGCAGGTTCCAGTTGCTGAGGTCATACATTGCGCCAAAGAAGACCGATTTCTCGCCGTTGGCGTTGAAGTCAGAGCGGTTGTCCCACCAGACATCCAGGCGACCGTTGGAGGAGGAATACGTTGGTGTCATGCGTTGCAGAAAGTAACCCTGGTTACCTTCCGCTTTAACCCAGGTCCCTTCCAGACGGAGATCGACCTGACCAATTTTGTACCCAAAAGTAAGCGCCTGCAGCCATGCGGTGCCGTCGTAAATGTCGTTGTTTTCCCAAAGGTTGGTGACCTTATCATCACTCACCTTGTCACGCGCACCATAGAACTGATAGCTGGTGGAAAGTGGGCTACCGGCTACGTCAAATTTGTAACTGGCTTTAGCAAAATACTGGTCAACATATCCCTGCGACTGGCCGAAAGCGGCTTCCAGTACGAGGTCATTTTTAAAATCATATTTAGCACCGATGGAATGCAGGTAACGAACCCGGGTGTTCTTATCGTTCTGGTAGAACTTATCCATCTTCGTGTGCCACGGCGATTTATATTCGTTGGCCCACATATAGGTCATGCTCAGAGCGCCGTCATCGCCGAAGTCAAAATTAGCGCCCGTTTCAGCCCCCTGATAGGTACCCGGCATGAAACTCCAGTGTGGAGCCAACAACGACTGCCCCGTAGGTTGAATATAACCCGCACGTGCCCACATCGGCCCATACTTGAATTTAGCGGCAGCTTTATAGATGCTCACGCCACTCTTGTCACCTGTCCAGGCTTCATCGTAAGCACGATTACTGGAGGAGAATGCGATTTCGTTCGGGTGGCCGCTTGCTGACGACTCGCCCATTTCAATAGCCGTGAATACGGCAAAATCGATGCCAAACATGTCAGCGGCATAGCCTGACTGGAAATCAAGATTGGCGTTCCAGGTGGAGTGTGAGAGGTTGGTTTTATATTTAGTGTAATCCGGGTTGATAACATCAACTTTTGTACCATCCGGTAGCTTTTCTTCTTTAGTGGGATTTAAATCCCTGCGATCGCGTTCGCGCTGCCAGTAGTAAATGCCACCGGTAAGGGAAGCGTCTTCGATAAATCCGGCTGCCTTCGCTTCGGGCATTGCCACAAAGCCTGAAAGCGCTGTCACAGACGCGATAGCAAGCGCCAGCGTACTACGTTTGCCACTGAACGTACGCATATGAAAATTCCTCTTTGACGTAAAAAATATCGCCAGCCATAAACGGCAAATTGGCGAAAAGAAAAAAGTGCCCGTAAGCTAAGTTCCCTGAGTCAATTGCGTCTCTACGCTCTCACTGACCGCAACCAGACTATTTTTTGCGACGCGAATTATCAACGCTTTCGGGGAAAGAATGTGCAGATTATGACGAAGTGCACATAATTTATGAGAGAATGTAAAAAAGTATATTTATGCAAGTTTTTCAGGAAAAAGCAGTGCGATTTTCGCAAAATATTTAAAAGTTTTTGATAAAAGTGTAATAACAAAAAGGAATTAAACAGCGTTGGATACAACCAGAATATGTACTGCCGGAAAGGTTAATTCGCAAAACGAATATTCACATTGAGGACATAAAAAAACGCCGCACAGGGCGGCGTTTGTCGTACTCAGCGCGAGACTTACTCGCCGCTTTTTGCCCAGGTATCACGCAGACCCACGGTGCGGTTAAACACCGGTTTCTCCGCTGAGGAATGACGGCTGTCGAGGCAGAAATAGCCTTCACGCTCAAACTGATACGCCTCGCCTGCTTTTGCCCCTTTCAGGCTCGGTTCGGCATAACCCTGACGAATCACCAGAGAGTCCGGATTAATCACTGACAGGAAGTCTTCTGCAGCACCTGGATTCGGCACGCTGAACAGGCGGTCATAAAGACGAATCTCTACCGCCAGCGCATGCTGAGCGCTTACCCAGTGGATAACGCCTTTAACTTTGCGGCCATCTGCGGGATCTTTACTCAGCGTATCGGCATCGTAGCTGCAAAAGATAGTTGTGATGTTGCCTTCGGCGTCTTTCTCGACACGTTCAGCTTTAACAACATAAGCATTACGCAGGCGAACTTCTTTACCCAGTACCAGACGTTTGTACTGTTTGTTCGCTTCCTCACGAAAATCTGCACGATCGATCCAAATCTCACCGCTAAACGGCACGTCACGCGTACCCATTTCCGGGCGGTTTGGATGATTTGGCATGCTGACGATTTCGCTATGCCCTTGCGGGTAGTTCTCAATCACAAGCTTAACCGGATCGATAACCGCCATAGCGCGCGGTGCATTCTCGTTAAGGTCTTCACGGATGCAGGCCTCAAGCGCAGCCATTTCGACAGTATTGTCCTGCTTGGTCACACCAATACGTTTACAAAACTCGCGAACAGCGGCAGGGGTGTAACCACGACGACGAAGGCCAGAAATGGTCGGCATACGCGGATCGTCCCAACCTTCCACCAGCTTGTCCGTCACCAGCAGGTTGAGCTTGCGTTTGGACATCACGGTGTATTCCAGATTCAGACGCGAGAACTCATACTGACGCGGATGTGTCGGGATAGTGATGTTATCCAGCACCCAGTCGTACAGGCGACGGTTGTCCTGGAACTCAAGCGTACACAGCGAGTGCGTAATACCTTCAAGCGCATCAGAAATACAGTGCGTAAAGTCGTACATCGGGTAGATGCACCACTTGTTGCCGGTCTGGTGGTGATCGGCAAATTTAATGCGGTAGATAACCGGATCGCGCAATACGATAAACGGCGATGCCATGTCAATCTTCGCACGCAGACATGCTGTGCCCTCGGCAAATTCGCCATTGCGCATTTTTTCAAACAACGCCAGGTTCTCTTCAACCGTACGGTCGCGATAGGGACTGTGCTTGCCCGGTTCAGTTAGCGTGCCGCGATATTCGCGAATTTGCTCCGGCGACAGTTCATCAACGTAAGCCAGGCCCTTATTGATAAGCTCAACGGCATAGGCGTGCAACTGGTCAAAATAGTCTGAGGAGTAACGTACATTACCGCTCCAGTGGAAACCCAGCCACTCAACGTCATGCTTAATAGAGTCCACATACTCGATGTCTTCTTTTACCGGGTTCGTGTCATCAAAACGCAGGTTGCACTCGCCTTTATAGTCCTGAGCAATGCCAAAGTTAAGGCAGATGGACTTGGCGTGGCCGATATGCAGGTAGCCATTCGGCTCAGGTGGGAAACGGGTATGCACGCTGTTGTGCTTACCGCTAGCCAGATCTTCATCAATAATCTGGCGAATAAAATTGGTTGGGCGGGCTTCTGCCTCACTCATCTCAAATACCTCAAAGCGTGTCAAACGGTTTGCCGCACATGATCGTACAAGCCGTGCGTGGACACAACCTTTAGTTACAGAAAATCACGCGTCCCGTATGGGGAATAAAAAAGCGGCCGGGGATTAACCCGGCCGCTTAAGGCTAAGTACTCAGGAGAGATTATTTGCCTTTAATTTCATACAGTGGCGTTTGCCCTGCAACGACAGCACCGCTGGCTTTAACCACCAGGCCACCGAAGTCATCAATATTGCTGCAAACAACCGGGCTTATCATAGAACGCGCATTCGTGTTCAGGAAATCCAGATCCATTTCCAGCACTGGCTGACCTGCCACAACCTCTGCGCCCTCTTCAACCAGGCGAGTAAAGCCTTTACCCCCCAGTGCAACGGTATCAATACCCATGTGGACCACCACTTCCGCACCCTCTGCCGTTTCCAGGCAGAATGCATGGTTGGTGTTGAAGATTTTCACTACGGTCCCGGCAGCCGGTGACACAACCGTTTTATCCGTCGGCTTCACCGCCACACCGTCGCCTACCGCTTTGCTGGCGAAGGCCTCGTCCGGCACATCATCAAGCGCCACAACGTCACCGGTGACCGGCGAGAGAAGCGTGACCAGCGTCGGTTTGGCACTGTTCGGCACAGCCTGCGCTTTTGCCTGTGCGACGCCCGGAGCTGTATCCGCAGGGGCTGCATCAACGTGACCCACCGTTTTCATGGCGTTGGCGATTTTCTCAGCCACAAAGCCAACAATAATCTGCACGCTGGTTTTGTTCAGGCGGATAACGCCGCTCGCGCCCAGGCGTTTCGCCAGTGCATCATTTACTACAGAAGAGTCTTTTACGTTCAGACGCAGACGGGTGATACAGGCGTCGATACCGGTCAGGTTGTCAGAACCACCGATTGCTGCAATGTACTGACGCGCCAGCTGCGGGATGTCCTGCTCACCAGAACCGGTAACATTGCCGCTCAGGTTTTTGTCTTCACCGTCGGCTTCGCTACCGGCAACCGCCAGTTCGCGACCCGGGGTCATCATGTTGAATTTGGTGATAGCGAAACGGAACACCACGTAGTAGATAACGAAGAACACCAGGCCCTGCGGAATCAGCATGTACCAGTGGGTCGCCAGCGGGTTACGGGTAGACAGCACAAGGTCAACCAGACCGGCGCTGAATCCAAAGCCTGCAATCCACTGCATGCTGGCAGCGATATACACGGAGATACCGCTCAGGATGGCGTGAATCACATACAGCACTGGCGCCACGAACATGAAGGAGAATTCCAGCGGTTCAGTGATACCGGTAAAGAACGCAGCAAACGCGCCCGCCATCATGATGCCCAGCACTTTTGCTTTGTTTTCAGGACGTGCGCAGTGGTAAATCGCCAGTGCCGCACCCGGCAGGCCGAACATCATAATCGGGAAGAAGCCCGCCTGATAGCGACCGGTGATACCCACTTCCGCCGTACCCGCCGCCAGAGACTGTGCGCCGCCCAGGAAGTTCGGGATATCGTTGATGCCCGCTACGTCGAACCAGAATACGGAGTTAAGCGCATGGTGCAGGCCAACCGGAATCAACAGACGGTTAAAGAAGGCATAGACGCCTGCGCCAACGGAACCCATTTTCTGAATGGCTTCACCGAAATGCACCAGACCATCATAAATGACCGGCCAGACAATCATCAGCAGGAACGCGACGATAATCATGACAAAAGAGGTCAGGATAGGCACCAGACGGCGGCCGCTGAAGAAAGACAGCGCCTTCGGCAACTCTACGCCGCTAAAACGGTTGTAAAGTTCGGCGGAGATGATACCCACCATAATACCGATGAACTGGTTCTGAATTTTGCCAAACGCAGCCGGCACTTGATCGGCCGGGATATGTTTGATCATGGAAACCGCCGCTGGAGAACACAGCGTGGTCAGGACAAGGAAACCGACGAAACCGGTTAGCGCCGCGGCGCCATCTTTATCTTTAGACATACCGTAAGCCACACCGATGGCAAACAGTACAGACATGTTGTCAATAATGGCAGAGCCAGACTTGATAAAGAACGCAGCAAGTGCGCTATCTCCACCCCAGCCTACCGGATCTATCCAGTAACCGACACCCATCAGGATGGCTGCTGCTGGCAATGTCGCCACCGGCACCATGAGTGCGCGGCCTACGCGCTGTAAATAACCTAGAATACTCACTTTATTCCCCCTATGAGACCCCGAGATGAAGAGTCGAAGCACTGTTTTTATAGTGTGGTCAAACATGACCCTGCGGCAACGTATCACATCACTCCTGGAGTGTGTGAAAAATTAATTCGTATCGCAAATTAAACGCGTATTTTTTGTGATTATAGTCACCAAATATCGCACCTCCCCCTGCCTTTCACTGGCTATCTACAAAAACTTATTTTATAGTTCAAAATAATTACAGCGGATCGATACGCTTATCCGGAACTGCGTTACGCTTAATCAAGTGTAAACCGCTCTCCAGAGAACCATTTTTTAACGTCAATTTTAAGAGGTGTATGATGAGACTGATTCCTCTGGCTACGGCACAGCAGGTAGGTAAATGGGCAGCTCGCCACATTGTTAACCGCATTAACGCGTTCAAGCCAACCGCTGACCGTCCTTTCGTGCTGGGTCTGCCGACCGGCGGCACCCCGCTTGAAGCCTACAAAGCGCTGGTTGAGATGCACAAAGCAGGCCAGGTTAGCTTCAAACACGTTGTTACCTTTAATATGGACGAATATGTCGGCCTGCCGCAGGAGCATCCGGAGAGCTACCATAGCTTCATGCATCGCAATTTCTTTGACCACGTCGATATTCCGGCAGAAAACATCAACCTGCTCAACGGAAACGCACCAGATGTTGACGAAGAATGTCGTCGTTATGAAGAAAAAATCCGTTCTTATGGCAAAATCCACCTGTTTATGGGTGGCGTAGGCAACGACGGTCATATCGCATTCAACGAACCGGCGTCTTCGCTGGCTTCTCGCACCCGCATTAAAACGCTGACGCATGACACGCGTATTGCTAACTCCCGCTTCTTTGGCGGCGATGTAAGCCAGGTGCCGAAATATGCACTGACCGTGGGTGTGGGTACACTGCTTGATGCGGAAGAAGTGATGATTCTGGTGCTGGGCAACGTGAAGGCGCAGGCGCTGCAGGCGGCCGTTGAAGGCAACGTCAATCACATGTGGACCATCAGCTGCCTGCAACTTCACCCGAAAGCCGTTGTGGTGTGCGATGAGCCGTCCACGATGGAATTGAAGGTCAAAACGCTCAAGTACTTCAACGAACTTGAAGCGGAAAACATTAAAGGCCTGTAAGCACATTTTTAATCCGGGGAGATAATTATGTACGCACTAACCCACGGCCGTATCTATACCGGCCATGAAGTTCTGGACGGGCACGCGGTTGTGATTGCCGATGGCCTGATTGACCGCGTTTGTCCGGTTGGCGAACTGCCACTGGGTATAGAAATGCGCGATTTGGGTGGCGCAATTATTGCCCCGGGTTTTATTGATGTGCAGCTTAACGGCTGCGGCGGCGTGCAGTTTAACGACACCGCCGAGGCCGTAACGGTAGAGACGCTGGAAATCATGCAAAAAGCCAATGAGAAATCCGGCTGCACCAGCTATCTGCCCACGCTCATTACCTGCAGCGACGAGCTGATGATGCAGGGTGTACGCGTCATGCGCGAGTACCTCGCTAAACATCAGAATCAGGCGCTGGGCCTGCATCTTGAAGGTCCGTGGCTGAATCCAGTGAAAAAAGGCACGCATAATCCGGCTTACATTCGCAAGCCAGAAACCAAACTGGTCGACTTCCTGTGCCAGAACGCCGATGTCATCACCAAAATCACACTGGCCCCCGAAATGGTGGAGCCAGAAGTGATTCGCCAACTGGTTGATGCAGGGATTATTGTCTCGGCTGGCCACTCCAATGCCACCGTGGCTGAAGCAAAACGCGGCTTTCGCGCAGGCGTCCGTTTTGCAACCCATCTTTATAATGCCATGCCGTATATCAGCGGACGTGAACCGGGTCTTGCAGGTGCGATTTTTGATGAGCCTGATCTGTACTGCGGTATCATTGCTGACGGCCTGCATGTGGATTACGCCAATGTGCGTAATGCCAAACGCCTTAAAGGTGACAAACTGTGCCTGGTGACCGATGCCACCGCACCGGCTGGCGCCAACATTGACAAGTTCATTTTTGCCAGTAAAACAATATACTACCGCGATGGACTGTGCGTGGATGAAAATGGCACACTCAGTGGTTCAGCGCTCACTATGATTGAAGGCGTGCAGAATCTGGTTGAGCACGTTAACGTAGCAATGGACGAGGCGCTACGTATGGCCACACTCTACCCTGCCCGCGCAATGGGTGTAGAAAAAACCCTGGGTACCATCGAGGCAGGAAAAGTAGCGAACCTCACTGCTTTTACACACAACTACAACATCATCAAGACCATCGTGAACGGTAACGAGGTCACAATCGGGTAAAAAAATACATGACGACTGGTGGACAGGCTCAAATTGGTAATGTCGATCTGGTAAAACAAATTAACGGGGCTGCGGTTTATCGCCTGATAGATCAACATGGTCCGATATCACGTATTCAGATTGCCGAACAAAGCCAGCTTGCCCCCGCCAGCGTCACAAAGATTACTCGCCAGCTGATCGAACGCGGCTTGATTAAAGAGGTCGATCAGCAGGCTTCCACTGGCGGCAGGCGCGCCATCTCAATTATTACCGAAACCCGCAATTTTCAGGCGATTGGCGTGCGCCTTGGGCGTTACGACGCCACCCTGACGCTGTTTGATCTGAGTGCGCGCGCGCTGGTTGAGCAACATTATCCCCTACCACAGCGCAGCCAGGAAAGCCTTGAGCAGGCGCTGCTTGATGCTATTGCCCATTTTCTCGAAGCGTGCCAGCGCAAGCTGCGTGAGCTTATTGCCATCTCGATAATTCTGCCGGGGCTGGTTGAACCTGACACCGGAGTCGTGCGTTACATGCCACACATTGAAGTTAACGACTGGCCGCTGGTTGAAAGACTGGAACGGCGCTTCAATCTCACCAGCTTTGTTGGTCATGATATCCGCAGTATGGCGCTCGCCGAGCACTATTTTGGTTCAACCCAAGACTGTGAAGACGCCATTCTGGTGCGTGTACACCGCGGTACCGGGGCGGGAATATTGTCCAACGGTAAAATCTTTCTCGGGCGCAACGGCAATGTAGGTGAAATTGGTCATATTCAGGTCGATCCGCTGGGTGAGCGCTGCCACTGCGGAAACTTCGGCTGTCTGGAAACCATTGCCGCTAACGCGGCCATTGAACAGCGCGTACGTCATCTGCTGGAACAGGGATATCAGAGTCGGCTTACGGCCGAAACCTGTGATATTCGCCATATCTGCAAAGCGGCCAATAAGGGTGACCCGCTGGCAAGTGAAGTCATCGAATACGTGGGCCGCCATTTGGGTAAAGCCATCGCGATTGCCATTAATCTGTTTAATCCGCAGAAGGTGGTCATTGCTGGTGAAATTACCGAGGCTGAGCGCGTGCTGCTGCCTGCTATCGGCAATTGCATCAACTCTCAGGCGCTAAAAGCGTTTCGTAAAAATCTGCCCGTGGTCTGCTCGCGCCTTAACGATCGTTCAGCTATTGGCGCTTTTGCGCTGGTAAAACGCGCTATGCTTAACGGCATGCTGTTACAGCGTTTGCTCGGCGAATCCACTCACTGATCTGCACGCCTGCGTCACACCCTGTGTGTGCGGGCGTTTTCTTTTCCGCTTGCGGTTATTAACATAAGCGCTTCTTAAGCCATACGACCAACCTATGACAATTAAAAACATCATCTGCGATATTGACGGCGTGCTGATGCACGACAACGTTGCCATTCCCGGCGCCGCACAGTTCATCACGGGCATTATGGAAAAAGGCCTGCCGCTGGTACTTTTGACTAACTACCCGTCACAAACCGGTCAGGACCTGGCAAACCGCTTTGCCACGGCGGGCATCGACGTGCCAGACAGTGCTTTCTATACCTCCGCGATGGCTACCGCCGATTTCCTGCGTCGTCAGGAAGGTAAAAAAGCTTATGTGGTGGGTGAAGGCGCACTCATTCACGAATTGTACAAAGCCGGATTTACTATTACCGACGTGAACCCTGACTTTGTTATCGTCGGCGAAACCCGCTCCTATAACTGGGAGATGATGCATAAAGCAGCATTCTTTGTGGCAAACGGCGCACGCTTTATCGCCACTAACCCGGATACTCACGGTCACAGCTACTACCCTGCCTGCGGCGCACTGTGTGCAGGTATTGAGAAAATTTCCGGACGCGCTCCGTTTTATGTGGGTAAACCCAGCCCGTGGATAATCCGCTCAGCACTCAACAAAATGCAGGCCCACTCAGAAGAAACTGTCATTGTGGGCGATAACCTGCGTACCGATATTCTGGCAGGCTTCCAGGCCGGGCTGGAAACCATTCTGGTGCTCTCCGGTGTCTCCACGCTTAACGATATTGATGACATGCCTTTTCGTCCGACCTGGATTTACCCGTCGGTCGCCGAAATCGACGTTATCTGATTGTTCGCGCCACGCCATCCGGCGTGGCGCTGCATTCAATAAAACCGTCAAAAAATTAACGAATCGTCAATTTTCATCTTCATTAAGTACACTTTTTTCAGCATTCGATAACCACTATTACTCTTTTTGTTATCCATCCGGCAAATCGCTTGCATTGCCCGGGTGAGTTACGGCATTTTCATCAGTACGACAACGACACACCGTCACCGGGCGGATACAACGGAGTAAGCTATGTGTTCTATTTTTGGCGTGCTGGATATCAAAACTGACGCGGGTGAACTGCGCAAAAAAGCACTCGAACTCTCTCGTCTGATGCGCCACCGTGGCCCGGACTGGTCCGGCATTTATGCCAGCGACAAAGCCATTCTCGCCCACGAGCGGCTTTCTATTGTTGATGTGAACGCCGGTGCTCAGCCGCTGTACAACGAAAAGAAAACCCACGCGCTGGCGGTTAACGGCGAAATCTATAACCACCAGGCGCTGCGTGCCGAATACGCTGACCGTTATGCCTTCCAGACCGGCTCTGATTGTGAGGTCATCCTGGCGCTGTATCAGGAAAAAGGGCCGGAGTTTCTGGACGAATTACAGGGCATGTTCGCTTTTGCCCTTTATGACAGCGAAAAAGACGCTTATCTGATTGGCCGCGACCACATCGGCATCATTCCGCTGTATATGGGTTACGATGAACATGGCAACATGTATGTGGCCTCTGAAATGAAGGCGCTGACGCCAGTATGTCGCACAATTAAAGAATTCCCACCAGGAAGCTACCTGTGGAGCCAGGACGGGGAAATCCGCCGCTACTGGCAGCGCGACTGGTTTGAATATGACGCCGTTGAGAACAACGAAACCGACAAAAACGCACTGCGTGTTGCACTGGAAGAGGCGGTAAAAAGCCATCTGATGTCCGACGTGCCTTACGGCGTGCTGCTCTCCGGTGGACTGGATTCCTCCATTATTTCCGCTATTACCAAAAAATTTGCCGCGCGCCGCGTAGAAGATGATGAGCGCAGCGAGGCCTGGTGGCCGCAACTGCACTCTTTTGCCGTTGGGCTTGAAGGTTCACCAGACCTCAAAGCCGCTCAGGAAGTGGCAAACCATCTCGGTACCGTGCATCATGAAATTCACTTCACCGTGCAGGAAGGGCTGGATGCGATTCGCGATGTGATTTACCACATTGAGACCTATGACGTGACGACCATTCGCGCATCAACGCCGATGTATCTGATGTCGCGCAAGATTAAAGCTATGGGCATTAAAATGGTGCTATCTGGCGAAGGCTCAGATGAAGTTTTCGGCGGCTATCTCTATTTCCATAAAGCGCCAAATGCAAAAGAACTGCATGAAGAAACCGTGCGTAAGCTGCTGGCGCTTCACATGTTTGACTGCGCCCGTGCCAACAAAGCCATGTCTGCCTGGGGCGTGGAAGCGCGTGTACCGTTCCTTGATAAAAAATTCCTCGATGTGGCGATGCGCATCAACCCCCGCGACAAAATGTGCGGCAACGGCAAAATGGAAAAGCATGTCCTGCGCGAATGCTTTGAATCTTACCTGCCCTCAAGCGTTGCCTGGCGCCAGAAGGAGCAGTTTTCTGACGGGGTTGGCTACAGCTGGATCGATACGCTTAAAGAAGTCGCGGCCAAGCAGGTTAGCGACCAGCAGCTGGAAACCGCGCACTTTCGTTTCCCGTACAATACGCCAACGTCCAAAGAGGGTTATTTGTATCGCGAAATTTTTGAAGAGCTGTTCCCGGTCCCAAGTGCCGCTGAGTGCGTACCCGGCGGCCCATCGGTGGCCTGTTCGTCTGCTAAAGCCATTGAATGGGATGAATCTTTCAAGAGCATGAACGATCCCTCTGGCCGTGCGGTAGGCGTTCACCAGGATGCCTATCAGTAAATTTCAACGGTGCTCAAAAAAACGGGTCAACAATGACCCGTGAGACTGATGATAAACCTCATCCTGTCACAGGCAGGATGGATAACACCCAACAAAAAACAAGGAAAATCAAGTTATTGATTTTCGCCTGCTAACGACAAAGAAGGAAAAACCACGTTTTTTCCTTCTTTGTCAGCAATCTGACGGGTCAGCAACGGCCCGTTTTTTTATTTCCCGTCGTCTGCGAGGTGCCTTGCGCAAAGTGATTGTTTCTGCGGTTATTGGCGAGAATTCGAGCAAGCTGTTCGCAAGCTGGTCAAACAAACCAAAGGGGCCACTTTGTGGTAAAAAACTAGTTGACGCTGCCAGGACAGATACGCATAATGCGCCCCGCAACGCCGATAAGGTAACGCGAAAAAGAGGGCTACGTAGCTCAGTTGGTTAGAGCACATCACTCATAATGATGGGGTCACAGG
>CBIFVZ010000037.1:0-36507 GCA_966185765.1 uncultured Enterobacteriaceae bacterium | reverse complement strand
GGATGTCCTCATGTGGCTTATGAAGACATTACTAACATTGCGGTGTATTAATCAATGGGGAGCAGGTCATATTTATTGGCTATGCCAATTACTATGTAAATAAATTTTCAGCATTCGATGAATCAATAAGAGGCAAGTTAAAAGAAGAATACCTAAAACGAAAAACCCAAATGAGTAAAGATAAAAACTCAGCTTTCAGTGAGCTACAAAGAAAAATTCAGGGACTCAAAGAGTCAATAAAATTAAGAAATGCACTTTCGCTGCGAGAACTTACAACAATCATAGGGCGTGAAAAATTTGCAGATATTGCGCATGGGTATCTTGAGGCAATGAAGGATCATGACCTCGTCTCTCAGCAGCAGCTCCATGCTTTGTGTACCGATATGCGCAATGGCGGGTTAGATGCCTTGTATCTGCTGCTGTCTGATGGTCTTGTCATGCAGGACTTCATGGCCTACCGCTCTATTTTCCATGAAGGGTCAATGACCGTAAATGATAACGACTTTCTGAAAGCTGTCGGTCAGGATCTGAGCTGCGTAACCTCAAACAGTGAATATTTTATTGATGACGAGAGTAGAGTCATCAGCGAGCTGGTTGAACATAATCGTATTTATGCCGATGGCGCACTTCATTATCAATTGGTGACGCATCTGATTGATAACGCGGATGAACACCTGGCGGGCATGATCGCTTCACTATTCAGCAAGTCTGATGAACATATCCTTGCTGTTTTTTCTGAGTTTTATTGCCGATTTAGCAAACCCGAAACCTTCGATAAGTTAATCGTTACTGCGCTGAAAAAAAATGGTTATCTTGACAGAATGGTTGCCATTCTCGTAGGCCTGCCGGGTGAAAAATTCACGAACGATATTGCTATCAGCGTGATATCCTGCGTATCTCCAGAACATGCGCTAAATAAACAGCAATACCGCCAGCTTATTCATTCACTGGGCTGCCGCATCATCTCTCATCTCACTGAAGATAATCAGGAAGAGTTCATGCGTCATGTACAACAGGCGGATACATGCTATGACCAGTTGTTCGAACCAATGACATCAACAGAGCGGTATTGCGTGCAATTTATTGCGCAAAACAGTCTTTATCAGCTAACCCGACACAATGCTGGCATTGCTGTTTCGTGTCTTATTGAAAACATAACACCTGAAGAGGCGGAAAGGAGACCTTGGACGCTCGCCTATGAACATAAACTCAATGCGGTTTCTGATTACTTCAGTCAAAACATCGATATATTCGTAAGAGATGTGTTTATCTCCTCCGCTGAGAATGCTAGCTGTATCCGCTACATTCTAACCCGCACCTCCCTAAGCAATGGCTCCAAAGGGGATATCGTCAGAAAAATGACCTTCTCGTTTTTCGATTTGTCCGGGATATCGGCTAAAGAAGAATTTACCGAAGACCAGCTAACGATTTCTTATCACGACCTGTTTTACCGGTATGACCGCATCGCACCGGGATGGGGGGCGCTGATAAACTATATCTGCGAAGACTGCAATATGGAGATATTGACGGCGTATGTGACAAAGCATGTGTCTGTATTGGGGCAGTCATCCCCGGAAGTTTATGACGGCGATCGCTATGACCTGCTGTATATGAAAATTATCTGTAATGATGACCTGGATGAGTGGACTTATCAGAATCTGGTTGAACCGATTGAGATTAATATGCGGGAAATTGATGAGCGGCTAAGCGTACGTAATTTCTGTACCTTGGTAGCCATGCAGAAACTGCCTCTAGACACAGCCGTGTATGAAAAAATTGCGGCTCAATACGCGGATCTGAATGAGAAAATCAGGGATGCCTTCGTCTGTTGGTTCAGCCAGTATAAAAGTGAATTTCTGGAGGAGCCTGAGTTTTATCTAAGAAAAGAAAAAGATGCGCACTTCTTTAAAGCTATGCTCACAAAAGTCATGACCTATGCGCTCTTTACTGTGCAAGAGAGAGCCAACTTGGTGTTGCGGTTTATGGATCATTTCATTGCGTCTGATATCGTTGATCTCAATTTTACTAATGATGTCCTGCTCCAGGTATTTAACAGCACCAGTAGTGAAGAATTCAAAGTCATGCTGTTTACGCGATTTATTGTGACAGGTCTGAATAAACATCAACTAGCCGGGCTTTGTCATCAACTGGGCGAAGTTGAATTGAGAAATGTATTCATCAATCGAACCCGGGCGACAATCTCTGTTGTAAATAGGGAGCGTGTTATATCTATTCTTGAATATCTGCAAGCAGTACGCATCATCAGAGATTTCAAGGAACGTGATGATGGGAAATTCTCTGTAGTTATCGGACCCAATTCAGAGGATGAAGATTAGCGACTTAACCTTTGCTGGCCGAGGCCGGTAGGTCTCTGCCTGCTTTTGTTAATGTGTTAACGAACTTAGATTGTCTCTACATGTTAGATTCTTTAAGTAATATGTTGCTGAACAGTCCGCTCCTGGTACAAAGTCGCCAGTCACTGATGTGTGGTGATACACGTAGGTGAGCCAGAGAAGGTCAGGTTTTTGCCCCAATTATCGGGAAGGAAGAAACAGGCAACATCCCTCATGCTCAACCCTCACAAGTCTGTGAAAATAATCATAAAAAAATACCCGAATTTTAATTAATCGAACGAGGGTCACACTGCATTACCATGCATCATTTTGCATGAGTATTTCTATATTTTTTCCTAGACCGCCGCGCCAGTGCTGGCGCGGGTTATCCCTTTTCATGCCACTGCATTAAAAGCGGCCTGTAAAGCGGGCAGGCGTGGCGGGGAGGCTATTGCGCGCCAGCGCATTTAATTACTGAATTATTTTTCGATAAAACGCGGGTTTATTCTGGCTGAATTTCTACCATTTTCACACGATAAAAAATACCATTAATGCCGTGGTCGTTTTACGGCATTACGGGGCCGAAAACCTTGTCAGCGTACCACTGGAGCATGTGTTTTCTGTCGTCAAAATACTGCGCGTGGTTGTACGTTCCCCGGATGGTATTTTTATCTGCGTGGGCGAGCTGCATTTCAATCCAGGCTGAGTTAAAACCCTGTTCGTGAAGGATGGTTGACATCATGTGCCGAAATCCGTGCCCTGTAAGTTGCCCTTTATAGCCGATACGCTTAATTAACTGATTGATAGCCGCCTCACTCATGGGCTTACTTGGGTCGTTTCTACCGGGGAAAACATAACGATAATTCCCCGTCATAGCCTTAAGCTGATAAAGCCAGCTCACAGCCTGGGCTGGTAAAGGCACCAGGTGCGGCCTGCGCATTTTCATGCGTTCTGCCGGGATTTCCCAGGTAGCATTTTCCAGGTCAAATTCATCCCAGCGGGCCATTCTGAGTTCGATGGTTCTGACGCCAGTAACTATGAGTAATTTTGTCGCCATCCTTACTAGGTCGCTGCCTGTGGACTCATTTAACGCTGTAATAAATGGCGAGACATCTTCTTCCCGGAGGAAGGGGTGATTTTGTGACTGATGGGCTTCCATTGCACTTGATAGGTCAGCTGCCGGATTAAATTCACAGCGGCCTGTGGCAATTGCATATCGAAAAACCTCCGCGCACCGCTGCCTGACTTTACGCATTTTTTCAAGTGCTCCCCTGGCCCCGATTTTACGCAGCACATTAAGTAATTCCAGAGGTTTGATTTCAACAACAGGGCGATTGCCGATATAGGGGAAAATATCATTTTCAAAGGCCGTCACTACGTCCGAAGCATAGCCCACAGACCACTTCGCAGATTTAAGCCTGTGCCATTCTCTGGCAATCGCTTCGAAAGAATTAATATTTTCCGCTTTCAGGGCGAGTTTCTGCTCTTTACGAACTTCACTGGGGTTGCGACCTTCGGAAAGGAGCTTACGGGCTTCATCGCGCCTGTTACGTGCTTGTGCTAGTGAGACTGTTGGGTAAACGCCGAGAGAAATCATTTTTGGCTTACCGGCGAAGCGGTAACGAAAGCGCCAGCTTTTACTGCCGTTAGGCTCTATGAGCATCGACAAGCCAGCCCCGTCACTTAGTGTGTAGGCTTTCGCATCAGGTTTGGCGCGGCGGATTTGCATATCATTAATAGGCATATGTATAGGCCTCCAGGACCGAACAGGAACTTATACACAATCCTATACACTTAAGACGCGGGATTCCACAGGACGACACAGGACGTGTCAGGAGTATAACTGAGGGTAAAAGTTCTATTTTTCAATGGGTTCCAGACGAATATGGACATCGTTGGAAGTGTTAATGGCGTCCCCTGCAGGAATCGAACCTACAACTAGCCCTTAGGAGGGGCTCGTTATATCCATTTAACTAAGGGGACCGTGCACGATGTTGCTTCAGGCTTATCGCAGCGGGCGCAATACTAACGTAAGTACGCTCGCCGCATCAAGGTTTTTGCACCGTTATTATCCGGGTTACAACATTGTTGAGAACGAAGTAAGCGCTTGTTAATGCGTACATATTATGTACAGGATGCCGTTAAGCCGTGTATACAGGATATAACGTTGTAGCACTGAGTGATACCAAACCGCTAACCCTCAACAATGGCCTTATTCTGGTGTAGCCTGCGTCACTGACAGTAGGGAGATAGCCAGCCATCTCGCATCACGACACACGGGGCATTGTTGGTGAGATGCGCGCAGGGGACACGACGGGTATTAACGCCAAAACTATTTCGCCCACGAAGATGGAGTGCTGGCGTTCAAAGCGTGTCTGGTCCGGCAGTGGGGAACATACCTAACGGCGCTGAAACCGAATACCCAAATCCTTTACAACACGCGGTACACTGAATTTGACGGCGTGCCGTTCGCTGGCATTCCTGTTTCATCCTGGAGGTGCTTTTTCGACAAGCAAGAAAATCTTAATCAGAAAAAAGCACGCGTACTACTGCCACCGAACAGGTTCGTTAATAACCGGTGTATCAGTCGGCAGCTCATCTCATCGTGTAAGCCAATGACGACTCAACGTGAGCCATACTCACTGCCAGGCTGATTATTTCGAATCTCGATCGCTCTCAGGAATGAACGCTATTTTGAACATTACAGCAAAATCTTCAGGGTGGCGACGGCGACGAAAGGGACTAACAACACCATGCACAGTGATATTGTTTTTAGAAAGCTTTTACTTTCATTAAGTGATTGGTTTGTCGCGTCGAGTAAGTTGCATACTTCAGCGAGTGAGTCGGCGTTTTCTTCTTCATGTACTTCGCTCACTACTTTACGGTTTTGCGAATCAGTAATACCGCTGCTGGTGTTTTTTGCTTTTCGGGAGAATACACCCGTAAGCATGATAAAATTGGCATTAACGTCATTGGGGTCGAGAAGCTGTATGGCGACTTCCTGAGCGGCTTTGTTATCGTCCCAATCCACATAGGCAGGAAGAATGACAGATAAGCCAAGAAAGTTATCACCCGCTTTAATTGCGTCAAATATCTTTGCAAAAGAGGCGCTGGTAAGAGGACTATGAAACTCTAAAACGCGGCTTACGCTCGTGTTGCCGTCGTCGCTTTCAGAAGCAACTTCATGAAAGAAAAAATTCCCGCCATAAATCTCTTGCTGCTCTGATTCAATAACTTCCCTGATTTCTACTGTTATTTTGTCAGCCAGTTTTGCTTTAAGTTGTCCGTTTTCTTTTGAAATGCAATATAGCGTTTCAGGCAGCGAATCAACGTCTATTTCGGCTTTAATGGTTCTGTATGTCTCAAAAGATTTTTGAAATAGTGAGTGAAAGTAGTCGTAACCTCCCTTTTCAAAATTATGCGGGGTGCCTTTAGGGACGGCGATGCGGGAATGTGTCAGGGCTTCAACGGAACACGATACCAGAGAGAGTGAGGACCGCCGGAATATAAAATCAGGCTGTTCAGATTCGCGGGTGTTACTTTCTTTGATGCTAAAGCCATCTTTATATTCAATCAGATTTTGGTCGCCAAAAATCATGCTACACACTCCCTGTGGTTGGATTTTTGCGCAGCCTATCACCAAAGCCAAAAATATTAAAGATACGCGATAAGCCCTTGTCTATTACTTACAGGTTTCACTATTACCGAACAGGCACTATTTTCAGGGTAGACGCGCAAGCGGACACAACACATGTTGCCAGTGCAACGTTAAGTTGTGTGCCGCCTGTTTGCTCACACTGGTGCCAGCACCTTAGTCTACGCTCTCTTTCTCCCGTTGGGCTTTACGCTCATTGGCTATATCGTTTCTGATTTGTGCATGACTGATAAGGGCAAATATAAACGTGCCGCCGATGATGTTACCAGCAAGCGTGGGTAGGGCGAACGGCCAGATAAAGCTGTACCAGGGCGTTTCACCGTTGAATATCAGATAAAAAATCTCCACGCTGCCCACCACAATATGTGTGGTATCCGCCACGGCAATAAGCCAGGTCATCAGCACAATGACCAGAATTTTGGCGGAGCCAGCGGCGGGCAACATCCACACCATTGTGGCCACCAGCCAACCGGAGACAATAGCCTTAGTGAACATTTCTACTGGCGAATTCTCCATCACGGCGGTGCCCATCTCGCTGAACGCGCTACGGGTAGGTTCATCAAATACGGGCATAAAATTAAAGGCCAGTGCTGCCAGCGCAGTACCCACCAGGTTACCGAGCAGTACTACGCTCCACAGGCGCAGCAGCAGCATAAAATTACCGCGAGTGGGTTTATGCATAAAGGGCAGCACGGCCGTTACGGTGTTTTCAGTAAAGAGCTGCTGGCGGGCCAGAATGACAATGATAAAGCCAACGGTGTAGCCCAGGCTTTCCAGCAAAAACGCAGCGGGCACACCTGTCAGATGGACGTGCAGCATGCCTTTTACCAGCATTGACGCGCCCATCGACAGGCCAGCGGCAATGGCTGACCACAGCAGCGCCATCGCGTCACGCTCCAGTTCCTTTTCACCGTCATGGCGGATGTGCTCATGGGTTTCCATCGCACGAGAGGGCAGGTTTTTTCCTTCCTGTTCCATTTTCTTCTCATCTGTATCAGTACTGGTATCTTTAGGTAACGTAGTCATCATTGATTTCCTGGCGGTTTGTATTCCTTCTGTTAAGCGTAGCCAGACTCTGACGACAATCTGAACTGTTTTTGATCTGGCTAAAAAATATTACTCCTTTCTGAGTACCAATCAGGCCTCGCAGGGTTTAGAGGGCGTGGCGGGTGTGTGATATCATTCGCCGCGAATTCCCGTGATGGAGCCACTTTTGATGCTTGATGCGCAAAACCTGACCTGCGTGCGTGATGAAAGAGTGCTGTTTAGTGCACTTTCGTTTTCTGTTGCGCCTGGTGAGGTCGTACAGGTGGCCGGAGCGAATGGCGCGGGCAAAACGTCATTGCTGCGTATTCTGAGCGGGCTGGCAAGCCCGGAATCCGGTGAGGTGCGTTGGTGCCAGGACCCCCTGAGCCGTGCGCGTGAAGATTATCACCGCGAGCTGCTGTGGCTTGGACACCAGCCTGGCGTGAAAAGCGTCATGACTGCTGACGAAAACCTGCGTTTTTTCCATCCATCAGCGTCTCAGGACGCTCGCTGGAATGCGCTCGCCGCCGTGGGGTTAGTGGGCTATGAGGATGTGCCAGTGGCGCAAATGTCGGCTGGTCAGCAAAGGCGTGTGGCGCTGGCCCGGCTGTGGCTGAGTAGCGCCCGCCTGTGGATTCTGGACGAGCCTTTTACCGCGCTGGATGTTGCAGGGGTCGAAAAGCTGACAAAACGCTTTGAACACCATGCGCTTGAGGGCGGTACGGTATTGCTCACGACCCATCAGCCGCTACGCCCACTGTCGTGTACGTTGCGCTGCATTACGCTTCAGGCCGAGGTGGCGCAATGATGCGGCAAATTTTCTGGCGCGAGCTGCGTGTAGCCTTTCGCAAGGGTGCAGAAATTATTAACCCGCTGTGGTTCTTCCTGATAGTGATTACACTGTTTCCGCTGGGTATTGGCCCGGAGCCGCAAATGCTGGCGCGTATTGCGCCGGGCGTGGTGTGGGTTGCTGCGCTATTGTCTTCGCTGCTGGCGATGGAACGACTCTTTCGCGATGACTGGCAGGACGGAGGGCTTGAACAACTGATGCTGCTGGCGCTGCCGCTGCCCGCAGTGGTACTGGCGAAAGTCGCTGCTCACTGGGTGGTTACCGGCCTGCCGCTGTTGCTGCTCTCGCCGCTGGTGGCAATGCTGCTGGGGCTGGATATGCACAGCTGGTGGGTGATGGCGCTGACGCTGTTGCTTGGCACGCCGACATTGAGCTTTCTTGGCGCGATTGGTGTTGGGCTGACGGTAGGGCTACGCCGTGGCGGCGTATTGCTGAGTCTGTTGGTACTGCCGCTAACCATCCCACTTTTGATTTTTGCCACCGCAGCACTGGATGCGGCGGCGATGAATTTGCCGGTTAACGGTTATCTTGCCATCCTCGGTGCGTTTCTTGCCGGGAGTGCAACCTTAAGTCCGTTTGCCACCGCCGCTGCGCTGCGCGTAAGCGTGCAATAAATAATGGCCCGCGTAGCGGTGCTGAATCTTAATGAAAATCATGACATTGATTTTCACCGTAATGTTGAACTTTGTGAGCAATAAACCATGTGGAAAGCGCTACATCAGCTTGCTAAACCGCAGAGGCTGTATAGCCTGTGTGGGCGCTTCATTCCCTGGCTGGGGCTGCTGAGCAGCATCCTGCTGGTGGTGGGGTGCGTCTGGGGCTTTGTTTATGCGCCTGCGGATTACCAGCAGGGTCAGAGCTATCGCATCATGTATCTGCACGTGCCTGCGGCAATGTGGTCGATGGGCATTTATGCCTCAATGGCGATTGCCGCTTTTATCGGCCTTGTCTGGCAGATGAAAATGGCTGACCTGACGGTCGCGGCGATGGCGCCAGTGGGCGCAGTTTATACCTTTATTGCGCTGGTGACCGGTTCTGCCTGGGGGAAGCCGATGTGGGGCACGTGGTGGATTTGGGATGCGCGTCTTACTTCAGAGCTGGTTTTACTGTTCCTGTACGTCGGTGTGATTGCCCTTTATAACGCCTTTGATGATCGCCGTCTGGCCGGGCGTGCCGCCGGTATTCTGGTGCTGGTAGGCGTGGTTAACTTACCAATAATTCATTTCTCCGTGGTGTGGTGGAATACCCTGCATCAGGGTTCTACTAATATGCAGCAAACTATCGATCCGGCTATGCGTATACCGCTGCGCTGGTGCATTTTTGGCTTTCTCAGCCTGTTTGTCACACTCACACTCATGCGCCTGCGTAATTTGATTCTGATTCAGGAGCGCCGTCGCCCGTGGGTGGCAGAACTGGCGCAGAAAGGGAGGAACGCATGATGCAGAGCGCTTTCGCTTCCTGGCAGGAATTCTGGGCGATGGGCGGCTATGCGTTTTACGTCTGGCTGGCTGTGGCTGTAACCCTTATCTCGTTAATTGCCCTGGTGGGACAAACTTTTTGGCAGCGCCGGGCGCTACTTGCAGAAGTCCGTCGTCAGGCATCGCGCGAACGGCGTATTCGCGCGGCTAAGCAGAACCATGAACCCGAGGAAGCATAAGTGAACCCACGACGTAAAACGCGACTCTATCTGGCGATTGCGGTGATTGCGGGACTGGCGCTGACCGTCACGCTGGTGCTGTATGCGCTGCGCGCGAATATCGATTTATTCTACACGCCCGGTGAAATTATCCACGGTAAAGGCACCAGCCAGCTCAAGCCAGAGCCTGGTCAACGCTTGCGCGTGGGGGGCATGGTGATGCCAGGCTCCGTTAAGCGCGACAGCCAGTCACTGAAAGTCACCTTTAAACTGTTCGATGCGCGTGGCGTGGTGGATGTCAGTTATGAAGGCATTCTGCCGGACCTGTTTCGCGAAGGGCAGGGGATTGTGGCGCAGGGGGCGTTCGAAGACGGTAATCTGATTGTTGCCAAAGAAGTGCTGGCCAAACATGATGAAAACTACACGCCACCGGAAGTGAAAGCTGCAATGGAAGAAAACCATCAGCGTCCTGCGGAAGTCTATAAGGATAACCACTAATGATGCCGGAAATTGGCAATTTTCTACTGTGCCTTGCGCTCGGTATTTCGCTGGTTTTAAGCCTGTGGCCGCTGTGGGGCGCTGCTCGCCAGGACGTGCGGCTGATGGCGCTGGCACGCCCGCTGACCTGGGCGATGTTCTTCGTTATTCTCGCCGCGTTTTTGATTCTGGTGCACGCCTTTATCGTTAACGACTTCACCGTGCTCTATGTCGCCAACAACTCCAATACCGAATTGCCGGTGTGGTATCGCGTGGCGGCAACCTGGGGCGCGCATGAAGGCTCGCTGCTGCTGTGGGTGCTGCTTATGAGCGGCTGGACCTTTGCGGTGGCGCTGTTTAGCCGCGGAATGCCGCTTGACTCTGTGGCACGCGTGCTGGCGGTGATGGGCATGATAACCTTCGGGTTTCTGCTGTTCATCATTTTCACCTCCGATCCGTTCACCCGCACATTGCCGGATTACCCGATTGACGGGCGCGATCTCAACCCGCTGTTGCAGGATGTAGGCCTGATTTTCCATCCGCCGCTGCTGTATATGGGCTATGTTGGTTTCTCGGTAGCGTTTGCATTCTCTATTGCCTCACTTATGGCGGGACGACTGGATACCGCCTGGGCGCGTTGGTCACGTCCGTGGACCCAGGCCGCGTGGGTCTTTTTAACCCTCGGCATTGTGCTCGGTTCCGCATGGGCCTATTACGAATTGGGCTGGGGCGGCTGGTGGTTCTGGGATCCGGTTGAAAATGCTTCCTTTATGCCGTGGTTGGTGGGAACAGCGCTGATGCACTCACTGGCGGTCACGGAAAAACGTGGCAGCTTCAAAGCCTGGACCGTGTTGCTGGCGATTTCTGCTTTCTCACTGTGCCTGCTCGGCACATTCCTGGTACGTTCCGGTGTACTGGTGTCCGTTCATTCGTTTGCCTCAGACCCTGCACGCGGCATGTTTATCCTGGCGCTGCTGGTGGTGGTCATCGGTGGTTCGCTGCTCTTGTATGCGGTTAAGGGCAGTACGGTCCGCTCACGCGTGGGCAATGAGCTGTGGTCGCGTGAATCTTTCCTGCTTGGCAATAACGTATTGCTGGTAGCGGCAATGCTGGTTGTGCTGCTTGGCACGTTGCTGCCGCTGGTGCACAAACAGCTCGGTCTTGGCAGTATCTCGATAGGTGAGCCGTTCTTCAATACGATGTTCAGCGTGATGATGGCACCTTTTGCACTGCTGTTGGGCATTGGGCCGCTGGTGCGCTGGCGCCGGGATGAGCCGCAGAAGCTGCGCCGCCGCCTGTTGATTGCGCTGGTTGCGACGGTTGGGCTGTCGCTATTGTTGCCGTGGCTCATGCAGGACCGTATTGAAGCGATGACCGTCGTAGGCCTGATGATGGCATTCTGGGTGTTTATTCTTGCCGTTAGTGAAGTATTTGACCGCGCTACCGACAGGCATGGCCTGTGGCGCGGGCTGGTGAAAATCTCGCGCAGTCACTGGGGGATGGTACTGGGTCACGTTGGTCTGGCGGTCACGGTGGTGGGCATCGCCTTTAGTCAGAGCTACAGCGTTGAGCGTGACGTGCGTATGAAGGCGGGTGACAGCATTACCATTCATGAATATGGCTTTACCTTCCGTGAAGTGCGCGACGTGACCGGGCCGAACTGGCGCGGTGGCGTGGGTGTGATTGATGTGACGCGCAATGGCAAGCCGGAGACGACCTTGCGTGCCGAAAAGCGTTTCTATAACAGTAGCCGCATGATGATGACCGAGGCGGCCATTGACGGCGGTCTGACGCGTGACCTGTATGCGGCGCTGGGCGAGGAGCTGGACGACGGCAGTTGGGCTGTCCGCCTGTACTACAAGCCGTTCGTGCGCTGGATTTGGTATGGCGGCGTGCTGATGTCGCTTGGCGGCATACTTTGCATGTTTGACCGTCGTTACCGTTTTCGTCATTCGCATAAGGGGGCGTAATGAAGCGTAATGTGCTTTATATCCCGCTGGTGCTGTTCCTGGTACTGGCCGCGCTGTTGATGTGGCAACTGGTTCGTAACGCCGACGGCGATGATCCGACCCGACTGGAGTCGGCACTGATTGGCAAACCGGTACCGGTTTTTCGCCTGGAATCGCTGGATATCCCGGGCAAAATTTATGACCAGGCTGCACTTACTGACGGCAAACCGCTGTTGCTGAACGTCTGGGCGACCTGGTGCCCGACCTGTCGCGCCGAGCACGCGTTTCTCAACAGCCTGTCAGCGCAGGGCGTGCGTGTGGTGGGAATGAACTATAAAGACGATCGCGCGAAAGCCATTCGGTGGCTTAACGAGCTGGGTAATCCCTACGCCATGAGCCTGTTTGACGGTGACGGTATGTTAGGGCTGGATCTGGGCGTCTACGGTGCGCCGGAGACCTTTCTCATCGACGGCAAAGGCATTATCCGTTACCGCCACGCGGGCGATTTGAACGACCGCGTCTGGCAGCAGGAACTTAAACCTCTGTGGGACAAATACAGCCAGGAGGCCGGAGCATGATGGCGCGCTGGTTAACCGGGTTGTTTGCGCTGTGCATTTCTTTTGGCGTGCTGGCGGCCATTGATACCTGGCAGTTTAAAGATGAAGCGCAGGAGCAGCAGTTTCGCCAGTTGACGGAACAGTTACGCTGCCCGAAATGCCAGAACAACAGCATTGCTGATTCCAATGCCATGATTGCTTCCGACATGCGCCAGAAGGTGTATGAGCTACAGCAACAGGGGCAGAGCAAGCAGCAAATAATTGATTACATGGTGGCGCGTTACGGCCATTTTGTGACCTATGAGCCGCCGCTGACGCCGTCTACATTAGTGCTGTGGCTGCTGCCTGCGCTGTTTGTTACTGGTGGCGTACTGGTGATTGTTAAGCGCGCCCGTAAGCGCGACAGGCAAGCCGATACTGAACTCAATGAGCAAGAGCGACAGCGCCTGAAGGCGCTGTTGGATGAAAAAAGGAATGTGCCATGACGCCGCTGATTATTACCATCGTCGTATTGCTGCTGGCAGTGTCCGCGCTACTGTTCATCCCCTGGGGAAAGGGGTCGGTCGCCAGTCGTGATACGCTCAACCGTGCGTTTTATCAGGACAGACTTGCGGAGCTTGAGCAGGACAGCGGCCACGTTAGTGAAGAAGAGCGTGAAAAGATGGTGGCTGAACTGCAGCAGACGCTGCTGTACGATATCCCGGAGACACCAGTCGAGCAGCCTGAGCCACTCAATCGTATTGTGCTGGTACTCGCCGTACTGCTGTTAGTCGCGGTAAGCGTTGGCGTTTATCTGAAAACGTCAAACGTACAAAGGGTGATTGAGTGGCGTCAGGTGGTTGAGCAAACGCCACAACTGATGCAGCGCGTAATGGACCAGGATGCGAAGCCGCTCACTACGGAAGAGCTGACGCGCCTTGGGCTGGGGCTGCGTACCCGTTTACAGGAGGATCCGGGTAATGTGCAGGCCTGGCAGATGCTGGGCCGCATTGGCATGGTGTTAGGAAATGCCACAACCGCAACACAGGCGTTTGAACAGGCGTGGAAGCTGGCGCCGAATAATGCTGAAGCGAAGCTGGACTATGCTGAAGTATTAACGCGTTCTTCTGACCCGCAGGATAACCAACTCGGTGGTGAAATGCTGCGTGAAACGTTGCGTACTGACCATACCAATATTCGTGCGCTCAGCCTGCTGGCATTTAGCGCATTCGAGCAACAGCGCTGGCAGGAGGCAATAGGTGCCTGGCAAATTATGCTGCGCCTGCTGCCTGCACAGGACAGTCGCCGCCCAGTAATTGAGCGCAGTATTGCACAGGCGAAAGTTGAAGCTGGCATGGACAATGTGAAACAGGCTGTTACAATCAGCCTCACGCCGGACGCTGAAAAAGCCTTACCTGTGAAGGGGATAGTTTTCGTTTCGGTGACGGATGGCGTATCAAATGTGCCCGTAGCGGTAAAAAAAATGCCGCTGGGTCATTTCCCGCTGTCACTGTCGTTAGATGATACCAACGCCATGATGCCGGACAGACTGCTGTCGTCGCTGCAACAGGGCGTGGTGAAGGTGCATATTTCTCAGGATGGTAACCCGCTGCCGCAGTCCGGTGACTGGCTTGGCGAAAGTAAGCTGATACCGCTTGTAAGCCTCCAGCCGGTGCAGATAGAGGTGTCGCACCAGCAGCCCTGAATGCGCCAGCCATAATAATATCCACCCACAACCGCTATGCAGCAGTGCGCCCGGCAGGCGTGCTGTGGTCCCAGCGAGAAAAGGGATTCCTTGAGGGAGACATACCATGACATTTCGCATGACTGGCCTGGCGCTGGCAACCACGCTGCTTGTGGGGTGCGCCAGCTCTGGAAGCGAACAAACAGAGGGGCGTTCTGACCCGCTCGAGGGCTGGAACCGCACGATGTACAACTTCAACTTTAACGTGTTGGACCCGTACATCGTGCGCCCGGTCGCAGTGGCCTGGCGTGACTACGTGCCGCAGCCTGCACGTAATGGCCTGAGCAACTTCACCAGTAACCTCGAAGAGCCGGCCATCATGGTCAACTACTTCCTGCAGGGCAAACCTTATGAGGGGGCTATTCACTTTACGCGTTTCTTCCTGAACACCATTCTCGGCCTGGGTGGCCTGATGGATGTAGCAGGTGCCGCCAACCCGAAACTGCAGCGCGTTCAACCACACCGCTTCGGCAGTACGCTTGGTTACTATGGCGTAGGTTATGGTCCTTATGTACAGCTGCCTTTTTACGGCAGTTTTACGTTGCGTGAAGACGGCGGCGACGCAGTTGATACGCTCTACCCGGTACTTTCCTGGTTAACCTGGCCGATGACCATTGGTAAGTGGACGCTCGAAGGGATTGAAACCCGCGCCCAGCTGCTGGATTCTGACGGCCTGCTGCGTCAGTCCTCTGACCCGTATATTCTGGTGCGCGAAGCCTACTTCCAGCGTCACGACTTTATCGCCAACGGTGGCGAGCTTAAGCCGACGGAGAACCCGAACGCGCAAGCGATCGAGGACGATCTTAAAGATATTGATTCCGAGTAAGCGCCGGATAAAAGAAACAGGCGGGAGTTATCCCGCCTTTTTGTTGTCTGTGACCCGTCCTGAAAAGTGTCGACCCATATCAGGGCCAGTCACAGTCAGTTTTTAACACACAAGCGCCGTTACTGTGGTTTTACGCTTACATTGCTGGCAAGCTGTAACTCAGGGCTGTCAGGGAAGTAATGTGCCAGGTGTTCTGACAAATTATCTTCCTCAAGCGAGCGCCGTACGAGAGAGATTTTTTTCTCTCCGGCGTCAGGCAATGTTACTAAAAACGTTGCTTTGCGCTTTGTTAATTCAGTCAGCCTGATTGAATCTTGCGGAAAAATAAAGGTAGGTGACGCCATCGCAGGTGTAAAGATAATGTTCCCATTATCTTCGGCCAGGAAAGGATAGGCTCTAAATCGCTGATTATTAATCAAACCCGCGATGCCGGCTACGATCAAAATACCACCGATGGATAGCCCCATAAAAATAACCACTGTGCCCAACAGAATTTGAATTATAAATAATGCTGGAGTATGGCTTTTGTAATAGATGGCATTAAGCGGTTTCTGTAGAGGCTGTTTAACTTCTACGAGACCGGAGTAAATACAGCGGTGACGTGAAAACTGGTAAGCGAGGAAAAAGAAAAGACCCAGTGGCAACAGGCATAAAGACCCAACGCATGCCAGAACGGTTCCGGCTTTATGCTTAAGTAAAAATAATGATGCTATCTGCATCACCAGTCCAGTAATTAAGAGATAAGGCAGGAAAGACAGAATGGCTGACTCCCATTCTGGAGGCTGTGAGCCTAAAATTAACCATATGATAATGCAAACAAAGACGTCAACAACCAAACTTACCCACAACCACACGCCAAAATACTTCATCGTCACTCCTTAACGCATAATTATTATTTCCAGGACTGCTGGAATAAAAAAAGAATATAACACAAGTATAAGGAAAGACAGGTAACCCAAAAATAAGGAATGTCATTGCTGCTGCAGAGGGATAATTAACAAAACGTTATCTGCGTCACCAGGGAATGCTTCGACAACCCTGATTTTTGCGTATGACCGAGTTTTTATTCTGCCCGGTATACCATTGCGGCATCGCTCTTGCAGAAAAAAACAGGGCCACAACGTTATCTGCTGTGGCCCTGTTTAAAAGCTTTACTACGCAGGCGCTAACCTGCTGGCTCGCTTTATGAGAACGTCGCTTAAATCAGAATGCGTAGTTGAAGTTTGCACCGTACAACCACGCCCGACCTTTAGACTTAAAGGTGTAGGGATCTTCATTGATGGTGACGCTCTGGCCGTGCATATATGACACGCCAACGTCGACAGACGCATCCTGGTTAAAGGCGTAGGTACTGCCGAGGCTCACCCACACGCGATCCTGGTCCGGGATAGAGACCGAGCGCGTAGTGGCCGGTACCGGGCTGTCATCAAAGGCGATACCACCACGGAACGTCCAGTTATCGTCCATATAATAGGTGGTACCCAGCGCGATGCGCATGGCGTCTTTGAAGTTTTCGTCTTTATAGAACAGCTGTTCGCCACCATTGCCTTTGGCCTTCAGCTCCTGGAACTGGCTCCAGCTGGTGTAGGTCAGGCTGTAGTGCACGGCCCACTTCGGTGCCACACGGTTATAACCTGAAAGCTCCCACATTTCCGGCAGGTTCAGCGTCAGCGAGCCGCCCACGGTGCGTCCGTCTGTGCCAGAAGGCAGGCCGAAGCTGCCGAGAATCTGGTTGTAGGCGGATGGCAGCTGGCTGCTGTACGCGCCGTCGAAGTCAACCTTCACTTCTGAGCGATAGGTGAAAGCGTAGCGGTTGTTTTTATCCAGTTCATACAGGATACCGGCATTCCAGCCAAAGCCCCACTCGTTGCCCTTCAGGCGGGCAATCTGGGTGTTTGCCGGAATGCCGCCGACCAGACCACCATATTGCGGATACTGTGCGGCAACTATCTGGCCCAGGTCACCCGCGTAACGTTCAATTTTGGCGCGTGCATACACGGCGTCAAACCCTAAGCCAAAGCTCCAGTTGTCATTCAGACGGTAAGCGCCGCTGAGGTTCAGGTTCATAGTCTCAAGGTCGGTTTTACCGCCCATAGAACCTGCTGCGTAGCTGTCGTTAAACTCTGTTGCCAGACCATAGTTGGAGGTAACGGATGCGCCCCAGCCAAACTTGTCGTTGATCGGCGCAACAAAATGAATATTAGGTACCCAGGCGGTAGGGGCGATGTTTTTAGCCTTCAGGCTGTTGCCTGTTGGAGAGCGGCCTGAAATATCCACATCCGGATCGACGAATATAGCACCTACTGAGAGAGAGGGACGGTCAAACATCATGATAGCCGCCGGGTTACGGCTCGCAGAGCCTGCGTTGTCTGCGATAGCACCTTCCCCGGAATAGGCACGACCCAGCCCCGAAGAAGAAAATTCGTTTAACTGAAAGCCTGCTGACCAGGCCTGTGCCGATACTAATGCCACTGCAACAGCGAGAGCTGATTTTGCAAACAGGGTTTTCTGGCTCATGACCAAAACCTCATCGATTATCTTTATTCAAAAAATGTTACACGTAGTAACAAGAGCGCGAAGTGTAGGGTCTCTCGTCTCTCCTGGAAATCAGACCAGTTGCGAGAGTATAGGTCCGACCAGCCTGAATGTTGCAAGTTTGTTTACGAGTTTTTTAAATTATGTTTATCGAAACGGGATCTGGTTGGCAAAAATAGCCGCCTGACTCAGTGAACTCTCAGATGATTTTTGTTTTAGATCATTTTTAAGTGTGATTTCGGTCACTTAAAGAGGCGACACGAATTAACGACTGGAGCAGGCTGAAGCAGGGGCGTAAAATAGACTCATTGTTATCTGCGCACCCTGCTGGTGCAAATACAGAGGAAATCAAAATGAGTAAATGTAGTGCTGATGAGACCCCGGTTTGCTGCTGTATGGATGTTGGCACCATTATGGACAACACTGACTGCACGGCCTCATACAGCCGGGTTTTCGCGAATAAAGCGCAGGCAGAAGAGACACTTGCTGCTCTGAGCGCTAAAGCACGCGCCGCTGAATCTGAGCCGTGTCAGATTACGCCGACCTTTACTGATGAGGCTGACGGCGTTCGTCTGGATATCGATTTTGTTTTTGCCTGCCAGGCAGAAGCATTAATTTTCCAGCTTGGTCTGCGCTAATATAACTGGCTAAGCCCGTCTTAGGGCGGGCTTTATTATTGCGCCATTGTTTTCCTTCTATGTTTTCCCTTTACGTACGTTTTTCTCTTCTCCTGTCACACTGTATCTTCATTTTACGGTTATTGCTCAGCCAGTAGCCTGAATAGCGTTCAGACGCCACGCATATCAGACTCTCCTTTCATTTCGTCGTCTTTTATTCTTTTCTTCTTTCCGTGCATCGCCTCGCAATTTTTGGCGTTTATGATTGGCTGAATGTAAATTTTTGGTTAAGAATAAGATCAGGTCAGACCACTTTTTAGTCTTGCGGCATTTTTTCAAGGAGCGTTATGAATCAGCCCCTCTCTCTGGTCACTCGCACTGGCGATCGCATCGCGTTTGTTGGTGGACTGCGTACCCCCTTTATCCGTCAGGCGACGGCTTTTCGCGGTATTCCCGCCGTTGATCTGGGTAAAATGGTGGTCGCGGAGCTGTTAGCGCGCGCAGAAATTCCCCCTGAAGCCATTGAGCAACTGGTGTTTGGTCAGGTTGTGCAAATGCCTGAAGCGCCCAATATCGCTCGCGAAATTGTACTGGGCACTGGAATGAGCGTCCATACGGATGCCTATAGCGTGAGCCGGGCCTGTGCAACCAGCTTCCAGGCCGTAGCAAATGTTGCTGAAAGCCTGATGGCGGGTACGATTCGTGCAGGTATTGCCGGGGGGGCAGACTCCACGTCTGTACTGCCAATAGGTGTCAGTAAAAAACTTGCCGGTACGCTGCTTGACCTTAACAAAGCGCGCAGTCTGAGCCAGCGCCTGAAGCTCTTTTCACGCCTGCGTCCGCGCGATTTGTTGCCTGTGCCACCGGCGGTGGCGGAATATTCCACCGGTCTACGGATGGGGGATACCGCCGAGCAGATGGCAAAGAGCCACGCGATTACGCGCGAAGAGCAGGATGCGCTGGCGCACCGTTCGCATCAGCTGGCAGCCAGGGCCTGGCAGGAAGGTAAGCTGGCGCAGGAAGTCATGACTGCACGCGTACCGCCTTATCGTGAGTCGATTTCGCAAGATAACGTGGTACGCCGCGACGGTACGCTTGCCGATTATGCCAGGCTACGCCCGGCGTTTGACCGCCGTCACGGCACCGTTACCGCCGCCAACAGCACACCGCTGACCGATGGTGCGGCTGCCGTCATCATGATGAGCGAATCCCGCGCCCGCGAGCTGGGGCTTACCCCGCTGGGCTACCTGCGTAGCTACGCGTTTACCGCTATAGATGTCTGGCAGGACATGCTGCTGGGGCCTGCCTGGGCCACGCCGCTGGCACTGGATCGCGCCGGTATCACACTGCGTGACCTGACGTTATTTGATATGCATGAAGCCTTTGCCGCCCAGACGCTGACCAATCTGAAGATGCTGGCAAGCAGCCGCTTTGCTCGCGAGGTGCTCGGGCGTGAACGTGCAACCGGCGAGGTGAGCGAAGAGCAGTTCAACGTGCTCGGGGGTTCTATTGCCTACGGGCATCCGTTTGCCGCGACGGGGGCGCGCATGATTACGCAGACGCTTAACGAATTACGACGTCGCGGCGGTGGTCTGGGGTTAGTGACCGCCTGTGCGGCGGGCGGCCTGGGCGCCGCAATGGTTCTGGAGGCAGAATAATGCAAACGACACCGGTATTTACTCTGGCGCTGCGTCCGGACAACGTGGCTGTAGTCACCATCGACGTACCTGGCGAAAAAATGAATACGCTCAAGGCGGAATTTGGTGAGGAAGTGAGCGCTATTGTGCGCCAGCTGCGTGAAAACCACCTGCTTGAGGGAGTGGTTATTATCTCCGGCAAGCCGGATAACTTTATTGCTGGTGCCGACATCAACATGATCGCGGACTGTAAGAGTGCAGCCCAGGCACAGTCGCTGGCGCGCCAGGGACAGCAAATCATGGCAGAAATTGCCGGGTTGCCGGTGCCCGTTGTCGCGGCGATTCACGGCCCCTGCCTGGGTGGCGGTCTGGAGCTGGCGCTGGCTTGCCATCGTCGCATTTGCAGCGATGATGACAAAACCCGTCTCGGCCTGCCGGAAGTTCAGCTGGGTCTGCTGCCTGGCTCTGGTGGTACGCAGCGCCTGCCGCGCCTTGTTGGCGTGACGGTGGCCCTTGAGATGATGCTAACCGGCAAGCAGTTACGTCCGCGCCAGGCGCTGAAGGCCGGGCTGGTGGATGACGTTGTACCGCATTCCATTTTACTGGAAAGCGCCGTCGAGCTTGCGAAAAAGCGCGATGTATCCGCACCTAAGCTTGCATTGCGTGAGCGTTTACTGGCAGGCCCGCTTGCCCGTGCACTGCTGTTTAGCACCGTCGAAAAAAAGACTCGTCAGAAAACGCACGGCAACTATCCGGCGCCTGGGCGCATTATTGACACCGTACGCACCGGGCTTACCCACGGCAGCGCCAGCGGTTACGAGTCTGAAGCGCGGGCGTTTGGCGAGCTGGCAATGAGCCGTGAGTCAGGCGCGTTGCGCCATCTTTTCTTTACCAGCACCGACATCAAAAAAGACCCAGGAAGTGACGTGCCACCCCGTGAACTGCGTCAGATTGGCGTGCTTGGCGGCGGTCTGATGGGCGGTGGAATCGCCAACGTGACGGCAGCGAAAGGCAATCTGGCGGTGCGTATTCGCGATATCCGCGAAGATGGCATCACGCACGCGCTGAAATATAGCTGGGATTTGCTCAGCACTCGCGTACGCCGTCGTCATATTAAGGCGAGCGAGCGTGACCGCGTGCTTTCACGTATTTCCGGCACGACTGATTACAGCGGTTTTCAGCACCGCGATGTGGTGATTGAAGCGGTGTTTGAAGACCTGGCGCTCAAGCAGCAGATGGTGGCTGAGGTCGAGAAGCATGCGCCAACGTATACCATTTTTGCTTCTAACACGTCGTCGTTGCCCATTCATGATATTGCCGCGCATGCTCAGCGCCCGGAGCAGGTCATCGGACTGCATTTTTTCAGCCCGGTCGACAAAATGCCGCTGGTGGAAGTGATACCTCATGGCGGAACCAGTGAACAAACCATCTCTACGGTGGTGAGCCTGGCAAAGCGTCAGGGGAAAACGCCGATTGTGGTGGCAGATAAAGCGGGCTTTTATGTTAACCGTATTCTGGCCCCGTATATTAATGAGGCGCTGCGTTGTCTGGCAGAAGGCGAGCCTATTGAGAACATTGATGACGCGTTAGTGCAGGCGGGATTCCCGGTGGGACCTGTCCAGTTGCTTGACGAAGTGGGCATCGATGTTGGCACCAAAATCATACCGATTCTGGAACAGGCTTATGGCTCACGCTTCTCTGCCCCTGAAAACGTTTCAGCAATTTTGAATGACGATCGCAAAGGGCGAAAAAACGGTCGTGGCTTCTATCTCTACCCCGCTAAAGGGCGTAAAAACAGTAAAAAGGCAGACCCGGCGATATATCAACTGCTGGGCGTTACGCCAGTAGCGCGTCAGTCGCAACAGGATATTGCCCGGCGCTGCATGATGATGATGCTCAACGAAGCCGCGCGCTGTCTGGATGAAGGCGTGGTACGCAGCCCGCGCGACGGTGACATTGGCGCGGTATTTGGCATCGGTTTTCCGCCGTTTCTTGGCGGGCCGTTTTATTATATGGATACGCTTGGTGCCAGGCGTATGGTTGAGGAGCTTGAACAGCTTACTGCGGGCTACGGCGAGCGGTTCGCGCCCTGCGAGGCATTGCGGCGTATGGCGCACAACGACGCTCGCTGGTGGAGCACTGCGCCCGCTGAGTCACCGGAGGTGGCATAACCGCTCATCATCAAACGATAAAATGGTAATGAGCACATTCTGATGTGCTCGTTTTGTAAACAGCGATTGACTACACTTATACCATTAGGGTAAAAGACTGCGTTCCATCGAAAAAATGGTTCAGGCAACATGCCCGGCCGTCGGCTAATCCCCATTTCTGGTGTTATACCTGGTGGAGTAAGTTGACGATTCTGGTTAACAAAAGCGGTGCAATATGCAAGTTTTTATCATGCGTCACGGCGACGCAGCCCTTGATGCCGCCAGTGATTCAGTCCGTCCGCTGACGGCCTGTGGTTGTGACGAGACCCGCCTGATGGCGAACTGGTTACAAAATCAGAAGGTGAGTATTGAACGTGTTCTGGTTAGCCCTTACCTGCGAGCCAGACAGACGCTGGAAACAGTACGCGGTGTGTTAACACTTCCGGCGACGGAAGATGTGCTGCCGGAGCTTACACCAGGCGGTGATATTGAACTCGTGGGTGACTACCTCGGGGCACTAGCCGCTGAAGGCGTGGAGTCTGTGCTGGTGATTTCCCATCTGCCGCTCGTCGGCTATCTGGTCGCAGAACTTTGCCCGAGCGAGACTGCACCGATGTTCACTACCTCTGCCATTGCCTGCGTCACGCTGGATGCAAAAACCGGGCAGGGCGTATTTAACTGGCAGATGAGCCCGTGTAATCTGAAGATGGCAAAGGCTATCTGAGTCGATTACGCTGTGCCAGTGACTGTTCTCAGAGCCGCGTTTTGCGGCTCTTCTCGTTTCTGACACCCTGTATTCAGGGCAATTCTGGTGGTTGCCACTCTTCGGTTTCAATCAATATCAGCAGTGCTGCATCGCCGCCGTACTCTTTCGGTGCCTGATGAAACGCCATAATGTGGGGGTGCTGCGCCAGCCATAGCGGTGTCTGCTGTTTAAGAACGTGCTTACCGTGACCGTGCATTACGCAGGCGCACCAGATATGCTCGCGGCGGCAGGCGGCAATCAGCGCGCCCAACTCCTGCTTGGCCTGGTGCTGCGTCAGCCCGTGTAAATCCAGAAACAGTTCCGGGGAATAATCGCCGCGACGCAGTTTTTTCAGCTCAAACGGGCTGACATCCTGGCGCACATAGCGTGACGGTCCATCGGTTGACAGCAGCGGCTGAAACTCGTCTGAAAAATAATGGCTTGCGTCAATCTGCTCGCTGATGAGCCGCTTTTGCGGCACCACACCGGGCTTTTTACGCGCAGGACGATGGACGACCGTGTCCTGAGTCAGCTTGCGGGCGCCATTCATCAACCCGCGAAACAGCGCCTTATCCTCAGGGCTGAGTGAAGATTTCTTCTTCATGCGTCTCTCGTGGATATATGAAATGTTCCGAAGTGTACCCGTTTTTGTCCGCGCCGTTAACGTGAGCCGTTCTTTTCACGTGACCAGTTGTGCTTGCCTGCTGATTTGTGACGGTGTTCGTGGCACACTAGCCGCCGAATACTATGCGATATCGTCCGGCGGAGGGCAAAAGTGGACAAAATTTTCGTCGATGAGGCAGTCAGTGAACTGCACACCATTCAGGATATGCTGCGCTGGGCCGTCAGCCGCTTTAGCGCTGCGGGTATCTGGTACGGCCACGGCACTGACAACCCGTGGGACGAAGCTGTTCAGCTGGTGCTGCCTTCACTTTATCTGCCGTTGGATATTCCGGAAGATATGCGTACCTCGCGCCTGACTTCCAGCGAGCGTCACCGCATTGTTGAGCGGGTTATTCGGCGCGTTAACGAGCGTATTCCGGTCGCCTACCTCACCAATAAAGCCTGGTTCTGTGGTCACGAATTCTATGTCGATGAGCGCGTACTGGTGCCGCGTTCGCCCATTGGTGAGCTGATTAATAGCCACTTTGCGGGCCTGATTAGCCATGAGCCGCAGCACATTCTTGATATGTGTACCGGCAGTGGTTGTATCGCTATTGCCTGTGCCTACGCTTTCCCGCAAGCCGAAGTGGATGCGGTAGATATTTCCGTCGACGCACTGGCGGTGACCGAGCGTAATATTGAAGAGCACGGCATGCTGCATAATGTGACACCGATTCGCAGCGACCTGTTCCGCGACCTGCCGAAAGTGCAATATGACGTTATCGTTACCAATCCGCCGTATGTGGATGCCGAGGACATGGGCGACTTGCCCGGTGAATACCAGCATGAGCCGGAGTTGGGGCTGGCGGCAGGAACCGATGGCCTGAAGCTGGCGCGTCGTATTCTTGCCTGCGCACCGGACTACCTGAGCAACGACGGTGTGCTGATTTGCGAAGTAGGCAACAGCATGGTGCACCTGATAGAACAGTATCCGGATGTACCCTTTACCTGGCTTGAGTTTGATAACGGTGGTGACGGGGTCTTTATGCTGACCAAAGCTCAGCTTGTCGCCGCGCGTGAACAGTTCAGAATTTATCGCGATTAATCATAATTAAGGCGGGCAATGACCCGCCGGCTTCCATCATAACGACAACATAACTACGGTAAGGAGCCGTGATGGCAGGGAACAGTATTGGACAACTCTTCAAAGTAACGACGTTTGGTGAATCCCACGGTCCGGCACTGGGCTGTATTGTAGACGGTGTGCCGCCTGGCATCCCGCTCACCGAAGCAGACTTACAGCACGATCTTGACCGTCGCCGTCCTGGCACCTCACGCTACACCACTCAGCGCCGCGAGCCAGACCAGGTCAAAATCCTCTCCGGGGTTTTTGAAGGTGTCACCACAGGCACCAGTATTGGCCTGCTGATTGAAAATACCGATCAGCGTTCTCAGGATTACAGCGCGATTAAAGATTTGTTCCGCCCGGGGCACGCTGATTACACCTACGAGCAAAAATATGGCCTGCGCGATTATCGCGGTGGTGGGCGTTCGTCTGCGCGTGAAACCGCAATGCGCGTGGCGGCGGGCGCTATCGCGAAAAAATATCTGGCTCAAAAGCATGGCATTAATGTGCGTGCCTGCCTGACACAAATGGGCGATATTGCGCTGGAAATCCAGGACTGGACGCAGGTTGAGCAAAATCCGTTCTTCTGCCCGCAGCCGGATAAGATTGACGCGCTGGACGAGCTGATGCGTGCGCTGAAAAAAGATGGTGACTCCATTGGCGCGAAAGTGACCGTAGTGGCCGACAACGTGCCGCCAGGTCTGGGTGAGCCGGTATTTGACCGCCTGGATGCTGACATTGCGCATGCCCTGATGAGCATTAACGCTGTTAAAGGCGTGGAAATTGGCGATGGTTTTAGCACCGTTGCGCTGCGTGGCAGCCAGAACCGTGATGAAATCACCAAAGCGGGCTTTCTGAGTAACCATGCAGGCGGCGTACTGGGCGGTATCAGCAGCGGCCAGCAGATTGTGGCGAGTATTGCACTCAAACCGACTTCCAGCATTACGGTGCCGGGGCGCACCATCACGCGCGATGGCGAAGAGGTGGAAATGATCACCCGCGGGCGTCACGATCCGTGCGTGGGCATTCGTGCAGTACCGATTGCCGAAGCCATGATGGCGATTGTGTTGATGGACCATCTGCTGCGCCAGCGCGGCCAGAATGGCGATGTTGTAACCCCCATTCCACGCTGGTGATACCATGAAAAAATCGCTGATAGCATTACTTGCGCTGCTTGCCAGCAGCGCCGCTATAGCCGCGACACCGTGGCAAAAAATAACCCATCCTGTTCCCGGCAGCCCACAGTCTATTGGTGGGTTCTCTAACGGTTGTATCGTTGGCGCGCAGCCACTGCCGCTTAATTCCGAAGATTATCAGGTGATGCGTACCGATCAGCGTCGCTATTTCGGTCATCCGGATCTATTGACGTTTATTCAGAAGCTCAGCCGTGAGGCTCACCAGGCCGGGCTTGGCACGTTGCTGATTGGCGATCTGGGTATGGCGGCTGGCGGGCGTTTTAGCAGCGGACATGCCAGCCACCAGACCGGACTGGATGTGGATATCTTCCTGCAACTGCCGCAAAATCGCTGGACTGCCGCGCAACTGGCTCGTCCGCAGGCGCTGGACCTGGTGGCCGTGGACGGTAAGCGCGTGCTGGAACGTCTGTGGCAGCCGCAGATTGGTGAACTCATCAAGATGGCAGCGAAAGACGACGACGTCACGCGTATTTTCGTCAATCCGGCTATCAAACTGAAACTGTGTGAGACCGCAGGACAAACCGATCGTGCGTGGCTGCGCAAGGTGCGCCCGTGGTTTGCCCATCGTGCCCATATGCACGTGCGCCTGCGTTGCCCGGCGGGCAGCCTGGAATGCGAAGAACAGGCCGCACCACCGGCCGGTGACGGCTGCGGCTACGAGCTGCAAAGCTGGTTTGAACCAGCAAAACCGGGCAGCACACCTGCGAAGAAGACGCCGCCTCCGCTGCCGCCTTCCTGTCAGGCTTTACTGGATAACCACCTTCTCTGACGGGGTCATGCAATGGAATGGTTCATGGTTTCACCACTGCTGCTGGTGGTGTTGTTTTTTGTGGCGATGCTGGCCGGGTTTATTGATGCGCTGGCAGGCGGCGGTGGTCTGCTGACGGTGCCTGCGCTGATGGCGGCAGGCATGTCGCCCGCACAGGCGCTGGCGACCAATAAGCTTCAGGCCTGCGGTGGCTCGGTATCCGCAAGCCTGTACTTTATCCGCCGTAAAGTCGTCAGCCTTGCCGATCAGAAGCTCAATATCGCGATGACGTTTATCGGTTCTACCGCCGGGGCGCTGTTAGTGCAGCACGTTAAGGCCGATATTCTGCGCCAGATCCTGCCGCTGCTGGTTATTGGTATCGGCCTGTATTTTCTGCTGATGCCGCGACTGGGTGAAGACGATCGCCAGCGTCGTCTGTACGGCTTGCCGTTCGCGCTGGTTGCCGGTGGTTGCGTGGGATTCTATGACGGTTTTTTTGGCCCTGGTGCGGGTTCGTTTTATGCCCTGGCGTTTGTGACGCTGTGCGGCTATAACCTGGCGAAATCAACGGCGCATGCCAAAGTGTTGAATGCCACATCAAATCTGGGCGGCCTGCTGTTGTTTATTATCGGCGGTAAGGTGGTCTGGGGCACCGGCTTTGTCATGATGGCCGGTCAATTTCTCGGGGCGCGTATCGGTTCGCGACTGGTGCTCAGCAAAGGCCAGCGTTTAATTCGCCCGATGATCGTCATCGTTTCGGCGGTGATGAGCGCTAAACTGTTATTTGACAGCCACGGACAGGCTTTCCTCCACTGGCTGGGGATGGCGTAATTTTGATGACACACCACTATCAGCAATTAATTGATATCTTTGACGGCTGTTTCGCGGCCGAATTTAATACTCGTCTGATTAAAGGCGACGACGAACCCATTTATCTTCCGGCAGATAAGGAAACGCCTTATCACCGCATTGTGTTTGCCCACGGTTTTTATGCCAGCGCGCTGCATGAAATCTCGCACTGGTGTATCGCCGGTAAAGCGCGACGCGAGCAGGTCGATTTTGGCTACTGGTACTGTCCGGATGGGCGTGATGCGAAGACCCAGAGCCAGTTTGAAGACGTTGAGGTGAAACCGCAGGCGTTTGACTGGTTGTTCTGTGTAGCAGCGGGCTACCCGTTTAACGTCAGCTGCGATAACCTGGAAGGCGATGTTGAGCCGGACCGGGTAGTCTTCCAGCGCCGTGTACACGCGCAGGTTATGGAATATCTGGAAAAGGGTATTCCGCCACGTCCAGCGCGCTTTATTGAGGCGCTGCGTGATTACTACCACACGCCGCCGCTGTCGGCGGCACAGTTCCCGTGGCCGGAAGATCTGTGAGCCACGGATTTAAGAGGAAGAACGATGATCGCGGAATTTGAAGCACGCATTCTGGCGTTAATTGACGACATGGTGGAGCACGCCAGCGATGATGAACTTTTTGCCAGCGGTTATCTGCGCGGACACCTGACGCTGGCGGTGGCTGAGCTGGAGAGTGGCGAGGACCATTCATCAGATGCGGTATACGCGAGCGTGACCCGTAGTCTGGAGAATGCCATTCACGCCGGAGAGTTGTCTCCACGCGATCAGGCGCTGGTGTTGGGCATGTGGGACAACCTGTTTCAGCAGGCTAAAGTCGCTTGAGTCACACCCTGACGCTGGCGTTGAAAAGGGAAAGGCACAGGCCTTTCCCTTTTTATTTGGTGTAAATGCTGGGCGTTATCTGCCTGCGTCAGGCCATAACGGCACGGGATGCTAAGTTTCCCTGCACGCGATTTCCAGGCGGGCGGTGGGAGGGTAAAGGGACGCAGCAAATGTCCCTTTACCCGTTCACCGCGACTGAAGCCCATTGGTTGTCAGACCTCAGGTGAACGTTAACTTTAAACAATCAGCAACGGGCTACCGGGACCGGTGTTATCTTCAGAAGGTGACGTTAATTTTCCCCCAGAAGGTCCTGCCAGGCTCGTTAACGGGTGTATTCGCGGAGTAGCCGAAGCTACTGTTACCCGCCAGGTTCAGATGTTCGCTGTAGGTTTTGTTAAACAGGTTATCGACCCCGGCGCTCACTTTCACCGACTCACTTACCCGATAAGCGGCATTAGCAGAAAACACGGTAAATCCCGCGCTGTTGTCAAAGTCCTTGCCCACCACATTCCCCTCATTGAGCGCCACGCGATGCTGGGGGCTGACCAGGCGTAGCAAGCCGGTGCTACTCCAGTCGTCATGCTCCCATGACAGACCAAGTCGCGCTTCCAGCGGGGGGATTTGCGCCAACGGCTGTTGATTATCGGTATTTTTGCCCCAGGAGTAAGCGAGGCTGGCATCCGTTTTCCAGTTTTCGGTAAGCTGATAACTTATACCGGCTTCACCACCGAAAATGGTGGCATTGATATTATCCACCTGGCTTACCGCGGTATCCTGCGGGCTATAGCGAAATAAAATAAAGTCATTCACCCGTCCGATATAGGCTGACACCCAGCCGTTAAGCTGCTCACCGCTATATTGTGCACCGATATCCAGCTGTGTGGTTTTTTCAGTTTTTACCTGACGGAAAGCATCGGTTGCGCCATCCGGGCCATAGGTTGGCGAGAACAGTTCCCAGTAGTCCGGGAAACGTTCGGTATAGCCCAGACCGGCATATAACGTCACCGGAAGTTGTGCGAGGCTGTGCTCAAAGCGCATAAAACCGGCGGGCAGGGTATCGGTGCGTTTTGAAGCGCTTTGCGCGTTAAAATTATCCACCACGACCCGGTCAAGGCGTGCGCCGCTGACAATTTTGCTTTGTTCTGTCATATTCCAGGTTAGTTCGCTGAACACCCCGTAATCCCGAAAACGTGCGTCCTTCACCCAACTGCCGGCGTGTTTACCGCGGTGGGTGCTAAGCTGGGTATCGGCACCGCTTCGCAGTTCAATGTCAGAGCCTGTCCATGTGCCCATCATGCGCCCGCCCACGGTGCGCCTGTCGAGTTGCATTGCCATCCTCATTGGCTTGCTCATCACAGATGACATGGCATTACCCATACTGCCACCCGCCATACCGCTTCCCGGCGAGCGCAGTGAATAGTTATCCATCACGTGGTCGGCATAGTTGTAATAGACATTGGCCTCAAATTTATCGAATACCTCACTGATGTTAGTTTTCTCAAAGCGTGCGCCCAGGCTTTCACGCCTGAACTGTGAGCCATCCATACTGCGCCCGGCATAGCGCGCTTCACCGTCGCTTTTTCCGGCGGTGAGTTCCAGTAGTGTGTCGTTATCAGGCGTCCAGCCCAGCGCCATGTCACCGCTCCACTTATCCCACTTTGACGCTACGCTATCCCCTTTACCGTCTTTATAATCGTCAGCACGGGATTTATTCCCGGTCAGGCGTAAATAGCCTTGTTCGTTACCCAGACTGATATCAGCATTTTCGTCCCAGCGCTGTCTGGAGCCTGCAAGCAGACTGGCAGTACCCTGAATACCGGGTTTATCAAAACGAGGCTGCTCGCGATCAAAACGTACGGTTCCGGCCGAGTTGCCTGGCCCCCAGAGTACGGTTTCTGGCCCTTTTATTAGCGTGAGCACATCAAAACTTTCCGGGGAAATATAGGCGCTCGGCGCATCCATGCGTGACGGACAGGCACCAGGCATCTCGCCGTTATTGGTCATAATACGCAGGCGTGAGCCGAACATGCCGCGAAAAACCGGATCGCCATTGGTACCGCCGTTGCGCACCTGTGAAAAGCCGGGAATGGTCTTCAGATAATCTGAACCGTCGCTTGCCGGTACTGGCTGACGCGGTGTTTTAGGGGAGGTTATGACTTCCAGTGGCGACGTTGCCGGTGCGGTGACAATCATCACTGATTCATCCGGCATGCGCATATTGTCGTGTGGCTCCTCAGCAAAAACGCTGTTGGTTTGTAGCGCAATCAGAATGAATGCCGCCAGTGGGGTACGTACAAAATCGTGTGTGTTCATTTCCATGCCTTAACGTGTTTCTGGCGTAACAGCGCGTGCCTGTCCTGAGATAAGCACGTTGCTACGCGAACCTGTTGTGGGGATTATTCCTTCAGGGCAGACAGACAGTCGGAGGGGCACGGGCGCGTGGTGGTAGCCAGGTGCGCAATGGCAGTGAGCAGTTAAGCGCAATGACAGGGCTTCGGCGAACAAGACGCAGCAGCAACCAGAGCAGGGCTGCGAAAATAAACAGAATAAACGGCAAGTTAATGAGCAGTTGGCAATAGCCGCAGGCAATCTCCTCCATCGGCGACATGGACGGGTCAGGCATCAGGCTGTGTTTCAGAGGCGTGTTTACTTCACAGTGCTCGGCCATGTCCATGCTGTGATGCATGGCAGACATGTCCATCATTGCTACGGTATGGTCGTGCTGGCAGGCGGCGTGGTGAGCAAGCGCTCGGGAGATGACTGGCGCGACGAACAACATGGCAACTGAGAGCAGTGCCAGCCATGTCGCCGTGAGAGATATCCGTATTCGCCTGCGCAAAAATGTTACCAGCTGTTTGATTCTTTGAGGGGAGTGTATCTGATTTGCTTGTTTGATGTTACAGAAAGTGCGGGTATGACAGGGGCAACAGCCCGCTTTGCGAAGCGGCTCGCAAAGTCAACGAGGGGAACGGGGGAGTCACGCCTGACCTCGTTGCTGCAACCTAATGAACTCGTTTTCTGTGGAAAACAGCATGACGAGTACCGCTCGGTCTGTCAGCCTTTTTCACCCGGCGAAGCCCACTGGTTTTTTTCCTCTTCGTTAAGGTGCTGCTTTAGTTCATCAATAAAGATTCGGGTGCGGGCGGGAATAAGCCGCCGCCCCGGAAACACGGCCCAAACGGGAATACCCGGCATGCGCCAGTCCGTCAGGACGCCAGTGAGTTGGCCGTTTACGACATCAGGTCTTGCATAGTGCTCGGCAAGGCAGGCCAGTCCTGCACCCGCCAGCGCCATCGCTTTAAGCACGTCCGGCGTGTTGGCTTTTACCCGAATTGGCGGCGTTTTTTGCCATCTCACCCCCTGGTGTTCCATTTCCCACAGCGTCGAATCCGAAGCGTGCATTTGTAACATCAGCACGGGCTGATTGAGTATGTCATCTGGTGTTTGTGGCGCGCCATAGCGGGCAATCCATTCAGGAGAGGCATAAAGACGCGGTTGAAAGGTGGTGATTTTTCTGGCGACCAGAGTGGCATCATTCGCCAGTTTTCCCAGCCGTAGTGCCAGATCGTAGTTTTCTGCCACAAGGTCGACACGGCGCTGTGAAATATTCACTTCCAGCTGAATATCCGGGTAGCGGTCCACAAAGCGGTTCAAAAACGCACCGAGCATATCGGGCGTGAATCCGCCTGGCATGGACAGGCGCAACAGGCCGCCGGGCTGCTGTAAATGCCGGTCACTCAGCGTGGCGGCAATATCCAGTTCATAGGCCACGCGTTTTGCCTGCAGATAAAAGGTGTGACCAAACTCGGTAATCGTCAGCGTGCGCGTTGTGCGGCGCAGCAAAATCTCTCCCAGCGTATCTTCCAGCTGCGAAATGCGCCGCGACAGCGTGGATTTTGGCACATTCAGGCGTTCAGCCGCGAGCGTAAAACTGCCTTCCTCAACGACCCGGATAAAAAACAGTAAATCGGTGGGGTTCAGCGGCATAGATTATTCCACCAGTGGAACAGTGTTACTCACGATAATGACTTATTCACAGGCTGTAAAGCGGCTACTGTGAGTACAGCATTGTTGCTGGAGAAATCATAATGAATGACGTTCAATCCTCTCAGGATAAGGCACTGCACTGGATAAACGGGCAGTGGGTTGACAGTGCCGAACAGGGCGAGAGTGTCGATCCTGCGACCGGTCGAAAAATTGGTGATTATGCCATTGGTGATGAATCCACAGCACAACAGGCCGTTGTCGCAGCGCACAATGCCTTTATCCACAGCGAGTGGCGACATAATCGCGAATTGCGCGCCCGGGCTTTACATGACCTGGCTTACCGCGTTGAACAGAATCTACCGGAACTGGCGAAACTGCTAAGCCTTGAGAACGGCAAAATTTTGCCGGAGGCAGAGTTTGAGCTATCGCTGGTGGCAGCGGGATTACGCTACTGTGCCGGACTCATTTACCTCGATGGCGGGCGCGCGGCGCAGTGGGCGCAAGGGCGCTTTTCGCTGCTGATTCGCGAGGCGGTGGGGGTGGCTGGCATCAGCGTGCCGTGGAACTCTCCGGCCGCGCTTTTGAGTCGCTCACTGGCCCCGGCGCTGGCGGCAGGCTGTACAACGGTCATCAAAATGCCCGGACAGACCGCGCAGGTGAATGCGTTTATTGCCCGTATCATCAGCTCATCGCCTTATTTGCCTGCGGGAGTCGTGAATATGGTAACCGGGGAGAAAGCGGTGCTCAGCCACCTGGTGGAATCACCGCTGGTACCCGTTATCAGCTTTACCGGCAGTACGCAAACCGGGCAAGCCATTGCCGCAGCCGGTGGTGCAAAACTGAAACGGTTTGGTTTTGAGCTGGGCGGCAAAACGCCCGCTATTGTGTTTGATGATGCCGACCTTGATGCCGCGTTAGTGAAAATCGAGAAATCCCTCACCACGTTTTCAGGCCAGTTCTGTATGACGGGTAGCCGCCTGTTGGTGCAGCGCGGTATCGCAGATCAGGTGCGTGAGCGCCTGAGCGCGCGGCTGGAGGCGGTAAGAGTGGGACCAGGGACCGACAGTACAAGTGAGATGGGGCCACTTATTGACAAAGCCAGCGTGGCGAGGGTTAACGCGATGGTGGAGACGGCTATTGCGCAAGGTGCTCAGGTGCTGGTGCGCGGCGGCCCGGTAACAGATGGTCCGCTCGCAGCGGGTGCGTTTTATCGCCCAACGCTGCTGGAAGTTACTGACCCCTCACTGACTATTGTGCAACAGGAAGTGTTTGGCCCGGTTTTAACCCTGCAGGTGTTTGACAGTGAAGCGCAGGTAATAGAGCTTGCCAATGACAGCGAATTCGGCCTTGCGGCGAGTGTCTGGTCTGGCGATGTTGACCGTCCATTACGTGTTGCTGCTCAACTTGAGGCTGGCACCGTCTGGATTAACGACTGGGCGACGATGCGTGATGAGTTTGAAGAAGGCGGCTACAAGCAAAGTGGTCAGGGGCGTCTGCGTGGACTGGCGCAGATGGAAGATTTTCTTGAGTACAAACATATTGTTTTACAGCCGGGTGTAACGCCGGGCAAATAAACCTGTCGAGGTAAATAATGAACGTGATATCAAAGCATTATGGGCATTCCCTGGTTGCTGGCATGTTGCTGGGACTGCTGGTAGTCAGTGGGCAGGTGCAGGCGAAAACGCCGGAGCAGGAAATAGCGGAAGCACTAAAAACGGGCAAACCACTGGATGTCATCAGCGCGTTTTTATCCAATACTGCGCCGGACAAGATAACGGATGCCTCGCAAAAACTGGTCGCAAGTGATGCTACCTATGTTTCGCTCAACTTTGAGAACCCGGAGCTAAAACAAATCGAACCCTGGACTGGCACCTCGAAAGGGCCAGCGGGCTTTATCAGCACCTTTGTTCGTGTCCAGAAGTACTGGGATATACTGGACTTTAAGGTGAGCGACATGTTTAGCAGCGGCGAAAACGTTGCGGTATTTGGGCGTTTTACGTATCGCTCTAAAGCCGTTGGCAATACCTTTACCTCACCTTTTGCCATTCTGGCGAAGGTGAACGATGGTAAAATCGAATACTTTCAGTTTATGGAAGATACCTATGCGACCGCGAGTTCGTTTCGCCGCAGCGGTAAATGGCTGGTGAAAACAGACCCAACCAAAGACGCATATCTGGTTGGAAAATAACCTGGTTCGGGCTGCCCTCAGGCAGCCCGACCTGTTTAATGCACCGGTTTCCCTTTCAGTAACTTTCTTACCCACAGCCGGTTTGGGTTTAGCGCTGCCAGCGTTTGGGCAGTAAGTGGCAGTGGTTCATCGCTCATTTGTGCAGCCAGTATTTCTGCTGCCAGCGGTGCGCTACACAGCCCGCGTGAACCCAGTGCACCTAACAGGAACAAACCAGGATAATAAGGCGCAGGCTCTGCTGCCTGCGGTGATTGACTCAGTGTGGCGTACTGTGTGAGCGTAGCGTCAAAATCCGGTGCTGCGCCCACCATCGGCAGATGGTCACGCGTGGCACAACGCACGCCGCAGCGTGCTTCATTGCCACTGACGTCTACCTCTTGCGGCCAGGTCTGCGTCGGGAAGCAGTCAATCAAACGCTGGCGGTTATGTTGCTGATCGTCTTCGCTGTAGCGCACGACAGTCATACCTCGGTGATAACTGGCACCAATGCAATGGTAGTGATTATTCACATTCTGTGGTGTCAGATAGCCGTCGTAGCACAGCACCTGGCGCAACTTTGCAAGTTCAGTTGTGGTAGGTATATGGCTGACCTGGCCGCCAACGGCGTACATCGGTAGGGCTTCAGTCTGGGCAAACTGGTTAATACGGTGGCCGTTTGCCAGCACCACGGTGGCATGCTGTGCCTGGGTGCCATCATTGAAATCAAGCTGCCAACCTGCTTTATTCTGGGTCAGTGTCGTGACCTGCTTCTGATAGTGCAGCCTTAGCCCTTGTGCTTGCGCGAGCGTCAGACAGGCACCAGTGAGTTCTGCCGGGCATAACCAGCCGCCTTGTGGGAAAGTGATGCCGCCGCAGCCGGTTTGAAGGCCGCTTGACGCCTGTACCTGCTGTGCGTCCAGCGCATGAGCCAGCGCCTGCGGCAAGCCAGGTGCGAGCATCTGGTCAATCTTGTGCTGGCTTTTTTCATCCCAGCCGAGCTGCGTTACGCCGCACCAGTCGTGGTCAAATGCCACAGGCAGCGCGTCATACAGGCGGCGGGCGAAGGTAAAGGCGGCAGGGAAAAACTGCGCCAGGGCCGGGTCGTGACCGTTGAGCAGCGGATAAAGCGCGCCCTGCCGGTTGCCAGAAGCCCCCTGAGCGGGTTGAGCGTCTTCGCAGTAAAGCGTGACTTGCCAGCCGCGCCTGAGCAACATCAGTGCAAGCAGGGCGCTGGCGATCCCCCCGCCGACCAGAGCGGCTTCGCGCACCCCGGCTGCCGGGCGAGCATACCAGGGCGTGCGCGGTTTTACGCCAGTAAGGGTGAGTATCTCACCGACCAGCATGTCGCGTTTGCGGCCAAAGCCCTTACGCTTATGCATGCTGAATCCGGCCTCCTCCAGACCGCGGCGCACAAAACCAGCGGCAGTAAAGGTGGCTAGCGTACAGCCTGGGCGCGCAAGACGTGCCATGCCGGTAAACAGGGCTTGTGTCCACATTTCTGGATTTTTGGCAGGCGCGAAACCATCCAGAAACCAGGCGTCAACCTTGCCGTTGGCGCTGTCATCAAGCTGAGACAATGTCTCGTTAATATCCCCAAACCACAGGTCCAGCGTCACCCTCCCTTCATCCAGCAACAGGCGGTGGCAGCCGCTAAAGGGCAGGGGCCACTGCGCCTGTAAAGCCTGCGCAAGTTCAGCCAGCTCTGGCCAGTGGGCGTGAGCCGCTGCGAGGTCGGGCGCGGTCAGAGGAAACTTCTCAAAACTTATAAAATGCAGCCGCTGCAGTGGGGCATCGGGATGATGATGACGAAAAGTGCGAAAAGCCTGCCACAGCGTCAGGAAGTTAAGCCCGGTACCAAAGCCGCTTTCAGCTGTTACGAATAGTTCGCGAGAATGTTCCGTAAAACGTGCGGGCAATCGGTTTGCATCGAGAAACACATAGCGCGTTTCCTCAAGCCCGTTATCATTAGAGAAGTAGACATCGTCAAACTCTCGGGATACAGGTGTACCGTCTTCATTAAAGTGGATGCGGGCAGATTGTACGGATGATGGGTTCACGTTTGTGGCTCGTATAGCAGGCGATAGCGCGATCTTAACGGTGTGCGTTTGTCGGTGCAAATTTCCCCGGGTTTCGTCTGATCGGACTTGTTCGGCGTACAACTGTACGCTATTGTGCGACTCGAATGATTAAACAGCGCCATCTAAAGAGGTATTGAATGAAACGTGCAGTAATTACTGGCTTGGGCATCGTTTCCAGCATCGGTAATAACCAGCAGGAAGTCCTGG